>DASPKX010000072.1:0-19909 GCA_035627835.1 Candidatus Methylomirabilota bacterium
ATTTTGCGGATGTTCTTCATCGCCGCCAGAAAGGCATCCACCAGATCCTCGACGAAAAGAACGTCGCGGACCTGCTTGCCGTCGCCGTAAATAGTGATGCCTTTGCGTTCCAGCGCACGAATGAGGAAATGCGCCACCCAGCCCTGATCTTCGTTTCCAAACTGGTGCGGCCCGTAAATGCAGCTCATCCGGAAGACCGCAGCGGGGATTTTGAACGTGCGCGCATAGTCCAGGACGTACTGCTCGGCGGCGCCTTTCGAGCAGCCATAAGGGCTATGGAAGTGGAGTTGGCGCTCTTCACTGAATCCATGCGTGCGGTACCGCTCGGCGACGGGTTCGTAGCGCTCACCACGCAAGCGAAGATCCACATCGTTCATCTCGCCATAAACCTTGTTGGTCGATGTAAAGATGATGGGGACCGGTGTGTCCTGCTGGCGAATCGCCTCGAGCAGATTCAGGGCGCCACGGCAGTTCACATCGAAGTCGAACACTGGATCTTCCAGGCTGGTTGTGACCGCCACCTGCGCGGCAAAGTGGAAAACCTGGCCTGCCTTTTTGACTGCGGAGCGCACTTCTCCGGCATCGCGGATATCCGCCTTATGCAACTGCACAAGGTTTCCGTGCGTCTCACGGAGCCACGCCCAGTTCCGCTCGACGCCCGCGCGGGAGAGATTGTCGAAAAGAATGACGGGCTGCCCAGCTTTGAGGAAGCGATGCGCGAGGTTCGTGCCAATAAACCCGGCCCCGCCAGTGATCAACGTCGGCTTTCCTGCAGTTTCCACTTCAAGGCCGTGCTTCGTCCTGTTCATCTTCATACTGTCAGCCCTCTGGCGCTCAGTTCTTTCCGTGCTTCTTCGACCCGATCCACCGGAACCTGGCCCTCTAGCCAATTCACCAGGTCGAGCAATCCTTCTTCTAGCGAGATTTTTGGCTCGTAGCCCAGCGCTCGTCGCGCAAGTGAGATGTCAGCGAAGCAGTGCCGAATATCACCAGCGCGATACTTGCCGGTGATTTCTGGCTCGATGCTCTTGCCGAGCGCGTTGGCCATGCGCTCGCCCAGCTCGCGAATGCTGTAGTTATTCCCGCTGCCAACATTGAAGACGCTGTCTTTGGCTTCCTTCACCTCCAAAGCCAAACGGCAAGCCTGCGCAATGTCGTAAACGCTCACGAAGTCCCGGCGCTGATTGCCATCCTCGAATATCAACGGTCGGTTGTTGTTTAGGAGGCGCGAAGCGAAGATCGCCAAAACCCCTGTGTAAGGGTTCGAGAGCGCCTGCCGGGGGCCATACACGTTGAAGAACCGCAAGGCCACCGTCGGCATGTTATATGCCCGGCCTATTAAGAGGCACATGCGTTCCTGGTCGTATTTGGAAAGCGCGTAAACAGAGGCGAGGCTCGGAGCTTTCGTCTCCGGGGTGGGCACCGGGGTGAGAATATTTTGATTCTCATCGCGGACCTCCCAGTCGTGAGCTTTTAATTGATCCAGCGACCGCTCGAAGCCTCCCACCATGTTTCCGTATTTGTTGCGGAATAGCCCCTCTCCGTAGAGGCTCATGCTGGAGGCAACAATCAGCTTCTCCACCGGCTCTTTGATGAGCGCTTCCAGGAGAACGGCGGTGCCAACATTGTTGACGGAAGTGTACTCCGCCACTTCATACATGCTTTGCCCCACGCCAACCATGGCGCTGAAGTGGTACACGGCATCCACGCCTTTGAGCGCGCGCTTGATGGTTTTTGCGCTGCGCACATCCCCTGGGATAAACTCGACCTCGGGGCTCAGATAGCTCGGTCGTTGTTGCTCAGGCCCGTGCACTTGCGGAGAGAGACTGTCCAACACGCGAACCTGGTAGCCGTGATCTAGAAGTTCATCCGCCAAATGGGATCCAATGAATCCGGCGCCCCCGGTGATGAGAATTTTCTTACTCATTCAGCGCCTCCTTTGAGAGCTTTCGCACGCTGGCACCTTACGAAAAGGTAAGTAGCTGCAACAATCCAGCCCCACCCCCAAAGGGTAATAATGTCCACCCCCCATTAAGCTAAGGGCACTACTTACCGCAGCGAGTGAACCTACGTAGATGTCCTGGCAGGCCATCGCGCACAATGGACGCTTGACGTCGTCTCTGGACCTGCGGTGAATCTCCGTATGCACCGTTTATTTCTTTCATGCATCGTCAGCAGCGTTTGTGTGTTCGCCGGCGATTGGCCGCAGTGGCGCGGGCCGTTCGGCACTGGCCATTTGCCAGCGAGTAACGCAGGCCCGAGCAAGCTCCCAGCCGAACCAAAAACGCTCTGGCGCATGAAAGTAGGCGAAGGTTTGGCTTCGCCCGTGGTTGCGGATGGCAAGCTGATTTATTTCGACGCGGAGAATGGCAAAGAGACGATTCGGGTGATGAACCTGGCTGACCAGAAGCAACTCTGGGCCGAGGCGGTCGATGAAACATTCAAGGATTCTCAAGGTCCAGCCGGGCCGCGCTCCACCCCGCTTGTGAATGATGGCCGTGTTTACGCGCAGTCGTGCCGAGGCGAGCTGCAATGCCGCAATTTGGCCGACGGCAAACTGCTCTGGCGAGCGAACTTTCTGAAGGACTTTGGAGCAGAGTTCGTCGGCGAAAAAGGCAATGTTCCGGGAGCAGTGCGGCACGGCTACAACGCCTCACCCGTCATCTACGGAGCACGCCTATACGCCACGGTGGGCAGCACTAATAACGCCAGTGTTGTCGCGTTCGACAAGACAACCGGAAAAGTGATTTGGAAAGGCGGGTCCGACATGGCTGGATACGCGCCTTTGGTGCGTGGCAAACTCTCTGGACGCGATCAGATCGTCGCGTTTACCGCCGAATCGGTCATGGGCCTGGATGACCGGGACGGGACGGTCCTTTGGCGTCATCCCGTGAAGACGGCGTACGGACGTCACGTAACCACTCCCATCATTTTCGAGGAGGAACTCGTGATCGTCAGCTCGCATCAGGTTGGCATGATGGCCATTCGCGTTAAGAACCAGGATGGCAAGATTCAAGCTGAGCAGGCTTGGCTCTCCAAGGATTCGGCCATGAATTTCTCCAGCCCCGTGCTGGTGGGGCAGCACGTGTACGGCTTGGGGCCGCGCAAGGATCTCGTGTGTGTGGAGGCGGCAACTGGAAAGCTCGCCTGGTCGCAAACTGGTTACTTCGCGACATCAGCAGACAAAGCGCACGGCGGCTTTATCGCGATGAAAGATCGCATTCTCGCGCTCACGGATAATGGCGAGCTGGTTATGTTTGCGGCCAATCCCGCCGAATTTAAGGATCTGGGCCGCGCGCAAGTCTGCGGAATGAACTGGTGCAACCCCGCGTACTCTAATGGCCGCCTCTACATCCGTGAGGGAATCAAAACAACGGGTGAGCTTCTGGCTGTGCAATTGTCAGAGTAACAGGCACGGAGCGCAACTTAACAACGGCAGCGGGGTTTGTTTCCAACATGGCACGACACGCTCAGAAGGGTTGGTCAGCTGCAAAGCGGTGGAGTGTGGCGGCTGGGTTGGCGCTGCTTGTAATTAGCGGTGGAGCCTTAGTGATAGCCACCCGCGGTGGCGATGATGCGTGGGAAAGGGCAAAAGCAGAATTGGCTGCGAAAGGCGAGCGCCTTGATTGGAATGAGCTGATTCCGCCGCACGTGCTGCCCGAAGAAAACTTCTTTGGGCATCCAATTGTTGAAGAAATTCTACCACCAAAGGGTGCCCGGGCGAAGGCCACGATAGTTCCGGAGCGCGTGACAATCCAGGCGCCGGGACCGGCGGCATCCCCACAAGTCCAGAAGGCCCCAACGAACAACATGCCCGCACCTCTTGCGAAGACCGACAAGCAACCCATTCGCCCGCTCTCCTTGCCGCCGGAAAATCCGTTGGACCAGCAGCCGCAAACTATAGCTTGGCTCAAGACCCTGCCTCGCACAGAAGCCGAAGCCGGGACGAACCTATTCACGCTGGAAGGTCTGGATGAGTGGTTCGGCCAGTGGGACCAGACATTGGAGGCGCTGAGAGAAGCCAACAAAAGGCCTTACGCGCATTACACAGGCGATTACAGTAATCCTATAAATGCCCCGATCCCGAACTTTGTCGCGGCACGAGCGCTCGCCCAAGGAATCGCCTCGCGTGCGAATATCCATCTCCTCAGGGGCGAGGGTCAGGAGGCGTTGAAAGATCTTGATGCACTGGCCGCTCTCATGCGGGGATTGCGCGGCGCTCCTGGCACACTTGTGAGCGCCATGATTCACACTGCGTTGGGGGGCCTTTACGTCTCGGTCGTCGCCGGCGGTCTAACAGAGAACCTTTGGAAGCCTGAAGACCTGGAAGGGCTCTTCGAGCGAATGAGCGCGATCAACCTCATTGCACCCGTCCAGCAGGCGCTCCGTCAAGGCGAGCGTTGTGGCATTGGCCGGATCTTTGACATGCTTGCGGAAACTGGCTCCAGTCCTAACCGGCTTGCTGGGCTCGCAGCCGTCAGCTCGCCGGGCTCGATTCAGCCGCGGGATGTCGCTGTTCGCCTGGCGCCGCGCAGTTGGATCCGCCGCAACCAGGCCACCCACGCCCTCCTCCTTCAAGGCTTCATCGAGGCGATGGATGGCAAAGCCAGACGCTACTATCCTAAAAGGAATGCAGCGGCGAGCGCCGCCGTTGCGACCGCGTTTAAACGCTGGTCCCCGCACACCATGCTTGCTGAACTAGCGACGCCAAATTTCCAAAAAGCTGGCGCCACGATGGCTTTGAACCAAACGAAAGTCGACCAATGCGCGATCGTTGCGGCGTTGCTGTGGCACAAGGCCCGGCACGGCTCGTATCCTGAGTCGTTAAGCGCATTGGACGCGCGATTTCTGAGCGCCTTACCCAAGGACGTCTCCACTGGAGAAGACTATCGATACCGCAAGAACGGCGACTCCTTCCTGCTCTACTCGATCGGCCCGAACGAAGTAGACGATGGCGGCTCCTCTGCTGCCCTTGAGCAGCATGACGACATATCGTGGCCCCCGCGGATGTAACGCGTGCCGCCCCTCAACCTTGCAGCAGTTCGTCTCGGTTGAAGATAGGCACGACCGGGTACCCCAGCTGCTCAATGCGATCCACGCCACCTTCCTGCCGATTCACAAGGGCGACGATGAAGTCGATCTCCCCGCGCGCTTCGCGAACAGCCTCAATCGCTTTAATTGTCGAATCGCCTGTGGTGATGACGTCGTCGATGACAACAACCTGATCCCCTGCTCTAAAATCACCTTCAATCAATTTGGTCTGCCCATGGCCTTTGGCAGCTTTCCGCACGATGAATGGACGCAAGGGAGAGCGATCACCGCTGATCGCGGAAACCATCGAAGTGGCGAGTGCAATTGGATCGGCGCCCATCGTGAGGCCTCCGATGGACGCGACGCGATGTTTGATGCGCTCTTCCTGCTTGCGGATAGCCTCCAGAACCACCATCCCAACCAACCACGCTCCCTTGGCGTCGAGAGTGGTGAGGCGGCAATCGATATAGTAATTACTGCGAGCGCCTGAGGCGAGGACGAAGTCCCCGCGAAAGACCGACTTCGAGCGGAGTAATTCCAAAAGCTCACGGCGAGCTTCGGCTGGAGAGGCAGGAGGTTTCCACATAAAGGCGCGGCTGTTTTCAGCTCGAACCCTCCCGCTGTCAACGGCAACCTTTCGCCTAAGTTCGCAGGTGTTGTGAACGCTGAAAAGGCGTTGACAGAAGCTGGAGTAATTTGTTCTAAAAGTGAAAAGGCAATCTGATGACTACCACGCAAAGGCTCCATGCTCTTGTTTGTTGCTGTTTTGCTGCACTTTTCCTGCAGGGCTGCAATACCACTCCACTCCGAACATATCGGGACGCACCGACCCCTGATGCGCCTTCCGGAGTCGAGTCCAACCCCTATCTGCATCTCAACTATGCGTTCACTACCATCGAGTTCGATGATATGGGGGAACTTTGGTCGCGAGAGCAGCTCGCCAATACCGTCAATCTTCTCGAGCAAATAAAGACCTCAGGTTATGAAAGTGTGCTCGAAAAGGCGCGCATACTGAAAACGTCAAAAAATCCCGAGCCGCAACCCGTGATTCTTTTGGTTTTTGTTCACGGGTGGAACCATAATGCGTCCGAAGAGTCGGAAAACTTTTACAACTTTCATCGCTTCGTTAAAGAATACGGTGAGATTCTGCCAACATTGTACCCTAGCGACCAAAGGCCTGCGCTCGTAGCGACTTATATTGGTTGGCGCGGCGCCCTTTACGATACGCGGCCACGTTACCCGAACTCCATCCCTCCTAATTTCGTATCAAACGCTCTACGCTTTTACAACCGAAAGAACGCCGCTGAACGAGTGGCAGGGCCTGCGGCGACCGAAACGATTTTGAGCCTTGCCGCAGCTGCTAAAACAGATCTTTCGTCCACCGCTATAGCAGAATCCAGAGTTGTTATGATAGGGCATTCCCTAGGCGCCTTGGTGATGGAACGCGCTGTCTCTCAAGCTGTTCTGGGAGGGCTTCTGATTGATCGCGCTGAAGATCGACGCCGCCAACATGTAGCGGAAACTTGCCATACATCGCTGAACGATCTCAAACGCGAGCAGAGCCGATTGGCCGCTAAACTTGAGGAGTTGAACCGAACAGCGTCCCTCGTCCCGGAGGGTGCCCCCACAAACTGGCTCGAACTGGAGCTTGAATCCTGCACCAACTCGCATTCGATGGTCGCCGCTGAGATCAAAGCGGCGCAGAGCCTCCTGTCGTCCCTGGACGAGATCACTGCCAAGGAGCGAGGCCGATTAGGAACCAATTTCCAGATCGCGTTTAATGCCGTCACCAATCTGAATGCCAAGGCTAAAACGAACATCTGGACAGAAGACTCTCAACTCCTGAGAACCTGGCGCGCGAGTTACCGGATCGCAGGATTCAAAGGGGAGCTGGAACCAGAAGAAGAATCAGCGGGAGCTTCAACTAAAGCAGTCCAACGTTCCCTGCTGGAGCGTCAGGGGAGTTTGCCACCGCAGGCACGCACTGAGTTTACGACTGCGACGAATGCTTTAGCTCAACTTGAAGCCAGCACAGCACGTGCCTTCGAGCTACTGAAGCAGATCAACCAAGCCCAGGCCGAGCCGAGCAGGAAACTGGCTCAATTGAGAAAGGAGACCAATCTCGATTCGTGTATTGCGGAAAAAGAAGCAGCGTGGCGAACGCATACGAACATCCTGGCCCAACGCGGTGAATTGCAAAAGTTGCAATCGAGAATTGACGGAACCAACGCGGTGCTTTCCGGCATCGCGCCGATTAACACAGCTCGGGCGGCAGACCTGATCATTCTCGCAAACCCCGCCTCGGAAGCGGTCACAGCCCGAAAGATGATATCCTCGTTTGAAAGCAACAAATACCTTACGAATGTTACTCAAGCCCGCCCCGTAGTTATCTCCGTTTCATCCGACGCCGATAGGGTTACGAAAGACATTTTTAACAGGGCAATGCAATTGCATTCCTTGAACAAGAATTTCCGTGACACCCCCCAGCGCACGGAATCAACACGCGCGGCCCCACACGTCCCGCGGCTCCGCAGCCACCGAATCGAACAGCTCACGAACCGCACGGCGCATGTGGAGTACTACTCACAAACGGCCTTGGCACATATGCTAAAGGCTAACCTAACTCCCCCGGGCACGAATGAATTCAAACGTTTCGAGTTTCTTTCCACAACAGACGATTACACGAGCGCGAGCACCAACGGGTTCGCTATTAATAGCTTTCGTCTCGATCGCACGGGTGAAAACCGTTCAGGCTATTGGGTGGTTCAAGCCCCGCCGGAGTTAATCCGTGGGCATAATGATATCTTCTCACCGAAATTTTTTGGCCTGGTCAGCGGCTTATTCAAGGCCAGTGGAGTCCTTGAGCCACGGCCAACTCCGACCACTGCGTCAAGCGCACCGGCAGGGCCGCCCAACCCTGCCGCGACCACCCCCGCAACTGTCTCACTGGAAAACAAATATGCCCCAAGTCTGTAAAGCGTTCTTTGTTCTGCTTGTGTTAAGTGGAGCGCTGCCATTTACGTCCTTCGCCAACGGTGGTCATTGCCCTCCATCCCCCTGGGTATGTTCGAGCTATCGATACAAGACCTTTAAGTTTCAACAGAAAGATGTGATCCTGTTCGGGTCAACTGAGCGACCACCTGTGCTGCTCCTTCATGAGCTTCCTGGGCTGACACCAGAATGCGTCAGCCTCGCACAGCGGATTGCAGATGAAGGGTATGCTGTTTACGTGCCTCTCCTTTTTGGAAGAGTAGGCGAGCGGGCATTTCCGGAGAACCTCGTTAAAAGCGCCCTGGGAGGTTGGAAGCCATTTGCAGCCGACCATACACCGCGCCCCGCTAGAACTCTTCGGGCTCTCACTTCGTACCTCGCACGCGCGCATCGTGGCCAATCTATCGGAGTGATCGGGATGTGTTATTCCGGAACGTTGCCCCTGGCTTTGCTGACTGAGCCAGCAGTGAACACCCTTATCCTTTGTCAACCTGCTCGGCCGGGGTTTGCCTGGACGAACAGAAGAAAATCCGCGATTGGTTTATCAAACCAAGACATTGAGGAGGCCAGAAAGAGCGTATCTGAAAGACGCATCTCAATTCTAGGATTCAGATTCGCTCAGGACAAACTCTCCCCCAGCGCACGGTTCAAGGCCATCGAGGAGCTATTTGGTCGGGACACGTTCCACGATCATTCGATTTCCGTGGAGGAGTGCCGCATGTGGAACATTCGCGCTGACGCCCATTCGGTTCTTACCGCGCATTTTACACCGATCGTCGGCCACCCCACCGAACAGAGATTTCGGATGATGATCAACCTCTTTAACGAGAGGCTTTCGTCCCGGGCCGAGTAGGCTCCGATCCTTTAGGGTCTCCCGCCGTAGCTGGCAAAATCATCGATGTCCAGAAGGTCGAACCATGTATAGACATCTTCTCGGCCCGGAGCGGCGTCGGCATGAAGTTTGGTGAAGAAAGCCCTGCTCTCATGATCGCCGGGGGCGCGGCGTTCCTGCCAACACGACCATGCCTCAATTTCAGCTTCGCTCCGCTTCGTCGCATGAGCTTGAATCCAGGTGAGAACCTCGGAGTCGCTTTTATTCAACTCCTTACGCAGGGCTTCCGGATCAATGCCGGCGAATTCGAGGAAGCGTTGGTCCAGCGGGCAAGCGTATTTGTAGTCGCCTTGCTTGCCGATAAGTGTGGCACGCCCTTTATCGAGCATCCGAGGCAGAATCACATAGCCGCCAAGGCGCACACGCGCGCTGCGGGGTGGATGTTGAGTGAGGTCGGGCGCGCTCCAATTCATGCGAGGAGTTTACGGAGCGGCGGGGAAGGGTCAATGCGGAGAAAAAAGTGGTGGCGCGCTGGCTCCACTGATCGCTAAAGGCAATTCCCCTCCTTGGTTTTTCGCAGAACCAAGCGCGTCCACCAACTTCAGCGTTCAATGATAATCAGTTTGGGCCTCGCGGGAATCAGGGATAAGCAGACTTGCACCTCAGGGAAAGCCGTAAGGCCTAATTTGCTCCAAACAGCCGCGCATGCTCCTGAACCACGTAGCGGTCGGTCATTCCGGCGATATGGTCGCAAACCGCCCGGTGGCGATCAGCGCCCGGGCTGAGATCCAGCCCTGCAGCGGACGGATCCTCAAGATAGCGCGTGAACAATTGCTCCAGCATCTGCACTGCACGCAGGTTAGGCCCGTGCACTGCGGGGTTGTAATAGAGGTTCGCGTACAGATAGCGCCGCAGCTCAGAGTTCAGCTCTTTCCAATGATCGTCATACTGCACGATCTTCGTGCGGCACTGGCGCACCTCGTCGCTGTGCTTGAACTGAGCTTCCGCTAAACGGCTCTCGACGGAAGCAATTAGGTAGTTCAACTCCTCGTCGATTATGGTGCGGATCGTAAAGTATCGGCGACATTCGTCAGGCAACTCACCATGCCGTTCTTCAACCACTTTCGCAGCGTGGTTCCACACACGGACCTCGCTGCGCAGCTTCCTCTCATCCAGCAATCCGGTGTCCAGGCCGTCATCCAGGTCATGGCTGTAATAGGTGATCTCGTCAGCTATGTTCGCCACTTGTGCTTCCAACGACGGCTGATGCGCCTCGAACGCTGGCGCATTCTCGCCGCCCACGAATTTGGAATGCTTGGAAAGCCCCTCCCGCACTTCCCAACTGAGATTCAAACCTCGAAAGTTGGGATACTTCTGCTCCAATTCCTGCACGATCCGGAGGGAGTGTTGGTTGTGTTCAAAACCTCCATGGCCCTTCATTAAACGGTCCAGAGCCTCCTCGCCATTGTGGCCAAAAGGTGAGTGCCCGAGGTCATGCGCGAGGGCTATCGCCTCTGCCAAGTCCTCGTTAAGTCGAAGGGGCCGCGCAATGTTGCGGCTTATGGCCGCAACCTCCATGGTGTGGGTAAGCCGGGTGCGAAGATGATCGCCTGTCCCGTTGAGGAATACCTGCGTCTTGTATTCGAGCCGGCGGAAAGCTCGGGAATGAATCACCCGATCACGGTCGCGCTGATAATGGGTGCGCCAAAGGGGCGGGTCTTCAGGATGCTCCCGGCCCCGCGTTTCGGAGCTGAGCTGCGCGTAGGGCGCGAGAAATTGCCGCTCCCACCGCTCGAGTTCCTGACGATTCCGCGGCATGCCGCAGCCTTAATTATCCAGAAGCTCCTGAACAGAAATCCCGCGCAGCTCGAACAAGCGGCGAATCGTGTCTTCGATGAGATTATTTGGGCAACTGGCGCCGGCAGTGATGCCAACAGTTAGTTTGCCGCCAGGAAGCCAATTCTTGGTTTCGACTTCATGCTGCTCGTGGAGATTATAGTGCTGGATCACTTCACCCGAAAGCATCTTGGCCGCATTCTTAATGAAGTATGTCGGCAGCTTGGCCTCACCCATTTCAGCCAGGTGCGAGGTGTTTGAGGAGTTGTAGCCGCCAACGACCAATAGCAAATCGAGCGGCTCTGCCAACAGTTTTCCCAGGGCGTCCTGCCGATCTTGTGTGGCTCCACAAATGGTGTCGAAGTAGCGGAAGTGCTTTTGAATTTCTGGATCGCCGTAGCGCTGAATCATCGCTGCGCGAAGGCGGCGTTGCACCTCTTCGGTTTCTCCACGGAGCATTGTTGTTTGGTTGGCCACGCCGACCGCTTGCAAGTGAATGTCTGGGTCGAAACCTTTGGAGTAAGCCCCGTCAAACTTCTTCAGGAACTCCTCTTTGTTCCCGCCATGGACGATGTAATTGCAGACGTAATCCGTCTCATCGAGGTTGTACACCACCAGGTAGTGGCCATTGGTCGCAGTCGCCTGGGAGCTGGTCGCTTTAGTTTCCTCATGCCACGCTTTGCCGTGAATGATGCTGGTGACCGCGTCGTTTGCGTATTGCTTCACGCGCTTCCACACCGTCATCACGTCACCGCAGGTGGTGTCCACGAAAACGCAGCCTTTCGCCTCCAAATTTTTTCGGGTCTCAACTTCAGTCCCAAATGCCGGAATGATGACGATATCCCCTTCTCCCAAATCGGCTATGTCCGCATTTTTCTCTTTGCCCGAAAGGGATTTGATTCCCATGGCTCGAATCTGATCATTCACCTCTGGGTTATGGATAATCTCGCCGAGGATGTAGATTTCCTGGTTGGGAAAAGCGCGCCGGGCAGCGTAGGCCAAATCAATCGCGCGGGTCACCCCATAGCAGAACCCGAATTCCTTCGCCAACTTGACGGTCAAGAGGCCATCCTTGCTGGAAAACACCCCGCCACGCTCGCGGATGCGATCCACCAGCTCGCTCTTATAATGCGAAAGCACCTGCGCCCGAACCGCCTCCATAATATCGGGGCGGCGCAAGTTGATCTTGCGCTTTGGTTCGGGTTGCATTGGGGGACTCGACGGAGCCTCAACTGACATAGGGGGGACAATGTAGCGCCCTTCCCCCTTGCGTCTAGCACTTTGGGAATGCGAAAAACCGCTGCAGAGGCCATTTGGAGCGCAACAAGATGACGTGGACACGACATGGGACTCGCTAAATTCCAGTAAGCGAAGCCGAAGGACAGAACCTGGCGCGGCATAGCAGCGAGCGTTGATCTCACTGTATCCCAAAACCTTAACTGTGCCACGCGTGACGACCCAGCGCCGCCTATGTCCATGTTCACATGCCAAGATCCTCATGCATTGCTTGTAAGGAGTTGATCGACTTTCCGGACGAGTTGAGCGGGAAAGAAGTCGATTGCCCGGTCTGCGGCAAACCGACCTTGCTTCCGCAATCCCGCGCCACGCCCACGATCAAGATCCCGGTTTTTAATCCGGGGCGCTCCTGGGCTCGTGAATCTACCCCCACGCTCGTCACCGAAGTTGCCAGCAAGCTGATCGACAACGTGGAACGGGTAGTGGTTGGGAAACGTCAGCAAGTGCAACTGGCCACCGTCTGCCTTTTCTCCGAGGGCCACCTGCTCCTTGAGGATGTTCCCGGCGTCGCTAAAACCATGTTGGCGCGCGCAATGGCGCAGAGCATCGATTGCACGTTCAAGCGGATCCAGTGCACACCGGACCTGCTTCCAAACGACGTGACTGGCGCCTCCATTTTCAACCCAAAGACAACTGATTTTGAGTTCCGCGCGGGGCCTGTGTTTGCCCACCTCGTCTTGGCAGACGAAATCAACCGCGCCACCCCTCGCACACAATCTGCCCTTCTCGAAGCTATGTCCGAGAAGCATGTGACCGTCGATGGCACACTGCACCCCCTACCCTCTCCTTTCTTCCTCATTGCCACTCAAAATCCTATCGATCACGAAGGAACCTTTCCGCTGCCCGAAGCACAACTCGATCGCTTCCTGATGCGCATCTCTCTCGGCTACCCTGAGTTCGCTCAGGAACTCCGGATGCTGCAAAACATTCAGGCCGCGCACCCAATTGATAATTTGCGGCCTGTTGTCTCCGCAACGGAGACTCTTGAAGCTATTGCCGGCGTCCGCAGCATTCGCGTCGATCCAAGGGTTCAGGAATATCTTCTGCGGATCATCCAGGCCACCCGTGAACACGAGTCCATTCGCCTGGGCGCAAGCCCCCGCGCCGCGCTCGCGCTGTTCCGCGCTGCTCAGGCTTACGCGGGGATTCAAGGCTACACCTTTGTTCTGCCGGATGATGTGAAGGAACTCGCCCCGCACATTCTCAATCACCGCCTGCTGCTCAAACCAGAGGCCCGCATTCGCAAGGTGGCCCTGCACACGGTCATCAACGAAATTCTGGAGCAGACACCCGTTCCAACGCTGGACCGATGAAGCTCCTCGGCCTAGCGCTATTGGTCGCAATCGCCGCAGCGGTGTTGCGATTGGGTCTTCTTGTTTACGCCGCTTACGTCGCTTGTGCGTTAATCGCGCTGAGCAAACTCTTCTCGCGGGCGTGGGCGCATAACATCGAAGCCTCTCGCAATGAAGTCCCTCTCAAGCACGAGATCGGGGACAAGTTCAGTATGGAGGTGACTCTGACAAACCATTCCGGACTGAACGCTCCATGGCTGCTCGCGGAGGATTACGTCGCTCAGAACGACTTCACTTCGCGTCCTCAGCGCATCAAGTTGAGGGGTGAAACCCGTGGTATTCTCTCGCTCAAAAAGAATTCCGAGCAAACGCTCACCTACGAAGTCGAACTGCTGCGCAGGGGATGTTATCAATTTGGCCCGCTGCTTCTCGAGACCGGCGACTTGTTTGGGCTCCAACGCGATTTCCGACTCCTCACGAAGCCTGCCATAGTCACGGTTTACCCGAAACTCCTGCCGCTCCACGGCTACGACATTCAATCAAACAGGCCGATGGGCGAGATCCGCCTAACCAACCGCCTCTTTGATGATCCGACCCGCGTTCAGGGGATCAAACCGCACGTTCCCGGCGAACCGCTCAATCGCATTCACTGGAGAGCCACGGCGCGAACGGGGCAGCTTCAAAGCAAGGTGTATGAATCCACTTCCGTAGCGGGCGCGACCATTGTTCTCGATTTCTCGAAGAGCGCGTTTCCTCCGCCTGGCGAATATTACGGCTCTGAACTTGCGATCCAACTCGCGGCCGCCATCGCTGAGGCTCTCACGCAACTGAACGAGCAAGTCGGCTTGGCCACGAACGGCGTTGACGCGCTGGAACGCCTGAAACATTCCACCGCTGATCTGAGTTTTCGCAGCCGCACCGTCGCCCAGCACAAATTTCGGGAGAACATTGCAAAACCAATTCCGCAGCCGGTGCTCGTCCCAACCCGGCGTGACGTTGAGCAGTTTGAACGAATCCTCGATCAGCTCGCGCGGCTCGAACTCAGCGACGACTTCCCATATGCGGAATTGCTCGCGCAAGCGGCTCCTCGTTTTCCACGATCAGCGACCGTGCTGGCCGTCCTGGGCAACGTGACGGAAGAGACCGCCTTGGCCCTCGCCTCCCTGGAGCAACGAGGCTTTTGCGTAACGGCTCTGGTAATCTCCGCGGGAGAGCGCGGCAATCCGCGATGGGCCACAGCGCCCGAGTGGGCCGCGCACTTGTTGGAACGCGACATCCCTTACCGGTGGGTTCCAGATGAGACGACGGTGCAATCAATCTGCACCCCGGAAGGCCTTAGCAACCTAAGCGCCCGCGCATGAAGCCAAAGTTTAAAACGGCTGCTGATTTCTTTGCGATTGCGGCCTGCCCCGCCCTCATCATCGGCTTGGTTTGGACGTTGGTGTTCTTTCTTCTCGATGTCTTTTACGGCGGTGGTTGGAAGGGTGCCCTCCAGTGGACTCTGTTCTGGTTTGTGCTGGCGATGACTCTCGTCTCTAGAATTGCGGTTCAGCGCGCGCCCGCAATCGCCATGCTGTATGGAGCTACGCTCGCGGGGGCGACCAGCCTTGTGCTCCTGCAATATGTTGGCGGCCGTCCTTCCGCTTTCATCTTCCTCGCAATCATCTGGTGGGCAACTCACAAACTCACGCTGGATTGCACACTCATCGATGATGAAGACAGGACCTCAGGACAGGGTTTGCTCCAGGTCTCCAAAGTGGCTAAAGCTGCGGACGATCTCTCGGCAAAGGTAAAGCCCGTGAATCCGAAGCGCGCCCCGAAAGCAGCGAGCACGAGCAAACGCAAACTCATGGACACCAAAGCTCCCTCCGAGGAGCAAGTGCACACGCCGGGAGTATGGATCTTCTACTTCTCCCTCGCGGCGATTCCGCTATTTGGCGTCGGAGAACTCTTTCTGGAGACAGCGCTCGAGCGCCGTAGCGCGTTCACTTACCTGGCCATCTACCTGGCATGCGCTCTAGCCGTTCTGCTTCTCACCAGTTTTCTGGGTGTCCGCCGCTACCTGCGCAACCGCAACCTCCAAATGCCCACACGCATGGCCTTCGCCTGGGTGTCCAGAGGCTTGCTCATCATCGCGGTGATCTTCCTCGTATCCTTTCTCCTCCCCCGCCCGCGCGCACCATACTCGTTCGCCAACGTGATCACGAAGATCACCTCGCCAGAGCAGGAAAGTTCAGAACTGGCTCAGGACATTGCCGAAGGAGTGGCCTCTGAGGAGCCGAATGCGTCTCAAGGCGCGAGCCCATCCACCACCGACGCTTTACAGCAGCAAGGCCCCCCCACCTCAGCTCCCGGCGATCGTGCGCGCCAGGGGCAAGCTCCAAGCGCTTTGGGCGCGATGGTTGAGCGTATTGGATCATGGCTGGTCGCCCTGTTAATCCTGGCGTGGCTGCTTTGGCGTTTCCGAAACGATTTCGTGGCGCTGCTGCACGATCTGCTCGCCTGGTGGAAAAATCTCTTCAAGGCCAAGGTTGCTCCCGTGCAACTAGTGAGGAAGCAGCGCAAAGCGGAAGAGATCCAGCGCCAGCGCCTCCGCAATCCCTTCCGCGAACCGCAGGGCGAGGATCTTGCAGGCCTGGTTCGCCACACGTTCCATTCCCTCCAGCTTTGGGCAGAGCAACACGGCGCCGGGGCTCCAGAAAGTGAAACCCCGCTCGAGTTTTCCGATCGCCTAACTCAGAGCTACCCGTCCATGCGCCGCGATGCGCTGCTCGTGGCGAAATACTACTCGCACCTGGCGTATGCCAATGAGCCCCCTCCAGCGGAAGCGCTGGACACGCTCAGAAGCTTATGGCTGACGCTCGACCAGCGATTTGCCAGGCCAAAGTAGATCTGCGCTGCGATTTCCCTTGGGAGGGCACAATGCGGTGATTACCATGGTGTTTTGAACATAATGCACGCGTTCTACGACACCCACGCGCATCTCGATTATCCTGAGTTCCAGCCTGATTTCGCAGAAATCCGCGAGCGGGCGCGGGCTGCTGGAATTGTGAAAATGATCAGCATCGGCACGGATGCCGAAAGCTCTAAGAGAGCAGTTCGCTTAGCCGAGGAGCATTCGGAAATCTACGCCGTTGTGGGCTGGCATCCAAGCTCCGCTTCCGAGGCGCCGGAGGACGTTCGCCCTTTCCTTCATGAGCTTGCGAAACATCCCAAGGTCGTGGCGATAGGAGAAACAGGCCTCGACTATTATCGCTTGCCCTCCACACAAGGCGGCACTCCAGACGACGACCTGCGTGAAAAATCCAAGCAGGCGGAAATCTTCAAGCAGCACCTCGAAGTGGCTGCTGCGCTGGGTTTGAACTGCGTTATTCACCAACGCGCCTCCCTCGAAGACACGCTGGCGCAATTCTCCCCTTTTAAAGGCCGAACCCGAGGCGTATTCCACTGCTTCACCGAAACTCCACAGGTGCGCCAGAGGGTCATGGAATCCGGCTGCATGGTGAGCTTCACCGGCATCCTGACCTTCAAAAGCGCTGAGGCTGTCCGAGACTCATTGAAGGCATGCGCGCCTGGGGAGTTCATGTTTGAAACGGACTGTCCATACCTGGCGCCGATTCCTTACCGTGGCAAACGCTGCGAGCCTGCTTACGTAAAAGAAATCGCAGAGTTTGCCGCGCTCGTCCTGAACCGCTCGCTCTCCGATCTGAGCCGCGAAACATGCGCGGCGGCTGAGAATTTCTTCCCCAAGTTAAAGGGCTGACTCTTTACTCGCAGGCCTTGCTGCCGTTCTAAATACTTGACCCTGCGCGACTTTTTTTGGTTCGATACGCCGCGAACCGCTGATTTTCACAAAGTAAAACTATGTCCCAAAGCTGCTATCATCCAAGCATTGAGGGCGCCCAGCATGGCGCCAAGAGCCTGGCCGACTTCCTCGATTACGCCAAGTGCTCTGGCGCGACCGGCGCGCAGCCATCCAACTACATGCTGCAGGCGGAAAACGGCTTTAAGTCGGCGAAGGAGATTAAAGACACTTTCGAAAAACGCGGCATGTCGCTCGACGGCATCTCTGCGCATTGCCCTTTCTGGGTGCACACAACCGCATGGACTGGCAGCCGCACCATCCAGCCCTTTATCCCGGCAGACGTGGCCAAGAAGTCGCCCGATGAAATTGAGCGTTGGACCGAGGATTACCTCCTTCGCTTGATGGATCTCGCCGCTGAGCTAGGCATCAAGATCATGCCTATGTTCTGGGGTGTTGCTCATGGTTGGGAAGTCGCCACCGGTTACCCCTGGGGCTTCTGGCAGACCGGCAGCTACGACATGATCAAGGAAGGGAACGAGCGCTTCGTGAAGAAGACAGCGAAGCTCCGCCAAAAGGCCAATTCCCTGGGCATGTATCTCGCCCATGAAATTCATCCAGGCACCGCCGCCATGTGTGCGGACGATTTCAACATGCTCGTTCAAGCTGCCGACGGCGACAAATGCCTCGCGGTGAATGCCGATCCTTCACACTGCTGGGAAGGTGAATCCTGGGAAACGCGCTTCCTGAAAGTCGCCCCCCGTGTATATGCCTGCCACGTAAAGAATTTCGTTATCCGCCCGGGCATGCCATTGCGTATGGCCAATGCGAATTGGCAGCAACGCGCCATGCAGTTTGTGGACATCCCGACCGGCGACCTAAACATGACCCGCTACATCGAACTGCTTGTGGCCATCGGTTATCCGAAACGCTACTGCCAGGTGATGGGCACCAAGACCGCTCCATTGATTGTTGAGGCCGAGAGCGCTTTCCGCGATCTGGACGCCACCAGCGCCAACGGCGTGGCTTACGTTCGCGACCACCTCACGTTCCCTCTGGCTGCGGGATCATTCGAGGAAGGCATGGGAGCCTAAGCGCCGCTTTCCAGTTCCACTTTGCCGCCTCTGAATCCTACGGGTTCAGAGGCGGTTTCGCACATAGCTGATGATGCGTTGGGGCGAATCCATCACCAACTCGCGAATCAGTTTCTCCGTGGTGGTTGCGGTTGCTTCCTGGAGCCGCCGAATCGTCATCAGTGTGGCCAGGAAAACCAGCCCTGCGCAGGCGTAGAACACGCTGAAGCGGTTCCACACGAACTCGCCCCAGGATTCAGTCACTCCGGAGAACGCATCAATCAGGATTCCCCACCCTACAGGAGCCAGACCCAGCGTGACATTCGCGACCACGGAATAAAGGGCAAAGAAGTGATTCCGCCCCATCTTCGGAATCACAACCATAGCGAGCCGAGTGTTGGACATGTTCACCATGGCCGCCGCAAGGCCCATAACGAACTGCAAAGCCAGCACCAGGGATAATCCAGGCTCCAACAAACCTCCCGCAATGAGCGTCCAGACCGCGATGAGAGCCAGCCATACCAGGCACCCCACAGCCAAGGTTGGCTTGCTGCCCACCCGGTCGAGCCGATGCCCCATCAACCAGAGGCTGCTTAAGCCTCCAATGTAAAAGACGGAGCTGATGTAAAGAATGCTTCCCTCCGCGAGAGACGTTTCACTGCGCAGAAAGGCGACGGTGAAGGCGGCAATTCCACCATACGCGATCGACCACGCCACATTCATCTCCAACAACCGTCTGAATGGGCCGTAGCCCAGCATCGCGAGCCAGGGCACGGGTTGGGTGGACGTTCGCGCCTCAGGCGAGATTTCCACATCGGGTATTCGCTTGAGAAAGGTGAGGCTCCATGACCCAGCAACCGCGCTGACGATAAAAATGAAGGCGAACTGCCATGCTTGCGGATCTTCTCCAAGCACAAATCCGGAGATCAAAAATGCGGCGCAGGCTCCCACGTTCACATAGGCCGCGTCCCTTGCAAGATACTTGCCGCGCAGAATCTCCGGCACCAATGCGGTTATCCACGGCAGCCACGCGCAACTTGATATGCCGCGGGAAAGGTTAAATGCGAACAACAGAAACAAGAGAAGTCCAAGTTGCGCTTGCGCGTTGATAAAGAACCCCAGCAGCGGCACCAACCCCATCAGAAAGATGAACATCACCCGCGTCCCCCAGCCGGCATAAACAAACTTTTTATACCCAACACGCGCGACGTAACTTGCAGCCGGTATCTGGAAGATGATCAGCAGTGGCATCATTCCAGCAATAATGCCCAGGACGGTGGCGCTCGCGCCCAGAGCCTTCGCGTAAAGGATCATTGGGCTTGCCATCACGATATGGAAGGAGATGGCGTTTAGGTTCGAGAAGACGAAGGCATTGTGCATGCCTGGTGGAAAACTTTCCCTCTCCATCGACGCCCCGGAATCGCTCATGAGCGTCTTGATGTTAGTTCGGTGCGCTGCTTAGCGCCAGCGGAACGGCTCTGCTGCGAGCATCACCAGGAGGTGCCGCATTCTCGGCAGACCTGCGCGGCGGCCCGCGTGAGCTGCCCCTTTCCGGCCACAGTTTCCCGTGAATACTTGTCCAGCGTCTGGATCTTGGAACTGCGGCAGGAGGGGCAAATTCGCGCGCGCAGGCCCACTCGTTGGTTGCAACTGGAGCAAAATTCCTGCCCCTGCTCGATGCGAGCTTTGCAGCGCGGACAATATGCTGGGCAGATATCCATCGCCATTTAGCTTTGCTCCACTTCCCCGTTGCTTT
>DASPKX010000073.1:0-14271 GCA_035627835.1 Candidatus Methylomirabilota bacterium
GGGCAGGCGCACGCAGCGCAGCAAATTCGCGAGTTAAAGCGGCACGTCGACAAGATTAAGCACCAATTGCGCGAGACTTTGCTGGAGTTAGAGAAGGTGCAGCGACTTCTTTCGGATTTGGAAAGGCAGGAGTTGATTACGGACGAAGAGTTAGAGCGCCTCCGGACGTCCCTGCGGGAGTTGCACCGGTAATTCATTCGCAACTCTGGCTAGCCGTGATTCAGGAGGGCCCTCCGTCGAGGACGGGGCCCACCGCTGTAAGACTTTGCCCTGCAGTGGCGTTTACAGCGTGAGGTCTTTTGTTTCGCGGATGCGGGCTTCGAGTTCTTTCATGATCGGGAGGGCGCGGGCCAGCGCGTTGTTTTCTGTTTGGCCGCGAAAGGCTTCCATTTCCAAACGCACTGCGGCGACCACGTCACCATTCCGATCGTGCAGAGGAAGTGTCACGATGCAGGTCTGCTTGTCCTTCTTGCCGTAATAACGAATTCCGCGGGCGACGACATCCTTTTCGACTTCGGTGGCAGGTTGTCCATGAAGTGATTCGTCCGTGCTGGCCAGAACCTGAAGGTCTGAAGCTCCGGCGGCTTTGCCGTAGATGCGCACACCCCGGAGGCGTGGGTAGCGCTCAACGAGTTCTCGGATAAGAATCTTCGCGAGCGGCTCTCGGGGTGTGTATTCGATCCTGGTGTCAGCAAAATAGCTGATGGAGTCGGACTTGGTCCAAAAACCAATTTTGCCCGCGCTGAAGCTAGTATCCGTCATCATTGGGATTTTTTCGTCCCCGTTGATCCAGGTGCGGATGTTGTTTCCTTTGCACTCGATCTTCAACTCGTTCCAAACATTGGTGGGGAACTGCATCTCGACACCGATTGGAGGGCTGAGCTTTCCATCCACCATCTTGAAAAAGCGGAAGGTGCTTCCGACGCCGCTGGCCCGGACGTAATAGTAATTGTTCGGATCCTGCACGCGGAAAGCGATCCCAGCCATGCGTTCCATAGAGCCCCCCATGAGCTTGAAACGAGTTGTAAGGGTGAAATCACCAAAGCTCTCCTGATCAAACAGGAACAGTGGATAACGCTCATCCACATTTTGTTGGGAGATTTGGGCCAGGACACCTTGTTTGCCGGTGTTCGCGCGCTCTGTCAGTGGCTTGAAAGTGGAGGGAACTTCGTCCATGACGATCTTCCAATTTCCTGGCTCCCCCTTTCCGCTTAGGAGATTGGTAAAGCCAGTGGGGACTTCGTCCTGGAGCAAGGTGGAAAATTCAAAAGTGCGCACGGCTGCTGAGACATTTGTCAGCGCTGCCAAGGCCAGAATGATGAGGAGGAGGGGGCTTTTCATTAGGATCAAAGTCGCACGGTTTATACGGCCAAATGGATGTCTCTCCAAATAAAAACGAGCCGGAGTTTTGCTCCGGCTCGCGCAGTGATTTTTAACGGAGTGGGTTACTCGTAAATCATTTCCTTGATGGTTTTACCCGCAGGGATGAACGGCAGCACGTGCTCGGTGTACGGCGTGATGACGTCGAGGACGTAAGCTTCCGGCGAGGCGAGCATCCGCTCGAGAGCGGGGATGAGGTCGGCCTTGCGGACGACGCGCTCGCAGGTGACGCCAAAGCTTTCGCACATCTTCACGTAGTCCGGATAGATCTGCTGCATGTTGTTGGGGTCGCCGAGGTAAGTGTGACCGCGGTTGCCAGCGTAGAAGCGGTCTTCCCATTGCACGACCATGCCAAGGTGCTGGTTGTTCAGGATAATGGCCTTGGCTGCGATCTTCTCGATCTTCGCAGTGGCGAGTTCCTGCACGTTCATAAGGAAGGAGCCGTCGCCATCGATGTCGATGACTTCGCGATTTGGGCAGGCGACTTTTGCGCCGAGCGCGGCTGGATAGCCGTAACCCATCGCGCCGAGACCAGCGCTGGTGAGGAACTGGCGAGGGAACTTATAATTGTAATATTGGCCCGCCCACATTTGGTGCTGGCCGACGCCAGTCGTGATGATCGCTTCGCCTTTGGTCAACTCATAGAGCATCTGGATCGCCATCTGTGGCAGGATGAGCTGGTCGCGGTCGTTTTTGATCAGGTCACGAAGGTGAGCGGATTTCAGAGCATCTTCCGTAAGCTGATACTTGAGCGGAGCTTTTGCTTTCCACGCAGCAATTTGGCCGTGCCAGGCGGAGAAGCTCTTCTTGATCGGGCGCTTCTGGAGCATCTGATTCAAGCGAATCAGCGCGTCCTTGATGTCACCCACGATGGGCAGGTGAGCGGCGCGGTTTTTGTTGATTTCGGAGGCATCGATGTCGATGTGAACGATGGTTCCGCGCTCGCAGAACTTATCGACCTTGCCCGTCACCCGATCATCGAAGCGCACGCCGAACGCGAGGAGGAGGTCAGCGCCAGGGATGTTGTTAATAGGGTCGCCGTTCACAGCCCAGTTGGCGTAGGCGGTGCCGTGCATGCCAAGCCATTTCAACGAGAGCGGATCCGTTTCAGGGAAAGCGCCGCAACCCATGATGGTTGATGTGACGGGGATCTTGGTGGCGTAGGCGAATTCACGGAGCGCTTCGGCCGCGTTCGCGCTGATGATGCCGCCGCCGATATACAGAACGGGGCGCTCGGACTTTTCGATGAGCCCAATGATTTCGTTTAACGCGAGTTCGTCCGCTTTGCGCTGCTCTGGGTGATAGCCGCGAATGTTCAGCTCGGTCGGGAAAATGGGCTGGGTTTCGGCCTGCTGAATATTCTTCGGCAGGTCAATGATGACAGGGCCGGGGCGGCCGCTTTGCGCCACGTGGAAAGCTTCTTTGACGATCCGGGGGATGTCATTGATGTCGGTGACCAGATAGCTGTGCTTCACGATCGGCAGGGTAATGCCGAAAATGTCGGTCTCCTGGAACGCGCCTTTGCCAATCATCGCTTGGGGCACCTGGCCCGTAAGCGCGACCATGGGAATGGAGTCCATGTAGGCATCGGCAATGCCGGTGACGAGGTTGGTGGCGCCGGGGCCGCTGGTGGCCATGCAAACGCCGGCCTTGCCGCTGGCGCGGGCGTAACCTTCAGCCGCGAACGAGCCGCCCTGCTCGTGGCGAGGGAGGATGGTGCGGATCTTGGAGCGGGTCAGGGACTGGTGCAGCTCCATGCTGGCGCCGCCAGGATAAGCAAAAATCGCCTCTACCCCCTCACGTTCGAGTGCTTTAATGAGGATGTCGCTGCCCTTCATGCGAGGGCCGATTTCAGGGCGAGGCTCTGAAACCACTTGGGCCTTGGGCTCAGTTGTTTCCGTCTTTTTGCTCATAATACGTTTGCGGTAATCTTTTACGGGTTTGCGCTTGTGCTTTGCCAGAAAATAAAAAACCCACGACCGTTTTTGCAGCCGTGGGTTTTTGTCGAAAATCTGTTCTACCATCGACAAGAGCCATCGGCATCGTCGTTTACTACGACGACCACCGCTACAGCAGCTTGTCCAAGCGCCATCATCGCGCGGCAATATACAGAGGCCCGGGGACGGGTCAACAACAGAGTTGATGCGGTTTGTCGCCTTTTAACCTTGTGTCCCGGTGGGGAATTGAACGATGTTCTCCGCCGCACTTTGCGGGAGGGCTTGCTCCAAGGCTTCCTCGAGCTTGGCCAAATGCCGAGCTTTCTTCGTCAGCGTGCCCAAGGCTTCCTTGGCTTTGATGTAGTCGAAGGATTCGGAGGAAACGACTAACGCCTCGATCAGGGCGCGGGTTTCGCGGATCTCGCGAAGGGCGATCCGCACGGGAGTTTGACTCTTGCGACTTTCTTGGAGATTCATCTCAGGTTTTTCCTGATGCTGGGCTTTTGCGTTGTTAATAAAATCGGTGAATAACCGAAGATAACAACCTAAAAAGCAACTCTTTTTGCCCAGCGGATCATTTCTTCATAGAGAGCGGCCTGGTCTTCCTCCGCCAAGGGCACTTCGTCAAGGGTTTCGTTAAAAATCATCCCAAACGACTCTTCAATGCAGAAGCCGTGGCGCACACAAAGCCCAATAGAACGTTGAAAACGCAAGCGAAATTGCTCTTTTGGATCCGCGTAGAGAGCGACGCTTTCATCGCAAAGCACAGCAGAGGGAGCGAACGTTTTCATGTGGGGGCAAAAATGCCGAGGGGGGTGATTTCTTACAAGGAAACCTTCCTAAAACTTACTCACGGAAACCCAAAACTTTATTCACAGGCAACGAGCGGTTCCGGGAGCTTCACAATCGTCAATGTTTGCAGGGTGCCTGACGATGTTCTCATCGTTTCCCTGACCGCGTTTCCGTAATAACTCACATTCGGGGACGGGGATTCAGTGTGAAATGTTCGCCTGCCCAGTAGCCATTTTTGATGACGGATTCGATGAAGAGCTTTCCGGAACGGACAGCGTCCATGAGCGGGGTTCCCCTGGCTAACTCAGCGGTTATAGCTGCGGAAAAGGTGCATCCGGTGCCATGAGTCTTGATTCCAGCAACAAACGGCGCGCGGAGTTCGGTGATTTGGTTTTCATGACAAAGCAAGTCGACGACAAACCCGTCATCTGGAGAATGCCCGCCCTTGAGCAGGATGGCGGTTTGGAAGCGATCCGCGAGGGTTTTGGCTGCGGCTTGTAGTTCGCTTTTTGACCGCATGGTGGAGCCACAAAGGGCTTCGGCTTCTGGAATGTTCGGCGTGATAAGCGTTGCTCTGGGAAGGAGAAGTTGCTGGAGAGCGGCTTCGGCGTCGGATTTTAGCAACCGCGCTCCGCTGGTGGCAACGAGCACGGGATCAACAACAAGGGGGACACGCGAAGCCCTTTGCGCGAGGGTTTCCGCCACGGCTTGGATGATTTCCACTGAGTAGAGCATCCCGGTTTTTATCGCCGCTGGAGGGAGTTCCGCTGTCCCAGCTTCGATTTGAGCCCGGACCATCTCGGGTGGAATCGCGTGAACACCTGTGACTTCTGCTGGATTTTGCGCGGTGATGCAGGTTATCGCGGAAGCGCCATGCACCTTTAAGGCAGCGAATGTTTTCAGGTCCGCTTGTATGCCTGCCCCCCCGCCGCTGTCGGAGCCCGCGATGGTGAGGGCAACGGGCCAACTTTCTCTCATCACGAGTAGGCTAAGGCAGGTGACAAGTTTGTGCGAGAAAGGAGAGATGGCGCACAGCTCAAATAGATTGCGTGGCCCCAAAGGGTTCACCTACGTTTTGAGCCGTGAAGCTTTCCGTTAAGAGTGATTACGCAGCGCGAGCAGTCCTTGGGCTGGCGCGGCGGTATTCGCTTGGCAGCTCGGTGCGAGCCGAGGATCTCGCGGCGGAGCAGGGGATCTCCGGGAACTATCTCGTGCAGATTTTGATCGAGCTGAAAGCGCAACGGATCGTGAAAAGCCAGAGGGGGAAAGAAGGGGGGTACTTGCTCGCGCGGCCTCCTGGGGAGATCACGCTCGGCGAGATCATTCGCTCTGTGCATGGACAGATCTTCGACACCCCAGCGCTGACTGACGCGCACTGCCCCCCGGAGCTGCGGATGGCGTGGAAGCGGTTGCAGAAAGCGCTGGATGACACGGCCGACGCTATCACCTTGCAGCAACTGCTTGATGAAAGCGATAACAAAGAAAAAATGTATTACATCTAACCACTGCGGACGGTGAAGATAACGAGATATCTGTGAGCGCGGAGCCCCTTGGAATCATTGCCGGAAGCAAAGAGTTGCCGCTCACGATTGCGCGGCAGGTTGCGGCCATGGATCAACGCCCAGTGGTCGCGGTGGGCTTCGTGGGCGAAACCGACCCAGCGATTGAGGGGTTGGTTGCGCGCGTTTCCTGGGTCCGCGTTGGGCAATTGGGAAAGCTGATTTCCCACCTCCGTGAGCAGGGAGTGAAGGAATGCGTCATGGCCGGGCAGGTTGCGCCGAAAAATCTGTTTGATATTCGCCCTGATCTGCGCGCGATGGGAGTGTTGCTTCGGCTCAAACGCAAGAATGCCCACACGATCTTCGGCGCAATTGCTGACGAGTTGCAAAAGGACGGGATTACACTAATCGATGCTCTTCGCTGGCTGGAGCCGCTTATGCCGGACAAAGGCTTCGTGCTTGGGCCGAAACTCTCAGAAACGGAGATGGAGGATGTAACTTTCGGGTTTGAATTAGCCAAGGAAGTCGCGCGCCTTGAGATCGGCCAAACCGTCGTGGTGAAAGAGGGCACAGTGATGGCCGTGGAGGGATTTGAAGGGACCGATGAATGCTTGAAGCGTGGTGGGGAGCTTGCGGGAAAGGGCAAGAACGCCATTGCGGTGAAGGTGGCGAAGCCTGGTCACGACATGCGTTTTGACATTCCCTGCATCGGCGCGCAGACCATTCGCACATGCGCTGGCGCCGGACTCCGTGCGATTGCGCTAGAGGCTAAGAAGACATTGCTGTTGGAGCGGGCGGAGCTAGAGGCCTTGTGCCGGAAGGAAAAGGTTTCTGTTGTCGCGGTTTAGGGAGGATGGAGCGGGCATCGTATTTGCTTGAGGAGGGCAGATAGGTTAATTACCGTGACTTTGTTGTTAGGGGCAGTTTGCACGATGGGTTCAGTCACGGCTGTAAGAGCTTAAGTTTGACCGCAGCAGAACCGATAAGCGCAGAGAGTATGAATATGAAGCTTGAGTTGATCACGTTCCCTGGTCCGACTGGTGGTGGTCCTTGTTCTCGCCGGGGATTGTGGATGATTGAATCCCGGGCTTCGCAAGTGAGTTTCTCTGGCGATCCTCCGAATGGGGCCACCCCGCCAACAACGGCCCCTGAATCACCCACGACGAAAAACTTAGGCACGAAAGTGAAAGAAAGCATTTTTCAACGGATCGCGAAAAGCCTGAACCCAGAACGTGAACGGGTTCTGATCGTCGATGATGAAGAGCCAATCCGGGGGTTGTTTGAAGATTTCTTCAAGAAGCGGGGTTACCGTGTGACCACCGCGGCCTCTCTGGCTGAAGCGGAAGCAAAGTTGGCGAACGAAACCTTTGATGTCGTGCTGCAAGATGTGGTGTTGCCGGATGGCGATGGGATTGAATTCGTCCCTAAGATCAAGTCTTTGCACCCTGATCTGCCGGTGATCATCCTCACGGGACTTGGCTATGACGAAGCGGTGCTTCAGGATGCCATGCATCACCAGGCGACGAGTTACCTAAGCAAGTTGCTCCCGTTAGACCAGGTGCTCATGGAAGTGCACCGTGTGCTGAAGGTGGGTAAAAAAGCCGGCGGCGCGGAGTAAGAATTCGCGTTAGCGGCTGGCGGGGAGTCGGGCTTCGGACTTATTGATGCCCGAATCCTCATGATGCGGCTGGACCGGGAACTTCTTTGGATCCCGGAACGGTGTCGGCGCGCAGAGCAGCTTCTTGTAGATCCATTCCTCCACTGGGCGCAGAGGCCTTAGCCAGTTGTAAAACGGCGAGTAGAAGAGACGAAGGCGCACCACTGATAGAACAATCCCGAGCGCGCCTTTGTTGAGGCGAATTTTTGAACCCAGCTTGTCAGTCCATTCCGTCGGCACTTCCCGCACGGTGAATCCGTGCTTCTTCAAGGAGTAGAGCAGATTGATGTCGAAAGCGACATCAGCGATTCGAAGCGTCGAGTGAATGGCCTCGACCGCTTTCCTGTGCATGACCTTGGCGCCGCATTGAGTGTCCTTGATGTTCATGCGGAACAAGGTCTGCACGAAGATGTGGAAGCAGCGGCTGAAGATCTGGCGTTTGGCCGATTGGCTTTGGCGAATGACCGCGCCGGGAATCCAGCGCGATCCGATCGCGCAATCGACTTCTGAGCAGTGCCGAACGAGGTCCAGGAACGCGGGCGGCGCGGTGGCGCCATCTGCGTCCACATATCCAACCAGATCCGCTGTCGGAGCGAGCCGCAGCCCCTCAATTAAAGCGCCTCCTTTGCCAATAGGAGCGGTAAACTCAATGGCTTTAACCTCTGGGAAATCGGCGGCAACCCGTTGCACGACCCCGAGAGTGTTGTCGCGGCAGCCGTTGAGGACGACCACGATGCTGAAGGGGCCGGAGTAATGCTTACGGAAGTATTGCGCGTAATCACGCAACACCGGCTCGATCCGCTTTTCTTCGTTATAAGCGGGGATCAGGAGCAATAAACTGGGATCAGGCGCCGGCACGGGGTGTCCTTAACAAAGCAAAACGCTCAAGCCAATGGCAATCTAAGTTCAGGAATTTGCCTCAACTCTTTAGAAACGCCAGTTTTACCGCGCAATCCAACCGCCGCCCAGGAGGGTGTCGCCGTGGTAGAGCACACAAGCCTGACCAGGAGTGACGGCTCGTTGGGGGATGTGCAGCTTCACGTCCGCTGAGCCGTTCGGCCCAGGAGTGATTGTGGCGTCCACTCCGGGGTGATTGTAACGGATCTTCGCCATAGCCTGAACAGGCTCATCCAAGGTTTCAAACGGAATCCAGTTGCAACGCTCAATGCGAAGGGTGTCGCGCTCAAGCATTGTGTCGTCCCCAACAACAACGCGATTTGTTTCGGGATGCAACTCGATCACATACATCGGCTTAGGGGTGGAGAGTCCCAGGCCTTTGCGTTGCCCAATCGTGTAAAACTCGATCCCATCATGATGGCCGAGAACTTTACCGTGGATATCGACGATCTCTCCACGATGCTTCTCAACGAGGTGTGTTTGGGTCAGGAAGCGGCCATAGTCGTTATCTGGGACGAAGCAGATTTCCATGCTTTCTTCCTTGTCTGCGGTTTTGAGGCAAGCAACTCGGGCCACGTCGCGGGTGGCGTTCTTGGTCAGCTCGCCCAAGGGCATTAGTGTGCGCGCCAGTTGATCCTGCTTGAGTGAGAACAGGAAATAGCTCTGATCCTTGCGGGAATCGGCCCCCCGTTTTAAGAGCATGCGCCCGGTGACTGGATCGCGCTCGATACGCGCGTAATGGCCTGTGGCAATATATTCCGCGCCCAGCTTGCGCGCGCGACTGATGAGGTTGCCGAACTTCAAGCGTTCGTTGCACATCACGCAGGGGTTCGGTGTGCGGCCGGCTTTGTACTCGTCGGCGAAATATTGGATGACTTGCTTCTGGAATTCCTCGGCCTCGTCGATGAGGTAATAGGGAATGCCGAGCGTGTTGCAGACGCTGCGGGCATCCATTACGGCCTGAGGGCCGCAGCACTTATCTTCGGCGCGCGAGACGCAGTCTTGCGGCCAGAGCTTCAGTGTGATGCCGATGACATCGTAACCTTGCTCCACCAAAAGCTTGGCTGCTGCGGAGGAATCAACTCCACCGCTCATGCCGATAACCACCCGTGTCTTCTTTTCAGATGCAACTAACATGGACGAACTCTGGGCCTCTGCCGCAGAGGGATTTCTACTATCGTCCAAGTGAGAAGAATTGAAAGTGTTCAGTGATCCCCCGCGCCTATGAGTCGCCTTGCGTTGGCAGGGTTCGGCAAGCAACATGCGGCCTCTGATGCAGAAGAAGTGCAGGATAGGCGTGCTGGGCTCTGGGAAAGGGTCGAACATGGTGGCCATCGCGGACGCCGCGGCTGACCCGACATGCCCGTATGAGGTAGCGGTGGTTTTGTCAGATGTGCCCAACGCGGGGATATTGGACCATGCCCGCGCTCGAAGGGTTGCGGCAATGCATGTGCCGCCGGGAAAATTCCGCACCAAACTGGACGAAGAAGCGGAGCAGGCTTACATAACGACGTTGCGGGAGGCGCGTGTGGATTATATCGCCCTGGCGGGGTTCATGCGGATTCTGAAGGGAGAATTTCTTCGCGCGTTCCCGCACAAGGTCGTGAATATCCATCCTTCGCTGCTGCCGTCTTTCCCTGGGCTCGAGGCTTGGAAGCAGGCGCTCGATTACGGGGTGAAGTTCACTGGTTGCACCGTGCATTTCGTTGATCAGGGCATCGATACCGGGCCCATCATCGCGCAGCAGACAGTGCCTGTCCTTGACGAGGACACAGCAGCAACGCTCCATGCGCGCATTCAGGAAGCTGAGCGGGTGTTGTATCCGAACGCTCTGCGGCGCCTGTGCTCGGGCGAACTGGAGGTTGTGGGCCGACGCTGTGTGGCGGCCCAATAAAAAAGGACGGCTTTACGGAGGCGTCCTTTGCAAAGTGCTCTTGCTCGATTACTTCTCGATCGGAGCGCAGATGACGTTGCCGTATTCCGTCCAGCTGCCGTCGTAGTTCTTCACGTTGTTAATGCCAAGAAGGTACTTCAGCACAAACCAGGTATGGCTGGAGCGTTCGCCGATGCGGCAATAGGCGATGGTGTTCTTTGAAGGATCCACACCTTTCTCGTCGACATAAATTCGGCGAAGCTCATCGGCTGACTTGAACGTGCCGTCGGGATTGACGGCTGTGCTCCACGGGACACTGCGAGCACCAGGGATATGCCCGCCGCGCTGAGCGGTTTCGGTCATGCCTGGAGGGGCGATCACTTTGCCGGTGAATTCATCAGGACTGCGGACATCTACGAGGTTGTGGCTCTTGTTCCGCGAAACTTCCATCACCTCGGGCAGGAGCGCGCGGAGTTCGTTGCGCACTTCCTTAACCTTGTATTGGGTGGGCGTGGCTTGCGGAGCGTCTTTGGTCAGGGGCTTGTCTGTTTCGTTCAGCCATTTCACCCGACCGCCATTCATCAAGCGGACGTCTTTGTGGCCGTACATCTTGAACAACCAAAAGCCGTAGGCCGCGAACCAGTTATTGTTGTCACCGTAGAGGATAACGGTGTCTTCAGGAGAGATCCCAGCGGCGCTGACCAGTTGTTCAAATTGCTCTTTGCTGATGATGTCGCGGCAGACCTGGTCCTGGAGTTGAGTTTGCCAGTTGAAGCCAATGGCGCCGGGAATGTGGCCAGCGTCATAGGCTTTGGTATCCACATCGATTTCGACGAGTTTAATGCCTGGTTTGCCAAGATTGGCTTTGACCCAATCTGTTTCCACAAGAGTTTCGGGATGCGCGTAGGTTGCCATAATGTTTTAAGGTTGTGTTCCAGAGGCGAGGCTGGGGATGTGCCGGGCCATGCTGGCTGTGTATTTGAAGATGTTATCCGGAAAAATCATCACCCCGAGGCCCACTTTTTCGCGCGAGATAATTTCGAGCGCCCCCTCCAAAATCAAGCCGGAACTTGGGCCTGCAAGGAGGCCTTCGCGCTGGCAGAGGTCGAGGGCTCGCTCGTAAGCGAGCTTGTGCTCGATTTCCAGGATGTCGTCGATCAACGCGCTGTCGAAAAGCTTGCAGGAGCCGAGTTGCGCAACATTCCGGAGACCGGGAACATCATGGCCTTCGCTAGGCTGGACGGCGACAATCTTGATGTCGGGGTTTTTTGACTTCAGATAGCGGCTGCAACCCGTGACGGTCCCGCAGGTGCCTAACGAGACGAACAGATGCGTGATCTTGCCGTCCGTTTGGCGCCAGATCTCTGGACCAGTAGTCCGCTCGTGAGCCTGCGTGTTGGCGGTGTTCTCATACTGGTTCGGCATGGTGTACGTTTCTGGCGAAGCTCGAGCGTGCGTGCGGGCAAGGTTGATGGAACCTTCCCCAAGACCGGGAGCAGGGCAGAGATCATCGCGGATAACGTCGAGGTCAGCTCCGGCAATTTTTAGAAGCAGTTTTTTCTCGAGCGGAATTTTGTTCGGCACAACAGCCCGCATATGGTACCCGCGGGCTTTGGCCATGGCCGCAAGGCTGATGCCGGTGTTGCCTGAAGTTGGCTCCACAATGCCGCGCGCGGCGCTGAGTTCACCCTTCGCCTCGAGCGCGCTGAGCATCTCCCATGCGGCGCGATCTTTCACTGAGCCAAACGGATTCATCCATTCGAGCTTGGCCCATAGGGTTGAGCCGGGAGGAACCAGTTTATTCAAGCGCACCAAAGGAGAGGGATTCTCCTCGGTCGGCAGCATCTCGAAAATATTGTTGTAAACGCGGGTCTGGTGATTCATGCAACGAAGCTTCAGGTGCGGGCTCGGGGGTTATTTGGACTCGATCAACTCCTTCAGGTATTTTGGCGGGACAGTGCCGTAGGAGAGGATCTTGTCGTGCATTTCTTGCTCGCTGGAGCCGGGGAAACGTTTGCGATAGGCTGCCACGACATCGTTCACCTCCAGGTTGCCGACAAAGTAGGTGGAGAGCTGTGTGGAAGTGAGGCAAGCGCGCCTCCATTTGCCAGCGGCTTCACCTTCCTCCTGAAAACCTTCCTCCATCATGAGCCGCATGGCTTCCTCCTCAGTCATGCCAGCGGTGTGGACGCCCTGGTCGAGCATGGAATTGATGATGAGGCGCAGGCGCATCTTGAGCTGCTGCATCTTCATTTCGGGGCCGCCAAAACCATGCGCGACCATGACCTGCTCGGAGTAAGTGGCCCAACCCTCCGCAAAGATGCCGCTGCCGAAGAGGCCGCGAATCTTGGTTGGAGCCTGGAACTTGTTGCCATGAATAAGCTGCAGGTAGTGGCCGGGCACCGCTTCATGGATAGTAAGATCCAGCAGCATATGGTTGTTGTACTCGCGGTAGAACGATTCTTTGCGCTTGGCGGGCCAATCCGCCGGTGTCGGTGAGATGGCGTAGAATGTTTCTTCATTTTCAGCCAGCGGCCCTGGAGCATCACAATACGCGACAGCAACGCCGCGGCGGAATTCAGGCATGACAATAATTTGAAGAGGTTCGTCCGGGATGGTGACGATCTGCTTCGCGCGGGTGAACTCCACGCACTTAGCTAATGCCTGCCTCGCGGTTTCGACGATGGTTTCATCGTTCGGATGCTCCTCCGCGAGCTTCGCCAATACGTCACGAATGATCTGCTTCTGGTTGGCGTCCACCTTGTGCATCAAGCGCGCTCGAGATGGGTAATATTTCTGGTACATCGGCCAGGCGGTTTCGAACATTTCCTCCTGGGTTTTCAGGAGTTCACGTTTGGCATTCGCCAGGATCTGCTCCTTGGATAAGTTCGAGTTGAGCGAATAACGAAGGCGCGCGCTGAACTTCTTCGCGCCGAGACGAAACTCCGAGGTTGATTTTGGCAGCAGCTCCTTCTCCAGCCAGGCAGCATGCTGGTCGAGAGCGACCGCTGCAGAAGCCTGCACGGGCGCGAGGCGGTCGCGCATTTCAGGCGCTTTCTCAATGAACTCATTCAGATCGTTCCGAACCAGATTCGCAGAACCTTTAATTTGTTGAATGGCTGTTTCGGTGTGAATGCGGGGGGAGTTCTTTAGGTTGGCCTGGGCGGCTGACAGCACTTTAGGGAGTTGTTCCAGCCGCTGGCGCGCGCTTTCCAGGCGGTTGGTCAACGGCGCGTAATCCCTCGCCAGGAGGGGATAGATGGCGTTGCCGGGGTTGTAAACGAGCGGGTTCCATTCCCATTCGCGGATGACCTCCGCTTCCAGGATCATGGATTCCAGGCCGTCGCGGAAGATTTGGTAATCGAGGCGATTGGCTGGGGAGAGTTTCTTGGGGCTGATCTTCTTCAGGCGGTTGAGCCAACCTTTGAGCAATTGAACGCGGTTGCTGATGGCGCCAGCGGAGTAGTCAGTCAGCAAATGGTCAAAACGATGGTCGCCCAGGTCGGTCGCGCTTTCCGGGAACGTTTCCAAATGCTTTTGCATGTATTCATTCGCAAGCCCTTCGAAGGAGGCATCCGCGGAAGCAGCGTTGATCCACGCGGGAAACGCGAGGAGAGCGAGTAAGAGAACGACGAGCCGTTTCATGCGTTCAGGGTTGCCACAGCGTGGCTGAATTGCGAATCGAAAATCCGGCGGATCCTGCCCGCACCTGGTTGCGCGGTTTGGCGGGAGGAGTAGGCTGCGATGCAAACATGGTTCGAATTGCGCCGCTTTTCTGCTTGTTAGGGTCCGTTGCCGTTTCGCTTGCCCAGGGTTTATTCCCGGTGGGCGTGGCGCGGGTGGACATCACCGCTGAACGTCCAATCCGCCTCTCTGGATTTGCGGTGCGAACGAAGCCGTCCGACCCTGGAACATATCGTTTAAGCGCAACGGCTTTAGCCCTCGGGAGCACAAACAACCAGAGCCTCTGCATCGCTATCACCGTTGATAACCTGGGCATTCCAGAATATATGACGGCGGAGGTTCATTCACAGTTATCGCGAAAATTTGCATTGAAGCGCGAGCAGTTTGCGATATCGGCGACGCACACCCATTCCGCGCCCATGCTAACGAAAGTGGCGCCCAACCTCTTCGCTAAAGATATCCTCGCCGAGGAGCAAAAGGAGATCGACCGCTACACGAAGGAACTCACTGCGAAATTGGTGGAAGTCTCCATCTCGGCGGTGGAGCAGCAAA
>DASPKX010000074.1:0-26462 GCA_035627835.1 Candidatus Methylomirabilota bacterium
TGGAGGTTCGCCCGCATCTGATCGACGATGCTGTCGATGCGCTTGAGAGTCGCCTGGTTTCGTTTGATCAAGGAGTTGATCTCCTGGGGCAAATCCCGCTCCTCACCCTGTTGTGCGCCGTGCGGCGCCTGCTCCTGTTCCATAAGGACAGAGTTAAAGAAGCATATCGGGTTTTCCCCGGCAACAAGGAGCAGCTCAGGGACTCCCTGAATCACGCTTCAGGCGGTTCCTCGCGCTCGCTCAGGCCAACCATCTGCCTCCGGTCCTTTTTGGTGGGGCGACCGGCGCCTTTGGGCCTTACGAAAACTGGAATGAACTTCGGCTCGCGGCGTTTTTGATACTCCTCCTCTGGAGTGAGATCCTCCATGTGCTCCCTCGCCAACTGAGCGCCCACCCGGTTTTCAAGAAGGCCCAGGACCTTCACTGTTCGGTGTATCTCACCCACCTGCGCCTCGATAATTTCGCCCACACGAACCGAGCGCGCGGCTCGAACGGCCAAGCCGGCAATCTTCACATGACCAGCCTTGCAGGCCTCTGCCGCCAACGTCCGGGTCTTGAACACCCGCACCGCCCAAAGCCACTTATCGATTCGAACGTCGTTCATCGCGCGCGGTGAAAACCGCTCTAAGCGAATAAATCCATTTGTGGCGGCGGTTCAAGCTTCTGAAGCTTCTCCCGTTCGGCCCGATGGCGGGAGCGTGTTTTCCCCTCGGGGTTGAGTTCGTTCTCCTCGAGATTATTCAATATCTGCCCAGCTCGGGTCAGCACGGTCTTAGGCACACCCGCGAGCCGCGCGACTTGGATCCCGTAGCTCTTGTCCGTGCCGCCCGCCACAATCTTGCGCAGGAAAATGATCTGCTCGTTCCACTCACGCACCGCGACATTGTAGTTTTTGATCCGCGGCAACCGCGCCGCCAATTCCGTCAATTCATGGTAATGGGTCGCGAACAGCGTCTTGGCGCCGATCTGGTTGTGCAGATGCTCCACGATCGCCCACGCGAGGCTCAATCCATCAAAGGTGCTCGTGCCGCGGCCAATCTCGTCGAGAATCACGAGACTCCGGTTCGTCGCGTTGTTTAAGATGTTCGCCGTCTCGCTCATTTCCACCATGAAGGTGGATTGTCCCCGCGAAAGATCGTCGCTCGCTCCGATGCGCGTGAAGATGCGATCAAGCAGATCGATGCGGGCGCTTTTCGCCGGGACAAAGGACCCGGTGTGCGCCAGCAACGCGAGCAATGCCACTTGCCGAATGAATGTGCTCTTGCCCGCCATGTTCGGCCCCGTGATCAGCATGATTTGCTGGTCTGAGTTATTCAGCTCCGTGTCATTGGGAACGAATCGCTCATCAGTTAGGGATTGATCCAGGACAGGATGGCGGCCTTCGCGGATCTGCAAAACGCCTTCATCGCGCACAACGGGCCGCGTGTAGTTGAACAACCGCGCGGTCTCCGCAAATGCCGCGAGGGCGTCGAGCTGGGCCAGCGCATCCGCCACTTCCTGCAACTCTTTAGCGCGCGCCACCACTGCCTCGCGCACCTGCTGAAAGAGTTCGTGCTCCAGTTTCGTGCTACGCTCCTCGGCACCAAGGATCTTCGATTCCATTTCCTTCAGCTCCGGCGTGATAAAGCGCTCTCCATTCGCAATGGTTTGCTTCCGTATGTAATGCGGCGGAACTTTGTCGAGGTTCGCTTTGGTGACCTCGATGTAATAGCCGAACACGGAATTGAAGCGGATTTTCAGCGAAGGTATCCCTGTGCGCTCAAGCTCTTGCTGCTGCATTTGGGCGACCCAATCCTTGCCGCCGCGTGCAGCTGCCCGCAGCTCATCGAGAGGCGCGCTGAACCCGTCGCGGATCATGCCGCCCTCGCGGATCGTCAACGGTGGCTCATCACAAATGGCTCTTTGAAGCAGATCCACTACGTCGGGCAGCTCTCGAAGCGCTTGGTGGAGGGAATGCAGCAGCGGGCGTGAAGGATCGGGCGGCGCTTCCGAGCCAGGGAAAATCTCCTCCTGCAAAATCCCGTGCGGCTCGGCGCAACGGGCGATGATGGCGCTGAGAGCGCGTTTCAACTCCGGCATTTCTTCCAACCCAAGCCGAAGAGCAACCAGATCCCGCGCGTTCCCGCCAGCAAGCATCAGTCTGCTGATCGTTCTCTCCAGGTCGCGCACGTTTTTGAGCCGTTCACGAAACCCGCCGAGATCCTGCGCATCACGCAGCCATGCTTCAACGGCATCCTGCCGCTGCTGAATTCTTTCGACAGACGCCAGCGGCCGGCTAATCCAGTCACGTAAACGTCTTGCTCCCATCGGAGTGACAGTGCGGTTCATGGCGCCAAACAAGCTCGCGTCACGCGCGCTGTCCTTGTGCATCGGCTCCAGCGCTTCCAGGTTCCGCAAGGACGTGTGGTCCAGCACTAGATAATCGCTCGCCTGGTAAAAGCTCAAGCGGCTGAGGTGCTGGATATCGCGGCGCAAGTGCTGGGAGACATAATGCAGAATCGCGCCAGCCGCGCCGATCGCAGCCGCTCGATTTTTTAGTCCGAACCCATCGAGCGCTGCCACTTTGAAGTGATCCTTGACGGTGAACTGAGCTGTTTCAGGCGCGAACACCCAGTCTTCGTACTCGACGAGCGATGGCAGCGTGCCGCTGAGCAGCTCTTTCAGCGTTTTCGCAAGTGATGGCAGCAGTATTTCCGCAGGTCGCAGCCGATGCAGTTCAGCAAGCAGAGCGCTTTCCCCGTCAAGTTCGGTGGTTCGGAAGTCGGCAGTCGTTAAGTCAAGCGCGCTTAGACCGAACGCTTTGCCAAGCGGATAAATCGCGACGAGGTAATTGTTTCGCTCCGCAACCAGTGTTCTTTCATCGAAGTGCGTGCCCGGGCTGAGGATTTGTGTGACCTCGCGCTTCACCAACTGGCCCGGCTTTGCTTCTTCAACTTGATCGCAAATTGCGACCTTCTTTCCAGCGCTCAGCAGTTTGCTGATGTAGCCGTTCGCCGCGTGAAACGGAATGCCGCACATTGGCACGAGCCCGCGTTTCGTCAGCGCCACGTTCAGGATCTCGGCGCTCGTCTTCGCGTCCTCGAAAAACATTTCGTAGAAGTCGCCCAGACGAAAAAGCAGCAGCGCGTCAGCAGGGAGTTCACTCTTGATGCGGCGGTATTGCGCCATCATGGGAGTGAGTTGAGCGCTTGGCGAAGACATCGCGCAGAAACTAGCCGTGAACTTTTTTTGCGTCGAAGTGAAAATTTTTCTTGAATGCTGTGGTGAAAGATTTCAGATAACGAGTGCAACCTGGAAAAGCAAAATGCACGCACGTAAAGTTTGCGTTACAAGCCGATTGGAGGTGACTTTCAATGGCAGCTAAGAAAAAAGCCGCAGCGAAAAAAGCACCAGCCAAGAAATCGGCAAGCAAGAAGAAGTAACCTTCTTTTTTAACCTTTAACCCCAGGGTGGGGACGTCCTCCAGGTTCATTGACGTTTTTCACCCTGGTTTTTTATTTCCCTGAGCCTTTCCACATGTCCCATCTCGTTTTTGACATCGAAACAGCCGCGCTTCCCCTCGAGTCTTTCGACGATGTGCAGCAGGAGTATCTCCTGCGCGAGGCGAACAAGATCGAAGATCCCGCCGCCCGCCAAATGAAGTCGGAGGATCTGCAGCGGCAGTTCAGCCTTTATCCATTCACCGCGCGGATCGCGTGCATTGCCATGCTCAACGCGGAGAGCGGCAAAGGCAAAGTGCTCTACACTGCCGACGATTTTGAGGAGGAAACCTCCAGCCCAATTGCCGAGTTCACGCCGTGCATGGATGAATCCGAGATGATCGCGGAGTTTTGGTCCATCGCATCCAAGTTTGATTCCGTGGTCACTTTCAATGGGCGCGGCTTCGATGTTCCATTCCTCTATCTCCGTTCCGCCATCCTCAATGTGCCGATTAGCCGCAAGGATTGGCTTGGTTACCGGTATCAAATCGAACCGCACTGTGATTTGGCTGAGCAACTGACATTTTACTGCGTGAGCGGCCGAGATGGCGCTTCGCGCAAGTTCAACCTCGACTTCTATTGCAAGAGCTTTGGCATCGAATCGCCGAAAAGCGCGGGCATCAGCGGCATGGATGTAACCAACCTGATGGCTGCGGGCTGTCACCGGGCGATTGCCGAATATTGCCTGCGCGATGTGGTCGCCACCGCTCAGCTCTACCAGATCTGGCGCGAACGGCTCTCGGGCATCAAATAACTTGCGCCCGAGGCGAAGCGCAGCAATTGGTATCTCCCAACCAGCGCGGGAGCGCGGTTGCCACTGAACGTGTCGTCGCATTTAAAGAACCTGGACTATTCGGTCGTGCAGCAGTGCATGCACTGCGGCCTTTGCCTGCCCACCTGCCCCACATACGACGCCACTAAGATCGAGCGCAACAGCCCGCGCGGCCGCATCTCGCTCATGCGCGCGATCGCCGATGACCGGCTGAAGCCCACCAAAGAGTTCGCGGACGAGATGTATTTCTGCCTTGGCTGCCTGGCTTGCATGACGGCGTGCCCAGCGGGCGTGAACTATGCAGAACTCTTCGAGCACGCACGCGCTGAAGCTGAAGAGAGCGGGGTTCTCAAGGGGCCCAAGCGCAGTCTTATTCGCGGATTCACCTTACGGTGGCTCTTCATGGACCAAAACCGACTGCACCTGGTCGGAATGGCCATGCGGCTCTACCAAAGCCTCGGGCTTCAAACCTTTCTGCGCCGCAGCGGGCTCCTGAACCTCCTGCCGAAGCGGTTGCGCGAACTGGAGGCGATGACGCCGAAGGTGCAACCGGCGTTTTCGTCGGATCTTATCGCGCCGGTGACTCCCGCCAGCGGCGCGCGCAAATACCGCGTCGCTGTGCTCACCGGATGCGCTCAGGATCTAATCTTCAGCGATGTGAATCGCGACACGGTTGAGGTGCTTGCGCGCAATGGATGCGAAGTCATCACTCCGAGAGACCAGCATTGTTGCGGCTCCCTTCACGCGCACAATGGCGAATGGAACCTCGCCAAAGAGCTTGCCAAGAAGCAGCTCGAACAGTTCCCGCCCGACCAATTTGACGCGATCATCACCAATGCAGCCGGCTGCGGCTCACACCTGAAGCATTACGCCAAGCTGCTGGCCGATGAGCCTGCGTATCTTCACCGCGCGGAGCAATGGGATGCAAAGGTTCAGGACATCCACGAATGGCTCGCGAAGATCGGCATTGATCAACCGCGAGGGCAATCGGCGAGCAACACCGTCACCTACCATGAGGCGTGCCATCTCTGCCACGGGCAGAAGATTACGGCGCAACCTCGGCAGGTCTTGAAGTCCATTCCTGGATTGAACCTCGTCGAATTACCCGAGAGCGCGTGGTGCTGCGGCAGCGCGGGCATCTACAACCTTATCCAACCAGAGATGGCGAACGACCTCCTGGACCGGAAGATTAAACACATCCGGACGACTGGCGCGCGAACCGTGGCTACTGGGAATCCGGGCTGCATGCTCCAGGTGCAGAACGGCGCCCGCAAACAGGGGCTCAACATCCGCGTGGCTCATCCGGTCACGCTGCTCGCCGAGGCGTATCGGCGCGAACTTTCTTAACTTCACCAGAGACAACCATGCCAATCTACGAATTCCATTGTGGCAAATGCTCCAAGGACAGTGAACTGCTCGTTCGCTCCGCCGATTGGACCGGCACGACTTGCCCTCACTGTGGCTCGACGAAATTGGAGAAGAAACTCTCCGTTTTTGCCTCCAAGGTGGAGGCCGGGGCGGGCGATGTCCCCGTCTGCAGCGGCGTTCCCTCCTCTTGTGGTCGCTGTGGCACTGGCAAACCACACTCTCATTAAACGCCTCATACCGAACGGTGCAGCCTGTGGCTCAGTTTACCCCTGAGCGCGCGAATGGGGTTGCCTGTGGCTGATCTCCTCCTAGACTCAATCCTCTATTGATAAAGGAGCTATGGTGAGTCAGTCCCGCCGCACATTCCCCGAATTTTATAAACCGCAATCAGGCCCTGTTGTTTCGTTCGAGCTGTTTCCGCCGAAGACAGACGCTGCGTACGAGAATCTTCGCCAGATATTGCCTGAACTCGCGCGCTTAAAGCCCGATTTCTTTACGGTCACGTACGGCGCGATGGGCACAACCCAGGAGCGCACGCTTGAAATCGCCTCCTTCGTCCAGAAGGAGTTTGGCATTCCGACCGCGTGCCATTTGACCTGCGTTGGGGCTTCCCGCACGCAACTCGCGGCGACAATTCAACAGATACATGACGCGGGAATCCACAACATCGTAGCCTTGCGCGGTGACCCGCCACAAGGGCAGACCACTTTCACTCCTCCAGCGGACGGGCTGCGCAATGCGAATGAGTTGGTGGCGTTGATCCGCTCGGTCGAGAAAGAACGACGTTTGGGGCCTTTTGGCATCGCCGTAGCTGGATATCCTGAAAAGCATCTCGAGGCCCCAAGCCTGGATGCTGACATCGCGAACCTGAAACGCAAAACGGATGCAGGGGCGGATATCGTGCTGTCCCAGCTTTTCTACGACAATTCCAAGTACTTCGATTTCCTCGACAAGGCGCGGAGAGCGGGCGTCCAGCAGCCAGTGTTGCCGGGGCTGCTCCCGGTGCTTTCGATGAAACAGATTCTGCGGATCACATCATTGTGTGGCGCTTGTCTGCCTGATTACCTCAAGGCGGAGCTGGAGATCACGGGCGATGACACTGAAAAAGCCGAGGAAATCGGCGTTCGCCAATGCGTCTCGCAAGCACGTGAACTGCTTCAACGGGGCGCTCCCGGCATTCACTTCTACGTTCTGAATAAAGCCTCTCACATGACGCGCATCATGCGCGCATTGTTCCCAGAGCGCTTGGGGATGTAGGGCCGCAAGAGGCCGAAATCGTGAGCCTCGTCACGTCTGCTGCCGCTTTTTGAATACGGCGCTCGACTGTGATTTCGTATGGGGTTGAGGTGTGTTTTTTTAGCGGGAGTTGTGTTTTTAAATTCTTTGATGGCTGGGTGAAAGCGCGAGGCTGAGTCCAGGCATTCAGCAGGCAAAGTTGTTGGTGTGTTCATGATTTTTGGCGCACAACGCTGCGCTGGACAGTTTTTCACCCTGAAGTGACTCCGGCCCGGAAGGGTTTAATCGGGGATCGCATCGAAGGGGCGGCCAGACCAGTTAGAGGTTAGTTCCAGAATGAGGGCGGCTGTTGATAAAAAAATGAGCGACTCTCCTCAACCGGGGTTCCGGGCGCGGAGAGTCGCTCTGCTAAACAACCAATGGCTGGCGATTAGAGCGAAGCGATCAGGAGGTTATCCTGCTCGTTATTGATGGCTTTGTTCAGTTCGGCAGCTTTGACAGTAAGGCTCGCGACTTTCATGAAATCATTGTTCCGAGTCGCTTCCAGGGAAGCCTTGCGGATGCGGGCCAGTTCGCGGCGGAGTTCTTCAAGTTTGGGTGATGTCATAGTCGTTTTCCCGTTTAGATTGTTAGTGCAATAGTGTCGCTCAGTGGGGCTACTTTATAGACGCAGCCCTACGTGTTTGAAATTGGGAGTCAGCCTGAAAGAGCCATGCAGGGAGACTGTGGACGAGAAATATCGGGCAATCCCTGATTGCAATGCACCCCATGTGAACAACCCTCCTTCGGAAAAGAGTAAGTGCTTGGCGGAGAAGGGCAAGGAAAGGCTTTGCTTTTACGGCTGCAAAGCCGGTAAGTTCCTGCTTCGGTATGGATGTCCAGATCGCAACTTTGTGTGACTCAGCCGCGGATTATCGCGGGAAGCTGTGCATTCTTGGCACTTTTGACACGATCGTGACATCTCGGATGCCCGCCACCCACCCGCATTGCTCGATTGCGTTGCGGCTGGTCTTTCGGGACACCGACCAGGGAAATCACAAGCTCAAGGTCGCCCTCATTGATGAGGATGGGGCGAACATGCTGCCAGACATCGAGCCGGAACTGGATGTGAAGATCCCAGACAACGCTTTCTTTTACTCGCGGAATTTCATTTTCAACCTCCAGCAGATCAAATTCGAAAAAACGGGGCAGTATTCCATCGACATCTATATGGATGGTGGAATCGTCGCGCGGATCCCCCTCCAGGTGATGCTGGCCAAGGGCCAGCAAAACACCTGATTATTTGGCTGCGGCCGCAGTCTGGCGTGGAGCGGCGGGCCTGAGAGAATTCTGCCCTTTTCTTGAGTAATCAATCGATTGCCCCAAGATGCGAACGGCCTCCTGCGGGGCGTGGAATCCCATCGAGTTCTCCGCCTCGATGAAGTCGAGGAAGAACTGCGCGCGTCGATGGAAGTCACGAGCTTCTTTTAGCTGCTCGTCTGTCGCACCGGCCTGTTTGGCTGCCTTGATATCGCCGATCAGATCGACGACGGCATTCATTGCGAGATCGCGCATATGGTGGGTGCGCTCCTGATTTGTATAAACGCGCTCGCGCAACTCGTTCTCCGGCCAGTTATGGCAGGTCTGGCAAGCGCGATTCATGTTCAATAATGGGCTGCGAACGTGATGATCGGAGATCTTGTGAGCGCCAACACGGGTATAAGGCATGTGGCAATCGGCGCAGCTCACCCCTGACTTGGCATGCACACCCTGGGTCCAAAGTTCATACTCGGGATGCTGCGCCTTCAGGACCGGGGCTCCGCTTTCTGCATGCGTCCAGTCCTTGTGGCCGACCTCGTCATAATAGGCGAGGATTTGGTCAACTTTAAGTCCCTTTGCCCAAGGGTACACCAGACGCTTCTCCTGCCCTTTAAAGTAATATTCAACGTGGCACTGCGCGCAAACGAAGGTGCGCATCTCCTGCCGTGTGGCTTGTTTGTTCACGTCGTAATCCTTCACTCCTTGTGAAGCTTTGAGGGCGCGTATGCCCTCCAAGAAGCCGGGCCGGGTGACACGAAGAGCCATAGTGTCGCTCTCATGGCAGTCGATGCATGTGACGGGGTGAGTGACCTTCTCGCGAGCTTGCTGGAAGGTCATTTTGTTCAGCGCTTCGAAACCTTTGATCAAGTCCCCATTTCCTGCGTTTTTGTAGGGCACATAGACGGAGGCGTGGCAATGGAGGCAGGTGCCGGGCTGTTGAACGGCTTGCTGACGCTCGGTGAAAGTTTGGTCATCGAGCATGTAGGCATGGCCGCGGTCCTCTCGAAAATCTTTGGAGAAGGCATAGCCCGCCCAAATTTGTTTTAGACGAGGATCTTCTTCGAGCCGGGACTGCGCGACGAGCGACCGAGGATCAGCCGCAGTTGGGGTGCGAGGCCAAGCTTCGCTGCCGCCAAAGCGAGTCCGCTGTTGGTCCACCGTGCGCTTGTACCCATCGTATTGTAGGGGGAAATTCTTCCCCCAGATTTCGGGATCAACAGTGTTATCGTCCAGCTCGACCACACGATAGAAGGGGTTCTTAGCCTCCTGCTTGCGCTCGAGAATGTTGACCAGCAGAGCCATACCCCCGAGGGCGGCTAAAACGCACACGATCACTGCTGTCATGAACAAGGTTGCAGATCGCTTGAATCTCCCCTTGTTTCCGTCTTTTCGTTCATCTGCCATATAGGAAATCTCCTGTTCAGGTTAGCGTCGTAATGGGTGCCCAACGTCGCTGTGGCACCGGATGCAGGATAGAGATTGGTCCCGCTGGTGAGAGGTGTTGTGGGCCGCGCTCAGGTCGTCCGCGATCTGGGTGTGGCAATCCAGGCAAGCTCGCTCGGTTACCCGTTTGTTGCGGGCTTTGATGCGGATAGGCTCGTGAAAGTCGCCTGTGGTAAAGGCAAATGAATGCCAAAACCCATTGTCTGCTTTGGTGATGTACTTGCCGAGAAGGTCATGAGGCGCGTGGCAATCGTTGCAGGTGGCGACGGAGCGGTGGCTGGAAGTAATCCAGGCATCGTAATGCTCCTGCATGATGTGGCAATTGGCACAAGCGCGAGGGTCGTTCGTGAGGTAGGAAGCGCCTTTTGCATAAAGAAAGGTGAATCCGCCCACGCCCAACGCAAGACCGATAGCGCCGCCGAGCAGAGCCCCTTTAACCACACTCCTTCTCATTCCCGCAGAAAGACTAACATCAAGTCGTCAGTCTATCCAGAAGCCGAAGAATTCGGGCGCCAAAAAACAGACCATCTTTTGCGGGAGCCAAAGCAAGCAAGGAGGATCTCCCCTTGAACCCGAGAAGACGACGCACTCCGCGCGGGAACAGAAACGCCTCCTGAGTGACCGATTTGACTTCCGGATGCGGTGTAGCATTTTCATAGCCATGCCTTTTGCGGACAGGCGGTTTGGCCCCGTGGGCCTTCTTAGCGCCGTTTTTCTTCTTTGTTCCCCTGCTCTTCACGCGGCGCAACGCTGGGATCATGGTGAGCCTTCGAGTCACGAGCAGTTCATGCTGGAGCTTGTGAATCGCGCCCGCGCCAATCCTCTGGCCGAGGCGGTGCGGCTTGGAATTGACCTGAACGCGGGGCTGCCGCTCGGCACGATTACCACGCTCCCGAAGCCGCCGCTGGCGTTTAATCGCCCGTTGATCTCAGCAGCTCGCGGCCATAGCCAATGGATGCTGGATGCCGACATATTCTCCCACACCGGCGCCGGCGGTTCAGACATGGCCGCGCGCATGCGGGCCGCTGGCTACGTGTTCAGCGGATCCTGGCAGGCGGCAGAGAACATCGCCTGGAGCGGGACGAGCGCGACGGTTGACCTGACGCGAACAACCCAAACACTGCACGATAACCTGATTCGCAGCGCCGGCCACCGGGAGAACATCATGAATGGCAGCTTGGATGAAATAGGAATTGGGTTGCTAACGGGGGCATTCATCTCCGCTGGACGCTCTTACAATGCTTTGATGGGGACTCAGAACTTTGCGCGGAGTGACAGCACACCGGGGCCGATGGCATTGGGGGTCGTGTATCGAGATGCAGACGGGAATGGCTTTTATACCCCCGGCGAAGGTGTTGCGGGCCTGACGGTTTCTTCGGAGCCCGCTGGCTCATACTTTGCCGTCACATCGGCTTCGGGTGGTTACGCCTTTCCGCTGCCGGCTGCAGCAGGCACATTCAGCGTTGTGGTTTCGGGAGCAGGTTTGGCGCAGCCGCTGCGCCGGACCGTCGTTGCCGTTGGTACCAATGTCAAAAGTGATTTCTCGCTGGGCGCCGCCTCCAGCACCGGCACAGTGGAATTCGTGCGAGGCACTCAGCGGTTTTCTCCGACCGGAAACTTCCAGTCGAACATTCGAGGGCCTGTTGGTCATACGGCTACAATCCTGGGATCATCCGACCTGCGGAACTGGACGCCGGTAACCACGGTTACGTTCGCGACCAGCACTGTGACCTTTACAGACCCCCAACCCTCTGCGCGGCGCCGGTTGTATCGGGCGCAAGTGGTCCCTTGAGCATCACTGAAGAGGCGTGAATTTTTCGCTGAGGAGACGATCCTGAGACGTTACTCGGCGCGGATCCTGTAAAACCTTTTTCGCTCGTCCATACTGAGGGGCAGCAGCGTGGTTTCGGAATGGGGGATAAAGCCGTGCTCCCGACCCCACGCACGAAGATCCGGGGAGCTTTCGATGAAGTATCGCCCAGGGGTCTCGACGTCTGCGACCAATGCAGTGGATACAAAGTCGATAGCCAGGCCCATACGACCAGAGGGCTGGCGAACAGAGATGGCGAATGGGTTTAAAAAGCCTTGCGTGAATCCGGTCAACGCAACGGCGCCATCCTCGGACACAGCGACGCCGTTCCCTACGGAGTCGGCATACGAATAAATCCAAATGTTTGTGCCCTTAGGGCTGAACTTTGCCGCGAAGGCTGAATTTGTTGGAGCCATTATGGGCGGAAAAAGGCCGCCGAGCGTGAAGCCGACAACATAACAATTCCCAAATGCGTCCGTTTCAACCGCTCGAATCTCATCATGTGCGGCGCCGGCGATCACATGACTCCAGAGAAGAGAACCATTCAGATCAAAAGCCAGCACCGCAGCGTCGGGCCCGCCCTTTCCTTCAATACGCAAACCTGTGTCCGTTGTTAGCAGAGTGTCAAAGGGGATGGCCACACGAATGGAGCCGTGCGGTGTGATGGCAATCGGAATAAACGTCGGGTATACACCCACTTGATCAAAGTAGACCGACGACAGCAGCGGACCGCCAATCTTGTGTCGGGTCAGCAATATCCCACCCCCGTATTCCTTTACCGAACCCGGACTTTGGTGGACAGCCGCACTGTTCCAAGCAGCGGTGTGGGTAAACACCTGGTCATGCCAGACGTGGAGCGTTGGAACGCCGAGTGTATTCGTGGTCTCCACGAGAAGCTGAGGTTGTTGAATGGCCTCAAAGTTGCCTCGATCGTATCGTGCGATCTGTGTGCCTTCGACCCGGTGGTCGGGGTTTAGAGCTGATCTGGAAAGAACCCACACGTTCCCGGACGCATCGTAATCGAAGGTGCTACCTTTGATCAGGTCAGACCTAAGCAGCGTGCCGTCCCTCTTGAACTGAAAGAGACGTTGCTGGGAGCTTCCAACAGGGACGCTGACCGCAATTTCATCCTTAAACAGCTCAAGAGTGAACGCTGGCTCAGGGGCTTGAATTTTCTTCACCCACAAAACCCTCCTATCACGACCGAACTTGCAGAGGTAGTTGGCAGGCTCCGTCACGGGTTGGCCGTGGAGAGTTCCCCATGCGGTGTGCGCATATAAGACGCAAAGCACATCCCCTCTTTGGTCAATTTTCACCAGTGTTCCGTATCCACGGGTCTGTGCGGTAAAGTCCCAAAGTTTGACTGGTTCGCGGGTAGAGGCGCGCGCGTGGACGCTTAACAAAACAAAGAAGCAGACAACGAATCTCAGGTATGTGCTCACGTGAACTAGGTTGGGGAGCTTCGCTTAATATGGAGTGTTCGGGAAGAATAACCTGGAGGCGGCCGGAGACGGTTTTCAGGTCATACCTCCAAAACACCGCACCGCCCTAGGGGGAAGGATGAAGCAGTAAATCTCTGCCCCCTAAACCCTCTTACAGGGGCTGGCCGCATGGAACGAGCGCCACGGTTCTGCGATTAATGTGGGCGCATAGAAGCGCCGGATAACCCTGAACTGTCGGTATGAATCCCCTCCAAGACCCTCGCCTGCTCGTTTGGCTTTTCATCTTGTTGCTTGGTTCCTTAATGCGCACAAAGGGCGCAGCTTTGGACACCAGCTACGCTCCACAAGCAAATGGGGCTGTTCGCAAGATCGCGGTGGGCCGGGATGGCAAGGCCCTGGTTGCCGGGCATTTCACCGTCGTCAACGGCCAAGCTCGGCCGGGATTGGCTCGTCTGAATGCGGATGGAACGCTGGACACGCGTTTTGATCCGGCGATCGCCCCCGGTTCGGTGGTAAGCGCCATTGCTCTCCGCCCGGATGGGGCAATGGTTATTGCCGGCAACCTTAGCATCAATGGCTTGGCCGCACATCTTGCGGCCCTAAACGGGGATGGATCTGTTTCCCGCACATGGGATGCTCAGAATGGCCCTAGCGCCGCCCCGGCTGCATTAGCCTTTGATCCCGATGGTCGTTTGCTTGTGGGTGGCGGTTTTCGCAACTTCGCAGGAGTGCCCGCTACGTATTTGGTCCGTTTAACCGGTGCAGGGGAATTCGACGCTAACTTCACCCCTCCGCTGGAGCCGAGCTTTGCAATGGAAGCTGGGGTCAGTTCATTAAAGGTTCAAGCGGATGGGTCATTGGTCATCGGCGGTGTGTTCAAGGTTGGAGGGGCTACAGCCAAGCTCGTGCGGCTTACCGCGAATGGAAGTTTGGATACCTCGTTTGCTCCAGATCAGACGAAGGTTCTTTATGTTCATGCGCTCGCGGGCGCTGGCGGGAACATCCTGGCAGGGGGGCAAGAGCACTATTCCGGATTTTGTCGGCAATACGGGGCACAGGGCGCCGCAGAACGCCAACTGGAGACACCCTCCGGGGTGGTCTGGGCCGTCGCGGCGAGTGAAGATGGCAGCATGCTCGTGGGGGGGGATTTTCGACAGGTAAACGGAACCGCATCCCAAAATCTCGCGCGGGTGGCGAGTTCAGGCGCCCTGGACCGGTCTTTCAATATCGGCACTGATGGCGCAGTCCTTGCAATTGGCGCGCTTTCAGGCGGTGAGTTTTTGATTGGCGGCTCCTTTACAAGCGTCGATGGCAAGACTCAGCCATACCTCGCACGCGTGCGGACGCAAGCCGGGCCGGTCTTTGCACGGGTAACGTGCAATGCGCAGAGCCATTTCTGCACGATTCTGAAAGCGGAGCCGGGCGCATCCTATGCTATCGAAAGCTCGACCGACCTGAAGAATTGGGTTCTTCTGAAAACTGTCACACCCGCAACGGCTGAGATCGAAGTTGAGGCTCCCAGCGCGTCGACGGGACGCCAGCAATTTTTCCGCGCAAGGAAGCTTTAACATCGGTGGAGAATTCCAAAGCTCCCGTTTGCTGAATCGAACGGCGGCGCTAATATTGGCGCCGCGAGGTTGAGCGCGCTTCGCAAACACGAAGACGTTTCAACGCCAAATGCCCGGTTCGATTTCAACAACGGTTCCGACTCCAAGCGAAGCTTCGAGCGATCAGGTCAACATTCTGCTTGTGGATGACTCGCCGGAGAAGCTGCTGGCGCAAGAATCCATTCTGGCGGACCTCGGGCAGAACCTCGTCAAAGTTTCCTCAGGAGCAGAAGCGCTGCGGCGGCTGCTCAAGGAGGATTTTGCAGTCATCCTGTTGGATGTGAACATGCCGCACATGGACGGGTATGAAGTGGCAGAGTTAATACGCCAACGCCCGGCCTACGAGCGAGTGCCCATCATCTTCGTGACCTCCTACTCGAACACCGAAACGGATGTCTCACGGGGTTACGCGCTTGGCGCTGTTGATTACATTACCACCCCCATTGTCGCGCAGGTGTTGCGGAGCAAAGTGAGCGTGTTCGTGGAGCTGGCAAAGCACAGGCGCTCGTTGGCGAGGCAAGCGGAGTCCCTGGCCACGATGAACCAGGAACTGATCCGGCGGGCTGAAGCGCTGGCACAAGCGAACTCGGAACTGCAGGCCTTCTCCTACTCGATTGCGCATGACCTGCGCGCGCCATTGCGCGCGATGGAAGGGCTGTTGACGGCTTTGATCGAGGATCACATCAAGGAAATGAGCCCGGACGGCCACACTTATGCTGAGCGCATTTCCAAAGCGGCCCGGCGGCTCGACCGGATGATTCAAGAGCTGCTCCATTACAGCCGAATTAGCCTCGCGGAGATGGAATTCAAGCCGGTGCGGGTGGACGCCGTGCTAACGGAGGCGCTGGCCCACTTCGAGCAGACCCTCAAGGACAACAATGCTACAGTAAAGGTGAAACCATCGCACGCGACGGTGCTCGCTAATTACACGCTGCTGCAGCAGGTGGTCGCAAACCTGTTGTCCAATGCCATTAAATTCGCGGCGCCGGGACGGCCCCCGGTCGTTCACATCTGGTGCGAGAGCCTGCCGCACACCGTGAAACTTTGGGTGGAGGACAACGGGATTGGCATTGAGCCTTCGCATCATGAGCGGATTTTCCGCGTGTTCGAGCGCTTGCATGGCCCCGACGATTACGAAGGCACAGGCATCGGGTTGGCAGTGGTGCAGAAGGCGGTGGCGCGCTTGGAAGGCAAAGTTGGGATTGCCCCCAACGAGCCGCACGGCACACGGTTTTATGTGGAATTGAAAAAAGCGCAGCCCATGTAAGCAGAGGCTGCGGTGCGGATGGCAAAAGAGGGGTTGTTGCGCCCGACTGGCCATTTGCGGTAAGGTGCATTCCAGAAATGAGTAACGACACGAGCCGTTCCCCGGTCCGGGCCAAGCTCGTTCTGGGCGCTCTTGGGATCGTTTACGGAGATATCGGGACCAGCCCTCTTTACGCTTTTCGCGAGTGCTTCCACGGCGACCACGCGCTCCGCGCGACTCCTGAAAACATCCTGGGTGTCCTCTCACTGATCTCATGGTCGTTAATTCTCATCGTTGCGGTTAAATACCTCGCGTTGATCCTCCGGGCGGATAACCGTGGAGAAGGGGGCATTTTGGCCCTTCTTTCGCTGGCCTTCCCGGAAAAGGGAATGCGGCAAGGGTCGAGGTGGCGTTCATGGCCGGTGTACTTCGGCATCTTCGGGGCGTGCCTTCTCTATGGCGATGGGATGATCACCCCGCCAATAACTATTCTGGGCGCGATGGAGGGCCTCACCGTGGCAGCCCCGCACATGGAACAATACATCGTCCCAGTGACCGTGTTGATCCTGATCGCGCTGTTTTCGATGCAGTTCACGGGAACGGCTCGTATAGGGAGCATTTTCGGGCCGGTAATGCTGGTGTGGTTCAGCAGCATTGCCATTTTGGGGATCCGCGGGCTGCTAACGGCGCCTGGGGCATTGGCCGCGCTCAATCCGTTCAATGGCATTCTTTTCCTCATCCACCATCAGGAAGCGGCTCTGTACGTGCTCGGGTCCGTGGTGTTGGTTGTGACGGGGGCTGAAGCGCTCTACGCGGACATGGGGCATTTTGGGCGGCGCCCCATCCAGCGAGCCTGGTTCCTGTTTGTCTTCCCTGCTCTGCTGCTGAATTACTTTGGGCAAGCGGCTTTGGTGCTGTCCGACCCGAGCGCTGCATCCAATCCTTTCTACAAGCTGGTGCCTGCCTGGGGGCTGTATCCCATGATTGCCCTCGCCGCAATGGCCGCCTGCATTGCATCGCAAGCGCTGATCTCAGGGGCGTTTTCCCTCACGATGCAGGCGGTGCAGTTGGGGTATCTGCCACGGGTGCGCATCGAGCACACCTCCTCGACGGAAAGAGGCCAGATCTATATTCCGCTTTTGAATTGGTTTCTGTTCTTCGCCTGCCTGGCGCTAGTGCTTGGTTTCCGAACGTCGAGCAACCTGGCCGCGACCTATGGGGTGGCAGTCACGCTCACGATGCTGATCACCACGGTGCTATTCTATTTTGCGGCGCAAAATGTATGGGGTTGGAGCCGGCGCACCGCCGCTTTGGTTTCCTTGCCGTTCCTGATTGTGGAATTGGCATACTGCTCCTCCAATGTGCTTAAACTCAGCCGGGGTGGATGGTTCACCATAGCGGTCGCAGCCTGCATCTTCACCGTGATGGTCACATGGCGCAAAGGGCGGAAAATTCTGGCGGCGAAGTTCCAGCATGCGGCTCTGCCGCTTGATTTGTTCCTGCAAAGCATCAAAGCCGACCCGCCGATGCGAGTTGCGGGCACAGCGGTGTTTCTTTCGGGCCGCCTGGAGGGGGCCCCTTTGGCCCTGTTGCATAACTTGAAGCATAATAAAGTGCTGCACCAGCGGGTGATTATTTTGACCATTCAAACGCAGGAGCAACCGCACGTTCCCATGAATGAGCGCGCCACCGTCGAAGCGCTGGAGGATGGGTTCTACAGGGTGGTCGGCCGGTATGGCTTCATGGACGCGGCGGATGTGCCGGATCTGCTCCGGCGCTGCGCGGATCAAGGGCTCAATTTCAAAGAGAACGACACGACATTTTTCCTCAGCCGGGAGACCATTATCGCGAGCAACAAGCCAGGAATGGCAATATGGCGGGAAAAGCTGTTCTCAATTCTCTCGCGCAACGCGCAGAGCGCGACCGCATACTTCAAGCTGCCGGCAAATCGGGTGGTGGAGCTCGGGATGCAAATCGAGATTTAAGCCGCCCCGCTTATGCTTTGCGAAGCTCGATCCAGAAGCAGCTCCCTTTCCCGATTTCGGAAGTGATGCCGATCTGGCCCCCCATGCGCTCGATGCCTTTGCGGACAATGGCCAGCCCAATGCCCGTGCCAGGATAATCATCAGCGGCATGAAGCCGCTCAAAGACCCGGAAGATGCGCGCATGATGCTCCGGCGCAATTCCAATGCCGTTATCCTTCACCGATAAGCGCACGAGGCCTTCATTCATTTCCGTCCAGATGGTAATTTCAGGTTTAACACCGTCCGGGACGAACTTGATGCCGTTGCTGATAAGGTTGCCGACCACCTGCTCGAGCGTTGTGGCATGGGCAAAGACCGCATGTAGCGGGCGTTTGAGAGTAATTGTCGCCTGCCGCTCGCGAATATCCGCCGAGAGCTGCGCAAGGGCGTCCTCAACGATCCGCTCAAGGTCCGTCGGATGCACGGAAAGTGAGGTATGGCCAAGGCGGCTGTAAATCAGCAGATCCTGGATAAGATGATCCATCTTGCCCGCCGCGCCCACAATTCGCTCCGCGTAGTCGCGCCCAGCCTCGTCGAGCACGTCGCTGTAATCTTCCAGCAGCACGCGAGCAAATCCCTGCATGGCGCGAACGGGCGCGCGGAGGTCATGCGAAACTGAGTAGGAGAAAGCCTCAAGAGCAGCGTTGGACTCCTGCAACTCACGCTGCATCTTCTCGCGGGTGGCGATTTCCTGCTGCAGCTCCTCATTCGTTTTTTGAAGCTCGGCAGCCCTGTGGCCCAGCTCCGCATTCAGTTTCTGGATCTTTCGCTCGGCAACCTTTCGCTCGGTCACATCGCGCGCGAAAAGGTAGATGAGTTGCTCCGCCCCGTAGGGGGCGGCTGTCCAATCCAGGCAACGCACCGACCCATCCTTGTGGTGGCATTGCGCTTCAAAATAGATCGGCGCATCGCTCCGAGACATTTCCTGAATTTTCGAGAGAGTCGCCTCGCGATCTTCATCGACAAGGAAGTCGAAGAAGGGACGCGCCATCAATTCGGCTTCAGTGTAGCCCAGGGTTTTCGCCCAAACGGGGTTGAGTTGCTTGAAATATCCTTCGAAGCTGGCAATGGCCAGGAGGTTCACGGACAAGGTGAAGAAGCGATTGCGTTTGGTCTGCAGCTCCAGCCGCTCGCTTGCTTCCGCTAGATGACGTTTATGCTCCTGCTCCTCGATCGTGCGCAACTGCTCGGCCTGGCGTTTAACGGCCTCCGTCTTTTTGAGAAGCTCAACAAAGACAGAAACCTTCGTGCGCAAAACCTCGGGAATGACCGGAGTGAAAATGTAATCGACTGCGCCGATCGAATAACCCTTAAAAATGTGGGTTTCCGAGGTGCTGATCGCCGTGACAAAAATAATGGGGGTATGCTCGGAGTTCTTCCGCTGCCGGATGAGCGTGGCCGTTTCGAAGCCATTCAAACCGGTCATGTTTACATCCATCAGGATGACGGCAAAATCATGCTTCAGCAGAAGCCGCAGGGCTTCCTCGCCTGAGTGAGCTTTGATTAGGTTTTGCCCCAGATCACCGAGAATGGCCTCGAGCGCGACAAGGTTTTCGGGAGTGTCATCCACCATCAGGATGTTCACCTTGGATTCGGGGATCTCCTCAGACTGCTCGGCGACAACGTCAGGAGCGGCTGCGGGTGGAGGAGCGGTCTGAGCCTCAGTTGTAAAACGAGTTCTTGGCATCTGGCTGATCATCGAATTTTCCGGTGAAGATTGTGCTCCTGATCCAACACCGCGAAGCTGTGTCTGAACGAACTATGTTCCAGCCCCTCTTTAGGCCCAAGCCCAAGTATCCCAAAAATTGTTAAACTCTCGTAAAGCACTTTGTGCGCGCGGGCTTGAAGAGTTTCGTTAAACGAACTGAGTATCCCGCGGCAAAGGATGGCATTAAACTCGTTAAACGAGCTGTCGGTGGCGAAGTTGTGCTGGCTGAAGACCATGTTGCGCTTTAGTCGCGGGTCAAACACAGCTTTCTTTCCTCCGCCCATGTAATAGTCAGCGAAGTTGGCTCGTCCGCCCGACTTGATGTAATCGCGCTCGAATTGTTTGATCTGGGCGACAGGGAAAAGACCATCCTGCGCCCGAGCGACGGTGATGTCGTTGATGTCCGTCACGTAGATGGTCGTCTTCTCGTACAGATCCTCCTCCAGCAATATGATCGCGGTCCAGAAGATGTCCTTCACGCTTGCGCTCCCGGCGTGCCAGAGGCGGACAAATGGGTAGGTCTTTAGAATGGGAACAACATGCTCGCGGAAGACCAAATGGAAATCAGGGCCGTAAGGAGTGGCTTCGGGTGCGAGTGATTGCAGGAACCGCTCCATCGCTGCGGAGTCGTGGAGCAACTTTTCCTGCAGCCCGGAAATGGTTTTCACCTTCTCCTGTCGGATGGCTTCCCAGATTTTGCGGCGAACAGGCCCTCCCGCATAGTTTTGAAAGTCGAACCCGTATTGGCGAAAGACACCCTCCAGGAAGAGGGATATCTCCAACTCTTCCAGTTCAGGGTCGTACTTTCGCGAACGAATCATTCCCGTCGGCTGACTCTAAAGACAATGAGCTGGCTGCCGCAAGAACGACAGCCAGCCCAGCGTGAATTATCGGTGCAACCAAACGCGCAGCATCGACAGCAGTTGCGCTGTGTCCACCGGCTTGGAGATATAATCCGAAGCGCCCGCCTCAATGCACTTCTCGCGATCGCCCTTCATCGCTTTTGCGGTAAGGGCCAGAATTGGCAGAGATTTGAACTTCGGCAGTTTGCGGATTTCGTTGATGGTGTCGTAGCCATCCATCTCCGGCATCATGATGTCCATGAGAACCACATCGATTCCCGCGGTGTTGCGTAGAACTTCGATGGCGTCACGTCCGTTTTCCGCGGAGTAAACAACCATGTTGTGACGCTCCAAAAGGGACGTCATGGCAAAGATGTTGCGGATGTCGTCATCAACAACCAGCACCTTCTTCGACGCCAGCACTTCGTCAGTCTTGTGCAACTGCTCGAGCATGCGACGCTGCGGCTCTGGCAGGTTCGCCTGGACGCGATGCAGGAACAGGGCGGTTTCATCAAGCAGGCGCTCTGGAGAGCGGACATCCTTGACGATGATGCTCTTGGCCATCTTCTTGAGCTGCGTCTCTTCCTTCTTCGTCAGGTCACGGCCAGTGTAAACGATGATCGGCAGAGCCTTCAAAGCAGGGTCTTTCTTCAGCTCATCCATGAACTCAAAGCCGTTCATGTCAGGCAGGCCGAGGTCAAGCACCATGCAGTCATAGTGCGTCGCCTTGAGTTTCTCGAAGGCTTCCTGGGCCGTTGAAGCCGTGGTGATCTGCACGTCGTTGCTGCCAACGAGTTCAGTGATCGCGCGGCGTTGCGTTTCGTCATCCTCCACGATCAACAGGCTCTTCACCCGGCGATCGAGATGCGTGCGGACTTGCTCGAAGGATTCGTCGAGCAATTCCTTCTGCACAGGTTTCACGAGGAAGTTCAAGGCGCCTTGCGTCAGGCCGCGTTCGCGCTGCTCATCGGCAGTGATGATTTGCACCGGGATATGCCGCGTGTTCGGATCATCCTTAAGGCGGTTCAGAACTTTCCAACCCTCCATGTCGGGCAGGCCCAGGTCCAGGGTAATGGCATCCGGCTTGTGCTGTTGAGCCAAGGCGAGCGCATTGGACCCGCGGGAGGTCACGATGCCTTTGAAGCCATGGTCGCGAGCGCGGTCGAGGAGGTAATTCGCGAAGTTCAGATCGTCTTCGACGATCATCATGACGCGGTCGCCTGGCGCGATGGAGTCGCGATCGTCCGCAACCTCCATTTCGTTGGCGGCCTGAACGGATTGCTCCACAGCGGCGGCCAGTTCGCGCTTCATCTCTGGTGTGTAAGAGATGTTTGGCGTGACTGTGCGCGGCTTGTTCGGCGTGAAGCTCTGCGGCAAGTACAGCGTGAATGTGCTACCCTGGCCAGGCGCGCTGACCAGCCGGATTTCGCCGCCGAGCAAACGGGCAATTTCGCGGCTGATCGCCAAGCCGAGACCGGTGCCGCCGAACTTGCGGTTCGTGCTGCCGTCCGCCTGTTGGAAGGCTTCGAAGATGATCTGCTGCTTCTCAGGCGGAATGCCGATGCCGGTGTCGCGCACGGAGAACCCGATGACGCGCCCTGCCCTGCGCAGATCGTCGTTGTCTGGAGACCAGCCATCCTCCGCCACGAACATCTTGAGCGTGACGTCGCCGTGCTCGGTGAACTTGAAGGCGTTGGAGAGCAGGTTTTTGAGCACCTGTTGCAAGCGCTTCGTGTCTGTTTGGAGCGAGACAGGCAGATGCTCGTCCACCTCGATCCTGAAGCCGAGCTTCTTGGCGTCGGCAACGTGCCGGAACGTGCGATCGATGTAGTCGTGCAGCGAGCCGAATTGCAGCTCGCCCATTTCGACGGTGACGGTGCCGGACTCGATCTTGGAAAGATCCAAGATGTCGTTGATGAGTGTGAGCAGGTCGATGCCCGAGCTGTGAATTGTCTTCGCAAACTCGACTTGCTTGCTGGTGAGGTTGCCCTCCGGGTTGTCCGCGAGCTGGTTCGCGAGAATGAGCAAGCTGTTGAGCGGCGTGCGCAACTCGTGAGACATGTTCGCAAGGAACTCGCTCTTGTACTTGGATGTGAGCGCAAGTTGGGCCGCTTTTTCCTCGAGCGCCTGGCGGGCTTGCTCGACTTCGCGATTCTTGCGGGCGACTTCCTCGTTCTGCAGCACGAGCAGGCGAGCTTTCTCTTCCAGCTCTGCGTTCGTCTGTTGCAACTCTTCCTGCTGCGCCTGGAGTTCGCGAGCAAGCGATTGGGACTGCTTGAGCAGGTCCTCTGTGCGCATGTTCGCTTCCAGGGTGTTCAGCACGATGCCGATCGTTTCCGTGAGCTGGTCAAGGAACGTCAAGTGCGTCGAGCTGAAGCGCTCGAACGATGCCAGTTCCATAACTGCCTTGACCTGGCCCTCGAATAGAATCGGGAGAACGATAATATTCTGCGGTTTGGCTTCGCCCAGGCCCGAGGTGATCTGAATGTAATTATCTGGAACGTTCGTCAGGAGGATGCGTTCCTTCTCAAGCGCGCATTGACCGACCAGACCTTCGCCGAGGCGGAACCTATTATCGACGTTCTTGCGTTCGCGATAAGCGTAGCTCGCCAGCAGCTTCAGGAATGGCTCGTCCTTGGTGGAGGAATCAATCAGGTAGAACACGCCTTGATGGGCGCTCACGACAGGAGCCAGTTCTGACAGGATCAGCTTGCCGACCGTCAGCAGGTCCTTTTGGCCCTGCAACATGCGTGAGAACTTCGCGAGGTTGGTCTTCAGCCAGTCCTGCTCAGAATTCTTGAGAGTCGTATCCTTCAGGTTACGAATCATCTCATTGATGTTGTCCTTCAAGGCTGCGACCTCACCGCGAGCTTCAACTTGAATGAACCGGGTCAGGTCACCTTTGGTCACCGCAGTGGCGACTTCCGCAATCGCGCGGACCTGAGTGGTCAGATTCGCCGCGAGCTGATTGACGTTATCGGTCAGATCCTTCCAGGTGCCTGCCGCGCCGGGCACGTGCGCCTGGCCGCCCAGCTCACCTTCAACACCGACCTCACGAGCAACTGTGGTCACCTGGTCAGCGAACGTGGCCAGCGTGTCGATCATGCCGTTAATCGTGTCCGCGAGAGCGGCGATTTCGCCTTTGGCTTCGACCGTCAGCTTTTGCTTCAGGTCACCGTTGGCAACCGCTGTCACGACCTTCGCAATACCGCGCACCTGGTTCGTCAGGTTCGAGGCCATGAAATTGACGTTGTCGGTCAGATCCTTCCAGATGCCGGAGACACCTTTCACGACTGCCTGGCCGCCGAGTTTTCCTTCTGTGCCGACTTCGCGGGCGACGCGGGTCACTTCAGAAGCGAACGAGCTGAGCTGGTCCACCATAGTATTAATGGTTTCCTTCAGCTCGAGAATTTCTCCGCGCACATCGACCGTGATCTTCTTGGAAAGGTCACCGTTCGCGACAGCGGTGGTCACCGCTGCGATGTTGCGGACCTGAGAAGTCAGGTTGCCGGCCATCGAGTTCACCGAGTCGGTGAGATCCTTCCATGTGCCTGCGACACCTTTCACGACCGCCTGGCCGCCCAGCTTTCCTTCGGTGCCGACCTCACGCGCGACGCGGGTCACTTCAGAAGCGAACGAGGAGAGCTGGTCCACCATCGTATTGACGGTGTTCTTCAGTTCGAGAATTTCGCCTTTTACGTCGACCGTGATCTTCTTGGAGAGATCGCCATTCGCGACGGCTTTCGTCACTTCGGCAATGTTACGAACCTGCGCGGTGAGGTTACCGGCCATGGAATTGACCGAGTCGGTTAAGTCCTTCCAGGTGCCGGCGACACCTTTCACATCCGCCTGGCCGCCCAGCTTGCCTTCGGTGCCGACCTCGCGGGCGACGCGGGTCACTTCCGCAGCGAACGAACGCAGCTGATCCACCATCGTGTTAATGGTTTCTTTCAGCTGCAGAATTTCGCCTTTGACGTCCACCGTAATCTTCTTTGAAAGGTCACCATTCGCCACAGCGGTGGTCACTTCCGCGATGTTACGAACCTGGGCGGTAAGGTTACCGGCCATCGAGTTCACCGAGTCGGTCAAGTCCTTCCAGGTGCCGGCGACACCACGCACATCTGCCTGGCCGCCCAGCTTACCTTCCGTGCCGACTTCGCGGGCCACGCGGGTCACTTCCGCAGCGAACGAGGAGAGCTGATCCACCATCGTATTGACGGTGTTCTTCAGCTCCAGAATTTCGCCTTTCACGTCCACCGTGATCTTCTTGGAGAGGTCACCATTGGCGACCGCTTTGGTCACTTCAGCGATGTTACGAACCTGAGCAGTCAGGTTACGGGCCATTGAATTCACCGAGTCGGTGAGATCTTTCCAGGTGCCCGCCACGCCTTTGACATCCGCCTGGCCGCCCAGCTTCCCTTCGGTGCCGACTTCGCGAGCCACGCGGGTCACTTCCGCCGCGAACGATGAAAGCTGATCCACCATCGTATTGACGGTGTTCTTCAGCTCCAGGATTTCGCCTTTCACATCGACCGTGATCTTCTTGGATAGATCGCCATTCGCGACCGCTTTTGTCACTTCCGCGATGTTACGGACCTGCGAAGTGAGGTTACCGGCCATGGAGTTCACCGAGTCGGTGAGATCTTTCCAGGTGCCTGCCACACCTTTCACGACCGCCTGGCCGCCCAGCTTCCCTTCGGTGCCGACCTCACGCGCGACGCGGGTCACTTCAGAAGCGAACGAGGAGAGCTGGTCCACCATCGTATTGACGGTGTTTTTTAGCTCCAGAATTTCGCCTTTAACATCGACAGTGATCTTCTTGGACAGATCGCCGTTGGCGACCGCCTTCGTCACTTCGGCAATATTACGAACCTGCGCCGTAAGGTTACCGGCCATGGAATTCACCGAGTCGGTGAGATCTTTCCAGGTGCCTGCGACACCTTTTACGACCGCCTGGCCGCCCAGTTTACCTTCAGAACCGACCTCGCGCGCAACGCGGGTCACTTCCGCAGCAAACGAACGAAGCTGATCGACCATCGTATTGACGGTGTTCTTCAGCTCCAAAATTTCGCCTTTAACGTCCACAGTGATCTTCTTGGAAAGGTCACCATTCGCGACAGCAGTCGTAACTTCAGCGATGTTACGAACCTGAGCAGTGAGGTTACCGGCCATCGAGTTCACGGAGTCGGTCAAGTCCTTCCAGGTGCCTGCAACACCACGCACATCCGCCTGGCCGCCCAGCTTTCCTTCGGTGCCGACTTCGCGGGCCACGCGGGTCACTTCGGCAGCAAAGGAACGAAGCTGATCGACCATCGTATTGATGGTCTCTTTCAGCTGCAGAATTTCGCCTTGCACGTCCACGGTGATCTTCTTGGAAAGGTCACCATTCGCGACCGCCGTCGTCACTTCCGCAATGTTACGAACCTGAGCTGTCAGGTTACGGGCCATCGAGTTCACGGAGTCGGTCAAGTCCTTCCAGGTGCCGGCGACGCCTTTGACGTCCGCCTGGCCGCCCAGTTTACCTTCGGTGCCGACTTCGCGCGCAACACGGGTCACTTCCGCAGCAAACGATGAAAGCTGATCGACCATCGTATTGACGGTGTTCTTCAGCTCCAGAATTTCGCCTTTAACGTCCACGGTGATCTTCTTGGAGAGATCACCGTTGGCGACCGCCTTGGTCACTTCCGCAATGTTGCGAACCTGGGCGGTAAGGTTACCGGCCATCGAGTTCACCGAGTCGGTGAGATCTTTCCAGGTGCCTGCGACACCTTTCACTTGAGCCTGGCCACCCAGTTTACCTTCGGTGCCGACTTCGCGAGCCACGCGAGTCACTTCCGCAGCAAAGGCATTCAACTGGTCCACCATCGTGTTGATGGTGTTCTTCAACTCGAGGATTTCCCCTTTCACATCGACCGTGATCTTGCGCGAGAGATCGCCACGCGCCACAGCCGTCGTCACTTCCGCGATGTTGCGCACTTGCGACGTCAAGTTGGTAGCCATCGCGTTCACTGAGTCGGTCAAATCTTTCCACGTCCCCGCCACGCCAGGCACAATCGCTTGGCCGCCGAGCTTGCCTTCCGTGCCGACTTCGCGCGCCACCCGGGTCACCTCGGAGGCGAAGGAGGAAAGCTGGTCGACCATCGTGTTGATGGTGTTCTTCAACTCGAGGATCTCGCCCTTGACGTC
>DASPKX010000075.1:0-9102 GCA_035627835.1 Candidatus Methylomirabilota bacterium
TTCCAATACGATGAAGCCAATTGGGGCGGGTTCAATAATTACACCGCGCACGCCATCTTCGGCATGCTCGCCATTAACCTGCGCTAAGCAGCCCGCCCAAGCAGTTCGAGCACCCGGTCCAAAGCTTTGTCCACTGGAGTAGGCTCCATCTGCCCGGCGCCGCGCACCTTGATTTCCACTTCGCCTTTGGCCAGGGACTTCTCGCCAATGCCTATGCGGATCGGGAAACCAACCAGCTCGGAATCCTTAAACTTCACGCCGGGACGTTCATCTCGATCATCGAGAATCACATCGATGCCTCGTGAGGTTAATTCCTCGTAAGCGCGTTCGGCCATCTTCATGGAAGCGCTGTTTGGATCTACGGTCAGCGGAGTAATGCAGACTTGGAACGGCGCCACTGCAAGCGGCCAAATAATGCCATCCTTGTCATTGCTCTGCTCAATGACCGATTGCATCGTGCGAGTCACACCGATTCCGTAGCAGCCCATGATGCATGGCTCCTTCTGCCCGGCCTCATTCACGAAAAGCGCGCCCAACGCCTCGCTGTATTTCGTGCCCAATTTGAAAACGTGCCCCACCTCTATGGCCCGTTGAACCCGCAGCGGCTTCCCGCACGAGGGGCATGGCTCACCCACCTGCACAGTGCGCAAGTCAGCCCAGGCGGTCACCTTGATGTCCCGTCCCATATCCACGTTGCGCAGATGAAATCCGTCTTCGTTGGCGCCAGTCGTCATGCCCATGGCACCACGCAAACGCTCATCCGCATACACAGGGAATTTATCCACCTGCACCGCGCCCAGGCTGCCCGGACGCGCGCCGAGCGCCTGCTGAATTTCCTCTGGAGTGGCCGGACGGAATTCAGCGGTCCCAAGCGTTCCTGTCAGCTTCGCCTCATTAACCTGGTCGTCACCCCGCACCAGTACGAGAGCCACTTTGCTCTGAACAAGGAACACTAGCGTTTTGATCTGTTGCGACGCAGGGACGCTGTAAGGCGCTTGGGCCAGCGCATCGATCGTCACCACACCTGGCGTTGCAAACTTCTCAAGAGCCGCGCCAGTCGCGCTGCCGTATTCCGCCTTTACGCCGCTGCTGGCTTTCTCAACGTTGGCCGCGTAATCGCCGCTCTCGCAATAAACCACTTCGCTTTCGCCTGTGGCCGCGGGAGCCATAAATTCGTGCGAGTGTTTGCCGCCCATGACGCCGGTGTCCGCTTCCACCGCGAAAGCCTTCAAGCCGCAACGTTGGAAGATGCGGACATAGGCGTCATACATCTTCTTGTAGCTCGTGTTGGCGCCAGCATCGTTCGCGTCGAAGCTGTACGCGTCCTTCATGATGAACTCCTTCGCGCGCATCAGCCCGAACCGCGGCCGGATCTCATCGCGGAACTTCGTTTGAATCTGATAAAAATTCCGCGGCATCTGGCGATAGGAATTGATTTCGCCAGCCACCAGAGTGGTGATCACTTCCTCGTGCGTCGGGCCGAGGATCCATTCCTTCTTCGCGCGGTCGCGCGCTTTGAAGAACACATCCTGCGCGGTTTCATAGCGCCCGCTCTTCTGCCAGATCTCAGGCGGTTGCAGCGCGGGCATCAAAACCTCCATCGCGCCCGCCCGGTTCATTTCCTCCCGGACGATTTGCTCCACCTTGCGCAAAGCTCTCAGGCCCAGCGGCATGAAAGTGTACAACCCGCCGCTCAGCTTGCGGATCAAGCCCGCGCGCAGCAGCAGTTGGTGAGAAATGATCTCTGCTTCCGCAGGGATCTCTTTCATGGTGGGGATCAAAGTCTGAGTCCAACGCATAAGAAGTCGTGTGCATTACGCCAAACCCCACGCCCCCGCCAGCAAATTCGGGCATTGAAAGTGGCGCTCCTCGCCTTATGAGTATTGCACGAAGATCACCTCAAACGGTCGGGTGACTATTCCAGCGAAGCTTCGAAAGAAGTTGGGATTTCTGCCCAACACCGAGGTCGATTTTATCTCCGATGGAGTTGGCCTACAGATAGTCAAAGCAGGCGTGCGCACCGGTCGTGGAAGAGCTTGCCGAACGTCTGCTCGGCAAAGGCAAGTACGTCGGCCAATCCACCGACGAACTGATGAAGCTCCTCCGCGGGTAAGCGGAGGCTGGGAAATGTGCCCTAAAGAGTGCGTCAACCCGCCAGTGATTTACTTCACCGTGTTCACCAAAGGTGCGAGCCCTTGGATGCGCACTTCAAGGCGGTCACCGGATTCAATCGGCCCGACGCCGCTCGGTGTGCCAGTCACGATCACATCGCCCGGCAGCAACGTCATGTTCGTGGAAACGAAGCTGACGATCTGAAAGCAATTGAAAATTAGTTGGCTCGTGTTCGAGTTCTGCCGCAATTGGCCGTTTTGGAACAACTGGATCGTCAGATCATGTGGATCGATCTTCGTCTCCACATAAGGCCCAAGTGGAGTGAAAGTGTCGAACGACTTGCACCGCGCCCACTGGCTCTCAGAGTTCTGAATCGTCCGATCGCTAATATCCTGCGCCGAGGTGTAGCCAAAAATGTAACGTGCCGCCGCTGCTGGGGTCACATTGCGAACGCGGCGCCCAATCACGATAGCCAATTCCGCTTCGAAATCTGTGCGGTGAGTGGGGAAGGGAACCTCAATCTTCGCCCCGTCTGGAATCAGCGAAGTCGGCGCTTTCAGCCAAAAGAGCGGTTCCTTGGGGATCGGCTTGCCAGACTCCCGCGCATGATCCGCGTAGTTCAACCCCACCGCGATCACCTTCGACGGCGTCACCGGCACAAGGGTTTTCACCCCTTTTTGCGGCACGGGCTTCTTTTCAAACGAAGGTGAGCCGAAGACATCCCCTTGCAGCCGGAAGAGTTCCCCGTCCACCACTTTAGCGTAAAAAATTTCGTCGCCCTTTTGGAAACGACCGATGGCAGCCATAGAAAGTGTGGTGTTTCTATCAAAGGGGGGCCGCCTATCGCAAGGCAAAAACTCAGGGCAAAAATTCCCTACTTATCTCAACCCAAAAAGTTCCGCAATCCCCTTGGTTCTATTTTTTGCATCGGCAGCCCTCGGCGCGGTTCAACTTGCGAGGCCAACGACCTTCCTCGTACGCTTCAACCGTGACCCCGCGTGTTGTTCGCCCAGAACTGCTTGATGAAATGGATGCCGCTCATCCGGCCGCCATTCGCTCGCGGGATGATCTTGTCCGCGTGAACCGCCTCATGGGTAACGCCTATTGGATTGCCCGCGCCGTCATACAGGCCGGCCATTCCCCGCGCAGCCTGGCCGAATGGGGCGGGGGAGACGGGCGCTTTCTGCTGAGCCTGGTTCGCCGGTTCCACACCCGAAGTATCCGCCCGTCCAGCGCCGCCTTGCTCGATAAGCAATCGATCGTCAGCGCAACGACCTTTGCTCAATTCAAGGGCCTCGATTGCCCGTTGCAGTTAGTCTCCGCCGACATCCTCAATCCTTCCGCTCCTTTGCCCTTCGCCGACCTGATCATCTGCAACCTCTTCCTCCACCACTTTGAAGGAGCCGCGCTCCGAAACATCCTCGCACGCGCCTCAGCGCAGTGCGATTTGTTCATCGCTTGCGAACCGCGACGATGGAGACTCGCGCCTTACACCACGCCCCTCCTCGGCTTAATCGGCTGCAACTACGTCACCCGCCATGACGCCAAGCGCAGTGTCAAAGCTGGTTTCTGGGACGGCGAACTCTCAACCGCCTGGCCCGATCACAAAACCTGGACTCTTCAAGAGGGCGCAGCCGGCCCGTTCAGCCATCTTTTCCTTGCCAAAAGAGTCACTGCGTGAGGATTTGAACCCGTGGCGATCACCCCTGCCAACTTCGAAGAAGTTAGCGCTGCTCTGCGCGAAAGCTCCGCGCAGAAACGCCCCTTGCCCCCCATTGATCTCACCCGCCTATCCAACGTCGTCGACCACACCCCAGAGGACATGACCATCACGGTCGAGGCGGGGCTCAATTTCGCCGCGTTCCAGCAGTTGCTGGCGACTCACAACCAATGGCTCCCCATCGACCCACCGTGTGCGGAAAACCTCACCCTTGCCGACATCCTCAATCGTAATCTCAGTGGCCCGCGTCGCTGCGGCTACGGCACGATTCGCGATTACCTCATCGGCATGCGCGTTGCCCTCGCGGACGGACGCATCATCAAGAGCGGGGGCAAAGTCGTGAAGAACGTCGCCGGTTACGATCTCGCCAAACTGTTCATTGGCGCTCAAGGCGCTCTGGGCCTCATCGTCGAAGCGAGTTTCAAAGTCCTTCCGCGTCCTGAAGCCGAAGTTTTTCTAACAGCGCCGGCCAACACCTTCGCTGACGTCGAAGTCTTGCGTGCCAAGGTTCGCCAAAGCCCCTTGCGCCCCTGCATCTTCGACGCCTACGAAAACGACAGTGGTCAAATAAGCATCTGTCTCGGCTTCGACGGCGCTCGCGAAGATGTGGCTGCCCAGCAAGCTATCGCGCAGCAACTCGGCTTCACTCCATCTCTCGCGCTTAACTACTGGTCCGAGTTCTGGACGCATTCAGAACGCCCGCGCCGAATCTCCGTCCTTCCTTCACGAACCGTCGAAAGCCTGGTCCAACTTTTCAACAAAGCGTCCAGCCAACGCCAACGGTTTGTTGCTCATCTGGCGAACGGCATCATCTTTCACCGCCAGCCAACCACCCCTCCCGCCATCCCGCTGCCGGAATTAACCGCCCGCGCTAAGGCCGTGTTCGACCCGCATGGTATATTCCCCATCTATTCACCATGAACGCACCCGCGCCCGTTGAAGATTTTCTGGACGAGAGGAAGTCGCTCGCCTGCGTTCATTGCGGCCTTTGCCTTAGCTCCTGCCCCACCTACCTCGAAACCGGCAACGAAAACCTCTCCCCGCGTGGACGCATTTACCTGATGCGCGCCCTGAAGGCGGGCCGCCTAGAACTCACGGAAGATACCGTCAAGCCGATCGACCTCTGCCTTGGCTGCCGAGCCTGCGAAGTGGCATGCCCCAGCGGCGTTCAATACGGCGCTCTTCTCGAGCAAACCCGCGATCACATCGAGCACCGCCACCAGCGTGGTTTCTTCCAACGCATCCTCCGCCGTTTCGTAATTGAAGAAATCTTTCCCGTCGGCTGGCGGATGCGTCTTGCCGTTCTTCCTGCCATCGCGCTGAAAAAGCTCGGCCTGGACCGACTCCTTCCAGCGTTTTTGCGAAAAAACGTCGATTTGCTCCCGAAAGAAATCCACTTCCGCGCTCTCCCTTCCCATTCCGCCGCTCGCGAGCCGCGCAAGGGCAGGGTGGCCTTCATCAAAGGCTGCGTCATGCCCGTTCTGTTCCAAGGCACTAACCGCGCCAGCATCGATCTGCTCACCTCTGCCGGTTACGACGTCACTGTGCCAGAAGGCCAGGGCTGCTGCGGCGCGTTGTTTGCTCACAGTGGCCGTCTCGATCGCGCCCGCGAATGCGCCAGGCGCAACATCGCCGCATTTGAGAAGACCAATCCAGACCTCATCATCATCAACGCCGCCGGTTGCGGCTCCACGCTCAAAGAATACGGCCACCTCCTCGAAGGCGATCCCGCATGGCATGATCGCGCCCGGCAGTTCAGCGCGAAGGTCCGCGATCTGGTTGAGGTCCTTCCATCAGCCAGGCCCGCTTCAGCTCCGACGGTGAAAGTCACCTACCATGATGCCTGCCACCTGGCCCACGCCCAACGCATCACTGCCTCGCCCCGGACACTCTTGAAGAACACCCCGGGCGTTGAATTCATCGAACTCCCCGAATCTGACGTCTGCTGCGGTAGCGCTGGCAGCTACAACCTGACCGAACCCGCCATGGCGGAGCGTCTGCAGACCCGCAAGATCAACAATATCGTTAAAACCGGCGCCGAAATTGTGGTCACCACCAACCCCGGCTGCCTCTTGCAAATCCAGGCCGGCCTCAACGCCGCTCGCGCCTCCCACATTCGCGCCATGCACATTGCCGACTTTCTCGCCGAGCGCGCCTCCGCCCACGGCCCCTGATACACGTCCCATCAGCCCCTCCGCACTTTCCTTACGCCTGCTCTCGGCTGGTCATTTGACTGCGGAATGACATACTGACGGTAGGTTGAAGTCGGGGGGAATTTGGAGACGGTGATAACAGCAGAGCAGCCGCAGATCAGCGCAGGGTTTCGTTGGCTCGAAACCGTTGACGAAGCATTTGAAGTGATGCTCGCCGCCGTGGAGCGCGCCCAACGCACCATTCGCCTGGAAGTTTACATCTATCGCGCCAGCCCCATCGGCGAAGCGTTCCGCGACGCCTTCATTCGCGCCCTCCGGCGCGGCGTAAAGGTCTGGGTTCTCGTCGACGCCCTCGGCTCCGTTAGCTTGTCCGATAAATTCTGGGAGCCCTTTATTGAAGCAGGCGGGGAGATGCGCTGGTTCAATCCACTCAAGCTCCGCCGCCTGGGATTCCGCGACCACCGCAAGATGCTGGTCATCGACGAGGAAATCGGTTTCGTCGGCGGCTACAACATCGCCCCGGAATACCAGGGCGACGGCGTCAGCAAAGGCTGGCACGACCTCGGCCTCAAAGTCCCTGCGGAACTAGCCCAGCCTCTGGCCGCCTCCTTCGACCGCCAATTCCGCCTCGCCGATGTCCGCTTCCGCCGCTTCATGCGTCTGCGCCGCAGCGATGTCCGCCAGCAAGTCACCACCTCCGAAGGCGAACTGTTCATCAACGGTCCCGGTCGCGGCCCAAACTTGATGATCAACTCCATCAAGAACGACCTTAACAGCTCTCGCCGCATCTGGATCATCTCCGCGTATTTTCTGCCCCCAAGGCACCTGCGCCGATCTCTTGTTCGATTAGCGCGGCAGGGCAGGGATGTGCGCATTCTCCTGCCCGGCAAGTCCGACGTGGCCCTTTCGCAATACGCCGCGCGCTTCCTCTACCACGGCCTGCTCCGCGCTGGCGTGAAGATCTACGAATACGAGCCGCAGATCCTGCACACCAAAATGTTCCTGTTCGACAACGCCGTTTACGTCGGCTCAGCGAACATGGACAAACGCAGCCTCTACATGAACTACGAGCTGCTCGTTCGAGTCCAGAAGCCCGGCCTGCTGACCGACGCCGCCGTTTTCTTCACCGACGCCCTCGAACGGTCAAAGCCGGTGGCCCTGCACGATTGGCATCGCGCCCGCTCCTTCTGGTCCAAGCTCCGCGAGCAATGGTCCTACTTCGTCCTCTCCAAGCTCGATCCCTACGTTAGCGAGCTTCAGCTCAAGCTCTCCAAAGACATCCCCCACGCCCGTCCACCTGAAAAAGCCCAACCGTAGGTTATCTCCGCAACCTTCAGCTTGCGTTCCTGTTTCGTCTCGCCCCGACTCTCCTGTGTCCCCGATTTGACACCCCCGCGCTTTGAGCAACAATAATCCTATGAGGAAATTGGGGTTTGGGTCTGTTTGGTCACTTCTGATCACGTTCACGCTTTTCACTTCCGGTTGCCGCTCCACTTATTACGCGACCATGGAGAAATTCGGCGTCCATAAGCGCGACATGCTCAAGGAAAACGTCGAGGAAGCGCGCGATGAGCAGAAGGAAGCCGCCACCGAATTCAAAGACGCCCTCACTCGCCTTAAGGAACTCAGCGGCTACACCGGCGGCGATCTCGAGAAAGTTTACTCCCGGCTTAAAGGCGACTTCGACCGCTGCAAAACCCAGGCCGACGATGTCAGCAAAAAAATCAAGGACGTGGAAAGCGTCTCTGCGGATCTCTTCAAGGAATGGGAGAAGGAAATCCAATCGATGCAGAACGCCACTTTGGCCAGCAGCAGCCGTTCCAAACTCCAGGAGACCCGCACCCGCTATCAGAGCCTCCATGCTGCCATGAAGCAGGCCGAAACCAGCATGCAACCTGTCCTCACGCAATTCAACGACCAGGTCCTCTATCTCAAGCACAACCTCAACGCCGCCGCCGTGGGCAACCTCAAGACGACCGCCCAGGAAATCGAGCGCGAAGTCCAGCGTCTCATCCAGGATATGAACCGCTCCATTTCCGAAGCGGACGAATTCATCAAGGGCTTGCCTGACACGGCCAGTTAAGCCGTAATAGCTCTGCCCCCGGCCCGCTTGGTCCTGGGCGCTCTATGCTCTGGAGACTCCTTTTCGTTCTGGCCGTTGCCGCCTGGGCTTCCGCCCAAGCCGCCGACAAGCCAAACATCATCTTCATCCTCGCGGACGATCTCGGGTATGGCGATCTCGCCTGCTACGGCAACAAGCGCATTAAAACCCCGAACCTTGACCGCATGGCGCAGGAGGGGATGCGCTTCACCAGCGCTTACGCCGGCAGCACCGTCTGCGCCCCCTCAAGGTCCGCGCTCATGACCGGCCAGCACACCGGCCATACCCGCATTCGCGGCAACGCCCGCGTCCCGCTCCTGCCCGAAGACGTCACCGTCGCCGAAGTCCTGAAGCAAAACGGCTACAAGACAGCTCTTGTGGGCAAATGGGGCTTGGGCGAAGCAGACACCACCGGCGTCCCCAACGAGCAAGGCTTCGACTATTTCTTCGGCTACCTCAACCAACGCCACGCCCACAACTACTACCCAACCTTCCTCTGGCGGAACAAAGAGAAGGTGAAACTCAGCAACATCGTTCCCATGGAGGACGAAGAATCCGCTGGCGTCGCCACCGAGAAGAAAGAATACACCCACGACCTCTTTGCCGAAGAAGCCCTGAAATGGGTCACGGAAAACTCGAAGTCCCCCTTCTTCCTCTACCTCGCCTTCACCATTCCGCACTCCAACAACGAAGCCAAACAGCAGGGGATGGAAGTCCCCTCCGACGAGCCCTACACCAACGAATCCTGGCCCCAGCCCGAGAAGAACAAAGCCGCGATGATCACTCGCATGGATCGCGACGTCGGCCGCCTCCTCGCCAAACTCAAAGACCTCGCCATCGACGACAACACCATCGTCTTCTTCACCAGCGACAACGGCCCGCACAAAGAAGGCGGCAACGACCCCAACTTCCACCAAAGCTCCGGCCCCTTACGCGGCATCAAGCGCGCCATGTACGAAGGCGGCATCCGCGTCCCCATGATCGTCCGCTGGCCCGGCAAAGTTAAACCTGCCCAA
>DASPKX010000076.1:0-15374 GCA_035627835.1 Candidatus Methylomirabilota bacterium
GGTGAGAAGATTGCGGATGCGTTTGCGCGATTCCGCAAAAAAGGGCGTCCCGAAGAAAGCCAGGACGCCCCACCACCTCCGTGGCGTAAAAAACGCTGAGGATTACCGTTGCGCGGCAAACCCGCGAACGAACCCGACGCACTGCGCAACTTCGGGCAATGAGTGCTCGAGGTTGTATTCGTATTCGATAGAGATGTTCCCTTGGAAGTTCTGCCGCTTCAGCTCCTGAAGAGTGGCTGCGATGTCTGATTGGCCGGTGCCGAATGGCACGTCGTGACCGCGGGCGGAAAATTCGTGCAGGTCTTTTAGATGCAAGCTGATGAGGCGGCCTTCCAGGATCTTGAGCGCATCCACTGGCTTAATCCCTGAACGCGCGAAGTGGCCTGTATCAGCGCACGCCCCAATGCGGCGATCCCGGTCCTTCACGAGCGAGAGAATGTAATTGGGATCCCAGTGCTTGTAGTTTGGATCGTTCGGGCGCTTGGGATGGTTATGAATGCCCATCGCAATGTCGTACTCCTTCACCAGCTTCTCAATCAGGTCCATCGCGTCAGCTTTCGCCTCCGAGGTGACAGCGCGCATCCCCATTTTTTTCGCGAAGTCGAACACCTTCCGGCATTCCGCTTCGTTGTTGGGCAGACCGACCACGCCGTAGTTTACGGCGAGCAGGCCATGCTTCTTGAGCTTGTCTTTGACCTTCTGGATAACTGCTTCAGGGGCGTTATGGTCCAGCTTAACTGTGCGCTCCTCCGGGCTTAAGGCTTGCCCGGGGTAAAACTCGATAACCTTCCCTCCAGCGGCCGCAGTTTTCTCGATGGCCTCAAAAGCCGTGAAACGGTGGAAGGTGTAAGCCTGGCAGCCGAGGGCGAAGCCACCAACCCGATGTTCCGCGGGTATTTCAACTTCAGCGCGAAGAATGAGCGCTGAGGCAACCAGCCCCAGCACAAGAGCTTTCAAATTCATAGGTGTGTGGCGAGTGGTATAGGCGTTGCCCGCGAGCCGCGCAAACCGAATTGCCATCCCGAGGCGCTTTGCCCACAGTGCGCCCGCCAATGCAAGAACCCTCTGGCCCATCAACCTCCCGCCCGAAACCCGCTGACACCGGGCTGCTCCGCCATATGATCGTCGCTTTTGTTTTCGCGGTGGTCGGCTATTTCGCGTTCTACGCGCTGGATCAACATTTGCGTGTGCGGAAAGGGGGTTGGCAGGTGGAGTTCCAAACCAGCACAAACGGCGAACCGCGCTGGATCATTAATCAGCCGACCCTGGGAATTACGAATGTGCAGATTCGGTTTCCAGGCGGCGCAGTTACGAACCCCCCGGGCGCCGTCGTTTTCGACACGCCAAAAAAGCAACCGCTACAAGGGAAGCTGGTTTTCCACGATCTCACCTACTTGCCCGGCGTGATCGTGATTGATCATCTCGGCCATCAAATCCAGCTCGTCCCTCGCACACTTGTTCTCGATAAGCGCGAACGAGGCTGGACGAATGGAGCTGTGCACGAGCTGGAAGCTCGTTAGCTGATCTGCAGGCGCGCTATGTTCGCCTCGATAGCCTCAACGTAGGGATTGGGACCATCCGGATATGGGGCGTTTAGATACCGAAACAGGCCTTCAAAGTCTTGGTTGATTTTCGGTTTTACGTAGTTTTCCCAGAACTTTGGCGTGCGCCGGATCAAATCGTCCGCGCTGCTGAAGGATCCCGGTCCAGTCACTTTCCGGCTGTCGTATTGCGCGCTTTCGGCGAACTCCGTGTAAAGGATGGGAAGTTTATCGATGTAATCGACGGCCGCCATTTGCCCAAGCAAATCGGACGTGCCCAGCGCGCAACCCATGCGCCGCTCCAGACGGCTCTGGAAAGGAATCGAACGCAGGTCGAGGTTCACGCCTGTGCAACGGATCATATGCTGCACTGCGCGCGCTGCTTCAGCCGAGTAGCCGTTGTTCAGCATCAGTTGCGCGGCGAAATCCGCGCTGCGCTGCACATGAATGCTGGTGTACTTGGCTCCCGTCCCGGCCTTGTCCCAAGCGTGTTTCAGGTAGCCTGTGTCATGCATGAGGATGGCAAGCAGGCACAGCTCGAAGAATTCAGGAGTGAGCGTCGGTTCCGCTCCGGCTCGGATATACCCGTCCATGAGCCGCGCAAAGCAGAGCGTCCCCTGCATGGTATGCTCAAGGTCGTGATACCGCGCGTCGATCGGGAGGTAATCAAGGTACCGCCCTTCGAAAGCATCAATCGCCCAGCCAAAAGCCCGATCAATGAAGCGAGGATCCGCGGATGGGAATAAAGAAGCGCAAATCGCCGTGACTTCACGGCGCACAGCCAACGGGTCGTTGGTATGGACATGCGGAAACATCTGCCGTGCGATCACGGGAACAGTGCACCGGCCAGCGTCTGTTTGCCTAGTCCAAAATGGATGCGCCTAAAGCCCGATGAAAGGGTCCGTCAGAGTGCCGGAACTTGAGGAAGAGTCCGGGAGAGAATTAAACGTGCCGCTTGGGCGCTTATAGCTCATGCCACTCATCATCGACCCGATCAGCGCTTTGCCATTGGCGAGATCCCGCAGGGCAGGAAGGGAGATGTTTGGAGGAATCGCGCAAATGAGCAGCTCGCGGGACCATTTGCGAGCTTCCGGCGTGATTTGCTCCCAGCCTGTGACAAACATCAGGGCGGCAGCGCAAAGGGCTCGCCGGGCTCGGGATTCGTCCCCAATAAATTCGATTTGAAACAGACTGTTTTCGGCGCCGGTCTGGATGAAGCACGGGCAGAGAACCATGTTCATCAGCTCGCATTTAGCGGCGCTTCGATGCGCAACATCCTTGCGGAGAGCGGCCATGACCCGGCTGAGGCGGTGGGTAAAGTCGCGGTCAGGCGATTGGACAAAAATTTCAAAAGCAACAGCGGAGCTGAGCGGAGATTCTTGTTTCTCCTCAGCGGCGTCAAAATACCGCTTAAGCCGGTTTACATGCATCTAAGTGGGATTAGCAACTGAAGCGCCAGAGCCGTACAATCGGCCAACTCCGCCTTATTTGGTTCTTTTTGCTCAATCGCTGCCTTGTTTTGGGGCGCGGCGCCCAATCAAAGCTCCACATTAGGATTCGACGTAGCGCCAGCAACTGAATTATTTTGGGCGGACACCAGTCTGTTACAACTATGAAATACGCTGCCCTCGTCGGCCTTTTGGCCCTGGCCGGCTCCGCCTTCGCTGCGGACAAACCAACCGGCCCACCTTCCGGCCCGCAACAGGAAGGAAACTTCCACAAAGTCATTCTGGATTCTGACAAAGACACGAACGGAGACGGCCAGTACGAAGACACCATCAAGGAACCGATGGAATTAGCTGTGGCTCCGGATGGGCGAGTGTTCTTCAACGATCTTTATGGCAGCGTGCGCATGTGGGATCCGAAGACCAGCCAAACCAAAGAGATTGCTAACATCAAGGTGTACCATGAGCGCAATCGCGGCATGGAAGACGGCATGCTCGGGCTGACGCTTGATCCGAATTTCGCTAAGAATAATTGGATCTACCTCTTTTACTCCACCCCGGAAACGAAGCAGGACAGCAATGGAAAAAAGACCGGCGAGAATCTGCTCTCACGGTTTACGTTGAAAGGGGACCAACTCGACCTTTCCTCTGAGAAGGTGCTCCTGCGGGTGCAAACCCAGCGTGAGACCTGCTGTCATCAGGGTGGCTCCCTCGCCTTTGATAAGGATGGGAATCTTTACATTTCCACCGGCGACAATACCAATCCGTTCGAATCCCACGGGTTCGCGCCTACCGACGAACGCCCGGGCCGCTCACCCTGGGACGCCCAGAAGTCCTCCGCGAACCCCAATGATTTGCGCGGGAAGATTCTCCGAATTCACCCTGCGCCAGACGGCACCTACACCATTCCCAAAGGAAATTTGTTTGCGGTCGGCACGGAAGGCACGCGGCCGGAGATTTTCGTGATGGGCAACCGCAACCCATACCGCATCGGCCTTGATAGCAAGACGGGGTTCCTTTACTGGGGCGAGGTCGGGCCTGACGCAGGTGGTCCAAGTGAAAAGCGGGGCCCAGCCGGGTTCGACGAAATTAACCAGGCGCGCGAGGCTGGGTTCTACGGTTGGCCTTACTTCATCGCGGACAATAAGGCTTACGTGGACTTCGATTTTGCGACAACAAACTCAGGCGCTGTTTACAACGCATCCGCCCCGATCAACGACTCGCCTTACAACACCGGCCGCAAGGAACTGCCGCCTGCCAAGCCGGCGATGATTTACTATCCAGCGAGCGCCTCCACCCGCTTCCCGGTGGTCGGCTCGGGCGGCCGCACTGCCATGGCCGGGCCTGTGTATCATTTCGATGAAAATTTGAAATCCGACCGGAAGCTCCCGCGCGAGTATGACAACACGCTCTTCATTTATGAATGGAGCCGCAACTGGATCATCGCGGTGAAGCTCGATGAAAACAGCAAAGTTGTGAAGATGGAGCCATTCCTCAAAGGAATGACCTTCAAGCGCCCTGTGGACATGGAACTCGGGCCGGATGGATGCCTTTACATCATCGAATACGGCACAAATTGGGGCAATAATACCGACACTCAAATCGTGCGCATCGAGCATCGCCCCTCCACACAAGCGAGCGCCAACTAACCGCCTAGTGCGTGAGCGGGGCGCCGCAATGGCGCTCCGCTTAGCGGCGGAAGATAAACTCCTTCGCGTTCAGCAAACTCCAAGTCAGATCTTCCAACGCAGTGCGTTTGTCGGGAGCTTGCGCCAGGGCTGCTTCAGCAGCGGCTAATTCGGAAGCACTTGGGGCGCGCGTCAGGGCCGACCAATATAGCTCCGAGACAATGTCCTTTTCCGGTCGCGAACTCTTCGCGAGAGCGGCCAGGCGGTTCTCCGGGCGCGCGATCAGCTCGTTGATCAATGGCCCGCTGATCATCTGGAATGCCTGGCTCATGGTGGTGTCCGTGGAGCGCTCGCACTCGCACGTAAGCAGACGCGGCGGTTTTCCAAACACCGCCAAGACCTGGTCAGCATCGTTGCGTTTTTGCCGCCCTCGAGTTTCCGCGAGAGCGCCGGGGGATTCAGCCGCGCGAAATCCTTCGGGCAACCCATTGAGTTTCAAGGAGGCGCCTGTGACCTGGCTTTGGCTATCGAGTAATTGCTCCGCGGTGAGCCGGCGGAGTTGGGAGCGGGCAAAGTTGCTCTCATCCGACAGGTTCGTGTCATTCGGCTCGGAAGAAAGTTGGTAGGCGGCCGAGCTGGTAATCAGCCGAATGAGGTGCCGCATGTCGTGCCCGCTGCGAACAAATTCCGCCGCTAGTTGCTCCAGCAACTCCGGATGCGATGCGGGATTCGTCGGACGGAAGTCATCTATCGGCTCAACGAGCCCCCGACCCATTAGGTGGAACCAAATGCGGTTCACTTGCACTTTCGCAAAGAAGGGGTTCTCGGGTGAAGTGAGCCACGACCCAAGTTGCTCAAGGATATCCGCATCGCCGCTGCCTTTCGCCATGCCTGAATCCCCCAAAAAACGCGGCAAGGCCTCCCCGCCAGTGCGCGCGTTCCTCAACGTCCCCGATTCATTAACGTAAATGATCTGATCCCCTTTGAACTCGTGGCTGTCGTTGTCATCACGCCGGCGGTTTTCGATGACCTTGTAATCCACCTTCGCAAAGATGCTGCTCCAATCGTAGTAATCATCCTGAGTCCAGCGGTCGAACGGATGATTGTGGCACTGGGCGCACTGGAGCCGAACACCGAGAAACACCTGCGCAGCGCCTTCTGCTCGGGCGGCAGGCGTGCGCACGGCGCGATAAAAGTTGGCGGCGGGATTTTCGTAACTTGAGCCGCGCGCAGCCACGATCTCACGGGCGAATTGGTCCAGAGGCTTGTTTGTGGCGAAGCTGTCGCGAATCCAGCGATGGAAGGCATGCACACCTTTTTGATCGAGAAGCCGCTCCTCAATGCGCAGCAGGTCGGCCCACTTCAAGGCCCAGAAATCCGCATGCTCTGCGCGCGTTAAAAGCGTGTCCACCAGCCGCTCGCGCTTCCGGCGGGAACGATCCGCCACGAAACTTTGGGCCTCGTGCGCGGTTGGAAGTATTCCCAGCAAATCCAGATGCACCCGGCGGACGAACACTTCGTCGCTGCAAAGCTCCGAGGGGTTCATCCGCAAGCGCTTCAACTTGCCGAAGATTTGCTCGTCAATGAAGTTGCGCGATTTTGGAGCCTTCCAGGTGAAGCTCTTATTCGGAATGAATGCCAGGCGCACTGGTTTTTGAACATCCAGGAAGCGCACGAGAACCGTGGCCTCAATCGGCTCATCCACCTCCACAAGGCCGGTCGGTGAAATCTTCAGCTGCGGCTTATCCGATTCGTAAACCGCCTGGGCAGTGACGTCGCGCGTGGCGCCATCGCTAAATCGCGCCTGCGCCTGAATTTGGACTATGCGTTGGGGCTGCAGAACGTACTGCTCAGCGGGCGCAACGGTGAGTTCCACGACGCGCGGAGCGGTGGAAACATCTTCGCGAGCCCCCTCCGCGATCCATTGCCGCAGAAGCTTGTATTCCCAACTATCCGCCTTGAAGCGCTGCCCACCTTCGTGGGCGATCTGGGCGGCGCCTTTGAGCAGGAGCAAACTTTCATCGGGCGCAAAGACATCGACGCGGCGCGCGAATTGGTCCTGAGTTAAGACGGCGTAATCGCCAGCCGGATCCTCCCCTCGCAACGAAGTCTTGAAGCTAGCTTTTCCGTTAGCATTCCCATGGCAAGCGCCGGCATTGCAGCCAGCCTTGGAAAGGACAGCCATCACCTCGTTGCGAAAGCTAACCTCTGCTTGGGCAGCACAAACCGTGAGAAGGGTGAGAGCGGCGCTCACCACGCGCGAGCTAAGCTTGCCTAGAAATCCCAGCATGAGGTATGCGCGATTCTGGCAGCGGAAAGCGTGGCCGTAAAGCTCCTGGTAGGTGGCGGTGGATGAGGTTGGTTGTCGCTTGCCAGAGGGAGTGGATGCGTTACATTCGGGCTCCGCTGAGGTGGCGGGGTAGCCAAGTGGTAAGGCAGGGCTCTGCAAAAGCCCCATTCGTCGGTTCGATTCCGACCCTCGCCTCCATCACAAAATAACTTCTGCGGAGGTCTTCCCAAGTGGCACTCTTGCGTCATTGAGTTCATCTTAGACCTAAGGCCTTGACTTTACGTCAAAGTTGTGTCCAACTCCGCGTCAGGAAATCCCCTCGTCGCGCGTCGCTCCATGCCGGATTGTCGTGATGCGCGCCAAGAAAGGTTCAAGTGCGAACTTGGTTGTCCTGTTGTCTTTTGTTCACCCTCCTCAGCGCTGAGATCTTCGAATCTGCGCACGCGCAAGGCAAAGTGTCTGGATGGATTGTCAACGCGGGAAGCGGTGTGCCAGTGGAGATGGCCCCAGTCCTTCTGCATTCAAGACCAGCAAGCGCGGATCCGGTGCATGAGTTGCGCTCCGATGCTTTCGGGTTCTTCACGATGACGAACATCACAGCAGGCGATTACACCTTGCGTGTCGAGCATCCCGCGTACAATCCATACGCGACCAACATCACGATCGCCGCGAACGACACGACGAATCTGTCGATCAAGCTTCAGCCAATTGATGGAAAAACGCACTTCGACATCTATTTCAACGTTTATTGCGAGAAAACGAGCGCGGAACTGGTCGGCGCCACGGTCAACGTCGAGTACTGGGAGCCCGACGGCGATCTGAGCGGGGCGGCGGACCGCGTCTTTCCACCACTCAGCGCGGGAGCTGGAGGGTCAGTGACGCTTCTGGGCGCCAGCGACGGCTTTTACAAGTTCACAGTGTCCAAAGTGGGCTGGCAGCCGAACACCTACACACCCTCCAGCCCGGGAATGATCGTCGTGGGCGACAAAGTGCGGCTGAACCGCGCGCATTTTGCAACGGCTTACCTGCGTCCGATCCTGACGCCGTTGGTGGTGACAGTCACGGGGTACGATCCGGTGCAAGATAAGCCGAACATGCCGTTGAAAGGGATAACAGTTAGCATCACAGGCATGTCGCTGCCGGACCCAACGCCGCGTCCAGCGATTTTCGGGCCGTGGCCGCCGCTGGAACTCGTGCCTCCAGTTTCAGCGCTCAGTTCGGAGGCTGGGACGTTCACGTTCAGGGGCCTGGCGCCAATCCGTTGGTTGGTGACAGTGGAAAAGCTCGGTTACAAGAGCAAAGAAATCCTCGTCGAACCCGCGGCGAACGGCACGTTGACGATGCCGCCCGTTCAGATGGAGCTTGAACCGACAAAGGTTCGGGCTGTGGTCTCCTCGATGTATCTGACGAATGCCGCAGTCCTCGGCGCGACGGTTAAGCTGCAGGGCATTCGCGCGTCAGGCACTGAAGGAATCAATCGAGAATTAAAAGCGGCCACTGCGACGAACAACAGCGCATTTGCGCTGTTCGAAAATCTCTTGCCGGGGCGTTATTGGATGCACGTCCAGCATGAGACAACCATCAGCGGCTTGCCCTCGCGCTCAGGGCAGATCATCGGACCAAGCGCATTCAGCGTCCGCTACTTTCCCAAAGAAACATACGCCCAAGTGTTTGTTGGACAGACCGAAGAGCTGGAGGTGGAGATCGAGCCGGTGCCTGCGCGAATTCGCGGGCGGCTGTTCGCGACGGACGAACTAGCCAAAGTCGACACGGAAATCTTCAATCCGGAACCGAACCGCGTTTTTCATCTTATCGCGCAAAATGGGATCAACTTAGTCGAGCACAAGTTGATCCGCTTGCTGCCGGAAGATCGGCGCAAAACGATAACAGATTCGGATGAATCCGGTCATTATACGGTGCTTGTGCCGCCCGGCATCTTCGGGGTGCAAATCCCAACGATGGCCAACTACACTGGGCACAACATCGAATTCGGTGATTTAACTGCCGGCCAGCCGCCCTTTGTTGGCCCTTGGCCGTACCCGGACATCTGGCCGCATGCCACCATCGAGGGGGGGCATCATGGGGCGGGCTTGCGCATGGATTCAGCGCATGAATACCAGCTCGATTTGTTTATGCACCGTCAATACATCAACGCGTGCGGATTTGTCCGAGTAACCGGTCAGCCCTTCAGGGATCTGGTGTTATCGATGAAATCTGACGGAACGGAGGTGCAGAGCGTGCCCTACAATCATTTGTATGATGTAGGCGCGGAAGTGGTGGCGACAGGTCCGATGACTGTTCGCGCGCCCGTGCGGCAAGACACAGGTTTTATACTCAAAGATCTCAAGCCGGGGACATATACCGTCACGCTCAACCATCCCAATTACACCACACTCCCGGCCACACTGACCATTGCCCCGTGGGATCCGCCCGGCATTCTTCCAACCACCCCGCCACGAGCGCCAGGATATTATTTTCCCGGGATAACTCACTCGATCTCTGAGTTACGGATTGACGCCGATTGGAAGATCAAAGGAAACATCGAGATTCCAAGCCTCAACTGGGTCGCCGGAGATCCTCCCGGTTATTTCCAAGGGCAGACCAAGAACCCAGCATATTTTCGGGACGACACTCTTCCGGGCCGACTATTTACATATAACGGCGGCGGGCCTGCCGGAAATTTCGTGGTGTGGCAGCGCTTTGGCGATGGCTGGTACACGGGCGCGAGTGGCTCTGATCTTTTGGCGTATGACGGTGGCCCGCGTGATAACACGCCGCCCAATGGCGCGCCGAGCGACATTCCGACCTACAGCCTGGACCTTCATGCGTACAGTGTCGCGGATGAATCGATCGAGATTCCCGGCGTGGTGGTTCAGTTTCCCAAGTCAGTCCGCACCTCCGGCGGGATTGTCCCGCATGATGATAGTCCGAACCCGCGTGGCGCGACGGTTGATGGATGGTTCTATGTCCGTTCAACCAGGGAAGTGGTGAACATGGCCAACAGGCTCGTTCGGCTGAAAGTTTTCATGCGCAAAGCAATGGCCGCCAGCGGACGTGTGACCAGTGGCGGTTTCCCGGTCGGCAAGGCGGCGGTGGTCTTGCGCTCGCGCTATGGAACGCCTCTGAGCCAGACAATGACTGATGCTCAAGGCAATTACCGATTTACACAACTGGAGCCGCAGCCTGTTTATGTGGACATTGCCAAGCGCGGTTTTGTGCCCGCGCGCAAGCGCCTGGAGTCAGGGCCGATCTCAAATCCCGATATTTCGTCGCCTGCTGGAGACATAGAGATGGCGCAAGTTCCGGCGCCTAATATAACGAGTTTCACCATGAATCGCTTCGGCCTATTCCTGCCAAGTGTTTCAAAGAGCGGGGACAGTTCGATCCTTAATGAGGAGGGAAGGGGTGTGGACCTCGGCCTGGACGTCGATAACGCGCGCAATAGCCTCACGGTGACCTGGAAAGCTTCCGCGCAAGCGACAAACAAGATTCAAGTGAGCTTGCCTGGATACGTGAATCCAGACGAAACGCAAAAGCCGCCCGAGCAATTCGAGGTAACGGACAAGGTAACAGAAATTTGGATCGTAGATCGGCGCGCGTTTACGAACGCGTTTGTCAATGATCTCACGCAAAGGGCCTTCGACGCGGTAAACCCGCCTGCCCGATTGACCTATCCCAATGCGCTCGAATGGCTCGCGGAAATCGCGAGCGGGCAGCGTGGAGGACAACCTTATTACGTGATTCATCAACAGATGAACACCACGGGGGCGACGAACACAGGTACATTTACGAATAGCTTTAAACTGTGGGAGTTGCCGAGCGGCGTTTTCAGTCCGCGAATCATTGCGATTACTGAAGCTGGAGGTGTCGCGGTCAAGGATTACGAATTGCCATCTGGAGACTGGTCGCACTTGCAGGGCATGAATTTGCCGGACTGGATCTCAGGGTTGCTGGACATCATCGGCACCATGGCCATTGCGCCAAGAGGTGAGGGTGGGATTCATGGTCACAACACATACAAGGTCAATGGCGAGAGCAAAAATGGCTGGCTGAAGATTGGCTCGGTCAGCCCGTTGGCCGAAGCGCGCATTGGCCTTGTTCCTCTCGACGCCAAGCCCGAGGACAATACGACCCTCACTTATAAGTATGTGCTCGGGGTCGAATTCCCGATGAGCGAGAGTTCATCCAACTCCAAGCAAATGAGTTTTTGGCCGAGCAGTTTCGGTTACAAAATTTCTGGCCTGGCGCTCGAGTTCGAAGTCGTTGGCAAAGACAAGCAAGTGGCGCTTGGGGTAGTTCGCCAAAACAGCTTCGCGCCAGACGAAGAACAGCAGGACAAAGACTTTGCCCCGGTCGCTGCTGGACCCGACCCCACGGTAAAAGTCGATGCCAACATGAAGCACACCTTTAAATTTGGCGCGACCCAAACGGTCGATAACGATTGGCTGGGCAACAACACGCTCGCGTCCTACAGCTACCTGGTCGAGGCGCAAGGGGGCGTTGACGTCGTCGTGAAGGCCAACCTGAGCAGAGTTGCGCGGACGCTGCCGAATGTCGGCCCCTTCCTGGCCGGCCTCGATGCCTCGGGCGCGATGACGCTTTACGGCATTTTCGAAACAAGCATGGGCGCGAAGGTTAAGCTGGAGCGCGTCACGCAGTTGCCTAAACCAGGAACAGGCGGCACGCAAACCCGCGGTGACGGGCCGAGCGCGTTTGATCTGCTCGGACAAAGCACAAATATCAACACCGCCGAATTCAAGATGTATCTGCGCATCGCGGCGGGCCTTCAGGTGGCCATCGCCAAGGGTTTGGTTGAAGGAACCATTCTTGGACAGATTGGCGCGCCCCGAAATGCCGCGGATAGCGATGGCGTCTTTTTCACGGTGGATCCAATCAATCGGGCCCCATTAATTCAACAGATCGATGGCGCTTTAAGTGTTGTTGGCAGAGTTGCGGTGAACCTTTGGACGCTCAAGTTGCAAAAGCAGTTTCAGTGGGATGGCCTCGTATTCTCAATTGATCGGCGGAATTCAACGGTCGCCGCGCAAGGACTAAGGGCGTTAGCAGATGGTAATCCGCCCTTTGACCTCGTGCCGATAAATATCACGTACACAGTATTCGACCCAGCCAATGCCACGCGCTTCGCTTTCTCAGGCACAGGCAGCAAGCGAATCGAGAACTTTTACCCGGGCGGCGCCTTCGCGCTTGCCACAGGGTCCAAGCCGTTGCTGGTTTTCACTGGAACGGACCCGGCCACTGGCCAAATGACTGTGATGGTGAGCCTGGAAAAAGATGGGCAGTGGAGTTCGCCCATGCAAATTACGAGCGCGGGCGGCGTCATCTCCGTCACTGCTGCACAGCTCCTAAGCGGCGGTTGGATGGTCGTTTGGAGCGAGATCGCTCCCGGTGAGATGCGCAGCGCCTTTCCACCAACAAGCTTGAAATACTCGACTTCTGACGCAGCTGGCAACGCGTGGACTGCGCCAGCCACCATCACTGCCCAAGCTGCGGCGATGTATGATCTGGAGTTAAGCGCAGCCGGACAGAAGCTTTTGCTCGGATGGATGGCTACCACTGATGCTCCAACGGCGGGAACAGCCTCGCTCCATTCCGCCACGTGGGATGGTGAGACGTGGTCGGGCGCCACTGCGCTGTTAGAAGGTCGGAACATCGAACGCTACGAGTTAAGAGGGCACACGAGCGGAGCCGGCCTGGCGGCAGCGGTCGATGCGGGGGGCGATCTCACTGTCGCGCGGTGGAATGGAAGCGAGTGGAGCGCCGCCGGGGTTGTCGCCACCAACACGCTGGATTCGTTTGCTCTCGCATTCAGAAGCGATGGCGGGGCTGTCCTTGCCCTCACCGATACCAACAACTGGATCACGCTTTCCGCGCTCGGTTTGCCTGGCCTTCAAACAGCTTCGCTCGGAGTCGCGGCAACGAATGCTTTCGCTGATGAGTTGGTTCTCACCCCAATTCAGGACAAGACTCGAAGCTTGTTCCTCTTAGCTTGGGCGAGTGGCGCTGAGGGCAACTCACTGTCCTACCTTTTCACCGATCAAAATGGCGCGCCTCTCATGGCTGTGGCTGAAGTCTCAGCGGGCACCCCAGGGATCTACAAAAATCTGAGCGCGCGGTCGCTGGGCGACGGGCGCGCGGCCATCTCAATGCAACTATCCACCGCAACCAACAGCAGCGTGCATGAATTTATAGTCGGGCTTCCTGCGCCGAGCGACTGCGACGGAGATGGTATTACGGACGCGACTGAAATCGCCGCTGGCACAGCGCACGATTGCAACGGCAATGGGGTCCCCGATTCGTGTGACCTTGCGACCGGAACTCTGATGGACCGAAACCAAAACGGAATCCCCGACACTTGCGAGCCCGCAATCGTTGATGATTGTAATGGCAACGGGATTTCTGACGCGCACGAACTGGAACTGGGAATCGGGGATTTTGATGGCAATGGGAAGTTGGACGACTGCGAAAGCTTGATTCAAGTGAAGAGCATCTCCATCCAAACAACGGTGACCAAACGCTACTTTCGCGCGGTTAATCTTCGTGTGAGGAGCTGGACCACGCAAGTAGTCGAGCTGGAGTTCGAAGGCGCGCTCGAACAAGCAGATCAGATTATTGGCCCCTGGCAGCCCGCGCAGTAATCGTCTTAGAGCAGCCGGGGCAGTCCGTGATGCTGTGAAAAGCAGGGCGCAGCCCTCAAGTAGTTGCCGGCTTTGAAAATGCAGATCACATTCCTGAGTGCTGTGGAGGTTGCGACTTGGCCATTTCTTTGGGGTTCCCTTGGGGTGCCCATTCAAGCAGCGGGCGCATCGGCTCTAGTTCCAGAAGTTTGAGCACACAAGGCATGAAAGTAAGCTGCAAAGGAATGAACTGTTTCGCGCATTATGGAAAGCCGAGACAACTCCGTTCAGGGTCGCGAGTCCCTCATTCTAAGTCTTTGAGACCCAGGCTCGGTTTGACAGATTCCCGCACCAGCTGTCCACCAGCTTCGGGAACCCGTCCGCCTCGAACTACTCCGCGAGCGCTTTGATCCACAGCACGGCTTCTCCTCGGAAAGGCGCGCTGAATAGTTGCTCCCCACCTTTCCCTTCAATTGCTTCCGCTTCAGAGCTCACGCCTGTTTTAATATTAAACCATTCTTGTTGGTAGCGGCCTGGGAGCAGCTTTACAGTGAACTCGGCGCCCGCTCTCGGTTGGTACACCAGGTATTCTTTCTCCGCCGCTTTCGCGGTGGCCAGGCAGATCGCAAGCAGGGATGCAGCCCACAAAAGCAATGTTCCTGTTCGTTTCACATCACAGCCAGCTCCTCATGAGGTTGTTTTGCACTCTGCATTTCCGTCACCGCCTCCGCAAATGTTGTCACCACTTGATCAGCGCCGGATTCCCGCACCCGGCGGATGGCATCTGTATTTCCATCGGCAAACCCCCAGAGGCCAACAACAATGCGCTCGCTCCGGAATTTTGCGCGGAGCTTCAAGCAAAGATACCGCGCGTGCAAAACTGTGGAGGGCGACACCACTGAAATGCAAATCACATCGGTCCCAGCGGGCTCAACGAGCTTAACCAGCTCGTCCGCCTCGAGCTTGGCTGAAGCAGTCTCCACCTCAATGTTCTCCTGCCTCAACAATTGCGCTAACATCGTGGCCGCGAGTTCGTCCCGGCTTGCTCTCGCGGGCACACAAAACACGCTTAAAGGCTTCTCGTTCTTCGCGACCTGCGTGCTGGTCGTTTTCTCCGCGTTCCGGGCGATCTGCGCGCGCGTTCCCACATCCTGGATAAGGTCCGTCAGGCTCTGCTCAACCATCATCCTTTGTTCCTCGTCCAGCAGCTCCATCCGGTAATCCATTTCCATTCGCGTGATTACAGGCACAAACACCGCGTCGTACAGCGCCGTCATCGAATTGGCCTTTAAGTAAGCTTCCGCCAGCTCACTCTCATCCTGATCTCCCACCGTGAGCAGCCGGTAATAACAATCCTCCGCCGGCGTCAGCGCTTCCTCATCGCTCAGCAACACGCCTAGAAATGACAGCCTCGGGATGTGGCGCCCCATCACTACCAGGCAAACCGTCAGCGGCGTCGCCAGCATTAGCCCAACCGGCCCCCACAACGCCGTCCAAAACAACGCTGCGAATATCAGCGCCACCGGCGTTACCCCGGTGCTCGACCCGTACAGCCATGGCTCAAAATATTGTTGCTCACCAACTCCAGCGCCACGAACAGGCTTACTGTCAGCAACGGCATCTTCCACCCGGGCGAGACCGTCAGCGACAACGCAATCGGCAGGATGGCTCCAATCCACGGCCCCACATAAGGAATAAACCGCAGCGCTGTCGCAAACGCTCCCCACAACATCGCGTTCGGCACCCCGATCAGGTGCAGCCCAATCGCCACGCATACCCCGTACGAAACATTCACCACCAACTGCATCAGGAGGTACCGAGCCACACGGCTCCCT
>DASPKX010000077.1:0-41497 GCA_035627835.1 Candidatus Methylomirabilota bacterium
CTCTTTCGCTGATGCCAGAAGGTCTCGAGCAGGCGATTACGCCACAACAGATGGGAGATCTAATTGCCTTTCTAACTGCGGGGCAGTCTCGCAAGAAAGTTCCTGGGAATGATCCCCGCTTAATCAAGGCAGGCAGCGACGGCTCTCTGCTTCTCAAAGCTTCTGAAGCCGAGATCTACGGGGACGCCATCACATTCGAGCCCCAATTCCAGAATCTCGGCATGTGGCACGGAAGTGGCGATCATGCGACTTGGTCTGTTCAGATCGACGCCGCCGGTGAATACGATGTTTATCTGGACTACGCGTGCGCATCCTCTTCCGCTGGAAACAACTTTCAGCTCACTATTGGCGAGCAGAAAATTGACGGTGTCGTGACGGGCACCGGCAGTGACTGGAGCCATTACCAGCAGGTGAATATCGGCAAGGCTCGTTTGTCATCGGGGCCACAAACCGTCACTTTCCGCCCCTCCGGCCAGGTGAGCGGAGCCTTGATAGACCTGCGCAACTTAGCGTTCATCCCCGCTGGCAAGAAGCCCCAGTGGCCGCAAACGCCCGCTCTATCCGATACAGATGTCCTCCGCGATCCAGCTTCCGTCGCGCGCCTCATCCTGGATGACTCCCGTCCGGATTCCGTGCGGCAAACAGCCGTCAACGCGAACCCCCAATTCGCAACCGCGCTGATCATCGAAATGACCCGCGATCTGCAGCCGGGCACACCTGAAGAGTACCGCCGAATTCCCTGGCTCTGGCGGGTCTCAATTGCGTGCGGCAAACGCAACGACGCGGCCCAAATGAAGTCGATGCTCCATGCGTCCCTCCCTAAAGAGGATGCTCCACTGCGCGATTGGCAAGCAGTTGTTATCGGAGGCGGCATCATCAATGGCATCAGCCAGCGCGGCGTGTGGCCGCGCGAGCGCATCCAGGAAATCATCGGCGACGATCCAACGCTGAAGAGCCGATGGGAACGCTCCTTGGATCTCGCTTCAACCATGACCGACGACGAGAAGGTGCCTACCGGGACGCGCTACGATGCGCTGCGCATGATTGCCTTGGACACTTGGGAAACGCGCGGGGCGCAGTTGCTCCGTTATCTGGCGAAAGGCACGGACGGCGAATTGCAGATGGGAGCGGTCAGTGGCCTTGTGGATGTGAATTCGCCTGAAGCTGCGAAAGCCTTGATCAGCGCTCTTGAACATTTATCCGGCGGCAACCGCGACCTTGCCCTGGACGGCCTGTTGCGCGGAAATGAGAGGCCGCTCGAACTGCTTGCCGCCGTTGAACAGGGCAAAATTGACGCCGGTGCGCTAGGCGAAGGGCGTGTGCGAGCCTTGCGTGAGCATGCCTCGCCAGCGGTGCGAAACCGCGCAAATGCCCTGCTGAAATGACTGAAGCGAGACTTTTATCAGCGCCTGCGGTTCTTAGCCCGCAGCCCGGCAAAGACGGCGGCGCCAATTAAGGCCAGCGCTAAAAACGCAATCAGCTTAACAGCTCCCGCGGCCAACTCGAGCATCCCACTGAGCAGCATTCCTCCAAACAGGAGGATCAGCACGCATGTAATGACAATCCACTTTAACATCCCATTCTAATGTGCCGCTCAGCGTTAAATCTTAAATCCGGGCGCAGGTTGTTTCACGCCACAGGGAGTTTCCTGCTCTGGAAGCCTCGGTGCATTCCCTTTTGGACATTGCGGAAGCCCTTTGTTAGCGTTTGCTGCAATGAATTTTCTGGTGACCGGCGGGGCCGGTTTCATTGGGTCAAACCTTAGCGAACGCCTGCTCCGGGAGGGGCACTCGGTTTGGGCTTTGGATGATCTGAATGCCTTCTACAGCCCGGCATTAAAGGAGAAAAATGTCGCGGACCTGCAGGCCTTAAGCCCCCGGTTCACGTTCTTGAAAGGTGACATCAGCGACGGAAAAGTCATTCAGGACGCATTCGCATCAGCCAGGTTCGACCAGGTTATTCATCTAGCCGCACGGGCCGGTGTTCGCCCCAGCCTGGAGGAGCCGGTCCTTTACCAGCAGGTGAACGTCATTGGCACCACTCACATTCTCGAAGCAGCCCGCCTGCGAGGTGTCAAAAAGCTGGTTATTGCCTCCTCCTCATCCGTTTACGGCGTGAATTCAAAAGTCCCGTTTTCCGAGAGCGACGCGATCTTCTCCGCAATTTCCCCTTACGCAGCGAGCAAACTCGCCACCGAAGCCCTCGGGCACGTCTATCATCACATCTACGGACTCGATGTGACCATGCTTCGCTTCTTCACTGTTTACGGGCCTCGTCAACGCCCTGATCTGGCGATCCACAAATTTGCGAAGCTCATCACAGCCGGCAAACCCATCCCTGTCTTTGGCGATGGATCCACGAGCCGGGATTACACATTCATCACAGATATCGTCGATGGAATCATCGCCTGCACTGAGCGCAACCTCGGCTACCAGATTTTCAATCTTGGCGAGTCGCAAACAGTGACCCTGCAGCGCTTAATCGAATTGCTGGAGGCAAGCCTCGGAAAAAAAGCCGTCATAGATCGGCAGCCTAATCAGCCGGGCGATGTTCCGATCACCTTTGCAGACATCACCAAGGCTCGCCAGATGCTCGGATATAATCCGCAAGTGAAGATCGACAAGGGCATTCCGCTGTTCGTGGATTGGTTTCGTCAAGCAAACCGCTGATGCACGCTGCTGTCCAACTTCTGCGGGAGTTGATCGCCATCCCCAGTGTTAATCCCGCGTTCCTTCCGCCCGGTGACGCGCGCACCGGCGAGGAACCAGTTGCAGCGCACCTGGAGGGGATTGCCCGCAGGTCCGGCTTGGCCACTGAACGGCAGAGTGTCGCGAAGGGACGCAGCAACCTGATCATTCGCGCGACCCCGAAGGACAAGGTTGGTCGGCGGCTGTTGCTAGCTCCTCATCTGGACACTGTGGGTGAACCAGCCTTGGACGCCCTTCTGCAACCGCGCATCGTCGGGGATAAACTCTTTGGCCGCGGCGCTTGCGACACAAAAGGATCAGTCGCAGCCATGTTCACCGCATTGCTTTCCTTCGCCTCACTGCCCGCAGCAGAGCGCACTGGGACAGAGGTGATATTCGTCGGCTTGGTCGATGAGGAGGATGGCCAAAGCGGTTCGCGAGCGCTGTCCGCAGCAAAGTTCAAAGCAGACTTCGCGCTCGTCGGTGAGCCAACGGAACTCCGGCTGGTTACAGCGCATAAGGGCGATCTTTGGCTCAAGCTTGTCACGCGCGGCAAAGCCGCCCATGGCAGCAAGCCCCATCTGGGCCGGAACGCGGTTCATGAGATGGCGCGCATCGTGCATCTGCTCGAGACTTCATACGCGAGGATCCTAAAGCGCCGCCGCCACCCATTGCTTGGTTCTCCAACCGTAAACGTCGGGATGATTCACGGGGGCGCTCAACCGAACATTGTTCCCGACGAATGCTCGATCGTTCTGGATCGCCGCACGATTCCTGGTGAGCGTGACTCGCAGGTGAAGCGTGAAATTCTCGCGCTCATCCGCGAGCATGGATTCAAAGCGGCGCTGGAAGACACAAAGGCTGGAGAGTGTCGCGCCTTGGAAACCAGCTTAAGCAATACTCACGTGCGCGCTTTCCTGGAAATTCTGAAACAGAAGCAAGCGGTTGGCGTGGATTTCTTCTGCGATGCCGCGGTCCTGGCCGCAGGCGGAATTCCTTCCGCCGTGTTTGGCCCGGGGAGCATTTCTGACGCGCACACCTCGAACGAATATATTTCCATGAAACAGTTGGTCGCCGCGCACGATCTCCTGCTGCGCTGGCTCTGTTCCGCAAATCACTGAAAATGCGAGTGGCATTCCTCACGCACGAGCCCTTTTACCCGCCAAGCGGAGGCGGAAGCGCAGAGGCCATTTACCTCGTTCAGGAACTGGTGCGCCGCGGGCATGAAACTCATATCTTCTGTCCGCTGGTCAAGGACATGGAGGCCGTTCAGAACAAGTTTCATGTCACCATCCATCCATTTCAGACGTGGGAGATGGGCCGTTACACAAAGCTGCGCAACCCGAAGTACGTTCTTTATCCATTCTTCCTCGCAAAGGAAGTTGAACGTGCCTCCCGCCGAACGTCATTCGATGTGATTCTGTCGCAGCATGCGATCTCAGCCGTCGCGGCAGGCCTTTTAAAAAAGCGGCTCAAGGTTCCCGTCTTCATGAACTTCCTGGATTACCTTACTGGGTTCATGGAAACCTGGCCTGCTTACATGGCCCCGCCCCCTCTCTTGGCGTTGTTAAAGCGCTACGAACTCTCGCTCCCCTCGCGCTACGATGCAGACGGCCTGCTCACCGTCTCCGACACGTTGGCCGACTTCTTTGCCGACAAAGGATATCCACGCGAAAAGATCCGCCCGATATATTACGGCTACGACGCCGCACTCTTTCCATACGTGGAGAGAAGAAGCGCGCCTGAGCGCCCTGTTATCGCGATGCACGGATCCTTCGATCAACATCATCTCGGCGCCGTGGCTCGCGACGCCGTCAAACATGTGATCCAGAGTGTTCCTAACGCCACATTCCGTTTTGTCGGCCACCACACTGACGCCCTGAAAAGCTTCCTTGGCAAATTGCACGGGTCCGTCCCGGCGGCCAATATCCAGAGCACCGGCTTTGTGCCTTATGACAAGGTTTCAGTTCACCTCCAAGACGCCACCGTCGGCATGGTGCCCTACGAGGAGAGCGTGGGAACCCATTGCGCTTTCGTGGCAAAGATCGTCGAATATTTAGCTTCGGGCCTGCCAGTCGCCAGCACCCCGTTGAACAGCGCCATGCGTTATTTCAAAGGCGAGCCGATGGTGAAGTTCGCTGAATTCAACGGCGCCTCCCTTGGCGCGAAAATCGTTGAGTGGCTTCGCCAGCCTGTTGTTGAGCGGGTGGAGCCGAGCCAAGCAATCGCTGCGCGTGTGCGGCAGGAGTTGGACTGGCAAGCGATCAGCTCGCGGGCTGTGGATTTTGTGGAGCAGGGAGTGCGCCAATGACTCTTGCCAAAGCCAACACGCGCGGGGACACGATCTCATTCTTCCGCCAAAGCGGTTGGATGGTCATTGCGACCACCTCGGGCGGGGTGTTCATGCTCGCGGTCCATTTCTTCGCCACCAAGATCGACCCGGAGTATTCCGTGTTTCAAACGCTCCTGAACCTGCTCAATCTGATGCTCATCCCCTCCATCGGATTGCAGACGGTCTTCGCCCAGCAGACAGCGGCTGCAGTCACCCCAGATCGGCAAAAGGAATTGCGAGCTTCAGTGCGCGGTGTGCTCGGGGGAACTTTCGCGCTTTGGTGCCTGATGCTGCTGGCCACGTTCTTCGTCGCTGGTGACGTGGCGGCGCTTTGGAAGATGAAGAACCAAACGCCGCTCTGGATTGCGGTGGGCTGCGGGCTCGCCTTGCTTTGGCTTCCCATCCTTCAAGGCGTCCTCCAGGGAGCGCAGAATTTCATGTGGCTCGGGTGGACCGCTATCGCAAATGGGATTGGCCGTTTTGCTTTCATTGGGATCATTGTTGGAGTGCTCGGGGGAAAAGCAGCGGGGGCAATGTTCGGCGCGTTTTTAGGCATGTGGACTGCCGTGGCGCTGGCCCTCTGGCACAGCCGATCAGTTCTGAAGGGCGAGTCGTCGCATTTTAGTTGGAAAGAATGGCTGAGCCGCGTCGTTCCGCTCACCTTGGGGCTGGGAGTCGGAATGTTCTTCCTCAGCGCAGACCAATTGGTCGTGCAAAGCTTCTTTGATGGCGAGACGACCCGCGTTTACTCTGCTGCCGGAATGTTTGCGCGAGGTTTGGTAATGTTCACCAGCCCGCTGACCTCCGTGATGTTCCCCAAAATCGTGCAAAGCGCCGCGCGTTCGGAGAAAACCTCCGTCCTTTGGCAAGCGTTCGGGGCGACAGCGTTGTTGGGCGCCGGCGCTGCTCTGTTCTGCACCATCTTTCCCACATTCCCGATTAAGCTCGTTTTTCGGAAACCAGAGTTCCTCGCCGCGGCCGACTACCTCCCATTATTCGTCTGGTCCATGTTCCCGCTAACTTTAACGGGGGTGCTCATGAGCAACCTCCTGGCTAGAGGCCGCTTTGCTGTTGTTCCTTGGATGCTTCTGGCCGCTGCGGGCTATGCCGCAGGGTTGAGTGTCTGGCACCAATCCTTTCGAGAGGTGATCACCACCCTAGGCGTCTTCAACCTCATTGCTTTAGCCGTCGTGGTTATCTTTACAGTTAAAGAAGGCAGGAGGAGCTGATTCTCCAATTAAAGAGTGGTTCTTTTTAGCCTTCAGGGCGTTGGCATGCCGACTGCTCAATAGAGAATCGCCGTTAGTCCTGTTCAAATCGGCTTCTTCTCGGGAAGAAGCTAGGGCGGCCCTGAGTGGGGCCGCCCTTTTTCTTTCTCTCGTTCTCTAAAGTTTCTGAGCATTCCCGCTAATCTCGTGGTTCCCCGCGGATTCCCACCCACTTTCCGGAAGTGGCGCGCCCTGGAACCTTCTCATTTTCGCGTTTGCAACTCTGCGAACTTTTGCAGCGGCGGGGATAGGCAACTGTTCCGAGTTCTGACAACATTCGGCCTCGCACGTTTTATGGACCAAGGAATTGCGAATGAGGCTCGGTTGATTGGGGAGGTCATCGACCGAAACAAACCACGGCTGATCGACGAATGGGTTGCCGAGCTAACTGCTTACATTCGACCTCAGCGAGGATTGAGCGACAACGACCTGCGCGAGCAGTGCGCCGAGTTTCTTCAACTTCTGCGCGAAGCCATGGGACGCGGCGACCTCCGGAACCCGAGCGGCGCTGGTTGGGAGTCCGTTGAGGATTTTGTCGCGAATCTTTCCCGCACCCGTAGCCAGCAAGGATTCAGTCCAACGGAAACTGCGGTTTTCGTCTTCGGCCTGAAGAAGCCCCTGTTTCGTATGCTGATGGAGCACGGGAACACCAGTCCCAATCTCAACCACCAGATCGTCCTCACCTCCGAGTTTTTAGACAAACTCGGCCTGATGACGACCGAGTGCTACCAGAAGGCCCGCGAGGAAGTCATCAGCCGCCAGCAGCAGGAGATGCTGGAACTCTCGACCCCCGTTGTGAAGCTCTGGCATGGCATTCTTGCTTTGCCTCTGATTGGCACCCTCGACAGCGAGCGCACCCAGATCGTTATGGAGCAATTGCTCCAGCGCATTGTGGAGACCGGTTCGGACGTTGCCATTATCGACATCACCGGCGTGCCGACCGTGGACACGCTCGTCGCGCAGCACCTTCTCAAAACCGTCACTGCGGCTCGTTTGATGGGGGCTGATTGCATCATCAGCGGCATTCGCCCACAGATTGCGCAGACCATCGTCCACCTCGGCGTTGCTCTCGGGGATGTCACCACGAAGTCCTCGCTCGCCGATGCCTTCGCGATCGCGCTCGCCCGCCGCAATTACGTGATTTCAAAACGCAATGCCACCGCGCAGCCGGCCCCGAACGGCGCTTCCCAGCATTAACCAGTCATGGAAAGAATTCCCATTCTGCGAATGCGCGACCTGCTGCTGGTCACCATTCAGGTGGACATGCATGACCGTCTTGCCATGACGCTGCAGGATGACCTCACCTCCGCCATCACAAAGTATAGCTCCCGGGGCGTTCTCATTGACATCTCATCCCTCGCCATTGTGGACTCCTTTATCGGACGGATGCTCGCGAACATCTCCGCCATGGCCCAGGTGTTGGACGCCAAAACTGTCGTGGTCGGCATGCAACCCTCCGTCGCCATCACCCTGGTTGAGCTTGGAATGTCCCTTCAAGGAGTTCGAACCGCGTTGAACGTGGATAAGGGCATGGAATTACTCCGCAGCATCCTGGGGGAGCCCCCCGCCGACGACGACACCCCTGATGCCGGCTCTCAAGAGTAAATCTGTCCCGCTTAAAACCGAGACCGACGTCGTTCAAGCCCGGCAGCAAGTTCGGGCCTGGGCCACGGAGGCGAAGTTTTCTTTGGTTGATCAAACGAAGCTCGTCACAGCGGCCAGTGAGTTGGCGCGCAACACAATCATTTACGGCGGGGGCGGGGAGATGCGGATGGAGTTGCTCCAGGAAGGCGTGAGAATGGGTGTGCGGCTCCACTTCATCGACCGCGGTCCAGGCATTCCAGACATTGATAAGGCTCTGCAGGACGGCTACACCACGGGCAGCGGTTTAGGCCTGGGCCTCGGCGGCGCCAAGCGGCTCTCCAATGAGTTTGATATCCGCTCCAAACCAGGAGAGGGCACAACCATCATGATCGGCCGCTGGAAATGACCCCTTTCTGCTCCCAAAAAGTCGTCATCAATGATTCGTCGCAGGTCGGCGAAGCGCGGCGTATGGCTGTCTCTTTGGGGCGTTCTCTCGGGCTCAGCGACGTCGAAACCGGCAAGCTTGGAATTATTGCCACGGAAGCCGCAAACAACATCTGCAAGCACGCGGAAAAGGGTATGCTCATCTTCCGTCAACTTCAGGAAGCTGGCATTGCTGGGGTTGAACTCCTCGCCATGGATAAAGGTCCGGGCATGGCGGACGTCAACAAATGCCTGCGGGATGGCTACTCAACTGCCGGGACACCAGGGCACGGCCTCGGCGCTATTACCCGCCTATCCACCGAATGGGATATTTGGTCGGCTCCCAGCTTCGGCACGATTTTGATGACCCGGGTTTGGGCGAAACCGGTCCCGCGTCAAATGCAGGAGAGGTTGGATGTCGGCGCCATTTGCCTTCCGGTGGATGGTGAGGTCGCCTCCGGAGACGCCTGGGCGTATGTCTCGAGTCCCGTGGAGCATCGTTTTTTTCTCGCGGACGGTTTGGGTCACGGTCCCGGCGCCAGCGAATCGAGCGAGGAGGCGGTGCGGGTTTTCAATGACCACGCATGGGAATCGCCGACCATGCTGATGAACCGCGAGCACAATGCTTTGAAGAAAACCCGCGGCGCTGCCATCGCGCTGGCGCAGGTGCAGTTTGGCACACGGCTTGTGCGCTTTACCGGCGTGGGCAACATCGCCGGCGGGCTTTGCCAGAACGTAAAGCTCTGTAGCTTTGTTTCGCACAACGGCACTGCTGGCGCGGAGATGAGAAAAGTGCAGGAGTTCGAGTACGCATGGCCGCATGGCGCGAGCTGCATTCTGCACTCGGATGGATTGGGCACACGGTGGAACCTGAACTCCTTGCCAGGCCTGCTCAATCATCGGCCTTCCGTTATTGCGGCGGGGTTGTTCCGTGAATTCCACCGCGAGCGCGATGATGTAACTGTGCTAGTATTGCGGGAAAGGTGATGAACTGGTCGCTGGTCACGGTTGAATTGCAGCGCGAGCAGGATGTGGTTCTTGCCCGCCAGCGCGCTCGGCAAATTGCTTCCCTGCTCAAGTTTGTGCAGCAGGATCAGGTCCGCATTGCCACGGCCGTTTCCGAAATTGCCCGCAACGCCTACATGTACGGGCGCAAAGGCCGTGTCGAATTTAGCATCACACAGCAGGGCGGGGGAGCATGCGTGATCCGCGTCACCGATTCGGGCCCTGGCATTGCGAACCTTACCGAGATCCTTGACGGCCTCTATGTGTCTCGGACGGGCATGGGCCTGGGCATTGTGGGCGCGCGCCGGTTGTTGGATGGCTTCGAGATCAAGTCTGCCAAGGGCGCGGGAGTCGAAGTCACCATGCGGCAAGCCCTTCCAATTGACGCTCCGCGCGTGGGAGCGGAGACCGCCCGCTTTATCGCGGCCGAACTGGCGAAGCTCCGCGTCGCCGACAGCTTTTCAGAACTGCAGGAGCAGAACCACGAACTCGTCGCCACTCTCGAGGAGCTTCAGCGGAAGCAGAACGAACTCGCCACACTCAATCATGAGCTTGAGGACACCAATCGAGGCGTCGTCGCCCTCTACGCTGAGTTGGACGAGAAAGCCGACCATCTCCGCCGCGCCTCCGAGATCAAGACTCGCTTTTTGTCCAACATGACTCACGAGTTCCGCACACCCGTGAACTCCATCTTGAGTCTCTGCCGCTTGCTGCTCGACCGCGTCGATGGCGACTTAACGCCTGACCAGGAGAAACAGGTTAAGTTCATTCAGAAAGCCGCCACAGACCTGTCTGAGTTTGTGAACGACCTTCTCGATCTCGCGAAGGTCGAAGCAGGCAAGGTGGTCATCCGGCCGGCTCGCTTTGAAGCTGAATCCGTCTTCGGCGCTCTTCGAGGAATGCTGCGGCCTTTGATCGCCGCTAACCCAAATGTCAATCTGGTCTTTGAGGATCCGGTCGGTCTCCCGGAGTTTAACACCGATGAGAGCAAGCTCTCCCAAATCCTCCGCAATTTCATTTCTAACGCCCTCAAATACACGGATGCGGGCGAGGTTCGCGTCCGCGCGCAACTCGCCAGTTCCTGGGATGCGCCGCCGGAAACGGTCGTCATTTCCGGGCCGGAAGCAGGCGTGCCCAAGCGGGCTGACTGGGTGGTGTTCTCGGTTGCTGACAGCGGCCTGGGGATCGCCCGCAAAAACATCCCGATAATCTTCGAGGAGTTTAGCCAGATCGAAGGCTCGCATCAAAAGACAAAGGGCACTGGTCTTGGGCTGCCTCTCTCCAAACGCCTTGCTGAGTTGCTGGGCGGTGGCGTCGCAGTCGTCAGCAGTGTTGGCGTTGGCTCGACCTTCTATGTTTTCGTCCCAACATCATTCAGTGGTTCCCTCGAAGCCTTGTATGTGACCCCGGACAGACGCCCTGAGGTTGAGTTTCTTCCGCCGCGTTCCGGCCGGCCTTCCCTGCTGCTCGTTGATGACGACGAGGTGTCGCGCTACGTCCTGCGCGGGTTGTTGGCTGACTTTCCTTATTCCATAATGGAGTGCGCCGATCCCGTGGAAGGGCTGCGGTTGGCGAAAACTGAAAACCTCGCGGCCATCTTCCTGGACCTCATCATGCCTGAGATGGACGGTTTCCAGTTTTTGCAACAGGTAAAAGCTGACCCAAAATCTGCGGGGATTCCCATTGTCGTGCATAGCTCAAAGCGGTTGAGTGAAACCGACCGGCAGTTGATGCACGGCCGCGTTGCGGGGGTTCTCAGCAAAGATCACCGGGATCGTGAGGCCTCCGTGCGAGCTATTCGGCAAGCGCTCGCTAATGCTGGCTTGCCTATCTCTTAAGTCCGATGCCCGAGCAACAGCTAACAGTCCTAATCGTCGATGACACGGAAGAAAACCGCTATGCGGTCTCCCGTTATTTAACCCGCGCCGGGTTCCAGGTGCTCGAAGCCCGCACCGCTGAGGAGGGCTTGCGTAAGCTCACCCATAATCCCGACGTCGTGCTCCTCGATGTTCGCCTGCCCGACATGGTTGGGTTTGAGGTCTGCCGAATCATCAAGAGCGATCCCCGCACCTCGAAAATTCCCGTCCTGCACACCTCGGCCACCTACACACGCTCCGGCGATAAGATTCATGGGCTGGAAGGCGGCGCCGACGGCTACCTTGTTGCGCCTTTTGAACCGGAGGAGTTGCTGGCCACGATTCGATCTCTCATCCGCGTCAAAAAAGCCGAAGCCGCTGCCCAAACCGCCGCGTTGCAGTGGGAGGCGACCTTCGATGCGATTAGTGATTGCATTTGTCTGGTCAATAGCCACGGCGCCATCACCCGCCATAACGCCGCCTTTAAAGAGTCTTTCGGAACTCCCGCTACCAACGAATCGTTTGAGACCTTCGCTGCGAGAGCTGACCTGGATGTGCGCGCTCTCCGTTCCATGCATGAATCACGCCGGCGCGAGAGCGCGTTCTTCACCCGGCGCGGCAAATATTTTCGTCTGACTGCGGACCCGCTTCTAGACAGCGATAATGCGGTCCAGGGCGCTGTCCTCATCGTCAGTGATCTGACCCACCAGACCCAGGCGGAGCGCGCACTGAAGGTCGCTCAGAACAGGCTGGATCTTGCGGTTAAAAGCTCCGGTCTCGGGCTTTGGCACGCGGAACTTCCCTTTGCGGCGCTTATCTGGAATGAAGAATGCAAAGCTCACTTCGGCCTTCCTCCCGAGGCGGAAGTGGACATCGAGGTTTTTTACCAAAAGCTTCATCCAGATGATCGCGAGCCTGTTCGCAAAGCTCTCGCCAATGCCATAGAGAACCATCAGCCCTTTGACTACGATTACCGTGTGATGCAGCCGGATGGGAGCATTCGCTGGATTCGGGCCATTGGCGCCACCACCTCGGGGCCCGGCGGCGACCGCATTGATGGCATCACCATGGACATCACGGAGCGGAAGCGTTTCATCGATGAATTGCAGGAGAGCAAGGAACGCTACCGCACACTGCTCGATGCCCTCCCTCAGTTGGTGTGGACGGCTCTCCCTGATGGCCGTTTTGATTTCGTAAGCCGCCAGTGGTCCACGTACACCCGCAAATCCGCGCACACCCAGCTCGGGTGGGGGTGGTTGGAAAGTTTGCACCCGGACGATCGATCCATCGTTCGAACAGCCTTGAATGATGCCGCCCAGCGCGCCGAAGAGTTCAGCATTGAAGTCCGCATCGCTAACGCCGAAGGGCAGCATGGCTGGTTTACATTGCGCGCTGTTCCCCTCCTCGGGCGCGATCAACAAATCGCCAAATGGTTCGGCACTTGCACCGACATCAACACCATTGTCAGCGCTCGTGAAACGATGGCCACCGCCGCAAGCGAACTTGAGCGTCTGGTCGCGGAGCGGACTATTCAGCTCGAAGGCTCCGTGCAGGAGTTGGAGTCCTTCTGCTACACCATAGCCCACGATTTGCGCGCGCCTCTCCGGGCCATGCAAGGCTTCTCCCAGGCTCTCCTTGAGGATTACGCGAGCACACTGGACAGCCAGGGTCGCGAGTTCGCGACTCGCGTTTCCGCCGCCGCTGTCCGCATGGACCTGCTCATTACTGACCTGTTGGAATACTCGCGCCTTAGCCGCATGGACGTTTCCCCTGTGGACGTGCCCCTCGACGAAGTCGTCCAAAAGGCCCTTCACCTGCACTCCGACTACATCGAATCCCGCTCTGCGGATGTCATCGTTCAGAAGCCGCTCGGGAAGGTGAGGGCCCATCGTGTGGTCATGGAGCAGGTGCTTGGGAACCTCATAGGCAACGCCCTAAAATTTGTGGATAAGCAAACCCGGCCGCGCATCCTTGTGAGGCAGGAGGAATTGGACGCCACGCTCCGGTTATGGGTCGAAGACAATGGCATAGGCATTGAGCCAGAGCACCACTCCCGCATCTTCCAGATCTTCGAGCGATTGCATGCCACTCCATCCTTCCCGGGCACCGGCGTCGGCCTGGCGATCGTCAAAAAAGGCGTTGAGCGCATGGGCGGCTCTGTCGGCGTCAGCTCAGAGCCAGGGAAGGGAAGTAAATTTTGGGTTGAGCTGCCGAAAGCTTGAAGCCCTCAGACAACTCACTAATGCAAACCGAGAGCACATCCGCAACAAAGTCCCCCAAAACTAGCCCGCTCGAAACCTCGGGACCAGACATCCGCAAAACCGAGCGCCCACCCCAGGATCCTGAACTGCGTCGGCGGATCCACGAGCTGATTGAATATTACGGCGCGGGCCACAATCCCGACCTGGTCGAGGACATCATCCACAACGGGCTAAAATTGATGCGCGATGTGGCCGACCGTGGCGATGTGCGCGTCATTCAGACAGCCGTGCGCGAGCTTCGTTACTCTTTCAAGATGTTCTCGCCCTATGCGACGACTCGCAAAGTCACCATCTTCGGCTCTGCCCGCACGCTCCCGACCCGGCCTGAGTATCAGCAGGCTGTCGAATTCGCGCGCAAGATCGCCGAGGCCGGCTTTATGGTGATCACCGGCGCCGGTCCTGGGATTATGCACGCCGGCCATGAAGGCGCGGGTCCGGAAAAAAGCTTCGGCGCCAATATTCGTCTGCCTTGGGAGCAGCAAGCGAACCCGGTCATGCTGCGCGATAAGAAGCTGATCACCTTCAAATACTTCTTCACGCGCAAGCTGACCTTCATTCGTCATTCCGATGCTATTGTGCTGTTTCCGGGTGGGTTCGGAACGCTCGATGAAGGCTATGAAGCTCTAACCCTCATGCAGACAGGCAAGAGCCAGCTCATGCCTCTCGTGCTTGTGGACCGCCCCGGCGGCACCTACTGGAAGTCATTCGATAAAACCGTTCGTGAGCACCTCCTTCGCAATGAATTGATCTGCCCCGAGGATATGAACCTCTACCAGGTGACCGACAACCCGGATCAAGCCGTTCGCTGGATCACACGCTTTTATCGCAATTTCCACTCCACTCGCTTCGTGAAGGATATGTTTGTCATTCGCTTGAAAACAGCCCCCACTGCGACCGCCGTGGAAGCTCTTAACGAAGACTTTGCCGACATGGTCACCGGCGCGCCCATTCAGGTCATTGGTCCGACCCCGGAAGAAATCGAAGACAACGATTTTCCGCAGCTCGCGCGCATCGCTTTCGGTTTCGACCGCCGCTCCTACGGGCGTTTGCGGCAGTTGGTTGATGTGCTCAACACCTTTTAAGGCACACGCCGCGCAGCAAGTTAAATTGACACCATAAGGCCGGTGTGTTTTAAGTCCGGCTCAATGAACCAAGACCAGATCGCTTTGGTTCGACGCGCCGCTCTCAGCTCCTTGTGCCTTGCATTTGTTTGCTCCGCGACAGCGGCAGATGCTCCGGCTGCGAGCACGGTCGTCGAGGCCGCCAAACCCTCCATCAATAACGCCGACAACGCCTGGATTCTCACCTGCTCCGCGCTCGTCTTAATGATGACCGCGCCTGGGCTCGCCCTGTTCTACGGCGGTCTCGTGCGCACCAAGAATGTTCTGACCACCATGATGCACAGCATGATCCTCATGGGTCTTGTTTCGGTGCTTTGGATGGTTTACGGCTACAGCATGGCCTTCGGGGAGGGAAACGCCTTCTTCGGCAGCCCAACCCAATACTTCATGCTCAACGGTGTCGGCGGAGCGCCCAACACCGATTATGCCGCCACCATCCCGCACCAAAGCTTCATGCTCTTTCAGATGATGTTCGCCATCATCACCCCCGCCCTGATCAGCGGCGCTTTTGCCGAGCGGATGAAGTTCAGCGCGTTCCTCATTTTTATGACCTTGTGGGTGACCATTGTCTATTTCCCGCTTGCCCACATGGTCTGGGGGAAGGGCGGGTTCTTCAACTGGGCTCTTGGCGGGAAAATACCTGTGCTCGATTTCGCCGGCGGAACCGTGGTTCACATCAGCTCCGGCGCCAGCGCCCTCGTCTGTGCGCTCGTCCTCGGCAAGCGCCTGGGTTTCCCTCAAGAGCCGATGCCCCCGCACAACGTGGTGTTGAGCCTTATCGGAACAGGTTTGCTGTGGGTAGGTTGGTTCGGGTTTAACGCAGGCAGCGCTCTCTCCGCTAACGAACTTGCAACCAGCACGTTTGCCGCCACCCACTTCTCCGCCGCCGCCGCCGCGTTGAGTTGGTCCCTCGTCGAATGGAAGTTGCGCGGCCACCCGAGCGTGCTCGGCGCCGCATCTGGAATGGTCGCCGGCCTTGCAACCATCACTCCTGCCTCTGGCTTCGTGACAATCCCTGCGGCTGCGATGATCGGCTTCATTGGGGGAATCGTCTGCTACTTCGCCGTCACCAAGATTAAAGCCAAGTGCGGGTACGATGACTCACTCGACGTCTTCGGTGTCCATTGCGTCGGCAGCATTGTCGGCATGCTCGGCCTCGGTTTGGTGGCAAACACCGAAGTGAATGCCCTCATCGGGACCACCTTCCAGGTGAATGGCGCCGCCGTCTCGCTCGCTGGCAGTGGCAAGCAGTTGATGAACCAAATCATCGGCATCCTCTTCGCCGGCGGCTTGGGAGCAATCGCCACTTACGTCATCCTCAAACTAGTCAACGCGCTTGTCGGCCTCCGTGTTGATGAGGAAGCCGAGACTGTCGGGCTGGATCTTTCCCAACACGGCGAGAGCGCCTATAACGATTAACCCACCAAGCAGCCATGAAGAAAATCGAAGCGATCATCAAGCCGTTCAAACTGAACGAAGTCAAAGAAGCCCTCGCCGAACTCGGCATCGCTGGCATGACTGTCATTGAGGTTAAAGGTTTCGGCCGCCAAAAAGGGCACAAGGAAATCTACCGCGGCAGCGAATACACCATTGATTTCACCCCAAAGACGAAGTTGGAAGTCGTCGTTGCTGATGATCAAGTAGAACCCGCAATCCGAGCCATCGTCGAGACCGCAAAGACCGGCAAAATCGGGGACGGCAAAGTCTTCGTTTCGAATGTGGAGGAAGCCATCCGCATCCGCACCGAAGAGCACGGCGAAAAAGCGGTGTAACCTCGAGCACGCGTCGTCCGCGTAACGATCTGCAGCGTCGCCGGTCCAATTCCTGTGCGCCTGCTTCGCAGAACCGGTTATCTCAAGCGCGCCTTCGCGCTGATCGAGTTGATCGTTGTCCTCGTCGTTGTAGCCATCCTGGTGGCGCTTCTGCTTCCCGCCCTTTCGCGTGGCAGGCAAAGGGCCCGCGACACTCAATGTTTAAACAATCTCCGCCAACTTGGCATCCGCATGACCCTTTATCTTGCGGAGCACGAGCGTTTCCCCCAAAGCAGCCCCTTTGTGAATTCGAAATGGCTCTCTTTCGGGGCAGAGGATAATGACGCCATCTTCGCTTGCCCGAATATCCAGGGCGGACTGTATCGCCCGAACTACTTCGGCAGCGTTGGTCCCGAGCACCGGCCCAACCTCGGCCTAGCGCTTGATCGTTGGACCGGCGAAGCCGTAAGCGCCTCAGCTATCGCTGCGCCCGCTGCAATGATTGCTATCACGGATTACTTCTTCTGGCTTATTCCACCTCGTGTCCGTCAAGGCGGTCCTGACGTGCCCTTGCCCCATCGTGGCGGCATCCAGTTCCTGTTGGTGGACGGTCACGTGGAGCACGCCTCGTCCAACCGCTTCGCGCACCCCTCAACCCGGCCGCGGTGGAACAGGGACAATCAGCCCCACGACGACACCTGGAACAAATAGTTCACTTCAGATCGGCTCTTGCTGAGAGATGCAATGGAACGATCCGAGCCCCCAGATCAGTTCCGTTGAGTCAATGCCGAGAACCTGCCGATCCAGAAACAACGTCTGCAAGATTTCCAATGCCCGGCGGTCATTTGGATCCCGATACGTCGGCACGAGCACCACGTTGTTGGCGATATAGAAGTTCGCGTAACTCGCGGGCAAACGCGTCTCCTCGTAATTAATCTCTCGAGGCATTGGCAGTTCAACGACGCGGAAAGCTCTACCGTCCTGATCGCGCAAAGTTTGTAGACGCTCCAGATTTTCCCGAAGCGGCTCAAAATTCTCGTCGGATGGATCCGGCTCAACAACTGTTACGATCGTATTTGCGTCCACAAATCGCGTGAGATCATCCACGTGCCCATCAGTGTCATCCCCGACAATGCCATCTCCAAGCCACAGGATGTTTGTCACACCGAGATAATCCCTCAAATACTGCTCAATCTGTTCTTTGCTCAGATGCGGGTTCCGATTCGGATTCAGAAGGCACGCCTCGGTTGTAATGAGCGTTCCTTTCCCGTTCACTTCGATTGACCCGCCCTCCATAACGATCCCAGGCGAAAAGAGCGGGAGGCCAAGCAGCCGAGCGACATGTTGGGGAACCGCATCGTCTAGATCGAACGGCGGATATTTCCCACCCCAGGCGTTGTATCCCCAGTCCACGATAGCGCGCTCACGCCGACCATTTTTCTCACGAACCACAAAGATCGGCCCGTGATCCCGGCACCAGGGCTCATATGCGGGGAAGTGATGAAAGCGCACTCGATCCAGAACGGCTCCCTTAGCTTGCAAAAGCCTCCGCGCTTCGGCTTCTGCTTCCGCGCCCCACACGTTGATGTTCACCGCTTCATGTGGAGTGAGGGCATTGATGAGCTGGGCATAGACCGCTGGAACAGGTTCATACTTTCCGGGGAAGCTAATCCCCTCGGGGCGAGGCCAGGTGAACCATGTGGAAGCATGCCGCTCCCATTCAGCGGGCATGCGGTAACCGAGAGCGGCTGGCGAATCCTTCATCAACACCGCGCGAGCATAAGGAACGGTCTTCAGCCCGACAATACCGCGCCCGCGAGTTAATTCCTCGCGGAGGAACTCAGTGTTCCGCCCTTCGCTTTCGAAATGACTTTCAATGTGTCCCGGTGCGCGAAAATCACGTCCGGCTCCGCCTGGAGCGCCGCGTGGTATTTGATTTGAAACGCGCTCCCTGGCTCTGCCGGGTGCAACGTCCGGTCGGCCAGGTCCACGAGCGAGGTCACTGCGATTGCCGTGGCGGGCGGCTCCCCATCCAGCACTTCATCCATGTTCACGATCAATTCAGAAATCGTGTGCAGCCAGGCGAATCGCGCATCCTCAATCACTAGCCGCAGCAGCTCGGAAGAGTTCACCCTCCCAAAAGACCGTTCGTACGCCGCGCGTTCCGTCTCAAGCAGAAGCTTGTGCAAATCGAGCAAAGCCCGGCGAATGTCGCGCAGCTGGTTCAACGATTCCGGGGTGGCAACGTCAGGAAGCTTACGATCGTTCATGCCTTTCTCCAATCCAGTGGCTTGCGCCACTACTTAAAGTGCACCCTCCCGTCGCAAGTCTCAAGCGCAGCAAGCCCAGCGCCTTAAGCGGCTTTCTTGTGCTTCTTCGTGCTGGCGCTCTTCGCCTTAGCTTTAGCCGTACGGTGCGCCGTCTCTTCTTTCCCTTTGCCCTTGGCTGCCGCGCGCAAGCTCTCCTGAAGCACCGAGACCAAGTCCACCACGTTCGTGGGCTTTGCTGTCTCGGTCTTGGTCTTTGGCAACTCCTTGCCCCCGGCGGCGATCTTCTTCTGGATCAACTCCATCAGCGCCTCGTGGTACTCATCTTTGTACTTCTCTGGCTCCCATTTGTCCGACATGGTGTCCACCAGCGACTGCGCCATCTCCAACTCTTTCTTGCCAACCTCCATTTTCGGCAACTCAAGCGTCTTCGGATCTGCCAGCTCCTCGGGGAAATGCATCAACTCCAATACTAAAGCCTCACCATGCGGCTTTACCGCTGCGATATGCTCCCGAGTCCTGATCGCAACCTTTGCAATGCCCACTTTTCCTGACTCCTTGAGCGCATCACGAAGCAGCCCATAAGCCTTCGCGCCCCCTTTTTCGGGTGCGAGGAAGTACGGTTTGTCGAAGAACATCGGATCAATTTCTTCCAAATCCACGAACTCCCGAATATCCACCGTTTGGTTTGATTTAATTTCGACCTGCTCGAAGTCCTTGTCCGTGATGACGACGAACTCACCCTTTTCGTGCTCGTACCCCTTCACGATGTTCTCCCAGGGCACCTCCTGGCCGTCCGTTTCAGCCACGCGTTTGTAATGGATCGGGCTCAGATCCTTGTCGCGCAGCATTCGGAACTTCACTTCGCGCCCGGGCCGAGTGGCCGAAAACAGCCCGACCGGAATGTTCACCAACCCAAAACTAATTGATCCCTTCCAAATTGGTCGCATGGCTTACCTCCAGCGCCAATCTACAGCGCCTGGGTTGGTTTATCTGACGCCTCTCATCCCGTTTAACACGGCAGGCCCTCCTTTACTCCTCCCACAGGGCGGTGCTTAAGGCTCTTCAGGCTCAGTTTCAGTGAGCGGAGTTGCCGAGTAATACCTCCGAATTTCCGCCGCAATGCCGTCGAGGTCGGGGAACAGCCTCCTTTCAGTCATCGTGCAAAGGTCCAATTGATCTCGGAACCGGCTCACAAGCCGGGCAGGGATGATGTATCGCTTCAAGCAATCGGCCAGCCCATGCTCAACCAGCACCTCGTCGAGGCTGCGGGATTTCGTCGAGCAAAGGGTGAATGCCGCCGATTGCGCTAAAATCCGTGCGTCCAAAGCGGGGGGCTCCAGCATGCAGACGAAAGGGTCTTCATCCGCGTCCCGGTCATAAAGCGCCTCCGCCGAACGGCAACCTTTTTGCGTTAGCGCTTCATCCAAATCCGACACGAGAAATGCCAGTGGTTTAAGCCCAAACCGCTCATGGACCCGTTTCCAATCCAGCTTCCAAATCACTCGGTCCTGGTTGCCCGTCTCGCGCAGCGTGGCGAAATGAGCGGCGATCATTGGCGAATAGGTCCAGTCCAGCAGCCGGGTAGGGAGGCCATGATGCTGCGCCATAACCATCACCTCCCAAGTGTTGGCGGTCGCGCTGAGAAAAGGCTTCGCATAACGAAGGAAATTCCGCAGCACATGCTCCTCCAAATGCTGCTTTGTGTGCGGTGGGGTGATTCCACCCAAACGATCCAATCCTGTCAGAAGTTTGTATTCCGGGTGCGGCGCCCCGCGATAGACCGTCGAATCGCGATACCGCCCGCTCACTGGATCCCGCTCCGTCGGCGTGACGAGATCTATGAACTCGCCCAATGACGAAACCTCCTTCTCGGCAAACATCCCCACGAATCCAATCTACCCTTCCTTCACTGCTTGTTCCCTCCGGTCCGTAGCTGAAGATTGCAGCAGCGCTTTTCTTACTGCATAACCCTGATGTGGTAAGGCTGGTCCTCTTCGACATAGATGGAACGCTCATACGCACCGGCGGGGCTGGTGTGAAGGCGTTCGAGCGCACCTTTGCCACGGAGTTTAACCTCCCGGGCGCGGTCGAGGGCATCAACTTTTCCGGCCGAACGGATCCCTCCATCGTTCGCGAAGCCTTCCTCCGCCGCGGCATTACCCCAACCGAACAGCACTTCCAAGTCTTCTACGATCGTTATGTCTTTTGGCTCGATGAACTCCTCCATCAGCTCGATGGCGCCCCATGCCCAGGGGTGGAAACTTTCATAGACGACCTCCACCATCTGCCCAAGCCGCCCGTCCTCGGCCTCCTCACTGGCAACATCCGCCTGGGGGCCGAAATTAAACTTCGTCATTACAACCTTTGGCGCCATTTTCACACTGGCGGTTTCGGTGATGACCACGAAGACCGAAACACCCTCGCTGCTATCGCGAAGAAGCGGGGAGGCGAACTGATCGGCGCGCGCCTCTCCGACGATGAGGTTCTCGTCATTGGCGACACCGCCCGCGACATCGAGTGCGGCCAGGCCATCAATGCCCGTGTTCTGGCAGTCGGCACCGGGCTGTATTCCCCGGACCAACTCAGCGTGCACAAGCCCACCTGGGCGGTTGCCGATCTTTGCGCCATCTCCGCTGCCGAGGTTTGCAGATGAAACGCGCGACACCGCGTTCCGCTTGACTCTTGAATGGCAAACACGAACATCCCTCCTAATGTCCGTCCTGTTCTCCATTGATAGCGGCTTCCGCTACGAGATCGTCCGCAAGATCTTCGAAGGCGGCATGGGCATTGTTTATGAAGCCGAGCAGCGCGGCGCTCTCGATTTCGTGAAACGCGTCGCGATCAAAGTCATTCGCCAGAACTACGCGACTCAGCAGATGTTCATCGATAACTTCATCGGCGAGGCAAAGCTGGTCGCGGATTTGATCCATACGAATATCGTTCAGACTTACCACCTCGGAGAAGCCCGCGGGGTTTACTTCATCGCCATGGAGTTGATCCGTGGGGTGAACCTCGAGCAATTCTGCCAGCAACTCGCTGCCCGTGGCCGAACACTCCCGGTGGAACTGGCCGTCTTTATCACCAGCCGCATCGCTCGAGGCCTGGCTTACGCGCATGCCAAGACCGACCGCCATGGCGAGCCGCTCGGAATCGTTCACCGCGACGTCAGTTTTAAAAACATCATGATCGCTTTTGAAGGCGACGTGAAACTCACCGACTTTGGCATCGCCAAAGCGAAGGGCTTTCTCCAGGACCAGGAAGGGGAGGTCGTCGCCGGGAAAGCTGACTTCATGAGCCCGGAGCAGGCCGACTTTCAGATCACCGATCGCCGCTCAGACATCTTCTCCGCCGGCATCGTTCTCAGCAGCTTGCTGCTCGGGTACAACATTTTCAAATGCCCCACGCCGCAAGCCTCTCGCGACCGCGTTCTGAATCTACCAATTCCTGATTTCACCACGCTCGACCCGAGAATTGATGAGAAGCTCAACAAGATTCTCCGCCGCGCCCTTGCCCGTGATTTGAACGAGCGGTATCCTACTGCCGACGAGTTCTTGTACGATCTCGAGTACCACATTTATAACAAGGGATACGGCCCGACGAACGAAACACTCGGGCGCTTCATCAGAGAATTGTTCGAGGGGCACGCGCCAGCGTTCACGCAAGCTCTGGCCAAAGGCTCAACGGATCTCCTGGAGCGCACAGCTCGTCTGGCCACTAAAAACGCGGCATGAAGAAAGTCAGTTCCTCGACCATCACGCTGGGGCTTCTCCAGCACAAATGCACACCGAACCCAGACGAGAATCTGGCCAAGGCGCTTCAGTTGGCCGAGAAGGCTGCAAAGGGTGGAGCCAACATCATCTGCACACAGGAGCTTTTCCGGGGTCAATACTTCTGCCAGTGCGAGGACCACAAATACTTCAAGCTCGCGGAAACAATCCCCGGGCCGAGCACCGACGCCTTCTGTAAACTCGCGAAGAAGCATAACTCAGTCTGCGTCATCTCCCTTTTTGAGAAACGCGCCGCCGGTCTTTACCACAACACCGCTGTCATCATCGATTCCGACGGCTCCATCATGGGCCTTTATCGGAAGATGCACATTCCGGACGATCCGCTTTACTACGAGAAATTCTATTTCACGCCCGGCGATCTTGGGTTCAAGTCGTTCCGCACCAAAGTTGCCCACATAGGCACGCTGGTTTGCTGGGACCAATGGTATCCCGAAGCCGCCCGCCTTACAGCCCTGCATGGCGCGGAAATCCTTTTCTATCCCACCGCCATCGGCTGGCATCCCAAGGAAAAGGAGCAATACGGCGTCCGCCAACACACCGCCTGGGAAACGATTCAGCGGGGCCATGCCGTCGCCAACGGCTGCTACGTGGCTGCCATTAATCGCATAGGACACGAAGCGCCTGATGGCGGTGACGGCATCGAATTCTGGGGCCAAAGCTTCGTCGCGGGCACGTCCGGGGAAATCCTCGCCAAAGCGAGTGTGGACAAGGAGGAGATCCTTACAGTCCCGCTCGACTTGGACAACGTGGACACGACCCGCACCCATTGGCCTTTCCTGCGCGATCGGCGGACCGACGCCTACGGCGACATCACCAAACGGTTCCTCGATTAATCCATGAAGCCGCTCGCGTGGATCACAGGCGCGAATGGGTTAATCGGCAACGCTCTCCATCACTCCGCAGGGCAATTCGCCGCGTCATGGCAAGTCCGCCCCCTCACGCGAGCCGTCGTTGATCTCACAGATTCGGCTGCCCTCCGCGCTCTGCATGCGCGAGAGCGGCCTGCTCTCATTATTCATTGCGCGGCCCTCAGCCGCAGTGTGGACTGCCAGCGGGATCCTCAACTGGCGCGCAAAGTGAATGTGGAAGCCACTCGCCTTCTGGCTGAGCTGGCACAGGACGCGCAGTTCATCTTCTTTTCCACAGATCTCGTCTTCGATGGCCGCAAGGGCAGTTACACCGAGGAGGATTCCACGTACCCTTTGAGCGCCTATGCCGAAAGCAAAGTCGAAGCGGAAACCTTCGTTTTACAAAACCCACAGCATACCGTCGTTCGCACATCGCTGAACGGTGGCAAATCGCCCGCCGGCAATCGTGGCTTCAACGAAGAAATGGTCCAGGCCTGGAAGCAAGGCCAGACACTTCGCTTTTTCATTGATGAGTTCCGTTCACCCATCGTCGCGGACGTGACTGCGCGTGTGGTTTGGGAGCTTGCGAACCAAAACGCTGCAGGGCTGTTTCACGTCGCCGGCTCCGAGCGCATGTCGCGGCTGGAGATTGGTGAGCTGGTTGCACGCTGCCATCCCGAACTGCAACCCCGTTATGAGCGCGCATCGCTCAAGGAGTATCAGGGCGCTCCTCGCCCGCCAGACACCTCAATGAACTGCGCCAAGGCTCAACGCTATCTCAGCTACAGAATCCCTGGTCTCGGCGAGTGGCTCGCGCATCCGGGCAATACTCTCTGACCCTCGCCATGGCTTACCGAGGTCGAATCGCACCTTCGCCCACCGGCTACATGCACCTCGGCCACGCCCGCACCTTTTGGGCGGCGCAGGAGAGGGCCCGCGCGAACGGCGGCAAACTCGTCCTGCGCATCGAAGATCTTGATTTTGCACGCTGCAGACCGGAGTTCGTCCAAGCCATCATGGAAGACCTAAGCTGGCTTGGCTTGGCCTGGGACGAAGGCCCGGACCTCGGCGGCATGTTCGCTCCTTACACACAGAGCGAACGTCTTGATCGCTACCGTGCTGCTTTTGATATCTTGCGGGGCAGGGGGGTCGTTTACCCATGCACCTGCTCCCGGCAGGATGTTCTCCGCGCCCTGAGCGCCCCACATCAGGGTGAAGAAGAGCCGGTTTACCCCGGCACGTGCCGCAGCAAAAATCTGAGTTCTCCGGAGATCACCGCACTCAGCGCGAAAACGAAGGTGAGTTGGCGGTTTCGCGTTCCTGACCGCGCGCCCATCGCCTTCCAGGATCTTTGCTTTGGCCCGCAGTCTTACGAGGCAGGACGGCATTTCGGTGACTTCATCGTTTGGCGCCACGACGGCATTCCATCCTATCAACTCGCGGTGGTGGTAGATGATCACGCGATGCAGATTACCGAGGTAGTCCGTGGCGCCGATCTTCTCATGTCCACCGCTCGGCAAATTCTCCTCTACAATGCTCTCGGCTACAGCATTCCGCAGTTCTATCACTGCCCATTAATGACAGACGAGAACGGCGCCCGCCTCGCCAAGCGGCACGATGCGCTCAGCCTTCGGCAGCTACGCGCCAGCGGCTTGTCCCCTGAAGAGGTGCGCCGAATGTTTGCCAGCCCACGAACTCCCGCAGAGCAGGGGACATAATACGTGTGCGTATCTTTTGGCGTGACAACTTCCCCGTCAGCGCTATTTTGACCTCCCGTGCGCACTTTTAAGTCAGTCGTCATCTTCGCGCTTCTCTGGGTGATCGTCATCACTTTCGCCCATGGCCGTGCCAACCTGGGTTGGTTCACACCCAAATCTGCCGCCGCCAAGAGCAATAAATTCCGCGTCGGCTTCATTCCCGTGACCTGCCATCTGACTTGCCCCGTCACCGACTTCATTAATAAACAATCTAGCGGGGAGAACTTCTACGATCCTCTTCGCTTTAGCGGCTTTCCTGAACTAAAGGAGGCATTCATCTCCGGCTACATGCCCGCCACTTTCATTCTCGCTCCTTTGGCGATGGCTCTCCGTGAGCAGGGTGTGCCACTGAAAATCGTTTACCTTGGCCACCGTGATGGAACCGCCATGATGGTTCACACGAACTCCTCCATCTATCGAATCGAGGATCTGCGCGGGAAGAAAGTCGCCATCCCCAATCGCTACTCCAACCAGCGCTTGTTGATCTATAAGGCCCTCAAAGATCGCAAGATTCCTCTCAGCGAAGTGGAGCTGGTCGAGATGCCTCCTCCCGACATGCCGGCCGCCCTTTACGCCCGCGCCGTGGATGCGATCACCGCTGGCGAACCGTACATGGGTCAAACTGAAATGGACGGCTACGGCCGCGTGCTTTACCTCACGAAAGACGTGTGGCCCAACTTCATCTCCTGCGTGTTGGCAGTCCATGAAGACGCCATTAAAAACAATCGCTCTGACGTTCAGGCCTTGGTGGACGGGATCGCCAAAAGCGGCAAGTGGCTAGACACTGGGATCGAGAACCGCATGAACGCCTCGGAGTTCGTCGGCAAACACTATTACAACCAGAACCCCGAACTCTTAAAGTTCGTGCTGAGCAAGCCACCCGATCGCGTCAAATACACAAACCTGAAGCCATTGCAGAAAGACTTTGAGGAGATCGAGCGCCTTGCTGTGGAGTCCGGCATCCTGGCCGGCACCGTCCACTTCAACGACTACGCCGACCCCTCGTTCGTCCCGGACGAAGCCGACATCATCCCCCACGCGTGGCCCGCTCCAACTTTGACAAACACCACAACCAAATCCACTGCCAGCACCCGTTGACGATTTCTGGGGCTTGCAGGGAAGTCGAGGCTGGTTAGAGCGAGTGTGCCAGCTTCGCTGCAACAGAGCCACTAAGGCCCGGTTTACTTCATCGGCCCGATCAACTCGATGAACGTTCCATCGGGATCCTGGATCAATGCAAAATGGCTATTGCTGCCCAATGGCACTGGCGTCTCACCTAGAAACTTAATCTGCCGCTCTTTGATTCGCTTCACGATCGGCGTGAGATCCTTAACCATGATCGTGATGTAACGCATCCCCGTCCGATTGTGGATGAACGGATCCTTCTGCGTTTTTGCTTTGTCTCCGAACGACATCAACTTCCATTGGGTGGCATCCTCGCCCTTCCCCAGGCGCAGGATTTTCACCTTTGTGGGCTGCCCATCCGTGAGTCCGGATTTCTTGGAGAAATCCTCTTTGATCTCAAATTCCCCCGTTTGAACCATGCCGATGATGTTCGTGTAGAACTCCATCGATTTCTCCAGATCAGTCACCACAACGCCGATGCTAATGGTCGGTGTGGCGAACTCCTCAGGAGCGCTAAAGGTTGGGAGTGTCAGCAGAGCGCTGAGGGCGAAAATGGATAACGCGCGTTTCATTTAAAAAGTGTAACTCTTCAACCGTCTCTCAGTAAATGGGGGGGAGAACTCAGGGCAACAATTTGCCAACCAAAGCGCTCACCGACTTCCCATCAGCGCGTCCGGCCGCTTTGGCTTGCACAGCTTTAATGACTGCGCCCATCTCCTTTTTGCTGGTGGCGCCAACCTCCTGGATTGTCGCCTTCACCAACTCTTCCAGTTCCCCGCTCGATAACGGCTGTGGCAGGAAGGACTCCAGCGCCGACACCTCAGCGCGTTCTTTTGCCGCAAGCTCAGGCCTTCCGCCCTGCTCAAATTGCTCGATTGAATCCTTCCGCTTCTTGATCTCTTTTTGGGCAACGGCGATAAAATCCGCATCGCTCAAGGAATCGACCTTCTTCTCGATTTGAGCGTAGCCAGCAGCCGATTTCAGCATGCGAAGCGCGTTCAGCCGATCCGCGTCCTTCGCGATCATCGCCGCCTTGATTTCCTGCCCGAGCCGTTCGTTAAGCGTCATTGGCGGATGTTGTATCTAGCGTGCGAATCGCGTCACGCACTAAAGCTGCCTGCTCGTAGTCTTCGCGCTTCACAGCTTCAGCGAGCGCCACCTCAAGCTTTTCCCGGGCTGATAATGGGCGGTTGCTGCGAAGCTCCTGCAGCCAGCTTTCCAGCGAATGCAGCTCCCCGCTCATGTCGATCAAGTCAGGCCGCGCGACTTCCTGGTAGAACCCGCGAATCTGATCCAGGCCCTCTTCGACGACCGCAATGGCGCGATCGTACGCTTCCTCCGTGAGCACCTGCGCGCCTCGTGCCCGAATCTGCATCATCAGCAGTTGCGGCTTGAGCTGTTGCAACGCCCACGAAAGCTCCGGCGACTCCGCATGTTTGGAAACGAAATCAAAAACGCGGAGGTTTCGCTCCGTGTCACGAAGCACCCCGGTGTAATCCTTCAGTTGATAAAGGCAGATGTAACGATGATGAAACTGAATCGCCTCCTGCTGCAATTTTGAGCAATCTTCAGCGCTCAGCTTGAACCCTTCCGCGGATCCTGTCTCAGTAGTGTGCCGCTCCAGCCGATGCTGGAAGTGCTCGAAGAGGGTGGGGTGCCCGAACGGCAGCTTGCCGTCTGGACGCCCTTCCGCGTTCATTTGCAGGATGCCCAAATCAACACGTAGTTGAATCTTCTCACTCCCATCCTTTGCCTTAAACTTTCGGACAGCGATCTGGCCCGGCAGATATTCCCATTCCTCCAAGAGGCGCGAGATATCAGAATTCATAGAGTCATTATGAAGCGCCGAGGCGCCAGCCGCAATTCCATTTGCCCGAATAGCCCAATAAATACTAACTAACCGCGTGCACGGCTCCTCCCGAAATTTCGCATGGGCCAAGATCCATGTTCATCCCGCAGAACTACCCGCTGCGGTTGAAAACGAGTTTGCCCGTGGTTTGCAGTTGCGCTCGCTCAACCCAAAATTCCTCTACAACACCCCAGGCCAGGCGGCCCTTTGGCTCAATCTGCATCAACGCCTCTCTCCGGCCCATCGCGACGACTCGGCGCTGCGAGCGTACACGGCGGTTTTCGATCAAATCGCCTCGTTCACGCCGGACCAGCCAGTTGAAGTCATCGGCCTGAGCGCCGGCAGCGCATGGAAGGAGGCGCACCTGCTCCAGCGTTTGTCGCCACGCGCCAGCTTCACCGCCGTCGATGTCAGCCTGGATTTGCTCCTTCACGCTTTGGAAAACACCGCTCCTTTCCCCCAAACGTCAGCGGTCCTCTGCGACGCTGCTCATTGGGAAACTCTTCTCCACGATCGCGCTGAAAGGCCTCTGCCACGTGTGCTTACCTTCTTTGGAACAATCCACAATTTCGAGCCGGCGGACATCTTCCCACGCCTACGCGGCTTGCTGCGGCCGGGCGATCTTCTTGTTGTCGGCGCAAACCTGGCTCCGGCGTCGCACTATGCTGAGGCTATGGCCGCCATCCTCGCCCAATACAACAATGCGCCCACAAAAGAGTGGTTAGGTGGAGCCCTGCGAGCCCGCGGCGCCGTCGGTGAGACCAATGTTCATCTGGACTCTGCTGGCGGGGCCGATGGGCTGGAACGAATCGCAGCGGACTTTGCTTTCAGCTCTGTCGTGGAGATTCGCGCATCGAGCCAAGGCATTCGGTTTGCTCCAGGCGAGCGCTTTCCCATATTCTTCTCTTACCGATACACCGTTGAGAAACTCACGTCCCTAGCCGCACAGCACGGCCTCGTCTGCCAGGCGTCCGCCACCAGCGCTGCTGAAGATGAAGGAGTCTTCCTCTTTACCCTAAAATAGCAACGGACCGCCGAAGCGGTCCGTTTAAAACTCTCTGGAGACGCTGGTTACTTCTTGTCTTCAGGGCGATGCGCGTTGTGGCAAGCCTTGCAGTTCACAGCCTCTTTATACTTCTCGAGCGCGCCAGCTTCGCCAGCGTTCAAGGCTTTGGCCGCCTTTAGCAAAGCCGTTGTCTTCGCTTCCCAACTCGCTTTGTCACCCTTCTCGATTGGGTTCAGAGGGAGCGACTCATAGTACTCAACCAGCTTCGCGAAATCTTCCTTCGTCCCGTTGCCTTGCAGGATTTTCTTGCCGGTGTTCGTTTCACCCTTGTGCAGGGCTTCCATCACTTCAGATGTTGTGTATTTCGGCTTTTTGTCAGCGGCATTAACGAACACCGTCAGCGCAGCCAGGGCCACGGCGGTCAGAGGGACGAGAAATTGGTTTTTCATTGGCCATCCTTAAACCTCGGCTTGGCAAAATTGGCAAATACAAAACGGCCGATGCGGCCCCACGGTTGCCCAAAAGCTGCTCGAAGGTTAAAACTAGCCCATGCTGCGGATCACTTCGCTCCTTCGCGCCCTTACGGCTGCCGCTCTCGTTTCCATGGCTCCCGCATGGGCAGCGACGTTCACCACCGATTTCACAACCTTGCCTGCGCAGGCTGCGACGTTCGGTTCAGCCGCGACCCAGAATGGTGTTCTTCAACTCGCCATTGGCGCAGGCCAGGTTGGCTCATTGGTCATTGACGATCTCGAAGGCGGCGGAGCCGTCGCGGGGTTCACCGCGGAATTTAAACTCAAGGCGCCTGCCGCTCCCGCAGGGTTCGCCTTTAGCTTCGCGCCGGACGTTGAGGATGCTCCGTTCGGTGAAACCGGCTCCGGCGCTGGATTCACGATCTCTTTCATCACCGGCCAGGGCAGCGCCACCGCGCAAATTAGGCGTGGCGGCGCTCTTCTTTGGGAAGGCGCGGCGACTCTTCCCACTGCGCAGTTTGTTCCAGTCAAGATTGACGTCCGGACCGACGGAGCGCTCACGCTCACGGTGAACAACCAGGAGTTGCTCAAAGACCTCTTTGCCTACGTGCCCATCCCTGGCCGCTTCGGGTTCGGCGCGCGCAGCGGCGATTCCGGCGGCGAGTTTGCCATTGATGATCTACGCATCTCCACCATTCCCCAAACCGGTCCTTTCGTGATCGCGGCCAGCCCCACTGGGCCTGGCGCCAGCCCTGCCAGCGTCATCACCATTGAGCTTCAGGACTTCAGCGCCGAAGTTGATCCTGCGTCCATCCGCTTATCGCTCAACAGCGGTGTGCATGTTCCAACGGTCAGCAAAGAGGGGAGCATCACCAGCATCTCGTTTGACCCGCCCGGCAACCTTTCCGCCGGCTCCGACAATGTAGTTGTCCTGACTTACACAGCAGGCGGGCAGACCTACACAGCCCAATACGCTTTCAGAGTCACAGTGGTGGCTACCCTCACCTCCGCCATGGCCCACGCCACCGTGGACACCAACGCTCCCGGATTCCGCCTGCGCGTGGTGCAAGCCGCCGCCGCGCCCATTCTGACCAACACCCTGCTGCGCGCGGAGGCCCAACTGGCTGGAACCCTCACCAACGAGGCCACCGGCCAGCCGTACGTGAATGAAGCGAACCTCTCCGCGGCGGGTCCAAATGGCTTCATCCAGGAAACCGGCGTCATCAATTATGCCAGCGGTGGAACCGCTGGGTTCTTTGCCAATGACGAAGGCATTCCCGGCATTCCTGGCAATACTGGCCACGCCAACAACTTCGCCACAGAAGTCATCACCTGGCTTTACCTGCCAGCGGGCGGCTATCGCATGGGCGTTAACAGCGACGATGGCTTCCAACTGCGCGCCGGGTTGAACGCGCGCGATGCCACCTCCGATGTGCTCGGCTTTTTCGAAGGCACGCGCGCGGGCGGGGAGACACGGATGGATTTCATCGTGGAGCAAGCGGGCTACTATTCCTTCCGGTTGCTCTGGTTCCAGGGCGAGGGAAGCGCTCACCTCGAATGGTACTCCATCGATCTCACCACCGGCGAGCGGGTCTTGATTAACGACCCCGCAAATCCAAAAGCGATCCGCGCCTACCGCTCAGGCCCTTCCACACCGTACCTCGCATTTGCCAGCCCGATGCCGCGCTCCATCGTCGAAACTAACGCCACCATCTCCTTGCTCCTCGCTCCGGGTGACTCCCCCATCTGGGCGGAGACTGTGCAACTGAGGCTGAACAACCAACTGGTGAACGCCACCGTCAAACCTGCCGCGAACAACCAGACGTCGGTTGAGTTCACCCCGACCACTCCGTTTCCGGCCGGCTCCGTGCAGACAGTCCGGTTGAACTATTCGGACACGCAGCACCTCGACTACTCCCACCAATTTACCTTCTCTGTTCGGGCCACTGAGACTCCGCGTCTTTCCATTGCTTTATCGCCGACTGGCCAGGTCACGGTCACTTGGCCAGGTGGCGGAACCCTGGAAGAAACAACAGATCTAAAGCAGACCGCAACCACCTGGACTCCCGTTGCGGGCAATCCCTCCGGGACTTACACCACCACCGCCACCGGGACGAAGCGCTTCTTCCGTCTGCGCTTCTAATTCACCGTCCAGCCTTGCGGAAAGTTGTCGAATGGCAGGCCCAGTCACCCGACCGAGCCTCCTTCTTTATGCCAACAAACCTTTAATCACCTCACCATGAACATCGGTCAGGCGGAAGTCGCGTCCTTGAAAACGGAACGTAAGCTTCGTGTGCTCGAGCCCAAGCAGATGCATGATGGTCGCATGAATGTCATGCACATGGCAGCGGTCCTCGATTGGGTTGAATCCTAACTCATCGGTTTTGCCGATGATGTGCCCGGCCTTCACGCCGCCGCCCGCGAACCACATGGTGAACGCATCAATATGATGATTTCGGCCGCTCGTTTCGCGGTTCTCGCCCATTGGTGTTCGGCCAAACTCACCACCCCAGATCACGAGCGTATCTTCGAGCAAGCCGCGCGCCTTCAAGTCTTTCACCAACGCCGCCTGGCCTTGATCCACTTCACGGCACACTTTCTCGAAATCGCCCTGCAGGTTTTCGCCAGGTCCGCCATGGCTGTCCCAATTGGTGTGATAAAGCTGCACGAAGCGCACGCCGCGCTCCACCAATCGGCGGGCCAGCAAACAATTCCGCGCGAATGATGGCTTGTCCTTCTCAATGCCGTACAGGCTCAGCGTCGCTTCGCTCTCACCAGAAAGATCGATCAACTCCGGCGCGCTGCTCTGCATCTTGTAAGCCATCTCGTAGGAAGCGATGCGCGTGTGAATCTCCGCATCCCCCGTTTCCACCGCTCGCTTCAAATTGAGCGCGTTGATGGCGTCGATCGTTTGGCGTTGGCGTTCCGCAGTGATGCCCTCCGGGGTGGTGAGATTCAGAATCGGCTCGCCGTTCCCGCGCAAAGGCACCCCTTGATAACTGGTCGGTAGGAAACCGCTGCCCCAGTTCACCGCGCCGCCCCGTGGGCCGCGCGGGCCGGACTGCAGCACCACAAAGCCAGGCAAATTGCTGCATTCACTGCCAATGCCATAGGTCACCCATGAACCCATGCTTGGCCGGCCGAACTGGCCCGAGCCCGTGTTCATGAACAGCTTCGCTGGCGCATGATTGAACAGGCTCGCCGCGCAGCTCTGCACCAGCGTGATGTCATCAACAATCCCAGCCGTGTGCGGGAACAACTCCGAAACCCATGCGCCGGATTGGCCATGCTGCTTGAAGGCGCGGCGCGTTCCCAGAAGGTTGGTTCCATGGCTGCTGTCCATGAAGGCAAAGCGTTTCCCCTCGATGAATGATTGCGGGATCGGTTTGCCATTCAGCTCAACGAGCTTCGGCTTGTAATCAAATAGCTCCAGTTGGCTTGGGCCACCTGCCATAAAGAGGTAAATGACATTCTTCGCCTTCGCTTTGTGATGCCCAGCCCGCGGGGCCATCGGATTGGCAGGTTGAGCCCCGGAGCTGGAAAGCATTCCCGCCTTGTTCATCAGCGACGCGAGCGCGATGCCGCCAATGTTCATCCCGCAACGGCTGAAGAACTGGCGCCGCGTTGCGCGCTGCAAAGGGTTCATGCTTTCAAGGGAATCCATGGCTATTCGCGGGTGATTGTTTCGTCCAGGTTCAGCAACGTCCGCGCCACGAGTGTCCAGGCGCCTTCCCTGGTGTTCCCTTGCGACGCTGCCGCAAGGGTGCGCTGCAAAATCGCGCGCTCCTCCGCATCGGGCTTGCGCGACAGGCAAAGTTGAAATGCTTTTTCCAGGCGCTGGCCATCATTCTCCGCAGGCATCTCCAGCAAGCGTCCCGCAAAGAGCGTGGCCATCTCATAGAACTGCGCGTCGTTCAGCAATGTGAGCGCTTGCAGTGGGGTATTGGAACGATTCCGCCTCGTGCAGGTCGCGAATGAGTCCGGGGCATCAAAGACCGCGAGGGCAGGGTGCGGTGTCGCCCTCCAAAAATGGGTGTACATCCCGCGCCGAAACCGCTCGTCCCCTTTGCTCACATTCCATGCGCGACGCTGCTGGCCGAGGTTCATCACGCCATCGGGTTGCGGTGGGAACACGCTCGGTCCGCCAATCTCCCGGTTTAATAAACCGCTCGCCGTAAGAATGGAGTCGCGCACCAATTCCGCGTCCAGGCGGAGCCGCTTTTGCCGCGCGAGCAGCTTGTTCATGGCATCGCGCTGCTCCAGGTCGGGCCGGCCGCGTGAGCTTTGGCGATAGGTCGCGGAGGTGACAATCAGTCGATGAATATGTTTCTGGCTCCAGGCGTTCTTTGAGCCTTCTGAGCCCATGAATTCTGTGGCCAACCAATCGAGCAATTCGGGGTGCGTCGGCAGTGACCCTTGCGTGCCGAAATCGTTCTCAGTCTCCACCAGCCCTCTGCCAAAGTATTGCTGCCAGATCCGATTCACCGTCACTCGAGCGAGCAGGGGATTCTCGCGATCGACAATCCAGTTGGCTAGGTCGAGCCGGTTGGTTGTGCCGGTCGGCTTCAGCGGATGAAGCACGCCCGGGACACTCGGCTCGACCTCACCCCCATCGCGGGTGAAATCACCTTTCACAAACAAATAGCTTCGGCGCGGCTTGGCCCGTTCCTGCAGGACGAGTGTCGTGTCGAACTTCGGCTTCTTCGCCCGAATCGCGCGCAGGTCGCTTTGCGCTTTCTTGTTCTCGGAACCTTTCTCAATGAAGGCGGTCAGCAGCAGCAGCTTGTGCGCCTCGGTCCGCTCGGTGGGCTTCACATCGAACGCCATCCGCACCTGCTCTGACATCGCCTGGCGTTCGCCCAGGGGCAGCTTTTCCTCCCAGGCCCGGAGCTTCGTCCAGATCTCGGGGTCCTTCTCAGGAATGGCCGCAATGTAAGCTGCGGCCTTCTCTTCAATCTCCTTGGCCGCGGCCAGTTGCTCCTCCGTCGCGAGCGGCAGCGTCGGTTCATCCGCGTTGTTCAGGAACGCATACAAGCCGAAGAAATCTTTTTGGGGCAGGGGATCAAACTTGTGATCGTGGCATTGGCTGCACGCAATCGTCAGCCCAAGGAAAGCGGACCCGGTCGTGCTCACGCGATCAATGATCGATTCAATCCGGAACTGCTCCTTATCGATGCCCCCTTCCTCATTGATCTGGGTGTTGCGGTGAAAACCTGTCGCGATTTTCTGCTCGATCGTGGCGTTGGGCAGCATGTCACCAGCCATCTGCTCGACGACGAACTGGTCGAACGGCTTGTCCGCGTTCATGGCGTCGATGACCCAATCGCGGTACTTCCAGATCTGGCGCGGCGCATCAATGCTGTACCCGTTCGAATCCGCGTAGCGGGCCACATCCAGCCAGTGCCGGCCCCAACGCTCCCCAAAATGCGGTGACCGCAGCAACCGCTCAACCACTCGCTCGTAAGCGAAGGGGCTGGTGTCTTCCACAAACGCTTCCACCTCCTCAACCGTGGGCGGCAGGCCAATTAGATCCAGCGACACCCGCCGAATTAGCGTCACACGATCCGCTTCCGGCGAAGGCTTCAGCCCCTCTGATTCCAAACGCGCCTGGACAAAATGGTCGATGGCATTTTTCGCAGCGGCTGGATTTTTCAGAGGCGGAACCGACGGCCGCTTGGGCGCTATGAATGCCCAATGCTTCTCATACTCCGCCCCTTCTTTGATCCAGCGTTTGAGAATGTCGATCTGCTCCGGCGTCACCTTCTTGCCCAGCTTGGGGGGCGGCATCAGATCATCCTCATCCGTCGTGACGAGCCGCTTGATCAATTCGCTTTCATCCGCTGAGCCCGGAACAACCGCGGACTTCACCGCCCCTTCGCGTGTGTCCAGGCGCAGCTTCCCTTTGCGATCATTCTCGTCCGGCCCATGGCAAGCGAAGCAGTTGTCTGAGAGAATCGGCCGCACATCGCGATTGAAATTCACCCCGGCCTGCTCCGCTCCGGCAAGCTTTGGAGCGCTGATGAAAGCAAGCGCAGCCACCGTGACGCTGACGAAAAGCGCCACCTGGCTTCTGGTGCGCAAGTTAGGTTTAGCAGGGATCAATTTGACGCCCATTCTCGGTTGAAAAGACTCATACTTCAAGAGGCCTTTGCAGACGGAACGACGGCAGTTGCGGCCCTGCACGCCCTCAGAGAACAGGATCGTGGATGATTGGCGCCATAGAGAATATAGACCTTAAAGATCGGGCTCGGCTGATGCGGCGTAGCTTGTTGAAATCAGGCTCAACGCCGCACCGAATCTGCAGGCGATTTCCCGCAGAGCCGCCAGGATGCAGTGGTGGAAAGCCAATTTATGACGATTCCGCCCCGCACAGGCGAGGCAAGTGATGAGTTGCCGGAGAGCATGCATTGGCTTGCAAGAAGAAGATCATGGGAAGAATGGGGATGGGGTTTCTGGGCGTGGAGGGGGTTCGATGAGGTCGGAGCGCGGGCCGAAAATCTTTTCGCGCGCGGCCCAGATCTTGTCTTCGTTGTCGGTGGAGGTATTGCTGCAGATGGTCGCGATTTCCTGCTGATGAATGATGGCCTGGCGAGCGGCGTTGAACTCGAATTTCCGGGTTTCCAGAGCGAGGCGGGCGCGCAGAAGCTCCAGCTCTTCTTTGCGATACTCCGCCTCCTTCAGGCGCAGCATCCATCGACCGAGCGTTGCGACGGTGGCGGGATCGCTTTGATGAAGCATGGCGTTGTGGAGAGTGGCTTCGCGCAGCTTATGCAAGGTGAGCTGATCAGAGTTGTTGAGCCCGGGCTTGTGGCTGGGCGGGAGGTCGCTGATGTCCTCGGTGAGTTGGCTTTGGAAACGCCAGCGGGCGCGCAGGTGAAAGCGGCGGAGGGTCGTTATATGCGTTTTGAGCCCGAACCCTTCAGGCGGGGGCGCGGCGACCATTTCAAGAACTTGTTTGACTGAATGGGTCTCGAGCCAATCGAAGAGGATTTGCTGCTGCGCGGGGGTGAGGGCGTTCAAGGAGCAGTTCCCCTTGATGTGGATTGGCGTAAATTCTGGCGGCTCCGGGGTCTCGTCGGAAGGTGTTTTCATGGGAAAATATTTTTTAGGTGCTTTTCAGGCCGTTTAGTGTGTTTTCCTTAGGAAACCAACGTGTTTTGCAATGTGTTTTCGAATGTGTTCGCAACGTGTTCTGGAATGTGTTTTGCACGTTGAGAGGGGTGGAAGTTGGCGGGATTTCGGTGCGGAGAAAGGGTCCATGTCGCGAGGGTGAGGAGGCAATCGAGCAGGCAAATGTAAACGCGCACGAGGTTTGGGGCATTTTCGCAGAGGTTTAAGGTGAGTCCACGCCCTTTGCTTTCCGTGTGCACCCCCTCTGCACTGCTCTTGCAGACCCTCTGGCCTACCACTTCTCCGCTGGGCATCGCTCAGCTCTAAGCCAAGTCTTTGCCCGCAGGAAGCATCCGCAAGCCGCATGGCCGCATCTGCCCGACTCGGCCACGTAAGCTTCGCAGTTCTCGCAAACGCCTTTTCGCCTCTCGATCTCCGCGTCGTCAGCCTTTAACGGGTTCCCGCTCGCCACGGCCGCTGCCGATCTCACCACCGCCCCCGCCGCGTTCTTCGCGAGCGCCACGGGCCCAGGCATCTTCCTCTGGCCGCCGATGCTCACCACCTGCCTTCCGATCGGAAACTTCATATCAGTGGAACGGTGATAAAGAATCCCGGACCCGCCACGAGGTTCAAGGTCGTCGAAGCCTGGCTAAAGTTGGCGCAGGGCGTTTGGGCGATGTCCACACCACGCCCGGCGGTAAACGTCCCTGGTGGCGCATTCCCGGCGTCCAGGGTGCCCGATGAGATCAAAACGTATTTCTCACTCACGACCTCCTCATCAGCGAATGACCTCCAGCCGATCGTCCCGTCGTGCAGGAAAGGTGTGCAGCCTGGCCCGTTTCCGCCTGCCTCGCAGCAATCCGACTCGGCCACGCTGGTCGCCTGCACACGCGCATGCCACACAATCTTCGTTTCCAGTGCTAAGAACCCGCCGAGAGACGAGATCTGATCCCGCCAGCTCAAGGGGATTGCCTCCTGCCAGCCCTCCGCCAGCTTCACGTTGTAGTTTACGCGAGACCGGTTGGTACGGATCGCGTAACCCCCATCTAGGCAGAATCCCAGTGCCGCTGTAGTCGCCGCTCCGATCGCAGTGGTGTTGCTGTCGCAGGATCCTGGCAGTGACGAAACCAGCCCACCTAACCCGGAAGGCGGCGTGCCCGTCCAGAGCACCTTCCATCCTGGGTCGGCCGTGTCGCACGGCATCACAGGACCTGCGGGCCAGTCCGGGGTGATCGCCTGGTAATCAAACGAGGATAGGTCTGTGCATTCCAGCTCCCACGGAAGCATCACCCGCGCAGTCGTCAGCAAGTTGACCGCTCGGACGTACTGATTGAAAACCTCTGCGTAAGCGATCGTGTTCGGCATCGGCCCCATGCTGAACGGCTGATCCGGACGCACACTCTCCGGGAACATGCTGAAGTGGCGGCCGCCAAACGCCTCGAGGCAAAGATTCTCGAACCGGTAATCAAACAGCCGCCCCTCACCGGCTGCTTGGCTAACCTTGCTAGTGGTCACACCATCGACGAATCCCTCGCACATGGCGCGGATCCGGATCTCCATTTGCGCCATTAGCAACGCATCGCCGCGCGCATCGCTTAGCTCCCCCGAATCGTCACGGTCCTCGTAGACCTCCGGCTCCAGCCGCACGAACATAAAGTGCGGAAGGCACGATCCAAACGGGTTATCAGGGTTCCCGTTAATGCTGCTATTCGTGCCATTGTCCCCGGTCTTAACACTGCAACTGCGGCCCTGAACTTGCAACCGCATGTATTCGCGCAGCGCATTGTCATCCGTGCGGTAATCCTCGTTCCACAGAGCGGTCACCTCGTCACTGCTCCAGGCTGTTGGATCACTGCTCACGGACGCTGGCGCATCCTCATGCGAGTGAAACCGCCCTGTGAACACCAGCTTCACAATCTCTTCACCGCCTTCGAATTCCACCGTCGCGCTCTCGACCTCGTAAGGCGGTTGGTAAACCAGGCAGCTCTTGAAGAACTCCTCACTCGATCCAGCGTTGTTTGACCCGTGCGCATAGTTGTAGCCGGTAGGCGCTTCGGGAGCGACGTACTCGGCCTGCACCCGTGGGTGGTTCAAATAACGGCGGATCGTGCTCTCGCTCTCCTCCAGGCTCACGCTGTGGTTGTAGTTAACATGCCGCCGAAAACCGGTGTGGTTGGCGCTCCCGCTGTGGAAGTGACAACGATTGTTCCAGGTGTAGTAATCGCCATAAGCGTCCGCCTTCCATAGCGAGGTGTTGCTAAATGTAAATCGATGCGTCTGCAGGAAGCACACCCATTGATTTGTCGCGCCGCGCTTGATTGCTGACCTCCTGATCCCGTCCCGCACATACAGCTTCGCATCGCCCGACTCCTGGAAGTCGGCGGAAGCGCCAGCGGTAAAGCTCTGTTCGTTCACATATGCCGCCCCTTGGTAAACGATGTAGCCGGAGGTCGCGCGAACGATGTAAGTCTCACCTTCCATCAGCTCGCCCGAGGTCAACGCCTGGTGCGCAGGAGCCAGGCCCCAGAAGAGATCCACTTTCTCGTTCTGCATTCCGAACGCGTAGCGCTTAAACCGCACGATGCTCTTGCCTCCGGTGACCTCGTAGCTCAAGAACTGCCGCCGAGGAATGATGTGCACCATCTCCCTGCTGAGCCGCCGAGCTGTGTCGAATACCGGGTTGAAGTTCACCCAGCTGTCGTTTTCGCTCTTCGGTCCGGCCGCGATTGGGTTCGCGATCACCCCGTAGTTTTTGTAGATGCTCCAGAAGTCCGGCGCGTTGCTTACATCGATGCCGCGATTGTCAGTGGAGTGGCTTATCTCATCGCCGCCCTTCGTCGCGAAGAGGCGCAGCAACATGTAGGCGTCCCACACCTGCGGCTTATATTCGAGCAGCTCTGCGAACTCGACGTTGATTTGCCCTGGCCCTGAGAACCTCAGCCCGTTCGGGATCCGCACCATCATTCCGTCCCACGGCTCTTTGAAGTACTCCGCTGTTTCTGCCACCCCGTTGTCAGCAGCGGTTAGCTTGAGTGTGCGCTTCAGCTCGCCCGCTGGCGTCCGCAGCTCCACGGTCACACTGCCGAATAACCCGTCTACCCGCACATACACTCCCGCCAGCACGAACCCCGGCCGAGCGAAATAAATCGGCCCCGTGCCAGTGTTCACAAACTCAAGGTCGGTCCCCTGCGGAATCTCCGCTGGCCCACGCCAGGCAGCCACCGGGTAGATGGCTTGCAATTGCTCGGCTTCATATCTGCCGATCGCTGGCGCGAGCAAATACTGGCGGGTCATAAACTCTTGGAAGTCGAAGCCCACGTTCTCGATCTCAAACTCAGATGTGGCGGTGTCCACGCGCTGCCCAGGGCTGCCGCGAAACTCGGCCGCATAATACGCCACCATGCGCGGCAAGTGCCCTCCGTCCGCGCGTTGCAAGTGGCCTTCGCCGGTGTACGGGCCTTCCACCCAATCAGCCGCTTCATAAGCATCGATCCAATATCCGAGCCCCGGCCCTTGGCTCACCACCACGTAAAACATCGAGCTAAACCCAAAGATCCCCAGCACATGGCCTGTGTCAGAGAACTCAGCGCCCTCGGGGCAGCTTCCAGCGTAGGTGATGCTCGGCAACCCATCGTCGTTATAACTGATCGTGCCGTGGTAGCCGCCCACACTGACGTCCGCCCGCAGCGCCGTGAATTTGATCTGATAGCTCGGGATGTTCGTGTTTTCCGCGCTGCCGCAGCTGCTCAGCAGCTCCACTGGCGTCGGGAAATAGCCGCCATAGCTCTTGCCGTGCGGGCTGTAGGATGGGAAAGCGAACTGCGTGGCCGATTGTGCGGCCGCGAGCGCAGGCACGTTTTGCAGACCCGTTTCAGGGTCAATAACACCACGTTGCAATTTGCCCAGCTCCCAGAAGTCTCCCCACGTCTGCGGCTGCCGTGAGTCCGCAACGCTGCCCAGGCGCAGCGCTGGCCCGCCTCCATCCTCCGCCAGCCGTAAGTATTCAGGGAACGTGTCACCAATGCCGAACACGAACTGCATTATCGGATTGGCAAGGTTGGCGCCTTCCACCCCGCCAGCGGGAGTGACTGGCCAAGCGATATCCCGCTCCGGATCCAAACCTTGGTAAATCTCCCAGAACTCACCCTGCGCTGGGAACACAAACCCGCTTTCGTCAGGGAGCCGCACCTGGCGGAAGAGGTTGAACCACCACATGGCGATGCGATAAGCGCCATCACCGATGCCGCTGCGCAGCCGGTCATTGATCGCCCGCGCCAGCTTGTTCTGCTGAAGGCTCGTTGGCGCTTCTCCTGGCGCCACTTCAATCGCTCGTGTGAAACTGATTGCCATAGAAAAAAGGGACGCCGGCAAGCGTCCCTGTAACGGTCTGTTTAGGCGGTTAGCTCACGGTGCCGACCGCATGCACTTGGAGCTTGATCGGCGCTGTGCTTGCCGCCGCCCAAAGATTCTGCGCTTGCGTCGGTGTTACGGCGCTCGGGATCAGCGCAGATTTGCCAGGCTTGATCCGCGCGAAGGTGTAAGTGGTGCCGCCCGACTTAATTTTGATGTCCACGTAATTGGTCGCGTCCAAGTTCTTCAGGTGGATATAGCTCACACCTTCAGTAATCAGATCCGCGGCGAATGCGATCTCGGTGTCCGTCGTCGCGATCGTCTGCACCGTCAGCGAGCGTTGGCTGCCCGTCGGGCTCAGGCTGAAGCTGCATTCCGCTGTCGTGTTCACGCCGTCCTTGTTCATGGACAGCTTCGTTGTGACTGAAATTTCATTTGCCATGGTTCGTTCTCCTTAAATTCGTAAGTTGGCGAGCACGCACTCAGGACCAACGCATCTGCGTGCTTCCCTTCGTTGTTTTCGTCTGCACCACTTTCCCTCGCGTGCGAATCGGCCGGCGCATCACCCCGCGCGAGGTCCAGCTCGTCAGCATTCCAGGAGCGCTCTGTGGAGCCACGCTCTTCATCTGCTGC
>DASPKX010000078.1:0-10753 GCA_035627835.1 Candidatus Methylomirabilota bacterium
TGAAGGTGAAGGACTGGCAAAATATTGGCGCTCCTGTGCTCGCCAGCAGCGGCCAGGTTGAATTTCAGCACGACCCGGATGGCAGCGCCCGCTTCTTTCGCATCCTCGAGCTGCCCGGCGCCCCAGAGGTGCCTCAGCCGCAGATCACCTCCGTGGCAGCGCAGGGCGCGAAGGTTAACGTGACTGCCTCGCTCGCTGAAGGGTACACCTACCAGCTTCAAACCCGCACAAACGAGACATCTGAGTGGCAGGCCATCGGCAAGCCAGTCACTGCCGTCGCCTCCACCGCGGTTTTTGTGGATGCCTCAGAGGGCGCTTCGATCAGCCGGCAATATCGTCTCGCGCAAGTCAACGAACTTGAAAGCTTCGTTAGCCCCGAGGCTCTTTCCTTCCCTTTGACCAATGGGCTCGTTCAGGTCAAAGGAACGAATGTCGTGGATGGCCAATTTTACCAGGTCGAATACTCCACGAATCTGCTCGGGGCTGAATGGAAACCCATTGGCGGCCCCATTCGGAGCGTCAACTCGACAGTCACAGTGAACGACAAGCCGTTTAACGCTCTGCCCCGCACATACCGGTTGCGCCACTTGCATGCGCCAAAGATTCTGCAGCTTATTCCAGACGAGTTCCGCATGACCGTCGTGGCGACGGCCAAGATCGACCACAAGTATGCGCTTGAATACAGCAACTCGTTAACGAACCAAACATGGTATCGCGCAAGCGCCAGTGTCGTCGCTGAAGGGCCTGCCGTTGTGTTGAAGGATAACGCGATCAGTCGAACCAGCCGGTATTATCGAGTCGTCCCCGTCAATCCTTAGCCGCCTCGAGCGCCACCGCGCAGTGTTTGTAGGAGGGCTGGCGTGAGTGCGGGTCCACGCATGTCAGCGTGAGCCGGTTGGCCTCATGGTAGTGCATCGGGATGAACAGTTGCCCCACCTGCACGGTTGGGGAGATCACTGCGTTGGCGATAAGTTCGCCCCGGCGTGACTTCACCCTGACCTTTTGTCCCGGCTTGAGCCGAAGTCGCTTCGCGTCGTTCGCGTGGATTTCGACGTAACAGTCGTGTGGGTGCAGCTTTCGCAATACCGCTGATTTCCCCGTGCGTGTTTGTGTGTGCCACTGCGCCGAAGAACCGCGCCCCGTGAGCAGGACAAAAGGGTAGGCGGCATCCACCGGCTCTGGGGGCGCTTGCGGTTCAACAAAGTGAAACTTCGCGCGCCCATTCGGCGTGTAAAATTTGCCGTCTTCAAATAGCCGACGGTGTTGCGCATTCAATGCCAGCCCTTTCGGGCAAGGCCATTGCACACCACCCTTCGCTTCGAGCATCTCGTAACCCGTGATGCCGCTGATGTCGCATGGCTGGCCTTCTGTCACTTTCGTTAACAACCGGAACACCGCCTCGGGTGTTTCCCACGCCGCGAACAGATCGGCGCATCCCCAATAAGCCGCCACGAGTTTGAAGATGTTGAAATCCGAGAGAGCTTCACCGGGAGCGCGCGAGACCTTGCGCAGGACACCGATGCGCCGTTCCGAATTGATGAAGGTTCCTTCCTTCTCGCCCCATCCAGCAGCGGGAAGCACCAGATGCGCTTGCTGAGCCGTTTCCGAAGTCGCGTACATGTCCTGCACCACCAGGAACTTTAGCTTTCGGAGGGCTTCGCGGGCGCGTGTCTGCTCAATCCAGGAATGGGCGGTGTTGGTTGCGATGATCCAAAGGGCCTTGATCTCGCCAGCCTCAACTCGGTCGAGGATTTCGTCATACGCGAGGCTGTTCGAGTGCGGGATTGTCTCTTCAGGAATACCCAGTGTGGACGCGACTTTTGCGCGGTGAGCAGGGTTTAGAAAATCATGCCCGCCAAGCAGGTTGGTCGTATTGCTGAATAATCGAGATCCCATCGCATTGCATTGGCCGGTGATGGAGTTTGCCCCAGTGCCGGGCTTTCCGATGTTCCCCTTCATCAGTGCGAGGTTGATGATTGCTTGCGCCGTGCGGGTCGCCTGATGGCCTTGGTTCACTCCCATGGTCCACCAGAAGGAGACGCGCTTTCCGCATTTGATGGTCACCGCGAGCCGCAGAAAGTGCGCCATGGAGAGGCCGGTCTCGAGAACAACGCGCTGGGGCGTGAAGGGCGTAACGTGGTCTGCGAAGTCTTCGTAACCACTCGTGTGTGCGCCCACAAATGCATCGTCCACGGCGTCCTCTTCGATGAGAAACTGCGCAAGAGCATAGAACAAAGTCAGATCGGATTTGGGCAGAATCGGATAATGTTGCGTCGCGGAGAGCGCGGTTTCCGTGGATCGCGGATCGATGACAATGATCTCCGGGGTGTGTGGGTTACGAAGGATGCGCTGCCAAAGTATCGGGTGAGTGATGCAGAGGTTCGACCCGACAAGAACAATCACGTCTGACTCTTCAAAATCAGCGTACGTGTAAGGGGGCGCATCGAACCCAAATGATTGCTTGTAGGCAGCGACTGCGGTCGCCATGCACTGGCGCGTGTTCCCATCGCCGTGCCGGATGCCCATGCCGAACTTTGCGAGAGCGCCCAGAAAGGCCAATTCTTCATTGGGCATTTGGCCTGTTCCAATCCACGCGACGGAGTCCGGGCCGTGCTCTTCTTGTATCGCTTTCAGCCGCCCGGCAAAGGTCCGCATGGCGGTGTCCCAAGTGACAGGTTGGAATCCGCCGGACTCATCACGAAGCAAAGGGCTTGTCGCACGGTCGGCGGCAGCGAGAGGCGCAAGAGATTCCCACCCTTTGGGGCAAGCCATCCCTAAATTCACGGGATAAAGCGGATCCGGAGTAAGGTTTATGGCCGCTCCCTGGCGCAAATGAATTTTCAGGCTGCAACCTGTCGAGCAAAACCCGCAGATCGAAGTCGCCGCGCCATCAGGAGCCAACGCAACCGGCACCCTCCCGAGGCCGAAGCGACCTGGAGTTTGGACCAATTCCTCCGTCAAAGGACCGGCATGCTGTTGAATGGCGGGGAGCCGCGCCTTTGTTCGCTCAAGGAGCGTTGTGAGTGATCGCTTCATTTCACTCCGGGCATGCCGCCCTTTCCTATCGCCCTGAAGAACAGCCGCCGCTCCATGAATTCACCGACAAGCAGCAACCCCACTGCGACACCCGCCAGCACGACGGAATAGCCTGTGGCAAGCACAACCAGCGGGAGAGCTAACCCGCCAAGAACAAGGCAGAACATCCGCGCCCTCCGTTGAGGCGCCAGCGCGCCAGTCAGCAAACTGCGGCTTCGATTGAGTGCGGGTGTTCCCGCAAGCCGCTCCAGCGATTCACTTGCCATCTTTGCAAAAGCCGCAACCAGGATGGTTCCGATGAACGCAGTCCCGCTGGTGAGCAACCACATCGCGGCGCTTCCCAGCACCGCGCTCGTGCCGAAGAACTTCGATACCACGCGCTTGGTGGACCAAAACTCCCGCTGGGTTGCGGCGTAAACCATGATTGAAGTGGTCGTCGCCAGAACAGCCGCAACTGCGCAGGCGAGCGAGATGAGGGCTGTGGCGGCCGTAGGGAGAGGAAGAAAAAGGGCTCCAGTTTGTAGTGCCAGCGCCCCCGCGAACAAGCTGAAGGCGGCGATCTCTCGGCTCAACCAGGACGTTCGAAGGCCCAGAAACCACCGCCATGCCCCTTGTGGCCGACCCAGGTGGAACATGCTCGCGGCGAGCCCCGCCGCACAGCATCCCGCGGCGAGGAAGGTTGTCGCTTTATCATTTGGCGGAATCCACCCGAGTGCTTTTGCCACAAGGCTCAATAAGGACGCGCCCGCTGCCGCCTGCATCAGCACCAGGGTGATGACCAAAGGCCAGTGGTCCGCTGCGGGCCTCACTTCTTCCTGCTCGCCCCAAAGTGGGCCCGCCACGAAATTGCGTTGCGAAGAATAGATCGTGCTCGGCGCCGTTGCCGAGGGCGCAGGCGCGCCGGCCAGGAAAAGACCGCGAAATGCCCGGCTGCGAACCTCCTCCTTCCGCACGATGCGGATTGTAATGGCTCCATTTGGGCAACCCTGGACACACGCTGGCGCCTCTCCATCAGCCAGGCGCCCATGGCACATGTCGCACTTGCGTACGATCCCGCGCCTTGCCGAATACTTCGGAACATCATACGGGCACATCAGGCTGCAGTACTGGCAGCCGATGCATTGATCATCCAGATGCCGAACAATCCCGGTGACATCATCCTTGACGTAGGCTTTTACCGGGCAGCCATGCATGCAGCCCGGCTCGACACAATGATGGCAGGCTGTGGTTACGGTTTGAGTGACTGGTCTTGCGGTCGGACCGGATAAAAGTTGGCCAATGTCCCGCCATGTCTCATCGGCATCCAAGCCATTCAAACTATGGCACGCTGTGACGCACGCTTTGCAGCCGGAGCAATTGTCCAGATCGACCTCGAACGCATACTGCTCCCCAGGGCTTGGAGCGGTGAGCGGGATCAAGTCGCGGTAGTAATTCTCCAGAGCAGGCTTGGTTTCCTTTGAATGCCTGGCGCTGAAAAGATCGACTGCGGAAAGTTGCCGCTGCTCCTGCAGGAGCTTGTCAATCAGTGTTTGCTGTTCTGCGGAGTCGGTCATCCCGCGTTCGTGAAGAGCACCTGGAGGGTGTTGAGATCGTGGCGCGCAGTGAATTGTTGGAACGTCTCACCTTCATTCCTTCGCATCAAATACGCGTTCAGCATCTTCTCGAGGGTTGGCTTAAGCTGCTGGAAGGAGACCCCCGTGAAGACTTGTCTGCCAACGGACCGCTTCGAGCCAAACCCGCCTCCCACGAAAACGTGATAGCCCTCCATGGTTTCGCCGCTCACCTTCACCGTGGCGCCAAGCAGCCCAATGTCTCCGATGTAATGCTGCGCGCAGGAGTTAGGGCAGCCGGTCACATGAATGTTCACTGGCACATCCAGTGGAACTTTGCTTTCGAGATAATCCGCCAGTTCAAGGGCGTGCCTCTTCGTGTTTGCCGCGGCGAACTTGCAGTGCGCGTTCCCCGTGCACGCAACCAATCCCCCGCGCAAATTCGATTGCTGCCAATCCAAGCCCATTCTCACCAGCGCCTTCTTCACCGTTTCGACAAAGCCGGTGGGAATGTTCGGGATGATCAGATTCTGCCAGACGGTCAGGCGCAGTTCTCCGCTCCCATAGTTGTCAGCGAGGTCCGCGAGGCGAAGCATCTGCTTCGGGGTGATTTGGCCCACCGGCAGCGCCACGCCTATGTAGTGCATGCCCATCTGTTTTTGCGGATGCACGCCTATGTGCGAATGGGGTAATTCTTTGGGCTTTGCGGATGCTTCGCTGGGCGCCACCCGGAGCAGCTTCCTGCCGAGCCGCTTTTCAGTTTCCTCCAAATACTTCTCCAGTGACCATGTTTCCAGAAGGTGCTTTAAACGCGCCTTTTTACGGTCTGTGCGGTTGCCGTGCGCGATGTAAACACGAACCATAGCGACGAGCACGCTGACCAACTCTTGCTCGGGCACGAGCACGCCAAGATCATTCGCAAACGCTTTATGGCCAGTCGCCCCTCCGACTTGTATGCGGAAATAAACACCAGCCGTGAGGGCAGGAACCTGCCCCTCTGTTATCGCCACCGCCCTCGCACCGATGTCGTTTGTGTCTTCCAAGGTTCCGATCAGGCCACCGTTGTCGAAAGCTATGTTGAACTTCCGCGGCAGGTCGTAAAACTCGCGGTCGTTGAGAATGATCTGCGCAAGCTCATTGCAATGCCGGGACACATCAACCAACTCATGTGGATCGAAGCCGGTGGTTGGATTCGCCGTGATGTTGCGGATGTTGTCTGCGCCCGCGCCTCGGGTGTGCAGGCCAACCGATTGGATCCGGCGCAACACCTCCGGGGCATTCTGAATTTCGATCAACCGAATCTGGATGTTGGCGCGAGTGGTGATCTGGACGTACCCGCTGGTCAGCTCCTCAGCCACCTTGGCGATCTCACGCCATTGAAAGGTCTTTAGCTGCCCGCCCGGAATCCGAAGCCGCGCCATGTAGGCTTCCTTGTTCGGGCTTAGGTAAAAGAGGCCATTCCATTTAAACCGAAAGAGATTCTCACGATCGGGAACACGCTTCGCGTTCGCATGCTCCAGCAGCAACGGGTAGGCATCAAGAGGATGCAGTTCGCGTTTTACCCGCTCTTCAAAGATTAGATCTTCGACAGCTGTTTTGCCTGGCGCCGCTGCCGGATTGGGCGCCACATCGCTAAAGCTGAGGCCGCGATTGGCCAGCCCAGCAAACAAACCTTTGAGATAGGATGTCTGTTCGGGGCTGAGTTTCTCCCCGTGTATCTGGTCGAAAGGCAATGTCATTGTTAATACACGTCACGTTGGTAACGCTTCTCCGTTTTGAGTTTCTGCACGTAATCGGCGGCTGCGTCGCGCGACAGCCCGCCCGCGCTTTCGATCACTTCATGCAATGCGGCGTCGACATCCTTGGCCATGCGTGACGCATCGCCACACACGTAAAAGTGCGCCCCTTCCTCCAGCCACTTCCACAGCTCCGCCCCGCGCTCGCGCATCTTGTCCTGCACGTAAACTTTGGCTGCCTGATCCCGGGAGAATGCGAGATCCAGCTCATTCAGCACCCCTGACGCGACGAAGCTTTCCATCTCCGATTGATACAGGAAGTCCGTGGCTTTGCGTTGATCGCCAAAGAACAACCAGTTCTTCCCCTTGGCTCCTGTCGCTGCGCGTTCATGAAGAAAAGCCCGGAACGGAGCGATCCCCGTGCCGGGCCCAACCATGATGACTGGACGATCCGCATCCGCAGGCAAACGGAAGTGCGGGGACTTATGAACAAAGATCGGCGCGGCTGCGCCTGGGGAAAGTCGATCCGCCATATAGGTGGAGCAGACACCGCCGCGCCAACGACCATGCGCTTCGTAGCGCACGATCGAGACTGTTAAATGAACCTGCCCCGCATGCGCCGCAGGGCTTGAGGAAATCGAGTATAGCCGGGGCTGCAGCTTCTTGAGTTGAGTGACCAGCTCTGCTGCCGGCATTTTCGCCGACCTGGTCGCGGCCAGAAGATCAAGCAAATCCCAACTGCGAACAGCCGCCTCCCCGTTGTCCACGGAAAGAGCATTCAGCAGATCCCGCGAGAGCCTGGTTATGTCGAGCTTGTCCAGGAGCGCTTCGCGAAAGCTGATCTGCACTCCATCGAGGGAGAGAGTTGTGTCCCCATCGACCTCGAGAGCCTCTAAAATCGCGGAAACGAGCGCGGGATCGTTGCTTGGGAAAACTCCCAGCGCGTCCCCCGCGTCATACGAGAGGCCGGAACCCTCCAGCGAAAATTCAAAGTGCCGCGTTTCCTTCGCGGAGCCGGGTGCGTTTAAGATCCGTGCGGTTAGCAACGGCGCGGTGAATGGGCGCGAGCGCGAGTGGCCGGATGCCGGAAGGGCGATCGTTGATGCCAACAGATTGGATTGGACGGAGGATTGCCCGCTCCAGAACAGCTCTAGCCACGCCTTCGCTGTGGCCTCGTAATCCACATCGCATTCAGCGCACGGCGCGATGCGTTTGGCGCCCAAGGCAGCAAGTCGTTCATCGAACCTTTTCCCGGCGCCGCAAAAGCTGCTGTAGTTCTTGTCGCCGAGACCAAGCACCGCGAACTCCACGTGCGCGAGAGATGGAGCAGCCGGCGAGTTCAACGCGCTCCAAAATCCTTGCGCGTTGTCGGGCGGCTCTCCATCGCCCCAGGTGCTGGTGACAAGCAAAAGCCGTTTTTGCTTCGCCCAATCCACTTCACCATGCTTCGCGGCATCCAGCAGAAGTGCTTCGTAACCCCTGGCCGTTGCTTCCTTGGCGATCCGTTTCGCGAGACTCTCCGCTGTCCCAGTCTGGCTTCCCCAAAGAATCAACAGTGGACCGGCCTTTGGCGCCTCCAGAGCGGCTGGCCGTTGCGTGGCAGGATTTTCGATAGACGTAAACGAGAAGACACCCGCCAAAAAGCCATTGATCCACGCGCGTTGCTCCAGCGTGAAAGGCGCATTGCTCGGCAGGCACGGAATCTGTTGGAGCGAAGTCGTCATTGGGAAACGGTCACAGCTTCTTCACGCTCAACTCCCTTGCTCCCGGTCCTGGGGACCGGCGGCAAAGGCTTCTCGGGTTTCTTGTGCGCATGCACTTCCAGGAACTCGATGAGGTGCGCCCTCAGCTTGTAGTAATCCGGATGCTCCATGATCTCCTTGCGATTGCGTGGCCGTTCGAATGGAACAGTTAAAATGTCCCCGACCCGCGCCTCCGGCCCATCGGTCATCATCACGATGCGATCGGAGAGAAAGAGAGCTTCATCCACATCATGCGTGACCATCAGCGCCGTTTTTTGATCACGCCGCCAAAGATCCAACAACGCCTGTTGTAATTCGAACCGCGTTAGTGAATCTAACATTCCAAATGGCTCATCGAGCAGAAGCATCTTCGGAGATAATGCAAAAGCACGGGCTATGCCGACGCGTTGACGCATCCCCGCCGAAAGTTCAGACGGCTTTTTGCGCAGCGATTCACCCAGCCCAACCAGCGTCAAGTAATACTCAGCAATCTGCTCGCGCTCCTCTCTGGACGCCGTGAAGAAGACCTGGTTCACACCCAGCATCACGTTGTCAAAGGCGCTCATCCACGGCAGCAGTGACGGCGATTGAAACACCACACCACGATCCGGGCCGGGGCCCGACAACTCGCGCCCACCCAGCACGATGCCGCCTCCAGTAATCGAATTAAGCCCTGCAATCATCGAGAGCACTGTTGATTTACCGCAGCCCGAATGCCCGATCAGCGTGACGAACTCGCCCTTCTTCACCGACAAATTGAAATCCCGCACAATGACTGCTGGGCCCTTCGCGGTGGGGTACGTCTTGATTAGATCGGTAATAATTAAAAAATCGCTCATCGAAGGTCTCCAACTGGCTCTTTAGAGGTGGATGGTCTCGCGTTTAACTTCGCTGCGGCGCACGGGCCGCCGCCTGTTCCAGATTCCCATTGGGCGCGATAAGTCCTCAGGCTCAATGTCCGGGAGGACAAGTTTCTTTGTGACCACCGCCGTTCGCTTTCCACCATCGCCGAGCAAATAATCCACGACCGTGCGGCGCAGCTCCTTGAACTCTGGATAATGATTGATGGCCTTGCGATCTCTCGGGCGCGGAAGGTTCACTGGAATGCTCGGCCCGAGCGTCGCTCCCGGCCCTGCCGTTAGCGGAATAATCCGGTCGCCAAGCAGAATGCCTTCGTCCACGTCGTTCGTGATCAGCACCACAGTTTTGCGCGCCTCGCTCCAGATGCGCGCGATCTCATCCTGAAGGGTTCCACGCGTCAGGGCATCCAGCGCGCCGAGCGGTTCGTCCATCAAAAGAATCTGCGGATCCATGGCCAGGGCCCTTGCCACAGCCACCCGTTGCCTCATGCCGCCGGAGAGTTCGCTCGGTTTTTTGTCCCGGGCGCGGGTGAGGTTCACCATCTCGATATGCCGGGCGGTGTGCTGCTCTTTCTTGGCTGGAGCCCAGTTGGGGAAAAGTTGGTCCACAGCCAGGTAGATGTTCTCATGCACCGTCAGCCACGGCAGGAGTGAGTAATTCTGAAACACCACACCGCGATCCGGCCCCGGCTCAGTGATTTCCAGATCATTGAGCGTCACCGTGCCGGAGTCCGGCCGGAGCAAACCCGCGATGATGGAGAGAAGGGTGGACTTCCCAGCGCCGGAATACCCAACGATCGCCACAAACTCTCCCTTCTCAATCGAGAGATTTATATCCCGCAAAACCTGAACCGGGCCTCCCGCAGCGGCGTAGGACTTCGACACATTCTTTAATTCCAGAAAAGCCATTGGATTTCCTTTCGGGGCGGTTGTTTAAACAGCGCTGACGCGCTTCTCGACCAGGCCCATTAACCGATCGAGCACGAAGCCGACCACGCCGATGGTGAGGATGCAGAGGATGATGTGCTCGTAGATCAGAGCATTGTATTCCTGCCACAGGAACCCACCGACGCCCGGGCGGCCCGTGAGCATTTCAGCCGCAACGATCACCAGCCACGCAATTCCCAGGCTTAAGCGGAAGCCCGTGAACATGTAGGGCAGCGTTGCTGGTATCAGCACTTTAAAGAGCGTTTTCGTGCGCGAGAGCTTCAGCACCTTGGCGACGTTCAGGTAATCCTGTGGCACAGCGCGCACACCCATCGCGGTGTTTAAGACCGTTGGCCACATCGCGCAAATGGCGATGGTGAAAAGCGCGCCCAGTTCCGACGCCTGCTTGCCCGCATTAAGGAAAAGAACCAAACCGAGCGGAAGCCAGGCCAACGGCGAAACCGGGCGCAAAACTTGGATGAGCGGATCAAACGTTTTCGAGAAAATCTTCGAGAGCCCCAGCATGAAGCCCAATGGCACCCCGATCAGCAGCGCGATCGCGTAACCCTTCGCCACCAGGGTCAACGAATACCAGGTGAATCGCAGTATCCCTTGGTCCATTTCCCCCCGCTTGGCGAAAGGGCTCATGACGTATTCCTTGCTCTTCGCCCAGGTCTCTGAAGGGGAGGGGAGTTCTTTCGCCCAGGTGGCGCTGGATATTTGCCAAACCAGCAGAACAGCCATAGCCCCGAGCAACGGGAGAATTAACCAATCGAGCTTAAACTTACCTTCTTTCATATCGTTCTTGGATTATCGGGACGTTCAGCAACGAGCTGCTTGGAAAGGGGGCGTCCCCGCGCGACCGGGGACGCTTGTGCTTACGGGAGGCATGGGAGACCAGA
>DASPKX010000079.1:0-96735 GCA_035627835.1 Candidatus Methylomirabilota bacterium
CCGCCAGAACATCATCAAGTCCCTCAATTCCGGTGGAGCAAACGGCGCTCGTTTGCGGTGGTTTGTTGCTCACAGTGCTTCGACGAAGGTACCTGAGAAATCACGGGCGGCAATATCCCCGGTAAATTTTCCCGATTGCGCGAGAAAGCTCCCTTACGACAAAATACGCGGTTCGCCTGCGGGATGTTGCACTCTTAATGCGCCTGTGGTTCTCCTGCTAAGTTGAATTTTGCGAGCTTTTTGTTAATTCTCCCCCGCACCATGAAAGCACGCGTTGGACTTTGGCTTGTCACTCTTTTCGTAACGCTTCTCAGCGCCTCTGGAGCTGATGGCCGCTTTGCGCTCGTTGGGCGGTGGGATCTCACGGTGACAGACGGTTCACTGCAATACCCTTCCTGGCTCCAAATCGAACGCTCTGGCTCCAGCACGCTGGTGGGAGGATATGTTGGCCGCTTCGGCAGCGTCCGTCCGGTGAGTAAAGTTGAGGTGGACCAAAACGGAACGTCATTCCAGTTCACCGTTCCGCCACAATGGGAAAAGCGCACCACAGACATCACTGTTAAAGGAAAACTGGAGCGCGGCCCGTCCGTCATGGTGAATGCCGCTGGCCCAACATCCGCGGCGGGCCGCGTTGCTTCAGCTGGCGATCCCGGGGCGGGCGACATCATCCGCGGCGAAACTACGAACGATGAAGGCAAACGGGTGACGTTCGAAGGGCGGCGGGCTCCCGCCCTCGTGCGTGAAAAAGCGCCGCAGTGGGGCAAGAAGATCAAGCTGTTCAACGGCCGCGATCTCACCGGTTGGCAGCCGCGCACAGCCAACGCCCCTCACGGCTGGGTCGTAAAGGACGGCCTGCTTGTGAATGAGAAGCCCTCAATCGACTTGGTCTCCGAGCAAAAGTTCAATGACTTCAAACTCCGCGCGGTGTTCCGTTACCCGAAGGGCAGCAACAGCGGCATTTACCTGCGTGGCCGTTACGAAGCGCAGATCGAAGACAACTACGGCCGCGCCCCTGGCAGCCATTATATTGGCGGCATTTACGGCTTCCTCACGCCACGCATCAACGCCGCCAAACAAGCGGGCGAATGGCAAACGATGGACATCACGCTTGTCGGACGTGAACTCACGTTGGTCCTGAACGGCGAGCCCATCATCGAGCGTCAAACGATCCCCGGCATCACCGGCGGCGCGTTGGACAGCCACGAAGGCGAACCCGGCCCGATCATGCTCCAGGGCGACCACGGCGTCGTTGAGTTCAAAGAACTCACCATCACTCCCGCTAAGTAACTCCCATCGTACGCGACGCGTAATGATGCCTAGAGTTCAAATCGGAGCGATGAAGTTCTCCAAAGTCTATCCCCTCTACGTGCAAAAAGCGGAGCGGAAGAATCGCACCAAGGACGAGGTGGATCAGATCATTCGCTGGCTAACGGGTTATGACGATGCTGGTTTGCGGAAGCAAATTGAGGCGGAGGCCGATTTCGAAACCTTCTTCGCCCAAGCGCCCAGAATCCATCCAAACGCCCCCATGATCAAAGGCGTCATCTGCGGTGTGCGCATCGAGGAAATCGAAGACCCGCTCATGCGCAACGTTCGCTACCTGGACAAACTCATCGACGAACTCGCCAAAGGCAAACCAATGGAAAAAATCCTGCGTTGATGAAAAAATTGCATCGAACTCTCCGCGTCACGCACAGCGCTGCGGATCATTAGCTTGGTTCGATCAAACCCAAGTTGGGTACCTGGGCAAAATGCCGCACGTTGAAAGTAGCAACACGGCTGCCCCGTTCCAAGGCAGTCGCCGCAACTATCAAATCGTGGTAACCAATCATCGTTCCCGCAGCAACTAAGTGAGCCCAGATTCGCGCGTGTTCATAGGCTGTTTGTTCGGTGTAGGGAATGATCGGCAACGGCGAGAGAATCAATTCGAGGTATGCTTCGCGTCTGCGGCGATGAACATCTCTTGCCCGTTCAACTCCATGCCAAAGCTCGGCAACTGTTATCGCAGCCACTTCGAAGTTTTCCCCTCGGTGCGAAGCGAACCAAGCACACAGATCTAAATCCCCTCTTTCACCCGCAATTATGACATCTGCGTCGAGAATTATCCCCATTTGTCTACGGGCGGTTTGAGCATCTTACGCGCTGCTTGAAGGTCGCGTTGCCACGCTTCGGCCTCTTCAGGGGGTAATTTGACCTTTGCTAAGATGTCCGCGAGAACTTGCCCCCCACAAACTTTTTCCTGTTCAGGCACAAGACGCGCGACGGGTGATCCATCCTTCAAAAGCACGTACGTGACATTCTCGTCATGTGCGCGATTGACGCAATCCACGAAGTTACGGGCGGCCTCCGCAACGCTGATCTTTCTTGTGCGCATCACCTGGTATCGTACCCCGATTCTATAGGGGCATCAACTGTTGTTCGATTCCCTCAGGGCGAGCGTTCAATTCTGTCTAGCCGCGGGCGCTTGCGCGATCATCTCCAGCAACGCTTCCTGCAGGATGTCGTGCGTCTGTTCGCCGAGGGAAGTCCGCGTCACGTAGGAGTAGCGCTCGAAGCTGTTGAAGTCCTCCTTGGTCAGGATGTAACCGAAGGCATCGTTCGTCAGGCCGAAGAGGAAGTTGTGCTCACCGCGCATCTTGCGCTTGAGATAATAGCCAATGTTCGGGAGCGCTTCCCCGGGGATCGTCACGATCTGCGCATTGCCGATGTTCACCAGATTCAGCCGCGAGGTGATGCTGCTCTGGTTGTCTGTCGGGTAGCGCAATGGCGATGTCTTCAGCACATGCAGGAGGAGCGGAGACTCGACCGGAAACGTCACTGTGCGCGCGGCCACGTGCAGCTTGGCTTCCGTTTGCTTCGGGGCGCTCGCGGCGATGCGCAGCGCTTCGTCCGCCAACAGTCTCCCGATGCGCAGGCACTCCTCCCACGTGCGAAGATCCTTCTGGCCCGGACCCGCTCGATTATCGGCCGTGATCATGCCGCCTTGCGCGCCGTTCATAAACACCGCCGTTCCCCCACCCCGCTCTGCGATTCGATCGTAGAGCGGCCCGCAAAGGTCCGGGCTCAGAATGCCCACATCATTCCCCAGCACCTCAGGATGAATCGCGTAATTGACTAACGTCGCGATCACCTTGCCCTGGCTGTCGAAGGTCTGGATCACATTGCAGCGTGGATCGTAAAGTTGCTCGGCGTAATAGTTGTAAGCGATTTTCCCTTTCGCTGGCCCGCTCGCGACACTGAACGACCCTTCCGTTAAATTGGCAACGGCTTCATTGATTGCTTCCGCAGCTTTGGCCACAACGATGTCCAGATATTTGAGGTTCTCGGCGAACTGCTCTGGTTTTTCCACGAACCCGTAGCAATCCGGCGCGCTGTGCGTGTGAGTGGCGCCAATCAAAATGTTTTCCGCAGGAACATCTTTCACCTTGGCGCGAACGCGGTCGCAGAGCGGGCCCGGGAAGCCGAGGAAATCAGTTCCCACAAACACCACGCGGTTCCCATTTTCCTCCAGCGCGAGCGCACGAACGGTAAGATCTCCCTTCTTTTCTCGCACTGGGTTACTCGCCCCCACCCCGCCGGAGACTGGCAACAACGGCTCGGGCGTCACGACTCGCACAGCAACACCCGACTTGAATGTGGCCGCATGCGCCGACGCCACGATCAACGCGATGAACAACGCGTGAATTCGATAAAGCTTCATAAATGAGGGAGAGCCCAATGGAGTCCCCTGCAACTATTCCGGTCAACAAGAAACGACCTGGTACCGCGTCCTCAACCCGTCGCAAACTGATAATCCGATGGTAGGCCCGGTCCCCCGACCGGGCGTGTTGGCGCGCCCCTCCACTCACTCTCATCCTCTAAACCCTGAGTCATTTCTGTGCGCGAATTCAGGGGTCTCGCGCCCTAGCACATCCCTCGGGCAGCGCTACCGTGACACATAGGGGAAGGAGAAGGTTCGCATGCTCGCAATGAATTACAGGGGTCCGCTTCGGGTCAGGATCGACGAAAAACCCGTTCCAAAAATACAGCATCCACAAGACGCAATCGTTCGCGTGACCCGCTCATGCATCTGCGGCTCCGATCTGCATCTCTACAACGGCTCCGTGCCCGACACTCGCGTTGGCATGACCTTTGGGCATGAGTTCACCGGCATCGTGGAGCAAGTCGGCGCGGAAGTCTCCAAGCTCAAAGTGGGCGACCACGTGCTGGTGCCGTTCAACATTGCTTGCGGCAAGTGCGTCTTCTGCAGCCAGGAACTTTACGGCAACTGTCACGAATCCAACTCCCAGGCCACAGCCGTCGGCGGCATCTTTGGTTACTCGCACACAGCCGGCGGTTACAACGGCGGCCAGGCCGAGTATGTGCGCGTTCCTTACGCCGATGTCGGACCCACGGTCATCCCAGATTGGATGGATCCCGACGATGCGGTGCTGCTCACGGACGTGGTTCCCACCGGTTATCAGGCTGCCGAAATGGGCGGCATCCAGCCCGGCGACACCGTTGCGGTTTTTGGCGCTGGCCCGGTTGGGATTATGGCGGCGCGCTGCGCGTGGCTGTTCGGCGCCGCTCGCGTGATGATCTTCGACACGGTCGAATACCGGCTGGAGTTCGCGAAGAACTACGCCCATGCCGAGGCATACGACTTCCGCGAGATCGGCGATCCGGTCGTGTTCATCAAGCGGCAGACCGATTTCCTCGGAGCTGATGTCTGCATCGATGCCGTCGGCGCCGAAGCCTCCGGCAACCTCATGCAAACATTGCTCGGCCGGAAACTGCTTCTGCAAGGCGGCTCCACCACGGCCCTTCACTGGGCCATCAACTCCGTGAAGAAAGGGGGCATCCTCTCTATGGTCGGGGTTTATGGGCCAATCGATTCCCTCGTGCCAATTGGCAATGTGGTGAACAAAGGGATCACCATCCGCGGCAACCAGGCCTCAGTGAAACGGCTGCTTCCGCGCCTTATAGAGCATGTGCGCAACGGCATCCTCAATCCCAAAGCCCTGATCACGCACCGCATTCCGTTGGAATACGTGGCGGATGCCTACCGGATGTTCTCGGCCAAACTGGACAACTGCATCAAACCAGTGCTCCTGCCTCCCGGAGCCCGCGCGTAGGAGATTGATTTATGGAACTCACCGCAACTCAGGCCAAAAACATTCCAGGTTGGGGCGTGGACGCCAATCCCGAGAACGATCCCACCTACCCGATGAAACGCCGCAACAACGGCGAGCACGAAGGGTACTCCTGGGAACGCCCAACACAGCAAGAAAGCCAGGTGGAAATCCTCCACTCCAACGAGCGCCCGAACCTCACCGCCGTATACGGCACCTCCACACCGCCCAAAGGCCTGAGCGGTGCCATCCGCCGCATGGCCTTCAACCACAGCGAATCCTCCTACGCCCACTGGTTGCCACTGATGCTCGCCGACCGGGTGAACGTCGTCGAAGGCATCGTGAGCGACTTGGCCAGGGGCCACGTTCCAAACATCTTCGAAGAACTCGGCTGGCGCGCCGAATGGAAATACAACCGCAAAGGCCTCCTCATGCGCGTCGCCCTCCAAGCCGCCATCGCCGGCGTCCTCTTCACCCTCGCGCGTCGCAAATTCAGCAGTCCAAAGCGGATCTAAATTCGAGCTGGGGTTCGGCCGTTCAAGCCGTAATTGGCCCGTTGAAGAGCGCGAAGAGTTTTAAGAAGCTGGGACAGATATTGGCGTCTCGATTTGCGCAGCAATTTCTGTGTATAGATCGAGATCAGGGTTCTCAGTCTCGAGGGTTACTACAAGGCAATAACGTAGTTGCGCCCCAGCCCGCCCTTGAGACGGACGCGTCCGCCACCACCCCGTTACCGGATGCACCGCAATATGTTGCATGCTAAGCGCAGTCGCGCATTCCCCCTCCCAAACATCGGAGTGTACAGAACCTTTGAAGCACTGATCTCCTAACATCCAAGCTTCGTTGCTTCCAGGGATTACCTCTATTCCAGCTGCTTCTGCTTGCATAGCAGCGATCTTGCTCAGGTCTGCTTCCAAGTCCTGAACAGACTGTCCCGCACTGGATATTCGGAAGCGGAGACCGGCGCTTGCGTAACGATAGTTCGAGGTATAACCGCGGTTTCCTGGATTCGGCTCGATAAAATAAGAAAGTGTCACTCTCATGCGGACCTTCTCGAAGGGGTTAGCTGTCAACTGCTCCTTTGCCCAAGGAAGCGTATGAACGTGCATCTCATTAAAAAGCACTTCTTCGTCTACTAACCTGAATGGTTGGATGGTGCATTGAGCAATCAGCGTTACGCGATTCTTCAGACATTCCAGAGCATGGCTTAATCGCGGAACCCCGTATCCGACCGTTCGCAAGAGTGTGCGGGCACGGTCGCGTTTCCCCAAATTGCTGTTGATAACAGGCTGTCTCATAGCCTCCGTCCAAGCAGCTGAGTGCACAATTAACGCACGAACGCTCTCTGGCCAAAGGGCAGGGTATCTAACTTGAATTTGGGCAGCCATTCGCGCGGCCAGAGCGGCTGCTGGGCTGGTACCACACATTGTGCCAAACGAGCCGCCTTTGAAGTCCGCATGAGTCGACAGCAACATCAGTTCTGGAAGTTGGTGTGGAAAAGATGATCCTCCATCGCGAGCCGCGTTACCACCTTCGAAAACTACGTCTGGTTTGCAAGGCCAAACGTTGTCCCATCCCAGCGACGTGCTATTCGAGGGTGCCATTGCTCCCCTGCTCGCTACGCAGGTGTAGGTGCCGGATGTTCGAATATTATCGAGTTCGGTGCATGACCCTATGCATAGCGCGTTCCATGCTTGACCAGGATTTTCAACCGTGTGGCCATGATTTGCAGTCGGATAACCGAGCCAGTCATCACACTCGACATTACCACCGCTGAGGCAGAAGAGCCGCCGCGTGCTCCCGCCGTTGTCCATGCCGACAGCCAAGGCGTCCAACTCAGCTGACCACGAAGTTGGACGAGGATCGTTCGGGCCTTTCATTGTCGTAGCCAGACAAAATACTCTCGTTACGGTGGGCAAGGAGGCCTCGGCAAGTGCGACTCCTTGAGCTGTGTACGCACCTGCTAATCGTTCATCACTGGAGCGTGCGCCGGGAGGAGGGACAATTTTCACACCCTCGAGAAGGAATGGAACTTCGATCTGCTCGTTACTCGCCAAGGCTTGCGTCAAGTTCCCGTATGCGCAAAGCCCGGCCATTAGTGTGCCATGGTTGTCATCATCCGCGGCAGACCAGTCAGCATAAACTGTGAGGTTGCGAGGTTCGGGGAGCAAGGAGCGTAGCAAGGGGTGGCCTCTATTGATCCCGGTGTCTAAGACGGTTAGACACGAGCTGCTGGCCGAGGTCCGGGTTCGCCGAATGAGATCCTCCGCCCATTCAGCCTGCTCAGGGGGCCGCAAGGCTTCAAAGAAATCAGCATAGTCGTGAACCATCCGGATTTCAGCGATACAACTCAGCAGCGCGAAATTGCGTGCAAGCATCGCACTTTCGCCGAAGGCACAAACAACGGTATGCTCAGGCAAGTGAATTGAACTTTTTCCTACTTGAAGTCCCTCACCCGTGGCAAGGACTCGAAATTGTCGTAGGATTATGGCTCGTTCGTCCGCGGAAGTTCCAGCTCGGAGCCACAACTCAAACCACATGGAACCGGTCTCGGGAAATGGCAACGATTCTGTCCAGAGTTCGCGCGCGGCAGCGAGGCCGATCCGTTCAATTGATTCTATGAAAGGTCGGTGTTTCGGCTGCGGTGCGCCTTTCACTCTCCTGGCTTTCGTAAGGTAATCATTTATAATTTGATCGAGGACGATAAGTCGACCGTCAGGGACGAACCACCGCTGCAATCTCGCAGGAGAACCACTATTTACCCGGTCCGACTCATTTAGAAGAACCCAGCCAGCGTCCTCAAGCCGTAGCGTGTCGAACTCAACGCCCGGGACGAGCTCCAGCTCAATTATTATCCCCTTTGAGTTGATGTTTTCATTTCCCTCCCAGCTTTCGGTCAAAATAACGTAAGCGTTCTGCGCTGTTTGAAGTGCCGCACGCAATTGGGAGCCATGGGAGACCGGGTTGGGTCTTCGAGGAACTGGAGCGGGCGGCCTGCGTCGTTTCGATTTATACGCGGCGGATTTATGAAAAGTATCTATCCGTAAGTGGAGCTTCACCTGTGTAGCTTACGTTGCACTTTACGTAATGCTCGAGGGCGGACCAACTCGCGGTCGGTGATTGCCTTCAGTAGCAGCTCTGTTGTAATGCGATCCTTATGTTCAATCAAGCGTTCTTTGAGAGCGTCATCCACAACGCGAACGCTTTCAGCGAAACTCAACCTCTCTGCGGCGCGAACCACACGATGCCAATCCACTTCACTGCAGTCCTCGCCCGCTAAGCGATACCGTAGCAATTGCTCGATTTCGGGTCGAGTTGGCATCGAATACTCGATAATATCATCAAATCGTCGGAACAATGCGGGATCTAAGGCCTCCGGATGATTAGAAGCAGCTACTATCAGGCTGTACCCTCGCATCGTGTCGAGAAAGACTAGAAAGCTGTTCAGCACACGACGCATTTCTGCGATATCGTGCTGAGACCCACGGGCAAGACCTAGTGAATCGAATTCGTCGAACAGAAACACCGCGCGTTGCTGCTCAAGCGCATTGAAAACCACACGCAGCTTTGAAGCAGTCTCTCCTAGGAATTTCGTGAATATCGCATCGAGCCGAACGACAAATAATGGGAGGCCTAAATCATGTGCCAGAGCGTGGGCTGTTATCGTTTTGCCACACCCTGGGGGGCCAAGCAGCAAGAGCCGTTGTCGTGGTCGAAGCCCGTGCTCCCGCAAACGACCGAACTGGTGGTGCTCTTTTAAAACTCGTCGAAGTCTTGATTCTAAAGCTCGAGGTAAGATCAGATGGCTGAGAGGCGTGGTCGCCTGCACCGCCTCTAGCAAACCAGCCAATTCACCATCCGTCGGCCCGAACGGAACAGAGTTAACAATCTGGTGGTTTGCGCTCGCTCCCGAACGCCTTTTAGAGCGCTCTACGATTTGCTGGATCTCCTGGGCAAAGCCGTCATGACCTTGGCGAGCCTCATTGGCCGCAATTTGAAGTGCAGCCGTTCGAAACCTTTCTTCATCACCTGCGGCGTGACTTCGAAGCAGTTCAAGAATTTGACGGACAGCTGCCATAGGCAAAAGCGTGAGCCAATGTCACCCCTACGTATGCGCTTTAGCAACTGCAAAGAATTGCTGCACCGACGACAGCAGCCGAGCACTCCTGCAGTTTCTGTTTCTTTTTGAGCCGACATGCCCAACCGAGCGATGTCGTTAATACGTCAATCTGACCGCTCGCATAACAATTGGTCTGACCGCTTCGGGTTTTTGTTTTTGTTGTGGGGGGCTTGCCCTGCACCGAGGGGCAGGGCAAAAATGGCCGACTACGCCGCTTTCGCCCTAGCTCTAGCTTCCTGCGCCAGTTTGCCATCCGCTTCAAACCACCCCCCACTCTCGCCCCGTGTGCCCACATCCCAAAGAATTGCTCCATCTTGCGCTCCGGCCTCCGGTGACGAGCTCGAATTGAGCCAGACCGCGCCCCACCCTCTGCGGCGGGCGCGATCCAGTGACCTTTGGCATGTGGAACCAGTGGTTGCCACGGTCCCTTCAGGTGTTAAGCGGAGAGGTTATTAATGCAAGTTGACGTGTCAGTGGTTTTCAATCTACACAAAAGCCGCATAGGGAGAGGTAAACGACCAGAATCATACAGCGCTGAGACCCAGTGCCAAAGAGCTGGTCGAAGACCTATGCGCGTCTAAAGCAAGCAAAGCGGGAGCTTTACCCGTGTTTTCACGATACACGTTATTAACATTAATTCCCGATAATGCACGATCTCACAGAACTTTTTCCGAGAACCGAGCCTGCCACCGGACGCGGCAGTCGTTCGAACGACCCACTGCTCCTGCCTCACCACAAATGCGGGTGTGAACCGGCGCTGTCGCTAACACGTCAATCTGACCGCTTTCGGAACAAGTGATCTGACCGCTTTGGGTTTTGTTCTTGTTCTGAGGTTTTTACCCTGCCCCGAGGGGCAGGGCAAAAAATTCGCCGATGCTACGCGGCTTTCGCTCACGGCTCCTCCACCGCCTTCCGCTGCTTCAAACCAGCCGACCACCCGAGGCCCGTGCCGCACACTGATCGTTCCGTCCACATGCTCGCACACCCTCACCCGCATCTGCGCCAGGCTCCCCCCGCGGCTTCTGACGCGGGATCTGCAGCTTCCTCCTCCCCCAGCTGACTGTGTTGTCACACCCCAACACTTGAAGCCTCTAAATGGTCAGCACTTGCCAATTTGATCCCTGCACGCGCTCCCCCAGTGAACATTTGATTGACATGTCACCTGGCTCAAGCTACACGTAAGCACGATGAGCGGAGCGAACGAAACAGAAGAATACAGCGCGGTGACCTCGGGCCAGAAAACATATCCAAAGAACCCGACCTCGCCTCGTCGGTCAAGCAAGCCCAGTGCCAGCTTTACTCGTGTTTCGAAGATACACGGTTTTACACACTAATACACGATAATACATGATCTCTGGCAAATTTCCGACAACCGATTCTGGCCACCAGCCAGGCAGTCGCTTGAGAACGCACTGCTTGTGCCTCATCTACGCAAGTGCGCGTGTGAACCCGGCGCTTGACGGGTCGGGGTTCAAAATCTATGTTCTGTCCCTGAATTAGATTTTGTGCTGGGTTGCCAGCGTGAAAAGTCGGAGTTTATCCGACTTTTTTATTCCCCTTGTGGGGCGACAGACCATGAACGCCGAATTTTTAGCCATCTTAGAGTTTTGGGAGCGGGAGAAAGGAATCAGCAAGGATGTGCTGATCTCCGCAGTCGAGGAGGCGTTGCTTTCGGCTGCAAAAAAGGCGGTCGGCCCTGCCCGCGAACTGCGCGTCGCCATCGACCGTAAATCCGGCAATATCAAGGCTTTCGCCAAGCTCATCGTTACGGACAAGGTGCTCCTGAAGCATGACCAGATCTCCATCTTTGACGCCCGCCGGATCAAGCCGGACGCCACCATTGGCGAGGAGCTGGAAGTGGAAGTCACTCCCCAGGATTTCGGGCGCATTGCCTCGCAGAACGCCAAGCAGGCCTTGATGCAGCATATCCGCAAAGCGGAGAAGCAGCTGATTTACGCCGAGTTCAAGGATCGCACGGGCGATATCGTTAGCGGAACGGTGCGCCGTTTCGAGCGTTCCGACGTCGCGGTGGACCTGGGCAAATTCGAGGCGATTCTGCCGAATCGCGAGCGTGTTCCCACTGAGGAATACCAGATCGGCGAGCGCATTCGTTGCTTTGTAAAAGCGGTTGAAAATTCAACCCATGGGCCGGAGATTATCCTCTCCCGGGCCGACCCAAATTTCGTCATTAAGTTGTTCCAGTTGGAGGTTTCCGAAATCAACGACGGAACCATCGAGATCAAAGGGATCGCGCGCGAGCCAGGCTTCCGCACGAAGCTGGCGGTTTATTCCCGCGACGAGAAGGTCGATCCAGTGGGCGCATGCGTCGGTTTGCGCGGCCAACGGGTGAAGAACATCGTCCGCGAGCTGAACAACGAGAAGGTGGATATTATTAAGTGGGATCCGAACATTCGGACCTACATCACCAACGCGCTGGCTCCAGCGAAGTTGAAGAATTTCGAAGTGGATGAAGCGAATCGCCGTGTTCGCATCATGGTGAGCGAAGACCAGCTTTCGCTGGCGATCGGCAAGCGCGGTCAGAACGCGCGCCTGACCTCAAAGCTGACAGGCTGGCATGTGGATATTGACGCCGAAGCCGTGCAGTTGATGGGCTTCGAGCAGAAGGTTGCGCAAGCAGTGGAAGGTTTGGCGAAGATTCCAGGGCTCACCCCTGAGCAGGCCAACGTTCTCGTGCATCGCGGGTTGCTGACGCTGGAGGATCTGCTCCAGGCCGACGCGAGTGATCTAGAGGAGATTCCGGAACTCGCGGGGCAAGGCCAGGCCATTATGGATGCCGTGAAGGCCGAGGTTGCCCGTCGCGCCACTAGTTAATTTGCAAGGATGATGAATTCGGCTCAAGACGAGGTCCGAATTGGAGCCAACCTTCACGGTTTAAGACCATGAAGGCAGCGGCTCCAGAGTTGTTGAAGTTAGGAAAGTATGCCCGTTCGCGTTTACGATATAGCCAAGAAACTTGGTCTGGAGAGCAAAGCCGTTCTGCAGAAGGCCAAGGAACTGGGCATCCCGGTCAAGGTCGCCTCCAGCACGATTGACCGCATCACCGCTGAGTACCTCGAGAATGAGTTAACTCCAGCCCGGCCCTCGGGAGCGCCCGCCGCCCCTGCCACCATCGAGGCTGAGCCAGCGACCACCACAACCCTAAGCGCCGAGCCGGTGATCGAATCCCCCGCTGTTCCGCCAGCGCCGGTCTTTGCAGTGCCACCCGCGCCGACGGAAGCTGCCCCAGCCCCAGCCCCAACCGCGCCGGAGCCCGTTGTTGCCGCGCCAGCGAAGATTGAGCCAATGGACGCGCCAGCGCCATCCATCGTGCCGATCTCCCTCGCACCAGCGCCTGTTGAAGCTCCAGATGTCACCCTAGCCCAGGTCACTCCAGCGGCGACGCCGGTCCCGGCTCCCGCGCCAGTGACTCCGCCTCCTGCTCCCGTTGTCGCGGCTCCCGCACCTGCGGCGCCGGTGACTGCGGCTCCATCAGCTCCACCTGCGCCGCCAGCGCCTCCCGCAGCTCCGGCTGGACCAAAGACGGGCGACAAGGTTGGTTTCATCCAGCTTCCGCAAAAGCCCGCGCCTCGCACCGGCGACAAAGTGGGCTTTATCAAGTTGCCTGAGCGCCCTGGCCAACAGCAGCAGCAGCAAGGGCGGCCCGCTCCTGGTGGCCGGCCTGGGTTCCAACAACAGCAAGGCGGCCAACGCCCTGGGTTCCAGCAAGGTGGCCAGCGTCCTGGCTTTCAACAGGGCGGCCAGCGTGGTGGTTACCAGCAAGGGGGCCAACGCGGCGGGTTCCAGCAACAACAACGCGGTCCCGGTGGCGGCGCGCCTGCCCAAGCTGGCAAGCCAGCCCAGGAAAGGTTTGTTGCCCCGACTTCCGGTGAGTTGATCACCATGAAGCCGCCCATCGTCGTGCGCGACCTGGCGGAGCGGCTCAAGACCAAGCCTTTCAAGCTCATCGGTGACCTGATGGAGCTGAACGTCTTCGCCAACGTCAACCAGACGATCGACGAGCAGGTTGCCCAACGAATTTGCGCCAAGTACGGCTTCCGCTTCGAAGTTGAGAAGCGCGAGCGCGGCGGCGGCATCGTTCACGCGCCGGTTCGCAAGGTCGAACTGGACATGGATGACAAGCCCGAGGATCTCAAGCCTCGCGCGCCAGTCATCACGATCATGGGCCACGTTGACCATGGCAAAACCACGCTGCTGGACACTATCCGCAAAGCGAACGTCGCAGCAGGTGAAGCTGGCGGCATCACCCAGCACATTGGCGCTTACACGATCAGCATCCCACACCCAGAGCGGAAAGAGGAGCTGCAACAGATTACGTTCCTGGACACTCCGGGCCATGCGGCGTTCAGCGCAATGCGCGCCCGCGGCGCCAACGTCACCGACATTGTCATTTTGGTCGTGGCAGCCACGGATGGTGTGCAACCGCAAACATTGGAAGCTTTGAGCCATGCGCAAGCGGCGAAGGTTCCAATCGTGGTGGCCGTTAACAAGATCGACGCGCCGGGTGCAAACCCGATGCAAGTGCGCCAGGAGCTGCAAGGCCGCGGATTGACCCCGGAAGAATGGGGTGGCGAAACGATCTTCGTGGACGTAAGCGGCCTCACCGGAAAGAACGTCGAGAAGCTCCTTGAGCTGATTGTGCTCCAAGCGGAAATCATGGAGTTGAAGGCCAACCCCAATCGCCGCGCCAAAGGCAACGTGATTGAGTCCGGCCTGGAGCCTGGCGGCCCAACCGCCACCGTGCTCGTGCGCAAAGGCACGCTGAAGCTTGGTGACATCGTCATTTGCGGCCCGTGGTATGGCCGTGTCCGCGCCCTGATCAGCGAAGAAGGCACCCGCATGAAAGAGGCTGGCCCTTCCGTCGCGGTCAAATTGCTCGGTTTGAACGGTGTGCCGGACGCCGGCGTGGAGTTCAGCGTCGTTGAAAACGAGAAAGCCGCCCGCAACCTCGCCGAGGAACGCGCGCAGGCCCTCAAGTCCGCAGAGAAAGAACGCCGCCCAGCCGTTTCGTTGGAAACGCTGTTCAGCAACCTTGCTGCAAACGAAACCAAGTCGTTGAAGGTGGTGGTGAAAGCCGACACCCAAGGCTCAGTTGAGGCCATCGTCGAAGCGCTCAAGAAGATCGAGACCAAGAAGGTCAACCTTGAGATCATCCATAGCGCCGTCGGGACTGTTACCGAATCCGACGTGCTGCTCGGCTCCGCTTCCAAAGGCATCGTCCTTGGCTTCCATACCCGCATCGACGTGGGCGTGGCGGACGTGGCGAAGCGCGAAGGCGTTCAGATCAAGCTTTACGCGATCATTTACGAATTGATCGACCAGGTGAAGGAAGCGATGGCGGGCTTGCTCGATCCGTTGCTGAAGGAAGTCGTTATTGGCAGCGCCGAAGTGAAGCAGATCTTCAGCTTGTCCAAGGGCGGCAACGTCGCTGGTTGCGCTGTCACGAGCGGCCGAATTGTTCGTGGCAAAGTTCGCGTGCTGCGCCGCAAAGGCCTCATTTACGAGGGGGTCACGCAGACCTTGCGCCGCTTCCAGGATGAGGTGAATGAGGTGCGCGCCGGCATGGAATGCGGCATTCGCCTGGACGGGTTCGATGATTTCCAACCCGGTGACACCATCGAGTGCTACACGCTCGAGAAGGTCGCGCAGAAACTGTAAGCAGCTTGGGCGGCGCGTTGAGCGCGCCGCTTTTTAGGAGAGCGTCTATGTCGTTAAGGCTTCAACGGGTCAATGAGCTTCTCAAGCGCGAGTTGGGCGAAGTGATCCGCCGCGAACTGCCGATTGCCGAAGCGGGCGTGGTGACAGTCAACCAGGTTTCCGTGGCTCCCGATTTGCACACCGCGACGGTCTTCATTGGGCACATTGGCACGGCTGAGCAACGAAAGCGCGGCATTGAATTGCTCGGCAGCGAAAAGAAGCGCATCCAGGCAATGGTCGGCAGTGCCATTCGCATCAAGTACACCCCACAGCTCCGGTTCATTTTTGATGAGTCGGTCGAGAAAGGTAACCGCGTCCTGGAAATCCTGGACGAACTCGACCGGACCACTCCCCCTGATGAAGGAACGCCCAAAAATCATTGATCGAATCCTGACGGAGATCGATAAGGCGCAGACATTCTGCGTCGTGGGGCATGTGCGCCCGGATGGGGATTGTGTTGGATCACAGCTAGGGCTTGCGCTTGCCTTGAAAGGCCAAGGCAAGAAGGTTGTTTGCTGGAACCAGGATCCTGTTCCCGAGAAGCTTGGCTTCCTTGATCCGGACGACATGTTCCAACGGCCGCAAAAAGGCATGGAGTTCGATTGCGTGATCGCGACGGACGCGGCGAGCTACGAGCGCCTGGGCACAGTGGCTGAAGCGATCACCGCGCGGAAGTTGCTCATCAACATTGATCATCACGCAAGCAACACCCGTTATGGCGATGTGAACTGGGTCGCGCCCAAGGAGCCATCCAGTGGCGAGTTGGTGTTTCGTTTGATCAAGTCAGCTCGTTGGCCGATTACGCGGCAGATTGCGGACTGCTTGTTCACTGCTGTCTCGACCGACACGGGGTCATTCCAATATCCGAGCACCCGGCCCATCACTTATCACATCGCGGGTGAGTTGGTGAAACGGGGCGCGGATCTAAAGTCCATCTGCAACGAGGTCTATCATAGCTTTCCTCTCTCCCGTGTCCGTTTGCTGAAGCACGTTTACAACAGCTTCAAGCTAACAAACAACGATCAGATCGCGTACTTCTGGCTGAAGAAAGCGGATTACGCGCGCACAGGCGCTGACGAAAACGAGAGCGAAGGTTTGATCGATCATATCCGCAACATCGAGCCTGTCGTCGTGGCGGCCGTGTTCGAGGAAGTGGGGCCAAATCTTACTCGCATTAGTCTCCGCTCAAAGAGCCCCGACGTGAACGTGAGCGACATCGCCGCGCTATTCGGCGGCGGCGGGCATTCCGCCGCGGCAGGCGCGCGCGTGGAGGGCACACCGATGGCGGTGCAACGCAAAGTGATCGCCGCCATTCGCCGCAGCCTCGACCTGGCTGCCAAAAAGAAAAAAGCAGCTTAACTGGATGCAAGATTTCGACGCTCTCGACGGCGCTCTGCTGATCGATAAACCGAGTGGCCCCACTTCACATGATGTCGTTGGAGCTATTCGCCACCGTTTCGGCATTAAAAAGGTCGGCCACTGCGGCACGCTGGATCCCGCCGCTACTGGCTTGTTGATCATTGTCCTCGGCAAAGCAACGAAGCTTTCCGAGCGGCTGATGTCCGATGACAAGACTTACGAAGGCACCATCAAGTTTGGCGAGACGACCGACAGCTATGATGCGGATGGTGAGATCGTGGAGAGCTTGCCGGTGCCACCGCTCACGGTGGAAGAGTTGAACCAGGCTGCTTCCGCGTTTCGGGGCGACCAACTGCAAACGCCGCCGATGGTTTCAGCCATCAAGCAAGGCGGCGTGCCGCTCTACAAGCTCGCGCGGCAAGGGATTGAAGTGGAGCGCAAGCCGCGGCTGATTTACATCTATAGCTTCCGCATTCTCGCTTACCACGAGCCGCTAGCCGACTTTCGCGTGGCATGCACAAAGGGCACTTACGTGCGCAGCCTCGCGCATGATCTTGGTGAGAAGATTGGATGCGGCGCGCATCTCACTCGCTTGCGCCGCACAGTTTCAGGCAAGTTCGATGTGAAGGACGCTATCGGTTTGGACGAATTGCTCCAGGGCCCCCGGGAGCAGCTCATTTCAAGAGTGATTCCCTTCTTGAAGCTCGCGGCTCCGAACGAACGGTAATGCCATGCAGATCGTTCGCCAGGCCAGTCAGGTTCAGGGGAACGGGCCGCCTGTTGTGGTGGCGATTGGCGTCTTCGACGGTGTCCACCGCGGGCACCAGCAAGTCATTTCCCGCGCAGTTTCTGAAGCAAAAGGGTGCGGCGGAATTTCCGTTGTGCACACATTTGATGTGCATCCCGCCAGCGTGGTCGCGCCAGAGCGCGCCCCCCGCTTGATCCAATCACTTTCTCACCGTCTCCATGAGATCACGAAGCTGCGCGCAGACTATGCGCTCGTGCAGACCTTCACGCCGGAATACAGCAAGACTTCGCCGTCACAGTTTGTAGCGGACCTAGTGGCAGCGCTTGCGCCGCTACGCGCAATTGTGGTGGGTGAGTCCTTTAGCTTTGGGCAGAAACGGTCCGGGAACGTCGGTGTGCTTCGTGATGAAGCGGCTAAGTTCGGCTGCGCGGTTCACGCTATCCCCCCTGCTCTTTCCGACGGCAAGCCGATCAGCAGCACACGCATTCGCGAGGCGGTTCGCGCGGGGAACCTTGTGGAAGTGGAAAGACTTCTCGGCCGCCGCTACAGCATTCGAAGCGAGGTTAAGCGCGGAGATCAACTCGGACGCAAAATGGGCTTTCCCACTGCCAACCTTGATGTAAGCGGGTTGGAAATGTTGCCCTTTAGCGTATATCGGGGGACGGCGCTGACGAGCTTCGGTCAGCACAAGGCAGTGGCAAACATCGGGGTTCGACCGAGCGTGAGCGCGGCTTTAGAAACTAGGTTCGAAGCGCATTTGTTGGATTTCGCAAACGATCTATACGGCCAGGAGATTGAGTTTGTTGTTGAGCAGCGCATTCGCGGAGAGCAGAAGTTCGAGAGCGTTGATGCTTTGCGGCAGCAGATCGCGCGCGACGTGGAAATGGCGCGCGCTCAGCTCGCCTAACGCTTTAAACGTAAAGGTTTGAGAGCCAAGGTTTGTTCAATGCTCTCCCCCAATGCCGCCATATAATGCCGCAGCTGCTGCGGGGTCGCGCAATAGGGAGGCATCACAACAATCACGTTGCCGATCGGCCGCGTGAGCACACCGCGCTTCGCGAGCGCCTCACAGACGCGAATGCCCGCGCGCTCGCGCAAGTCGAACGGTGCCTTCGTGCGCCAGTCACGAACAATCTCGATTCCGGCAATGAGGCCTTCCTGCCGAATGTCACCGACGTTTTCAAGCCGCCAAAGAGTCGCGAGTTCGGCAGCCAGGCTGTCAGTGAGGCGCTGGCGTTTCATTGAAGCCCCGGAAGCCTTTAGCAGATCGAGGCTGGCGAGGGCAGCGGCGCTTCCAAGCTGATTGCCGGTGTAGCTATGGCCGTGGAAGAAGGTTTTAAATTCCTCGTACTTGCCGAGAAAAGCGTTGAAAACCTCCTGGCTCGTGAGCGTTGCAGCCATCGGCAAATAACCGCCAGTCAGGCCTTTCGCCAAGGCCACAAAGTCGGGAGCAACTTGTTCCTTGTGGCATGCGAGGAGAGGGCCGGTCCGGCTGAAGCCGGTCATCACTTCGTCCGCAAGGAGTTGCGCGCCGTGCGCGCGCGCGGCGGCAGTGACTCTCGAGAGCCACCCTTTAGGTTGCGCGATCATCCCAGCGGCCCCTTGCATTACGGGTTCGAAAACGAATCCAGTGTAAGGCCGCCCGGCACGCTTCGCGCTTTCCACTTTGCGCTCGAAACGCGACGCGCATTCAAAACCGCACATGCGATATTCACGAGCATCGCGCCGCTCAGGCGCGGCTTTATTGAAGGGACACCGGTAACAGTAGGGAGCCGGAACCTTATCGCTCTTGAAAAGCAGGCCTTTATACGCCGAGTGGAATATACCGATTTGGCCGAGACTTACCGCGCCGATAGTGTCTCCATGATAGGCGCCATCGACGGCGAGGAAGCGCGGTTTTTCGGGGCGTGTGCGGCGAGTGAATTCGTAGCTAAGCTTCAAAGCCACTTCAATGGCAGTCGAGCCATCATCGGAGAAGAAGACTTTGCCGAGCCAGGGTTTCGCGTTGGGCGCATTAACGGATTGGACCAAGCGCGAAGCTAAAATCGAGGCGGGCTCATTGGCCAACCCCAACGCGGAAGTGTGCGCCACCTGTCGAAGCTGGCGATTGATGGCAGCGTTTATAGCGGGATGATTATGGCCGTGGAGATTCGTCCAGATCGACGAATTGCCGTCGAAATACTCGCGTCCGTGCACATCTCGGAGCATGGCGCCCTTCGCGGAAGCAATGATGATGGGCTCTCGCGTGACCCAATCCTGCATTTGCGTGAAAGGATGCCAGATGTGCGCGTGATCAAGCTTTGCCAGTGGATGCATGCTACTTCGCCCCCTTCGCGTTCAATGCTGCCAGCACGGACGCAGCGACATCCGCCGAAGCAATCGTGGTCATGCAACGGAAATCGATCGGACATTCACGCAGGAAGCATGGGCTGCACGGCACGCCCGTGCGGATAATCTGGTGGCGTTGCAAGCCGAGCGGGTCGGGTCCGGTGAGTTCTGGGGATGTGCTCCCGAAAGGAACAATGACCGTGGTCCCCACTGCCGCCGCAACATGCATGGGGCCGGTGTCGTTGGTGAGCAACACTCGGCAAAGTTTCAACCCCGCGCACAGCTCGCGCAAAGAAGTTTTCCCTGCGACAACGTGAACTTCATTTTCAGTTGCCAGGCTATTGCGCAACTCGCCTGCGATCCACTCGGCAGTCTCGATATCCGCTTTTGCGCCGAAGATCACCCACGCTGCGGGCTGCTGATTCGCAACGTGGCGAATGGTTTCGACAAACCGTTCACGGGGCCAACGCTTGGCTGGGCCATACTCCGCGCCAGCGTTGATTCCAATGACTGTTGGTGCGTGGATGGTAAATTTCTCTCGAAATGCAGCGATTTCCTGATCGTGCACGCCAAGAACAGGAGCTGATTCCGGCGCGGGAATCCCGAGTGCGCGGACAAGGTCCAAGTAATGATGGATTTGGTGCCCCGCCAGGGTGTAAGGCTGGTTCCAAACACCGCGCGCATTCAATTCTATGATCTCAGCCTTCGTGCGTTTCCGCATTTTCTGCTCCGCAGGGTTGCGCTGGATGGGTTGCGTCAAAAGCATGGAGCGGAGTTGGCCAGCGTGGCCGATGCGGCGTGGGATGCCTGCGAGAAACGGTTCCAACGCTGAACGAAAGGAGTTAGGAAGAATGAGGGCAGCATCGTGCTCGTCCGGCCTCAGCGCGCGGGCAACCGCAAAAGCATTGTCGGCAGGATGGAACGCCTTCACCTCATCGAGCGCCGGGTGCGCCCGCCAGAGGTCGGCCAACTTGGCTGGGGTGAGCATGGTGATGCGCGTTTGTGGCCATGCAGCGCGAATTGCGCTCAAGGCGGGGGTGGACATGACAGCGTCACCAAGCCAATTGACGCTGCGCACGAGCAGTCGCGCTGGAGGGTTCATCTAAGCGGCCAACGGCTCGCGCACCCAGTTTCCGGCCAGCATCACACCTGTCACTTTCGGGCGCTCATGGCAGGCCCATTCCTCGAATTCGGACGCGCGCGCGTTGAACGGCAGAGCAATAACATCTGCGTGAGCGGCAGGCGAGAGTTGTCCGACGTCCCCTTGCATGCCGAGCGCGCGGGCGGCGTTCAAGGTCGCGAGTTGCAGCCGTTCGTTGGGGCGCACTCCCGAATGCGTGGAGCTAAACTGGGCCAATTCATCGAAGAGGTTCAGCTCCGGCTTCGTTTTTCCGCGCATGCGCGTTGAAGCCAGGCTGTCGGTTCCCAGGGCAATGTTCACGCCAGCGCTCTTCAGCTCCTCGTAAGGAAAGCGCGCGTGCTGAAAGTACTCATGACTTTGCGGGCAATGGACCACGTGCGTTTTCCGCAAGGCCAGGCGAAAGGCATCGCCAGGCGCAAGGTAGTTCACATGCACAGCGACGGTGCGCTCAGTTAACCCATCATAGGTGTCCACATGCGCAACCGGCGAGCAATGCCCGCAATCGCGCACATCGCGTTGAGTCTTCAGCCAATCGTAAAGCGGCCCGCCTGCTTTCAGGAACATGTCGAACTCCGCCTGGCTCTCAGCGAGATGAATGGACACACGGAAGTTCTCTTGCTCGCTCGCCTTGGCGACGAGGCTCAACAAAGTGCCCTTGGTCGAATATGGCGCGTGAGGGGAGAGGCCAGCAGACTTGTTGGGAATCTTAGGAGTGTTTTTAATTACATCCAAACCTTCAGAAATAACGGCGGAAGGCTCACGTTGGCTCCGGACACCGGTGAGTTCCACAAACGTCAGGAGGCGCAGTGGCGTCGCCGCCCAGCTCTCCTCAATCAACTCAGGGACAGCTTCGATGTCACCGACGGTTGTGATGCCATGATCGAGGCATTGGCTGGCCCCGGCGATCCACGATGCGGCGAATTCCGAGTAGCTCCACTGCGCCTTCAGGGCGAGGATGCCTTTGATCCAATCCGGGAAAGATCTCGGCGGCGGAAGCGCCCCTGCCATGTGCGTGTAATCGAGATGGCAATGGGCATTGATGAGACCCGGCAAGAGTGCGACCTCGCCAAGATCAATCCTGTCTCCGGCGTAAATAGAGTAGAGATCGCGGAAGCGTCCAACTTCCGCGATCTTTCCGTTTGAAATGATGAGCGCGCCGTCGTCGATCAGCTTCTGCGCCATCGGCGCGACGAGCCTGGCGCGAATCAGGAGGGGAGCAGCCAAAGTTCCGAGAGGCTATTCCTCAGCGCCCGATTCTTTCGCGATGCGGCGGCTCTTGCCTTTAGCCGCTTCGGAATGGTTGCGGGCTTTAAATTTATTGTGCCGCTTGCGGATTTGTTGCTCGATCTTTTTGAGGCTCAGATCGATCGCAGCGTAAAGGTCGCTCTCGACGTCTTCAGCAAAAATGTCCGGCCCGGGCATCGTCAGGCGCACGCTGGATTTGAACTGGCTCTTGGGCAGTTTGGAGTGGTCATGCTCAAGCGTCACCCGCGCGTTGATCGCATAGCGATCCAGCGTCTCAAGCTTCGCCAGCTTGTCCATAATGTGGTCTTCGATTGCTTTGGTCAGCGTGATGTTGTGCACCGACAGTATCAGTTTCATACCCTGAATAGAGTTTGCGCTGGTCTGGCCAGAAAATCTAGTGGGAAGGGCAAAACTCTTGATTCATGTCAGCTTCGGGAGCGTTGGCGCGCCGCCTCGTAGAGGAACACTGCGGTCGCAGCGTTGACATTGAGCGAGTCCACGCCCGCAGACATGGGAACGGCGGCACATTCATCGGCCAGGCGGAGCGTCTCGGGACTGATGCCGTGCCCTTCGCTGCCGACGAGCAGACATACATCCCCGGTAAGCACGGCCTCTGACAACAGCCTCTTGTCCGTGTGCGGATGCGCTGCGACAATTCGGATTCCCTGGGCCTTCAGCAGGGCCAGACTTTCGGGAAGTGACGCGTGCTCAACGACGGGCATTTGGAAAACCGCGCCCATAGACGTTCTCACTGTGCGACGCAGCCAAACACTGCACGAAGTGTTGCTGGCGATAATCCCTTGGACGGCAAAGGCTGCGGCAGTGCGAACGAGCTGCCCCATGTTGTCCGCGCTGGTTACACCGTCAATTGCCAACAAAAACGCCGGGCGACCGGCAGAGCGCAGGAGTGTCTCAACCGAGAGCGGAGCTGGTGTCCGTCCAACTGCAAGAACTCCCTGGTAAAGCTCAAAGCCGGTCAGCGTTTCTAGCAGAGCCTTGTGTGCGAGGAAGACTTTTATCTCTGGCTCAGGTCGGGCCTGGATGAGCGGTCTCAATCGCTCAAACCAGGGAGGGGGAAGCAACAGCGATTCGACAGGGAGCGGGCTTCGCAGCAATCGTTCAACGACTTGGTGCCCCTCCGCCACAAAGATCCCTGCCTCCCGATGCTCCTGCATCCGCCGCATGCTTCCATAAGGCGCCAAAGCAGGATCATCAGCGAAGGATTGGATGGCGCGCACTTGCAGCACGCCCACAGCCTACGGGCGGCGCTTTTCCGAACAAGACCGAAGAAATAAGCGCCCTTCTATGCGCTGGAAAGTCGCGCTGGGTCGGATTACGTTGCGGGCTATGTTCGAGTTGGTCAGCCATTACTCTCCCGCAGGGGATCAGCCAGAGGCCATTCGCAAGCTGACCGCAGGGCTTCAGGAAGGGAAAGATCATCAAACGCTGCTGGGCGTCACTGGTTCCGGGAAAACTTTCACCATCGCCAACGTCATCAGGAACATTGGCCGCCCGACGCTGGTCATTTCTCACAACAAGACCCTGGCCGCCCAGCTTTACTCCGAGTTTAAAGGGTTCTTTCCCAATAACGCTGTCGAATACTTCGTCAGCTACTTCGATTACTACCAGCCGGAAGCTTACATTCCGCGCACGGACACCTTTATCGAAAAGGATTCGAGCATTAACGAGGAGATCGAGCGCTTGCGTCTCTCGACCATGAGTTCACTTTTCTCTCGGCGCGATGTGGTCGTTGTGGCGAGCGTCTCGTGTATTTACGGCATTGGGAGCAAAGAGGATTACGCCGCGCTTGTGCAGAACGTTCGCGTAGGAATGGAGCTTTCCCGAGAGCAACTCCTCTCGCGCCTGATAGATCTTCAATACTCACGCAACGACATTGCCTTTGAACGCAGCAATTTTCGCGTGCGCGGCGACACCGTGGAAGTTCGCCCCGCTGGCTCGGAGGATGGCTTGCGCATTGAATTTTTCGGCGATCAGATTGATCGGCTCACCCGGTTCGACCCGCTCACCGGCAAAACTCTCGAGCAACTGAACGGCACGCTGATTTATCCGGCCAAACAGTTCTCAACGACCTCGGACAAACTAAAGCGGGCGGTGACCGCAATTCGCGAGGAACTGACCGACCGCATCGCCTGGTTCGAAGCGCAAGGAAAGTTGCTGGAGGCGCAACGCATCAAGATGCGCACCGAGTACGATCTGGAGATGCTTATCGAGATGGGCTTTTGCTCAGGCATCGAAAATTACTCACGGCACATCGGCAACCGCCCCCCTGGCTCTCGCCCGAACACGCTTTTCGATTTCTTTCCCAAGGATTACCTGCTGGTGGTTGATGAGTCGCACGCCACAATTCCGCAAATTGGCGGCATGTACGCAGGGGATCGGTCGCGGAAAACAGTGCTGGTGGAGCACGGGTTCCGTTTGCCGAGCGCCTTGGACAATAGGCCCTTGAACTTTGAGGAATTTCAGGCGACGCAGGGACAAACGATTTACGTCAGCGCAACCCCTGGCCCGCAGGAGCTTGGCTGGTCGGCTGGAGCCGTGGTCGAGCAGATCGTGCGCCCAACTGGGCTGGTCGATCCCGTGATCACGATGAAGCCTCTGAAAGGCCAAATCGACGATCTCATCGAGCACGCGCGGAAGCGAGTCGAGGCGAAGGAGCGCGTCCTTGTAACCACCCTCACCAAACGCACGGCGGAAGAGTTGACCGATTACCTGAGTGAGATCGGCATCAACGTCCGTTATCTGCACAGCGAAATCGACGCGATCGAACGTGTCGAAATTTTAAGATCCTTGCGCAAGGGCGAGTTCGACGTGCTGGTCGGGATAAACCTTCTCCGGGAAGGATTGGACCTGCCAGAAGTCTCCCTGGTCGCCATTCTCGATGCGGACAAAGAAGGGTACCTGCGCTCGGCAACAAGCTTGATCCAAACGGCGGGCCGCGCCGCGAGGCATTTGCATGGGGAAGTGATTCTCTACGCGGATGTGATGACGGAGAGCATCAAGAAGTTCCTGGAGGTCTCACGATACCGCCGCGAGAAGCAACTGGAACACAACCGCATTCACGGCATTGTCCCCCAAAGCGTGAAGCGGGCTATCGACGAGAGCCTGGCGATCCAGCGTGATGGGGGCCAAAAAGCGGCGTCCGTTATCAACGAGAGCGGTGGCAATTTTGATGTCGCAGAAACTTTGCGTGAACTCGAAGCTGAAATGGTGGAAGCCGCGAACAACCTCGAGTTCGAGAAAGCCGCCCTGTTGCGGGACCAGGTGCGTGAGCTGAAGCGGAGCTTCGAAGGGGCAGCAGGCAGCGCTCCATCAGGCAAACCAGGGAGCGCGATTTATCCCAAGACCAAAAGAGGCGGTGGGCCATCGCGCAGGCGCAAGGTCCGCGCGTAAAAAATGAGGCGTCCCGAGGTCAAGGAACTCGCCGCGCTCTTCCCCACGAATGACTTTGAGTTTGGGATGAGCCTTGGCAAAGGGGATCTCCCCGCGTTCTTCTCGCCGGCTTCACAGCGGCCTGAACTGATTGCAGAACGGGCTCACTGGCTCAGCGAAACTCCGGAACTGTATTTGGGCTATGAGCCAGGCGCCGATGACGTAACGGCAGAGTTCGTCGAGAACGGAATCGCGAACGGGTTTCTTCCAGCCAACCTAGCCAACCTGTTGCCACGAGACGCTTTTAGGTGGATCGCTGTTAATCTGGACGCCGAAACGATGCTTTTGAAAGCGGACGCATTTGGTTCCCACAAGCTGGTCGCGGGCGCAGTTTGCTTCCCTTCCTCCTGGAGCCTGGCTGAGAAGATGGGGCACCCATTGGCTGCCATCCATGATCCCGTCCCCACCGTGAACTCGCGCTTTGGCGCGCGCATCGACACTTTTCTCTCACGCATGAAGCCGGGGACAGCGTGGGAACGCTCCAACTGGGGGTTGAGCCGGTCGCCAGACTTGAATCAGCACCCAAACCGCAAGTTGCCGCGCCTGGATGCCACTGTCGGGATGCACGAGGTTTTTCTTCGGCTGGAGCAGCAAATACTCGCTCCTCTTCCGCGAACGCGCGGCACGGTCTTCGGGCTGCAACTCTTCGTTTACCCACTGCGTGAGTTGGCTGAAGTCGCAGAAATTCGCAATGGCCTTGCGCATGCGCTGAAAACAATGCCACCGGAGATTGCGGCCTACAAAGGGATCGCAAACGCCCGCGAGAGAATCATCACACTTCTGGAACAGTTGCGATAATCACGCGCGTTGATTCGTAACGTTTTGCCCCGCGGGTTGTCGAACCGCTAAGAACTGAATCCTTGCTAACGGCCAAGGCAGCTACTATAGCCAATGCGGACACCGCACAAAGACTCGCGCGCAACTCTTATGGGAATGGCATTCCGCAATTCGGGCCCCTGCTCTCGCGGCCTTTGGCTGGCTCTCTGCGCGGCGCTTCTATGGCTCGTCCCGTTCTCAGCCCATGCCGCTCCCAAAGACAACCTTCAGTTCGATCTCTTCCTCGGTTTTAGCAGCGCAAACGAGATGCGCGAAGGCGGTTGGTCGCCGGTCATTTTCGAAATTGAAAACGACGGCCCCACCTTCACCGGCACAATTGAATTAAGCGGCGGCGACTTCAACGCGGGCCAAAGCCGCTTCACAACCGTCGAGCTTCCCACAAACACGCGCAAACGGGTTCTGATGACCGCCTACGGCAGCCAATACGGCCAATGGAACGCCCGTCTCCTCGACGAGAGGAAGCGTGTCCGCGCTGAACGCCTGAGCATCCAACCGCGCGTGGTGAATTCAGACGGCATCCTGCTGGGTTGCTTGCCCATGACTTTCGCAGGCATGCCCGGTTTTCCAGAACTCAAAAATCCGCAAGATCAACGTCTTGTTGCTGCGCGCATGGAAACCGCGCATTTCCCGGACAGTCCCCTGCCCCTTGAAGGTCTAGACGCGCTTTATCTCAACTCGGGCAAAGTCACTGATATTCGGCCGCCCCAGGCGATGGCGCTCGTGAATTGGGTCCGCGGCGGAGGCCGCTTGATCTTGGCTGTTGAGCAGCTTTCCGACGTGAACGGCACTCCGTGGCTGCAACAATTCCTCCCCATGGAGTTCACGGACGTGCGGAACCAAAAAGTGGACGAAGCATTGTCCAGTTGGCTCACAGGCCCGCTTCGCACCTACACAAGGCCGGTGATGAAGCGGCTGACGAATCCGGCCAGCCAGAACCATTTTGTCACAGAGGATCATGTTTACCGCAGGCAACCGTCCGACAATTCCCTTGGCAACTCGACCATGGCCGTCGCGACCGGAACGCTTCGCGATGCTGTGGTCCTGGCGCAGGCGGGGGACGTGCCGCTGATCGTGCAGGCGCCGCGCGGCAAAGGCTCCGTGACCGTGCTCACGTTCAGCCCGGAGCGCGAGCCGTTCAAGTCCTGGAAGAATCGGACCTGGTTTTGGGCGCGCATGCTCGAAGCGCCCTCCGCGTGGTTTGAGACGGAGCAATACGGTTACGGCGGGTGGAGCGTTGACGAGGTTTTCGGCGCGTTGATTGACAGCCGCCAGGTGCGGAAGTTGCCTGTGGGCTGGCTGCTCGCGTTGCTGGTTGTGTATCTCATCGTCATCGGCCCGCTGGACCAATACTGGCTGAAGAAGATCAACCGCCAGATGCTCACCTGGATCACTTTTCCGGCCTACGTCGCGCTCTTCTCGCTGCTGATCTGGTACATTGGTTATCGCCTCCGCGCCGGTGAAACCGAGTGGAATGAATTGCATGTTGTTGATGTGCTGCCGCGCGGTGACCAGGCGGATTTTCGCGGGCGCACGTTTGCCTCCATCTACTCCTCCATCAATTCTTGGTACGCCTTGAAGTCCGATCAGGCCGTCTCAGCCGTGCGCGGCGAAGTTGTGCAAATGAGTCGCGGCGGCCAGAGCGGCAGCGGCTTCCGCGCCACTCAAACCGGTTCCGGGTATCGCGCGGACATCTATGTGCCGGTCTGGAGCAGCCTGCTCTACGTTTGTGATTGGATGCAGCCCGACAGCATGCCGTTCATGGCGCGCCATGACCGCGATTCCAACAAGCTGACGGTGGAGAACTTCCTGGGCGTTCCTCTCAATGACATCCGCGCCGTGATCGACTCGAAGGTGTATGCTGTGGGCAATCTGAAGCCGAACGAGAAACGGGAAATCGATCTGCAGGAAGCGGGCAGCCAGTCGCTAAACCAGTTCGTCATGCAAACGGCCGGGGGATTCCCCGCTGCCGTGGAGTCTCGCAGAAGCCAATTCGGCGGCGGCAACCAGGGACGCATTGAAAACCGCGCTCTCACCGCGACGGTTGCCTCGTTTATTGGCGAGTTGAATCTCACCTATGATCATCGCGGCTTTACTGCTCCGGCGGGTTTTGACCTGAGCCCGCAAGCGCGCCGTGGCGACACCATTTTGCTCGCGTTTGCCCCAAACCATTCTTTCACCAAACCGATCAACGACTTCACTCCGATCCGCTCGCAGCGGGACACTCTCCTGCGGCTGGTCATTCCCGCGCGGAACCAAAAATAGTTATGGCAGTCGAAATCAACCCTTCGGTCCCCGCCATCCAAACCTACGAGCTGTCGCGGCATTACGGCGCGATGACGGCGCTGAGCGGCCTCTCGTTAACCGTGAACCGGGGCGATCTGTTCGGATTCATCGGCTCGAACGGCGCGGGCAAAACCACCACGCTTCGAATCCTGGCCACGTTCCTCACCCCCTCCACTGGCCGAGCCGAAGTGCTCGGCCATGACGTCGTGAAGGATGCGGACGCCGTCCGCCACATCATCGGCTACATGCCCGACTTCTTCGGCGTGTATAAAGACATGGAGGTGACTGAGTACCTCGATTTCTTCGCGGCCTGTTACAAAATCCCCTCCACGCAGCGGGATAAAACCGTTGCGGACGTGCTGGAATTGGTTGGGCTCACTGAAAAGAAGGGCGCGTTGATTGGAGCTTTGAGCCGAGGCATGCAACAGAGGCTCGGCTTGGCCCGCGTTCTTATTCATGACCCGCAAGTGTTGCTGCTCGACGAGCCTGCCAGCGGTCTCGACCCTCGCGCGCGGATTGAAATGATGGCCATTCTGCAGGAGCTGCAGCGCCTCGGCAAAACCATCATCATCTCGTCGCACATCCTGAGCGAGCTGCAGACGCTCTGTAATCGCGTTGCGATCATTGAGCGCGGAAAACTGATTTACGCTGGCCCGGTTCAAGGTGTCCGCGACCAGATGGAAAGCGGGCAAATTTATTGGGTCACGGTGCAGGGCGATCCGCACAAAGCGATCGAACTGTTGAAGGGACATCCTGAGGTTGCTGCTGCTGAGCAGGCAGATGGACAAGTCAAAGTGACCCTTGCCAGCCACGAGACTGATCCTGGATTTCTCGCAGAAACACTGGTCCGCGGCGGCGTTCGCATTACTGGACTCTGGGAGAACGAGCTTGGCCTTGAAGAAGTGTTCCTTCGCGTGACGAAGGGAGAAACACAGTAACCGTTTCCGTGGTTACGCTCCTGCCCATTGTCAGCCGCGAACTGCGTGTGGCCTCACGCAAGCGGATGACATATTGGTCGCGCTTCGGAACGGCCATCATCGCATTCGGAGCATTCATATGGGTCTGGCTGAGCATGGCCCGCCACGCCACGAACAGCCAACGCGGGATGATGCTCTTCAGCGTGATCTCGGGGGCTGCCTTTCTTTTTGCGCTTATAGCGGGAGCAGCGATCACTGCGGACTGCATTAGTGAGGAGAAGCGTGACGGCACCCTCGGTTTGCTCTTCTTAACGGATCTTCGCGGCTACGACGTTGTCTTCGGGAAACTCTTTGCAACGTCTATCGATTCCTTCTATCGCCTGGTTGCTGTGTTCCCCATCCTCGCCATCCCCGTGATGATGGGCGGGGTCGCGCCCGAGGAGGTCGGACGAGTCGTGCTCGTCCTGTTGAACACCCTCTTTCTATCCCTTTGCCTGGGTATCTTTTTCTCCTCCATCAGCCGTGATGATCGGCGAGCCCGGGCACTAACAGGCGGGGTGCTCCTGTTTCTGACATTGGGAGTCCCAGCGCTTTGCGCCGGTTACGCGGCTTATTACGAGCTTCGCACGGTAACCCTGGATCTGATGATCTTCAGCCCTGGTTTCGGCTTCTTCACAGCGTTCACCGGCTTTTACAAACCCAACCATTTTTGGGGCTCACTCTTATTCTGCCATGGGTTGTCCTGGGCTTCCCTTATCGTCGCCAGCTTTATCCTCCCTCATGTCTGGCAAGACAAAGCCAAGTCAAAGAAAGGTGAGAAATTGCAGAAAACCTGGGACGTCTGGCGCCATGGCACAAGCGAGCAACGCGCCGCGTTTCGCTCCTCCTTGCTGGACACAAACGCAGTCTATTGGCTCGGCGCGCGGGATCGGCTGAAACCGGCAGTTATATGGCTATTCCTTGGGTTGGCGGGAGCCCTATGGTTCTGGTTGTTCGTGCGCTGGCCGGATGACATGCTGGAGCCGGAGATCTACGTGATGACGGCGGTAATCATCAACACCTGCCTCAAATTCTGGGTAGCCTCCGAGGCTCCAAGGCTTTTCGGGCGCGACAAAAAATCGGGAGCCCTGGAGCTGCTGCTCTCCACACCAATGTCGGTCCCTTCCATCCTGCGGGGCCAACTTCTCGCGCTCTGGCGGCACTTCGGGTGGCAGATCACGGTGGTCTTCGCCCTGGAGCTGCTGATGATGACCGCAGCTTTGGTGGAGGAAAATTTCGATGGCGAGTTTTTCCTGCTCTGGTTTGTCGGCTTAACCATGTTCCTGCTCGATATTGTGGCGCTGGCGGTGCTCGGCATGTGGCACGGCCTTCGGGCAAAGACGGTCAACGCCGCCTCGGGTCAAGTGGTCGCCCGCATTCTCATTTTGCCGTGGTTCCTCTTTTTCAGCTTTATCACGTTTTTCGAACTCAGCGACCTCGATCGTTCTTTAAGTATGGATGAGGAGGAAGCGATGCTTTTCTGGCTGGCCATCGGCATTTGCATCAACGCCTACTTCACAATCATGAGCTGGCGGAACCTTGTGGCCAAATTCCGGGAGATCGCCACGCAACGCTTCGACAAATCCGCTGGCTGGCGTTGGTTCGGATGGTTTCGCCCGAAGGCTCAGTAACCCGGTTCTATGGTTTCGCTGCCGATCGTCGAGCGTGAGTTGCGGGTGGCGTCGCGCAGCAAATGGCTTTACCGAGCCCGCCGCTTGACCGCCCTTGCTGCCACTCTTGTCGGCGGGTTTCTTCTCCTGACCAGCACAGGCGGCTCGCAAAGCGCTGGCGGAACGCTGTTCGCAATTTTTGTTGGTCTCGGGTTCTTCGTTGCTCTCTTTGAGGGGGTGCGGAAAACAGCCGATTGCATCAGCGAAGAAAAGCGTGAAGGCACCATCGGCCTGTTGTTTCTGACGGATCTGCGCCCGCTCGATGTTGTGCTCGGTAAGTTCGCCGCGAATTCCATCCGCACATTTCACGCGCTTCTCTCCATCTTTCCCATCATCGCAATCGCGCTTGTGCTGGGAGGCGTGACGGGCGGGGAATTTTGGCGCGCAACACTGGTGTTGATGAACACCCTGTTTCTTTCGCTCAGCGTAAGCATGCTCGCCTCAACGCTGAACCATGAAGCCGGCAGCAGCATCGGTTTGAGCGCGTTGATCTTGATCACGCTGGCCGGCATCATCCCCGGGCTTCATGCAGCCGCAGAGCATGTGAGTTCTGCACATTGGACAGCCTGGCTCACCTTTTTCAGCCCTTTCACAACCTGGCTGCATGCCTTTGACGCCCGCTACACCGCTGCGCCAGGAGCTTTCTGGGGCTCAATGGTCGTGACGCATGCAATCGCCTGGGCCTCGCTCATCGCGGCCAGCTTGATTCTTCCCAGAACGTGGTCCGACACCAAGACAGCCTCAGAACCCGCTCAGGTGGAGCGCAACGAATCAGAGGCCACAATCGCAAGGCGAAACGCTCTCCGGCGCAAAACACTCGACCAGAATCCCGCCGCATGGCTCGGCTTGCGAAAGTTTTCAGGAAGGTACCCTCGGCTCACTTGGTTCCTCAGCATTCCAGCAGCCGGATGCATGCTGGCCGCCTTTTTCCTGCCGGTTGAGTTTGGATACGGAGTGATGATCGGGCTCAACATCCTGCTGCGTGTTCTGGTGGCCTCCCAGGCATCCTTGAACATGTGCGAAGCCCGGAAGAATGGCGCTCTTGAGTTGGTTCTTTCCACCCCACTCACGATCAAGGAGTTCGTGAAAGGCCAGCGCCAGGCATTTGAGAAGCTCTTCTTCGTTCCGGTGGTGATCGCGCTCGTATGGCACGTCGCGTTCATGGTGAAACTGGCGCAGGAAGCCAACGGCTTGCTCGGAATTGGATGGACCATTTACCGCATGGGGATGCTCATTCTCGATGGTTATGCTGTTGGTTGGGCCGGCCTTTGGATGGGTTTAAAAACCCCCAAGCCTGCAGTCGCATTCTTTAAGACCATGCTTTGGGGCCTCGTTGCGCCTGGGGTGCTCACGCTTTTCTGCATTCCCGGCCTGCTCACAGATGTCGTGCTGATTCAGATCGCGCACGACGCGGTCATTTACGATTTTCGCAAGTTGCTCAACGAGCAAGCGGGCGCCACGACCATTCGCCCGGTCATCCAGGCTGCGCCCAACGAAGCCCCACCCATCGTTCGTGCTTAAGGCGACACGCCCCCGGCCAGCATTGCGTCTTGCCTCATGGGTGCTCCTGGCCGAAGGTAAAGGCATGTCACGAAAAAACCTTTCTCATTCTCCCGCGTTTCGGTGGCGGCGAGCCAGGAATCACTCGCAAAACAACACGGCTGCAAACTAGACATGTTTGCTGACCTGCATCTGCACACCAACTTTTCCGACGGCACCTACACCCCGGAAGAGTTGGCGGAGCACGCCGCCCGTTACCGCTTCAAGGCGGTAGCTCTTACGGACCATGACACGGTCGAAGGGTGCGCTCGCATGGCCGCCGCTTGCAAAGCCCGCGGCATCGAATTCGTTCCCGGCTCCGAACTCACGGTCGAGCATGAAGGCCACGAGCTTCATGTCCTGGCCTACTTCATTGATGCCGAACACCCGCGGCTGCTTAGCGAAATGGCCCATTTCCAAAAGGTTCGCCAGGAACGAATCGTTGAAATTGTTGCGCGCCTCAATGAGATCGGCATTCCTTTAAAGAGCGAGTCGGTGTTCGCCATCGCGAAATGCAACTCCCCTGGGCGTCCTCATGTTGGGCGGGCGCTGGTGCAGGCCAAAATCTGCAGCAGTGTGGACGAAGCCTTTGAGCGCTTCTTGAAGCGAAACCGGCCTGGTTGGGTGCCGAAATTCCGCATGTCAGCGGAGCACGCGATTGAACTTATCCATGAGGCTGGCGGCCTGGCCGTGCTTGCGCATCCAGCTCTGAACCGGGCGGATGATCTTATCGAACCTTTAGCCGAACTCGGCCTTGATGGCATTGAGTGCTACCACACCAAGCACGGCACCGGGCATATCGAAACGTATTCTTTGCTCGCGGAACGGCTGAAGCTTCTGGTGACCGGCGGCTCTGATTGCCATGGGATGAACAAGGGGCGCCCCTTGATTGGATCCATTAAAGTTCCATACCAGCATGTCGAGCGTCTCCGCACCGCGGCGGAAACCCTGCGCGGCCGTCTTTCCACCAGCCGCGCCCCGCAGTAGCATCTCGCCCGCAACATGGGACTGTTCGATAAATTTAAGCAGGGTCTGCAGAAGACCCATCAAAAGCTCGTCGGCGAAATTAAGCGGATCGTCACCTTCTCCCCGAAGATGACGGAGGAGCAACTCGAGGAACTCGAAGCCACCCTTCTCGGCGCGGACCTCGGCTTAAAAGCCACAACCCAGATCGTCGAAGCCGTTCGCAAAGCGTACGAGAGCCAGGGCGGAGGTGGCCTCGATGTGCTTGGCGTCGCCCGGCAGGAACTCGAAAAAGAGCTTCCTGAAGCCCAAGGCCTCAAACGGGTGAAATCAGGCCCGACAGTGATTTCGATCGTTGGTGTGAACGGCACAGGCAAAACCACCACCGCAGCAAAGCTGGCCGCATACTTGAAGAACCGCGGAGACGTCGTGGTTATGGCCGCTTGCGACACCTTCCGCGCAGCCGCGATTGAGCAGTTGAAAATCTGGGGCCAACGCCTCGATGTGCCTGTGGTCGCCAGCGCTTACGGCGCGGATCCGGCCGCCGTCGCTCACGACGCGGTGGCCGCGGGGATGTCCCGGGGCGCAAACTATGTGCTCATCGACACCGCTGGCCGCCTGCACACAAAGCACAATCTCATGCAGGAACTGCAAAAAGTTCATCGCGTCATGACGAAGCTTATACCCGACGCGCCGCATGAAACGCTCCTGGTCGTGGACGCGACCACCGGCATGAACGCGCTCACCCAGGCGCGTGAGTTCGACAAAGCTGTGACCCTCACCGGCTTGATCGTCACGAAACTCGACGGCACCAGCAAAGGCGGCGTGGTGATTGCTGTGGGCAAAGACACGCAGCTGCCGGTGAAGTTCATCGGCGTGGGCGAGGCCGTTGATGATCTTCAGCCATACGAGCCAAGAGAATTTACGAAAGCAATGTTCGCTGCGGAATAGATAAACGCAGCATCACTGTGCCCGGCCAGCGGGCGACATCACTACCGCTAATCTGGCCTCTCAGATTTGACAGATAGAGCGCTGGGCCTGTTAGTATTCCCGCGAATGCAGCAGCCGCCTTACTTCGTCGCGATCAGCAAATTTGCCGTTGCCAACGGCATGACCGCACAGGTCAAGGAAGCTTTTCGCGCCCGGCCGCACCTTGTTGATTCTGCGGACGGGTTCCTGCGGATGGAGGTGATCAGCCCCGTCGATTCTCCGGACGAAATCTGGCTCATGACTTTCTGGCGCGATGAGCCGAGTTACAGGACCTGGCATAAGAGCCACATGTACCGCGACTCCCATAAAGGCATCCCCAAGGGTTTAAAGTTGAGGCCGGAAGCCACCGAGATCCGCTTCTTCGAGCACATTGCTTCATGACTCCGCGTCCAGAAATCGCCAATCTCATCTCTGAGCACCGCCATGCCATGGCGGGTTGGGCAACGCACGAGTTTTTCACCGCAAATCCCGGCCTGCAGGCTAAATGGGGAGCTAATGGGGTGCGGCGTTGCACCGAGGATCACGCCTATCACTTTGCTTATCTGGCTGAGGCCGTTCGATTCGGATTCCCAGAGTTCTTCACCGATTACATGGCCTGGAGCAAAGTTCTTCTGCACGCCCTCCGCATCGGCCATGAGCATCTGCAGGAGAGCCTCGCTCTCATGGAGCGCGGGCTTGAAGTGCAACTGGGTCAGGAGGCCCGTAAAGCCGCTGCAATCCCGCTGAATATCGCCAGTCGAGCGCTTCCTAATCTACCCACTGAGATCCCCAGCTTCATCAAAGAAGATGCGCCGCACGGTTCTCTCGCGCGGCGCTGGCTGGACCTGCTGCTCGTGAAAAATGCTGGCGCGGCGCGTCAAGTGTTGCTCCAGGCGCGCTCCTCGGGCATTCCGCTCCTGGAACTTTACCAGCACGTTCTCACTCCCGCGCTCCATGAGGTCGGCAGACTTTGGCAAATCCGGAACATTACTGAAGCCGAGGAGCACTACTGCGCGCATGTCACTCAAAACATGCTCGCCTTGCTCAGCGCGGACTTAGCCGTGCCGCGCGTGCGTAAATCTGTCGTCGGTTTCAGCGTCGGCAATGAAATGCATGAACTCGGCATCCGCATTGTCACGGACTGCTTTGCAATTCACGGGTGGGACGCTGTTTGCCTCGGGAGCAATGTGCCCACGCGCAACCTCGACTCGATACTCCTCACTTGGAATCCCGCCATCATCGCTATCTCCGCCACCATGACCTACCACCTTGGTGAGATGCAGGCGGCCATCAACGCGATCAAGAATTCCAGCCAGACCCATAAACCAAGAATCTTCGTTGGCGGACGCCCTTTCAACATCTGCCCGGATCTCGCAAAACGCCTGGGCGCTGATGCCTCCGCGCAAAGCTGCGCCGAACTGATCAGCTGCGCCTTTGCTTGATCCGCAGGGCTCAGGGACTGTCACACAAATTCTTCCGCTCTTCGCTTGACCCGGCGCGTTGCCGCCCGTTTAACAGGAGCGCAGTTTGCACGCAGTGAAGATGAATGTTCCCGGCCTGGAATCCCCCCTCCGCCCCGCTTGGCTCGAAATCGATTTGGCCCAGCTCAGACGGAACTTCGAGGTCATTCATCACGCCAAACCCGACGGCTTGCGAATCATGTCTGTGGTCAAGGACAATGCTTATGGCCACGGGGCTGAGCAGGTGGCGCGCATTGCAGTTGCCAGCGGAGTAAGCGCGTTCGCCACTGTGACTCTCTCGGAAGCGATCCAGCTTCGTCAGGCGGGCTTCAAGCAGATGGTCCTGTTGCTGGGGGAGCGGACGGACGACGAGATTGCCGCGTGTGTTGAGTTCAATCTCAGTTGCGCAGTCAACTCCGCCGAACTTGTCCCCCGCCTGAGCGCGGCTGCGCGGGCGCAACGGAAACGAGCTTCCGTTCATTTAAAAGTGAACACAGGCATGAACCGGTATGGCGTGCGCTGGACTGAGGCTGCCGCTTTGGCGGAACGAATCGCCAAGGATCCAAATCTCTGTTTGGAAGGTGTTCTCAGCCACTTCGCAATGAGCGACGAATTGGACAAAACCTTTGCCCATCACCAACTCGCCAATTTTCAGGAAACGCTTGCCGCTTTGGAGCAACGCGGGATTTCCCCAGGTCTGCGCCACCTCTGCAACAGTGGCGGGTTCCTCGATTTACCCTCCGCGCATTTCGACATGGTTCGCGTCGGCATTCTGAGCTACGGCGTGTATCCCAGCCGCGTGTGCAGAAGATTGGACGGCATCGAGCCGGTCATGAGAGTGAAGACGCGCATTTCAGGGTTCCAAAATTTGCAGGCTGGCGACAAGGTCGGCTACGGGATGCGTTACACTGCGGATGGCCCGAGGAGAATCGCCGTGCTGCCCCTCGGATACGGCGACGGTTTCCCGCGTGTGCGCAACCAGGGGCATGTGCTGATACATGGCGCGCGAGCGCCGATCGTTGGGGGTGTCGCTATGGATTCCTTCACTGTGGACGTCACGGAGATTCCCCAGGCCCAACTTTGGGATGAGGTCGTCATCATGGGAACCCAAGGCTGCGAAGAAATCACCGCCCACGACGTGGCTGCGCTAAAGAACAGCGTCTCCTACGACGTCCTGACTGGATGGCGTTCCCGCCTCCCCCGAGTTTACCTAAACCAGCCAGCGGACCAGAACCCGCAACCCCAACGGACCCACGCTGAGGCCCACCATCAATGAAGCTGCTTTTTTCGGAGGCGAAGCCGGACTACCCGCACTACGTCTTTCCCTTTGCGGTGTGGGCATTCCCGGACGCTGGAGAGGCTCCCAGCGACCTTTTTGGGCACGGCTTTCTGCCAAGTTCTCCCAACCTGGACCGGTTTTACATGTGCCGCCATGTGCGGGTTGCCCTCCAAGAGTACAAGGCTTCGTCGGAAAACCGGCGTATTCTCCGAAAAGGCAACGGCTTGACTGCTCAACTCGTTCCCCGCGAAGAGTTTGAGTTAACACCATCCAAACGCCACTTCATAAAGCAATATGCGGAGACGAAGTTCGGCCGGGACGTGATGAGTGACGCGCGGCTGGATCGCCTCTTTAGCTCCCGCATTGTGACGCATATCCTATCCTTTACCGATAAAGGGTCAGATGTTGGCTATGTCACCCTCTACATCGAACCTTCCCGCATCGCCTACTACTACTACGCCTTTTACGACCTTGCTCACCTGAACAAGAGCCTTGGGCTGTTCATGATGACTTCCGCAGTCGAGCGGTTTGCGGAAGCAGGCCTGTCACACCTTTACCTAGGCACCTGTTATTCGAGGAACGCCCTCTACAAGACTCAATTCGCTGGCGCGCAGTTCTTTAACGGGGCCAAGTGGTCCAGCAACCTTGAAGAATTGAAGTTCCTGATTGCTCGGCAGGAGCAGGCCCACACCGAGCATCTTTGGGAAAATGCCGAGTTCCGACAAAAGTTCTATCCGGAGCCGCAAGTCAGTTTGCAGGACATAGCATTGTTCCACGTGGAACAATTGCCTTGTAAGCTGACTAATCGCGGCTGATCTCCGATTCCGGATCGTTCAGCGTCGATTGCTTGTACTCGCCAAGCGATTTCAGGGTGTTCACCCCCTGACCAGTCCATGCTTCCACCAATGGCTGAACCCATTTCCAAATGTCCGTCGAGACGCTCTCAACATCTTGTGTCGCGTCCACCGTCCTGACCCGCATTCCGTCCGCCGCCGAAATGGACTCATAACCCTGTTCGACACGTTCAAAAAACTCGCGATCCGCCTCCTCCATGCGGTCGCGAACCTTGGAGGAGCCGATGCGGGCTTTCCTGCGTTGCTCGCTGACGGTGATTGGAACTTTCAAGAGCAGGGTTAAATCCGGCCGCACATCACCCACTGCAAAATCAACGATTGCCTGCACACTGGCCATGGAGAGGCGGCGGCCAAAAGCCTGGTAAGCAATGGTGGAGTCATAGAAACGGTCGCAGAGAACGATCTGGCGCGCCGCCAATGCTGGAGTGATCACTTCACGCACGAGTTGAGCGCGGCTGGCATTCATCAGCAGCAACTCCGTTTCCGGCGCCATATTCGCGTTCGCTGTGGAATGCTTGAGGGTGTGCCGGATTTCCTCACCGATCGGCGTTCCACCTGGCTCGCGCAGCGTCCGCACGATGTGCCCCATTTCCGTCAACTTCTGGGCGAGGATGGTTAACTGAGTGGATTTCCCGCACCCTTCCGTGCCCTCGAACGTGATTAGCAACCCGCGCATCTTGCAAAACAATCACTCTCGCCTGCGTGCTTTGGCAACCCTGAATGTCCTGCCCATGAAGCAGCTTGCTACACCGCCAGCCGCTTCCCATATTGGCCGCGCACGTGAAGCTGCTCGTCTTTGCGCATATCCCGCCGCCGCATCATGGCCAGAGTTACATGGTCGAGATGCTGCTCAAAGGCTTTGCGGCTGAGGCCGAAAACGCAGGGCCGAATCCGGCACCGATTATTTGCTATCACGTCGATGCGCGGTTCTCCACCGGGATGGAGGACATCGCGCAACCTCGCGCGGGCAAGTTGGTCAACCTTTTCAAATACGTCGCGCAGGCGATCTGGATTCGTGTGCGCCACGGCGTTCGCTTCATGTATTATGCGCCAGCGCCCCCGCTGAAAGCGCCGCTCTATCGGGACATCATTATTCTCACACTCCTGAAGCCATTCTTCCCCCGTCGCGCCTTTTATTGGCACGCGGCTGGGCTTGGGGAATGGCTGCCGACCCTGCCGAGCTGGCTGCAGCGGCTCGCGCACTTCGCCTTGGATGGGGCGGACATCACGATGTCGCCCTCCTCCTTCGGGCTGCCGGATGCAAAAGTGTTCAATCCGAAGAATGCGCGTGTCGTTCCTTACGGAGTGCCTGATCCATTTCCAGATTATGAGAGCCGAATCGCTCCCCGGCGCGCCGCGCGTATTGATGAGCTGAAAAAAGCCAACGGCTCGGGCACGCGCGTGAATCTGCTCTTCATGGCCTTGTTGACGGAAGAAAAGGGGTTATTAGACGCGCTGCGCGCGTTGAAAATCTTGCGCGACGCCGCGACTCCCTATGATTTCCACCTGACTGTTGCAGGCAAATTCCTCAACCCAACTGAGGAACAGAAGTTTCATAACTTGGTGCGCGATTTAAGTCTCGTGGACGCCGTTGCTTACGCGGGGTTCGTTTCCGGCGCTCAAAAGTCCGAGCGCCTGTTGAGCGCGGACGTCTATATCTTTCCAACGTGGTACTACGCGGAGAGCGCGCCGCTTGTCTTGTTTGAAGCGATGGCCGCTGGTTTGCCGATCGTCACGACAGCTTGGAGATCCTTGCCAGAGTTTTTTGCTCCTGCTTATCCCGGAGTGGTCCCCATCAATTCACCGAAGGCCGTGGCAGAGGCCACTCTGACGTTGCTGCAGCGTGAGGACAGTACCCCGTTGCGGCAGCGATTTCTTGCCGCATTCCGACTGGACAGGCACTTAGCGAACCTGAGGGCCGCCTTGGAACTCGTCGGTCCTCAGGAGTAGCTTGCCACAGCAGCTAGCGGCGCCCGTCCCCCTCCTTAAGTTCCATCTCAGGGCGCACCCACTTCCACATCCTGAGTTGTGCTTAGGCCCATTCGGATGCACGGGCGCCTCCGCCGGGTAGAGCGCCCTACAGGTTATTTCAAAACTCCCGCTGATTGAAGCTCACCCCAATCCAAACGAAAATTCGATGAGGATTAATGCGAAAGACGGGGAGTTGGAGTGATGAAGGTGGTGTTAAGGAACAGAAAAACGGGAGAGTTCTTTAAGAGTCCAGGAGTCTGGACTGAAAACATGGGGGATGCATTTCCATTTCCGGATAGCGCGACGGCCATGAACTTTTACATGCGCCATTATTTGCCGGATGTGGAGGTTATCGCGCTGGTGGACAATGCTGGCAAAGGTGTTCATCTGCATCTCAATGATGACCAGGCGCCGAGAACCTCCAGCGTCCCAGATTCAAAGGCTGAATCAGCAGATTGACGCGGCGCCGCCCGCCCTTAAACTGCGCGGGCGTGTTTGCCCCCTTTAATCTCAGAATCTCGGCTCCCTCTGGTGAGCCCGGCTTCTTCCGCTTATTGCCGCGATGAAGAAGCCCTCTCTGCTGGTCATATTTTTGACCGTTTTTATCGATCTGATCGGCTTCGGCATCGTCATGCCGTTGCTGCCGCTCTACTCCAAGCAGTTCGGGGCTTCAGGCATTCAGGTCGGCATGATCATCGCCTCCTTCTCGCTGATGCAGTTTCTGGTCGCGCCGCTCTGGGGGCGCTTATCCGACCGAATTGGGCGGCGTCCTGTGCTGCTGATGAGCAACGCAGGCTCAGTGCTCTCTTACGCAATGTTCGCCTTCGCTTCCGGCATCGAAGGGCAGCGTGGTCTCTGGCTGCTTTTGGCCTCGCGCGTTTTTGCGGGCATCGCGGGCGCAAACATTTCCGTGGCCTCCGCTTACATCGCGGACGTTAGCACGAAGGAGAATCGCTCCAAGAGCATGGGGCTCATCGGGATGGCCTTCGGGCTCGGCTTTATCTTCGGCCCAACGATCGGCGGCTTGAGCGCGAAGCATCTGGGCCTCACGGGCCCTGGCTGGGTTGCCACGGGCATCTGCGCCTTCAACTTCATCCTAACGCTTTTCATCCTTAAAGAGAGCCGCCAACCTTCCTCTGAAACCGCTGTGCGCCGGCCTAAGTTCGCACAGATTGGGCATACCCTGCGGCAGCCAGTAGTTGGGTTTCTGGTGATCACATACTTCCTGTCCACCTTCTGCTTCGCGGCTTTTGAAGCGACGTTTGGCTTAGTGATCGCGGACAACTTTCGCTATGACACCGACAAGATCACGTACCTGTTCACTTATTGCGGATTGATCTCCGCATTTATCCAGGGCGGCATGATCGGCCGCCTCGTGAAGAAATTTGGCGAGCGGAAGCTGATCGCGTGGAGCCTTGTGATTATTGGGCTTGGGATGGTGAGCCTCCCGCTGGTGAAGAGCGCCCCGGGCTTGCTTATCGGCTTGGCAGTCTTCGCGGGGGCATCTGGGGTCAATCGCCCACCCACATTCGGTTTAATTTCGAATATGACCGAAGCGAACGAGCAAGGCGCCACATTGGGTGTGGCTCAAAGCGCTGGCAGCCTTGCGCGCATACTGGCTCCAATATTCGCGGCGAGCCTCTACGACGTTCGCGGCCCGCTGCCCTACCTTATTTGCGCCGTGATCGCGGTGCTCACGGGAATAGTGGCGCTCCGAAAACTGTGCGGTCCGCAGACCCACACTGCAGTTCCTTGATCAAGGGAGCAACTCTGGCCACGCCCAGATTAAAACAGCGACCGGCAGATTGACCGCAGTCGCCGCAGCCACATCGTCCATCATCACTCCCCAACCGCCGGGTAGATGCTGAAGTTTGTGGATAGGCCAGGGCTTAGCGATGTCGAACAGGCGGAATGCGGCGAAGACAGTCACGTGCAAGGGCCACGCGTTTGCCGACCAGATGAATTCAGGAGAGAGCGCGGCGGGGCTCACAATTAGAGCGACGAGATAACAAAGCGGGTAAGCGGTGTATTCATCGATAACGACCGAACCCGGATCCTTCGCCCCCAGCAATCGCTCAGCTTCTGCTGACACCCAGACCCCTGCAGCGAGGCCAACCGACGTCACGAGCAGAAAAGTCCATAGACTGCCCAAACCGAGCAGCAACGCGAACCAGGCAAATCCAATCACCGATCCAAATGTGCCGGGACTGCCGGGGATCAAGCCGGCGCCGAATCCTCGAGCGACCCAAAGGATGAAGCGTTCTCTCACGCGCTTACAGCTCGTTCAAATACAGATTCCGATTGCGCCAGAGGTAGAAAAGGCCCGATGCCGCCGTGAGCGCGACCGCCACATAGATCGCGGCGGCTTCAAGGTAGCCGATCCACGCGCGAAATAGGGTTTCGCCGAAGGAACCCCATTCGCGATAGCTCAACGCGACAAGGATCGTGATTATAGCGACGATTTGTGAAATCGTTTTGTGCTTTCCGTATCGCTCAGCCGCGAGGACAACCTGGCGATTAGCGGCCAGTAGACGCAACCCGGTGATTGCGAGTTCGCGCGCCACAATCACCACCACAATCCACGCCGCAATTTTCTTTTCTTCAACGAAAGCAATAAATGCCGAGCAGGTGAGAATCTTGTCGGCCAGCGGATCCATCAGGACGCCGAAGCTCGTCACGAGCTTGTCACGGCGAGCAATCATTCCGTCGAAGTAATCTGTCAGGCTCGCTGCAACGAAAACCACGAGGGCCAGTGAGTTGCTGTATTTAATCCCGGAACAAAAAATGACAAGAAACACCGCTGTTAAAGCGAAGCGGCTCAGGGTCAATTTGTTCGGCAAATTCATCGCGACGCGCTGGTTTTAACGGCTGCGCTCCCGAACGTAAATGCTGAGTTGGCAATAGTTCATCGCGCCTGGGCCAGAAGCTCGCGCAAGGTAGCGGGTGCGCCGAACCCGCCCGGCTTCGTGAGCACAAGCAGGCCGCTTTGAGGCTCGCGCACCGCCGCAACTCCGGCCACAGCCTCGCCCAACGCGATGAAGCGTTCCCATCCACAAGCATGTGCCACGCCTGCGAGCGTGTCACCGCCCACCACCACAAGAGTCCGAAAGCCGCCTCGCTCCAGAAGTTGCCTGGCCACGCAGCCGATCGTCCGCGCCACCCGCGCATGAAGCTCCTCGCGTCTGAGCCCCTGTTGCTCGGCCAGCGCCGCGCAGGTGGTGTAATCTGCCGCAGTGCGCGCCGCAGTGACAGCCAGCGTTCCGCTCGCGAACTCACATTTGAAGCCGGCCACGTCTGCCTGTAGCAGTGTGCGGGCAGGAATCAGAACCGGCGTGATCGGGAGCTGTTTCAGTTGCTCCAGAGCGAGCGGGTTCAAACTTCCATTGATAATTAAGACCGGCTCCTGAAGCTCCGGCCGACTAATGCTTCGTGTGGGCAAGTCATAATGCGGCTGCAGCGCGCGGATAAAGGCTGCGGGGCCAGCGCACAACCGAAGCTGCTGTCGGGCACGGATGTGGCGCGCAATTTCCTCATAATCCCGCACACTCTCGCAATCATGAACCAGGATTGCTAGTCTTTGCAGTGGAGCTTTGGGTTCATTCGCGGCAACCACTGCGATCGATGTCTGCTGCTGAAGGAGGTCGCGAACGTTGCTCGTCTTTACAGGGTTGAGGGGGTCGGTCCCGTACTCCGTCTCGTGCAAGAGTCTCCCATGCACATAGTGCAAGCCTCCCGAGGTGGTGCGCCCTAAAGCGGGCGATGCAGGCACAAACGGCAGAGCCACCACTTCCGTAACGCGCAATGCCGCTTCCAGTTCCGCGCCGATGTTCCCGCGCAAGGTGGAATCCGTTTTCTTATAAAAGTTGCGGATGCCCATCGCTATCCCCTGCTCCACCAAGCTGCGGACCCGTTGAGCAGCTTCAGCGGGGGCGCAGTGGCGGCTTTCGCTATTCGCCACCAGAATCTCTGCCGAACATGTTGACCCCATGTGGCGATCTGGCCAGAGATGGACTTCAACAGTGGCCCCGGTGTCGGCGAGTTGCACCGCGACATCGGTGGCGCCCGTCAGATCATCCGCGATGGCCAGCAGCGAAGGCATAGCGTTATTGGGGACGGGCTCGCACGTAAAGGCTAGTCCAGTCAGGGACTCGCAGGCGAAGCTGGCCGGCGCCGTCTGTTCGCTGGTCGGTGAGCACATGCCAGGCTCGCAAATCACGGGATGCTTCCACGCGCCAGCATTGCTCTTTGTCTCCGGTGAGAGTGAGCCAGCGCTCCCCTCCTTGCAGCGTGGCATGGAACGACACGCTTACCGGCGGCGGAATAAACAAGTTGTCGATCATCGCCAGATCTTCTCCCGCGTTTCCTTGCGCGTCCTTGCTGTAGATCCACTGCAGCGTCACGTCCCCCGGCGGCATATCAAATTCATGCACTGTCCACGGCACCTCTCCGGACCAAGTCGCGTGCAGGGTCTCATTTACCCAGAACACAAGAGTGTCCCAGGACCGCTCGGAACTCACACGGAACTCAAAGGAGCCGCGTCCGCCGCGGGTTGGCCGGGTCATCCGCAGGCGGCTCGTTCCCGAACCGGTGAATGGGCGAGAGCGAATGGAATTCTCAGGCCCATGCGGGCGCGTGATGTTCGTGCCGCGCCAATCGCCCTCAAAAATCAGTGGGAGATCGAATTCTTCAGTGAACGTCCGCGGGCGAAAGACCGCGACTGCGTGTAGATCATTTGTGGGTGTGATGGTGAAAACAGGACTGCAAGAGATGTAGCCTCCAGCGAGCGTTTGCCAGTGCGAAAACCGCGAATAGTGGTTTGTTGCGGTGGCGGTCAGGATGACTGCCTCACCTTCGGGGACGATGGTGGCGCTGCTAATCGCGACGCCGGTAGCGCCTTGCTCGGATTGAGTTGATGTCTGCACGGCATGAACCGCGCGGGCCTCGAAGTTGTAGCCCAAACGAAGCTGGCCGGTGGCGCCCCCAATACCGTCCAACGCGATGTGATATGTCCGATCAGGCAGAACGGGCAGGGCAACCTCACTCCACTTTCTCCCGGGGGCCGCGTTGTCGTTGTAGCCCACCGCAGTGAGGCTGGTTAATCGCACCCCTGTATAGAAGGCCAGACGGGTGTCGAATGTTGATCCCTCTGTGGATAAGCGGAGCACTCCGTCCGTCGCCGGACGAAACCGCCACCAGACCGAGCGAGCTGGAGCAGTTCCAGCATGAGGAGGCTCGCTGAACTCCGCTGTCGCCCCAATGTTGGACGAGACAATGACGTCGGAAGGGCGGGTCAGCAGAGTGGATGAACTAAAGTTGTCGTTGGTGGGAGCAGCCCCGAAAATGCAAAACTGGACTATTCCAAGAAGGAACAGTCCAGTTTTGCTGAAGAACGAGCGATTCGACCAGTTCAACGACAGGGCGGAGCTATCCCTTCCGCCCTTCGAGAACCGCCAAATCATTTCACCACACGAATACGATAGTACTGCCGTGTGCCGCCGGTTGGGAGCGGATCGGAAGTCATCTCGCGTGTGCGGAGGAAATCGTTTTGATAACGCTTCACGATTTCCCAATTGCCGCCGCGAGGATTCGTGGTCGATTCGAGATAAACTGTCGAACGCGCAGGAGCTTTCCACTTGAAGGTGAAGCTGCTGCCAACACGGCTGTAGCTCAAGCCGGTGATGGAGGTGCCAGAACCGAGCGGAGTTTCATCATCCGCATTCACGATCCCGTCGCCGTCAGAATCTTCCGTGCGGCTCTCGCTGAGGAGGCGATTCATGCGAACTGTTTCGCCGCTCTCCAGAGTGACATCAACGCCGCTGCGGGCGCTGGAGAACCCTGGCACCCAACGGAAGCGTCCACCGCCCGGGAATTGCGTGTTCAGCAGTGTGTCTAAATCAACCCCGCGCACGTCCGCGAAGATAATCTCGACATTCTGCGCAATGGAGATCGAACCCTCCAAGTCCGCGGCCACGCCCTCGGAAATTTCGAGAACGTCCACATAAATTGCGGTCGGGCCGCCGTCAGTAGACTGGAAGACGTAGAGACTCCCCGTGCCACCTTCCAAAACCAGGTTTCCGATCGCGAGATTTTCCACGAAGCCTTCTGGGCTGGCGCCAACGTTCCGCGTGGATGCCCAGAAATTTTCGGACAGGCCAAAGTTCGGAAGCCGGAGAGTGATGCGGGATCCCATCAAATCACCAGCGCCTGGGCGTCGCACCAATTGTACGCCTTCGGCGATCCAATCATTTGCGCGTGTGGGATGGTCAAATAAACTCTCACTAACATTCAGAATAATGTTCGCCGAAGTTTCGATCGAGGTGTCCGCTATTCGCAAAGTGCGATTGGTAAACGTGATGTCATCGGAACTCTGCCAAGTGCCTCCATCCACCCGAGCCTCGTCCGCAACAACTGCCAGAACCCCGCCCGAGAAGATGCTTCCTGTATTCTCAAAGTAATTGGCGTTAATCCGCACGCCATTTCCACCCACAATAAAGCCTTGGTTGGTGACAGCGGTGTAACGGCGCAAACCTCCCAGGTTCGCTAGGTCAAAGACGTTAAGGACACCCGTCGGACTGATGAGCACGGTTTCGGCATTCGGGACCGTTTCACTGTTCCATTTTAAGGACGTATTATCGAGGCTGAGTTCGTTGTTAATCACGATATTGCGGGCATTGATGCTGAACTCTTCCTGGATACGAAGTGTGTCATCAAGTTGCACGACCGAAGAACCGCTCGCCCGCGCATGGAATTGATGCACGAGAGTCGGAACCTGAGTGATGACGGACCGGGCGTCCACCACCAACGCATGGTATAAAAAGTTTGTGCCGATAACGTTCGTGACACTCAGACCTGGGGGATCGTTCGTGTCTGGGACCACGATCTCCGTGAGTTGCACGTTCGTCCAGACGCCGCTCCAGACCTGAATCGGTGTGCCCAACGTGTTCATGCGAGGCACGAATGGAGGCACGATGCCGGTAACCTTCAGTTCGTTAGGATGCCCGAGGTTCAGGTTGTAATTAACCGAATCAACGCGAGCGCGGGAGGAGCCGACCAATGTATCCGCTTTAATATCAACCAACCCTTCCCCACGGATCCGAGCGCGGGTCATGTCCAAGGTCTCGGCAATAATCTCCACGCGCCCTGCGCTGTTGGTGATCGAGATTGGGTAAGGAGGGCCAAAAGCGGCCGTCTGAATTGGATCTGCCAAGAAGCGGTAGCCCACAGCAGTGTTTGTGGTGATCGGAGGAGCATTCGTCACGTTGAAAAGACTTGCCAGCAATGTCAGGTCTGTGGCTCCGGCTTCATTGGTGACGTTCCCGCTAGGGAGTGCATCGAACTCACATGGCAGAGTACGTGACACGTACAATGCCGCAGGGCGCTGACCGAACCCCGCGAGATTCGTGAGGGTCGCGTAGTTTGTCGTTAGCGGAAGGGAGTCAACGATGAAGATTTCGTTCGTTTGCCGGAGACCTGTAATGATGTTCGTGAATGGCTGGAACAGACGAACGATCGCGGTTTGCCAGCCGGGGTTGAACCCGTCAGCAGGGTTGATGGGTGAATCAATCCAACGCACATCCACCTGCACTTCAGGTGAACCGGTTTGGACAAACACCGCTTGCGCGATGAAGTTGGTGTCGTCCAACTGATTTGTAAGCCCCCACACTTGCGGTTGCGGCAAGCTAATGCGCAAGGTGCCGGGGAATCCGGCGACGTTGGTGACCAAAACAGGATGGCTCAACACAGGGCCACCATTGAAGATAGAACTAGGCACATTCGTTCGAACCTCACTGCCCCAAGCCACATCCTCAAACGATTGCTCGCCGAAAAAGTTGCTTGAGGTGAGGAATTGCTGGCCTGCAAAGAAATCAAAAGGTGTGCAGCCGATCGGAAACGTTGGATCGGTAGCAACAACGCTGTTCGTGATGATCAGATTACGTCCGCGCAATTGGATAAGCCCGCCAGGACCAGCAACAATGGCTCCTCTGTTGCGCAGGTCGTTCGCCCAAATCATGTTGTAGCTGATAGGCGCGGTGTTGATGGTGAGAGTGCCATCAGCGCGGATCGTTCCTGTGTTAACAAACGAATCCATCGGGGCCCGGCCCGCGTCCGTATGTGCGTTGAACCATATCCCAGGCTCAGCGGTGATAGTGCCGCTATTGATGAAGCTTCTGGTGTTGGAGAATTCGTACGGAATGAGCGCGCTGCCAAAGCCGCCGCCCACCACGCCACCGCCAAGAATCTGCCCGGGAATGATGCAGAAACTGCCTTCGTTGTTAATCGTTATGGCGTTGAGCTGCGGAAAAATATTCGTGTCGCATCCTAGTTCCCCGCGGTTAACGAAGTAGCTTAACGGCTCTTCGCCAATCGGCGATAGCACCTGGGCGCCGCTTTGCGCGCCCAACCCTAAAAGCGCTGCGAGGACCGCAGGGGTAGCTGTCAAAATTCGCATAATGTTCAGTTCTTCTTTATGGGGACACCGCGCCACCTAGAGCCCGCTCTTCAGCTTCTCGAATGCTTGTTCCATTCGGGAAAATGATTGGAGGACGGCTCGAGCCATCAAACGATCCCCAAACAACACCTGGGAAAAATGCACCCGCCTCCGTGGCGTCCAATTGCCCGCCAATCGGCTCGGCGGCTGTGTTCAGCGCGTAAGGTCCAGCGGAGCTGAATACGATATCAATTAGGCCCGGGATTGTTCCCGGCCCAGGGGCGTCAGGGCTGGTTAGGTTGTGAATAGGCCCATTGTTATTCCAGCCGGTCGTGTCTGTTCGTGAGAACAAGAACGGGTCGCCATCGGCGTCCAAAATCGTGTCAGCTCCAAAGAGCAGGTCTGGCCGGGTGGTAGTTAACTCAACGGCTTGCTGAGCCATGACCAATTGGGTGCCGAAGTTGGTGAAGTAGACGTCCACCCAACGGTTCGTGACGCCTGCAAAGAAACCCGCTCCTGTGTCGGCCCGCACGAAAGTGACTTTGTCGATGCCCGCGCGAACGCCTGCGTTCACGATTGGCAAGGCTGCCCCACCGACAATGTTTGTGAAGGTCGCGTTGGTGAAAAAGTTAGTCAGGTTCGCGAATGGGAAGGACCAGGGGTTGTTGAATCCACCGCCAGACCCAGTGGGCGGTCCCCACGGCGAACCGAAGCCGCCGCCGCCACCGCCACCAATGCCGCCACTCACACCACCCGTCGCGTTGGTGACGCCCGGCGGCAGTGTTTCCGCGTTAAGGTTGTTTGGATGATAGATGTAGCGCAACGCGCCGGCATCATCGCGAGTAAGGCCGGTGTAATACTCACCAGGCAGAAGTCCAACGCTGACGAAATCGCTGCCGTCGGAGACCGGCAGGCGATTCAAGCCGACCAAAGGATCTACGGGGAATTCAACCGCATCAAACCATGGAGCTGGATCAATCGTGGTGATGAAATAACTCCAAAGAGATTGGTTGATGTACGGAGACGGCACCAGTTGAACAGGATCAAAGTTTCTCAGCACTGTGATGAACGTCCAGATCTGGGGATCGGTGTTGGGAATCGCAGTCGCATTCATCAAGGTCCAACCATAACGAGTCGGCGCAGCCACCCCCATTTGAACCAACAACGCGGAGAGGGTGTACGATTTCATATCCATCGCCTGCAGGGCGGTGGCTTGGAAATTGACCCGTTTAGACCCAAGCGGAAATTCCTCGAGAGTGGCGCTCATTGCCGAGGCGGCAGGAACCCCATTCAGAATGGCGATGGCGTTTTCAACCGCATCGACCCCAGCCTGGCCGAAATAATCGAGGAAACTCTTGTCGTAGCCGTAGCTGATGACAGGCTTATTCAAGCGGTATTCCTCGCCTAAGTTCATCGGGCCGCCAAATTCACCAGCGTACGCCGGAGGATAACCGACTTGCGAATCCTGATAACGCGGATCGCCAGGGCCCATCAAAGTGAACCCCAAAGCGGCAGGCGCTCCGGCTAGCAGCGCCCCGCAAAGAGCAATGAAAGAAAGAAAGCGAGACATAGATTATTGGCGAATGAGAATCACGCGATAGTAGTTGTGCCGGGTTGAGCTTTGGCCAACCACGGTAGATGCGCTGGCAGCGCTCGCAAAGTGAGCCCCTCCGACGTTCGCCCATGAGCGGAGGTCAGCGGAAGCTTGCACCTGGTAAATGGAACCAGGAATGGTGTTCCACGACAGCCGCACACCAGCAGCGCTGGGCGACACAGCCACACGCAAGACGCTTTGTGGGTCGCGCGGATCCGTTCCGGCATACAACTCTTGAAGGTTGCTGGCGCCATCAAGATCCGAATCTGTCATGCCGTTGGGTGGAGTCGGGACTCCAGGCCAGAATCTGCTCTGCCAGTCGTCGGGGAGCCCGTCATTATTCAAGTCCTCATCCCATGTTGTGGCGGACGCCGGTGCGGATGCGGGTGAGGTCCGCCCGTCCGCCAGCATGTATTTCAGCCGAACGGTGTGCGTGCTCGCTGGCGCCAGGCCAGTGATCAAGTAAGAAGTCCCTGCAACCTCAACAGGAGCGCGGTTATCCACCTGCACGATATACTTCGAGATGTTCAAGCCGGACAAAGGAGGCCACGCAACATTGATCCTTGTCTGAGTAAGGGCCGTCAGGAACGGAGCAGATGGCGCCGCCAACGGCAGTGATGTTGGGTGGTAGCGACGGGCCGCTAACTCAAAGCTGGCGGTGCCGCCCATGAACGTGGACCAGACGACCAGGAACCGGTTGTCAGAAGTTGACGCAACAACGGGATGCACCTGGCGACTGCGAAAGCGCTCATTCACCTGGAAATCCTGGCCGGAAAATTCCAAGTCTGTGTTCAGAAAGCGACCGAACACCCCATCAAGATCACCGTCCTGACCCACCGTGGTCCAAACAACGATCAGCTTGTCACCCAATGTTGCCAAACGCGGAGCGTATTGAGCATTCAGGCGATACGAGTTCACGCAGACGGCCGCTTCCTGCTTAGGCTGTGCCCCGCTGGTGAACCCGCGAGCGAAGATGTCCCAGCTATTGGGATCGCGTTTAGCCTCACTCTTAACCTCCACCGCAATCTGCCCGCCGATGTTGCGGGGGGTTTGGGATTTGGTCGGCTTGGCTTTCTGGCTCCAGGCGATGACAAAGGAGCCATCCGCAGCTCGGGAAATCGATGGATTCGCGCACAAAGCAGCATGTGTGCTTACCTTGAACTCAAGTCCAGAAGGAGCGCCCGCGGCGGTCCAAACCCGTGCGTAGACATCCACGTTGAAGCCAGCGGAAACGGAGCCTGACTCATGGATCCAGGTCACGAGGTATCCACCGTCGTTCAATGCTAAAAGTGCGGGGGTGCGTTGATTCAGCGCGCTGACAGAATTGACGCGCGTTTCAGAGCCGATTTTTGCGCCATTGCGGTCGATGCGCTGGCTGTAAACGCCCTGCATGCTTCCGTCCTGCCCGTCCGCGCTCCAAACGACAACAAATGTTCCGTCGTTTAGAGCTTCGATGTCGGGGGTGCTTTTGGTGTGGGCGGTGTCAGTGCTGACCGTAAATTCATCGCCCAGAAACCCGCGGGAGTTGATGGCGCGGCCGACAATGTTTGAGCCTTTGCTCAACCAGATGAAGACTGTGGACCCGTCTGGCAAAATGGCCACTTTTGCAGACTCTTGTTGGCCATCCTCCACTTGATTCACCTTGAACGGGGAATACACGCCCGTGAGGGTCTGATCGATCCGTTGAGCAGAAATGCCCAGGCCGTCCGCATCGGTTGCATTGTCTTCCCAAACGATATACCCACGAGATTCGTTGAGGGCCACGTCCGGGAACACCTGGTCGCCGGGCAGGGGCAAGGAGCCCAGGACGCGGTATTCGGAGCCTTGGGGACCATAGGTGCCCTGGGCGGTTGCCAGCATTGGCGCAGCCGCTAGACATGCGCAGACGGCAAGCCTCCGGCAGGCGCTCAGTAAGGACGACATAAGATTTGGAGCTTCTATCAAAGCAGTATTCGTTTGTCTATGTTTTCTTCCAGTTGAGCCCGAAAGATTTCCGACGCAAATTGCGCCTGAATTCACCTCAGTTTTTCGGCTCATTTTCTGTCCTAAAATCTCATCGTTTGACGGGAAGCAATCTGGTTTCCAGCATGTTCACTGCCAACCAGCTCACATCAGCTCCCGCTGCGGCCCGGCGCTCTTGGTTAATTCTTCCAACAGTGTGCGGAAGCCGCACCGTTCATAAAATTCACGCAGCTTCTCGTATTCACCCTCGCGCACCTTGTAATTCTCCAGCCGCAGGTCGCAGCTGATGTCAAAGCGCAGCTTTACAATCTCAATGTTACGGCGCACCGCTTGCTCGGCGGTCACCAGGGCGAGGCGGATCTTGTCTGGCTTCACCTCGCTCAAGCGGGAGTAGATCCCGTCGATCGATCCGAATTGCGCGAGCAATCCTGCGGCGGTTTTGCCGCCAACACCCGGAACGCCCGGTATGTTGTCCACGCTGTCCCCCAGCAAAGCGAGGTAATCCACAATCTGCTTTGGCGAGACTTGCATCTTTGCGCGGACTTGCTCCTCGAACCACAAAGTCTCGGTTTTGTCGTTAGGATTCAGCAGCCCGATCTTGTGATCCTCAACGAGCTGCATGAAATCCTTGTCTGAGCTTGCGATGATCACTCGCGCGCCACTTTCCGCCGAGCTGCGGGCCAATGTGGCTATGCAATCGTCGGCCTCGATTCCTTCCAATGTCACCGAAGGAATGCGACTGGCTTGAAGCCACTGCTCGATTTCAATGATCTGCCGCTCCAGGTCGGAGGGCATCGGAGGGCGCTGCGCTTTGTAATCCGGCAGCGCTTCCATGCGCTCTTTGGCTAGGCCGCCATCCCAGATCACGACAACGTGGGTGGGCTTTAACCAACTCCGCACCTTCCCCAGCATGCGGATAAACCCGTAGATGGCATTTGTGCCAAGCCCGGTAGCAGGAGAGTTGAGCTGGCGGATCGCGTAGAACGCGCGGTAGGCATAAGCATGCCCATCGACGATCAGCAATGTTTCCTTCAGCTCATTCATTGGCGGAACTTCAGCATCAAACTCAGCCAGAGCTGGTGCGCCGCCGCGTTGCCCACCCAACAGAGGGCGAACATTGCGCGTGGCGGCGCCACCAGCGCCAAACTCAAGTTGCAGGCCTGGCTGAATCGCCATAGCACGCTCTTCTGGCTGAGAGCCGCGACCTTAAGGGGTCGTGGTTGTGGTCGTCCCGCTCGACTGCGTGCTCAAGCTCGCATTCGGGTCGTAAGGGAGGTTGTCTGGATCATGCACGCGGTTGCCTGCAGGATCGATGATGGTCGGTGTGACGAAGATCACGAGGTTCTTCTTCACCGTCGATTGAGATTCGCTGCGGAAGAAACGACCCACCAACGGGATGTCACCCAGCACAGGAACCTTGTCCTTGGCTTTGCGGACGTCTTCGGAGATCAAGCCGCCGAGAACGATCGTTTGGCCGTCCCAAACATTCGCTGATGTAACGACCTGGCGAATGCGGAAGCGAGGCAGCGGGAGCGCTGCGCGAAGGACGTTGCCCGAGACGTTGCCGACCACCTGAACGGATGGAACGAACACGCCTGGATCGTCGTAACCGAGGAATTCAGTGATCGTTGGGATGATGGTCATCTGCACGGTGTGGCCGTCAGCCGAGACGTAAGGAATAACGTCCAGTGTAGGGCCGATTGGCACAGAGAGAACGGTATACGTTGTGGTTGCGCCACCGCCTGCGCCGGTTCCCGTCAAACCACCACCGCCACCGACAGCAGCCTGCGCGTTCACACCAGCAACGATTGTTGGCACGTCAATGACCTGCACCTGGGCTTGGCGACCGCTGGTGGTCGTCACACGGGGCGAGGACAGAAGATCAACACCGCCGCGTTGCTCAAGAGCACGGACGACCAGGCGGAATTGTGGATCGGTAAGAATGCCAGTGATCGTGGCAACCTCAGGAATTGACGCATCATCATTCGCGCCGAGCGGGCGAACCGTATTGCGCAATCCGGTGGTCAAACGCTGGTCATTCGCGCTTGGGAACGCGGATGGAATCCCGAACTGGCCTGGGAACACACCTGCCGGATTCGCCGGGCTGGGTGAGCCAGAGAAGGATGGAGCAGAGCCACCTTGCAGGCCGATAGCGCCGCCATGCATCAGGGTGTTGCCAAGCAACCAGTCGAATCCGAGAGCCTTGCTGTCGCTTTGGCTAATTTCCGTGAAGCGAGCTTCGATGGTGACCTGCGGAGCGGCTTCGTTTAGCGCTTGAATGGCGCCATCGATAATATCCAGATCCTGCATGGTTGCCCGAACGAACAGCACACCTGTGCGGTCGTTGAAGAAGAGCGCCTTCTGTGGAGGTGTGCTGACGCCCGCGATGCCGACGCCGCCGCCAGCGCCGAAACCACCACCAACACCAGCGACGTTCGTCGCAAAATCAACGCCAGCCGCAACGAAGAACGCGCGGACAACGTCTTGAATATTTTGCGCTAGGTTGGTGCGAGTCACCGCGGAGATGCCGATGCCAGTTTGGCCACCAGCTCCACCGAGCGCGCCACCACCGCCGCCACCGCCGCCGACGCCACCCTGGGTTCCGCCGCCACCCAGGCCGCTCAAGTCAACACGTGGGAAATTGAAAACGCCTTGGCCGCCTTGGCCGCCGCCACCGCCACCACCGCCCCCACCGCCGCCAGCCCCACCACCGGCGCCGCCTGCGCCACCAGTGCCGAGCGGGAACCCAGTCACAGCTTCAAGACCTTGCACGAAGGTGTTTGGATCAACCTTGAAGCGACGGGTATGCAGTTGGAGCTGCTCCTGAGTGCGCTGGCTGAACACGATGCCGTAATCCTCGATCGAATATTTGAGCAGCGCCGTCTGAGGCTGCTCTGCTGGTGGGCGCGCCACCTTCATGAGAATTTCCAACACATCCACGAGACGGACGTTCCGGAGAGGAGGATCGACTTTGACAGTGAACTCCTCGACCACGATTGGGCGTTCCTGAGACGCCGCTGGCGCAACGGGAAGGCCGGTCACTGGGTCCACCGCGCCGAAGCCGCCGCCAGGAAACCCGCCACCGCCGAACTGACCGCCAGCCGCAGCTGCTGCTGCCGCCGCTTGAAGGATAGCGGTTGGGCGATCCAACGTGGAAGTGATCACAAAGTTCACACCGCGCTTCTCTGGGTCGCGTTTCCGCACTTCGGTGGAGAGTTCCTTAATAGCTTCAGAAAGAGTCACGTCGCCGGGGATGTAGAACTCGTCCAGAACGATCTGGTTGAGCTTGTAAGCAATGGCTTGGCGACCGTTGCCAGTATAAATCGTGTTCGTGCGCGCAAAAGGATTGCTCGTCGGCAATTTTTCACGCGAGTTGGGTGCATTCCACGCCTGGCCGATTTCGACAAGAGAGTCCTTAACAAAGATTTCCCGCTTGCGAGCTTCCTGCTCGAAACGGCGCTCTTTGATCAAGCTGAGGTAGTAGAAAGCAGCTGGGTGCTCAGGATCTTCCTTAACCGCCTGGCGGAGCTTGGCTTCTGCTTCGTCCAGCTTGCCCATTTCAATGAGCAGGTTGGCGTCTTGAACCAGCGTGGAGGTCTTCACGCGTTCGGCGCGAACCTCAGGAATCCGCGCAGCCACTTCAGGGCTAGGCACCTTGCCGCGGGTTTCTTCAATGCGGCGGGCTATCTCTGCCTTTAGTTTCTGCAAGTTTGGATCGCGCGGCTGAATGCGAAGCGCGCGGCTCACCTGCGCGTCAGCTTCAGCCAACTCGCCGCGGTCGAGCGCCCGGCGAGCCAAAGTGGCGCGGGTGTCCACAAAGCCGCGGATCGTTTGCTCGCGCTCACGCTCAATTCGAGTGCCGATGCGTTCAACAAGATCCCAGGCTTTTTCAAAGAGCTGCGCGGCGGAGGAGAGATCCCCTTTCAGGCGCGCGGCCTCTGCTTGCTCGAGAGTTTGACGGAGTTCGATGGTCTGAGCCTGACGGCGAACCGCTTCTTCATTGGCAATTTGCGCGGCTGGGTTGGCCTGCGCAAAGGTCCTGGGCGCGCCCGCCCCGGCAAGAAGAAGGACGATCAGTGTGGTAGTCGCTGCTTTGATCATGGGTTTTTTCGACGCGCAAAAGCGCTTAAAATCTATTTGTTCGAAGAGGCTGCATTCGTGTCAGCGCCCGCTCTGGCATTTGGGTCAAAACGTCTAACGGTTTGTTTCTGATTGGAACTGGCGGACAATACAACTTCGCGTTCGTTGATGGCAACGATATTGTAAGTCTCGTCACCAAAGGTGAGTTTGTCCCCTTTGCGCACTCCTTTGCGAGGCGTTTTGGTCGGCTCATAAACGAGGTCCGCCGCAAAGCCAACGATCCGCTCGTACGGTTTTTGCGCGCTGATGGTGATGGGGTCACGTTCCTTGTTTAGTAGCACTTGCAGCGCCACAGGGTTGGCCGGGTCGGGCCCTTGCACGTCGCGAACCTGAATTTCATTCTCTCGACCGAAACGCGAGGTCTGCCCTTTGGCCAGCAGCCTCTTGTCCGGCGCCGGTTTCTCAAGCTCGTTCAACACGGAGATTTCATAGCGGACTGGATCCCCTATGGCCCTCTCGTAGGCAATCACGAACCGGAGGGGCTGGATGTTGGACACAGTGACTGCTTGCGCGCCAATCTCGTCACCAGTCGAAACTTTCATCACACCACCGTCTGGACGACGCAGCCAACGAACGGGATTAAAAACATTGTGCTGCAGGGCCAACTGGACGTCATTGTTCGTTTGGGCGCGCTTAACGACCAGCGCGTTCGTCGAAAGGTCCGTCGGCTGAAATTTGTTAACGCGATCACCGAACCATTGCTGGCGCTGCTCCTCGAGCCGGCCACGCTCCTCGGAGAGCTGCATGGGCATGAGCGCGGCGGCCGCCGCGCCGCCGAGCAGCACGAGGCTCAGAATGATCTTCTCGTAATGTTTCTTTAAAAAATCCATGAGACTCCAGTTATTGCACAGGGGCCGCTGAAGGATCGCCTTCCGGCGCGGGGGTCGCCGCTGCCATCGTGGCGCTTGGCGGCCGCAACTTCACCACTTCAACGATGATGGTGAACTTGAGTTTGCTTTCGTCCAAAATCGTTGTGAGCCCGTTCCGGGTGACGGGCCGCTGCGGCGCCTGAGCCACTGGGGGTGGCGCCATTGGGCGGCCATAGCGGTTGGCCAAACCACCAGCCATGGGGGTGACCTGCGCCTCCGCGGTTGCAGTTGCGCCCATCTTATCCACGGCCACGGACTTGACGATGTAACACTGCTTGGCGTTGACCAACCCTTCAAGCACAGCTTCCAATTCGGAGGTGAATCCACTGAAGCTGACCTCATACGGCATGATGACCGCCCACTCGTTCGTTTCGCCTTTGCGGGCGTGATAATCGGTCGAGCCGAGGCTGTCCTCAGTGGCCACCGGCACGCGCTTCATATTGATGATAGCGTGCACCTTGGAATTATACAGAACCCGCGTGAGGGCTGCGATGTCGTCCAACTGCGCCGCGAGCGCATCGACATTCTTCGGATTAAAACTCACGACGGCGCGTTGCGCGGCAAAGGTGAACCAATAATCTTTGGTTGGAAGAGAGATCCCAAGGCGGTCAGCTTCGGCCTGCAGCCCAGCCACAGTGGTGTCCAGCAGCAAGCGGAACTGCTGATTGTTGATGCTGTTGGTGTTCACCATCGTGAACTCCTGGCGAACCTCCGACACGAAAGCGTCGAGCTTCTTCACTTCCTCCCGCGCGGCGCTGATGTTGTCCACCTTGTCCGTGCCAGGATGCACCGGGCGGTTGATCAGCTCGTTGAAGGCGGCGGTTTGAGCGCCAAGCTCCTCTGTCACAGCCGCGTTTGCGCTGCGCTTGCTCAACAGGAAAACCACCGCCACGGCCAGCAAAGCCAGTGCGACTGCCCCGCCGATGACGAGGTAAAGATTACGTTTTATCCAGCCCATACTACTTACAGTTTGAGTGCGTTCTTGAGTTTGAGCTGCATGCCGAACGTAAATGTTTCCGCATTGTCAGCAACATCCTCGAGCTGTCCCGAAAGCTTGGTGCCATCCGGATCGAAGATATTGGTCGCTGCCTTGAATTCGTTTTCCACACGGAACGCGAGCGCTGAGTTTGCGCCGGGCGAGTGAGCTTTCAAGTTCACCGCGCGCAGCTTCACGTTGATCACATCCACTGAATTTGTGGCGGAGCTTGTGGTGGTCGTGGTTGTCGTGCTTTCAGTGGAGCTTGAGCCTTCCGCCCCGCGTGGCACGAGCCCGTAGCGCTTGGCCAGTTCGGGGTTGCGGCGATAGAAGTCGAGGCCGTCGGAGCTGCCGCTGCTTGAGCTGCTTTCCTCAGCGGGAGCGGTCGCGGTTCCTTCGGGGGTGACAGTGCCGAGCGTTTCGATCCAAACACCGACTTCAACGCCGGGCTGCCGATGCTTTGTTTCGGCTTCAGAAAGAATCTGGCGAATATTGGTAAGCACATCGACCCAATAAAACCGGTCTCTGAGCCATCCGGTGAGCTTTTCAACGTCGTTCTTGCTCTTCTCGATCTTTGCTTCCTCCGCTTGAAGCTGCGTGGCTTTCTCGTTGAGCGGTTGATACTGGGTGTTCAACTCCTCCAGCGCCGAGCGCTTCACACCAGCCATGCTGCTGTAGAAGAAAGCATAGGCGAACACCACGAGAACGAGGCTGAAAATTGTGGCGATGAAGTAAGGCTTCTTCGCGTCAAATTGCTGCTTCTGGCGAATGCTCTTCGGCACCAGGTTCAGTTCAACCGGGCACTGGGCGGCGTTGCGCAGGCCGAGGCCGACCACTTCGCCGTAAGCATGCGCCACTTTGGCCAACTCCTCGACGTTGATCGCGGGGTCGATGGTCACGTTGCGGAAGGGATTAAAGTACTCAACCGGGACATTGAGCTTCTCAGCGAAGAACTGAGAGGTGTAAGGCATGATTGAGGCCCCACCCGCCAGGAAGAGGCGCACTGGGGCAGACCCGCCTTGCTGGCCGCGGTAAAATTGAATGGTCTGGTTGACCTGGATGTGCAACCGGGTCATTACCTGGCGCGCAATCTTGGAGATAGCGGCCTGGTGCGGATTCTCTGGCTCTTCGTAAGCGCCACCGAGGCTGACGAAGCCCTCAGTGACCTTGATTTGCTCCGCCTTTGGCCAAGGCATCTTTGCTTCGGCCACGAAATCCTGCGTGATGGCGTTCGCGCCGATGCTGATGGAGCGGCTGTAAAACTTGCCCTTCTCAAAAAGCAACAGGTTGCTGGTCTTGGCGCCGATATCGAGCAGCATCGTGCAGCCATCCAGATCACCGTAGTTGAACCGGAACGCATTGCACATCGCCGCAGGGGAGACGTCCACAATCTGCAGCTTGAGGTTGTTGCCTTCCGCTGAACGGAAGATGCCTTCAACCACATCGCTTTTGATTGCGACCAAAAGGACTTCCAGCTCGCCTGAAGGGGCGGCGCCGACAATCTGGTAATCCCAAACCACTTCGGCCAGCGGGAACGGCACGTTCTGCGTGGCCTCGTACTGGATGATCTGGGTGACCTTCGAAGTGTCCACCGCTGGGAGCTTCACGAACTTCGAGAAGACGTGAAAACCAGGGGCGCAAATATTGGCGTGCTTGGCGCGGAAACCACCCGTGGCGAGCAGTTCCTGCAAGGCTTTCAAAAGCACAGCTTCACGCCGCGTTTCCTGCGAGCCTTCCAAGCCGAGAGACTTGATGCCGAACTGCTTGAGCACGAGCGAATCGTTCTCATTCAGTTCGAACTCCGCTGCTTTGAGGGTTCCAGCCCCAAAGTCCAAGCATAAGAATGACTTACTTTTTAACATTGGCTTGCTAAGTTCGACAGTAGCCGAGCGCAAAACGTTCCACATCAGCGCTCCTCGAGCCGCAGGATGGAGAAGTTAGGCGTTGCTGGTTACTGAAATTGGAATAAAGGGTCAAACACAAAAAACGTTTTTGCAAGTTTTTCACCGCTTGCTCATCCTCGGAACACTCAGATCCTGCGTCTTGAAATACTCAATCGTTCGCGCGATTCCGTCCTCCAACTCCACTATCGGCTCCCACTTCAACAGCTTCTTCGCCCGGGAGATGTCTGGCTTCCGCTGCTTCGGGTCGTCTTGCGGGAGTGGTTTGAAACTGACTTTGCTCTTGCTGCCCGTTGCTTTGATGATCGCCTCAGCAAACTCCAGCATCGTCATCTCGCGTGGGTTGCCAATGTTCACCGGCAAGTCGGTGTCACTCATCATCAAGCGATAGATCCCCTCGATCAAATCCGAGCAGTAGCAAAAGCTCCGGGTCTGTGTCCCATCGCCGAAGACCGTGAGCGGCTCGCCATTGAGCGCCTGGCTGATAAACGCGGGAACCACACGCCCGTCCCGCAACCGCATGCGAGGGCCGTAGGTATTGAAGATTCTGACGATCTTCGTGTCGAGTTTGTGCTCCCGATGGTAAGCCATGGTCATCGCTTCCGCGAACCTTTTGGCTTCGTCGTAACAGCCCCGCGGGCCAATCGTGTTCACGTTGCCCCAGTAATCCTCCGTTTGCGGATGGACGAGCGGGTCGCCATAAATTTCCGATGTGGAGGCCAAGAGGAACTTCGCTTTCTTCTCTTTAGCCAAACCAAGAGCTTTGTGCGTGCCAAGTGATCCAACCTTGAGCGTCTGGATCGGAAGCTCGAGGTAATCAATTGGGCTCGCAGGAGACGCTAGGTGCCAGACGTAATCGACATGCTCCTTCAGGAACATGAACTCGGTGACATCCTGCTTGATGAACCGGAAGTCCGCGTTTCCCGCGAGGTGGGCAATGTTTTCAGCGCTGCCAGTGACGAGGTTATCAATGCAGATGACGGAATGGCCGCGGTCGAGAAGCAGGTCAACGAGGTGCGATCCGAGGAAACCAGCGCCGCCAGTGACCACCGACACGGGCTTGGAGCTAATCCGAGCCCGCGAAGAACGATTTTCCATTAATTACCCTTATTTAGCCCCAGTGCCCATGAGCACGACTGGGATCGTGCGGAGGAGAATCTTTAAATCCAGCCAGAGGGACCAATTATCGATGTATTCGAGGTCCAGTCGGACCCAGTCGGAGAAATCCCGAACGTTGTTGCGGCCGCTGACTTGCCAGAGGCAGGTCAAGCCAGGCTTCACGCTCAAACGGCGGCGATGCGCGAAGTCATTGAACTTCATCGTTTCATCGACGGGCAGAGGACGGGGGCCAACCAGGCTCATTTCGCCACGCAGCACGTTCAGGAGCTGTGGAAGCTCATCGATGCTGTATTTGCGCAGCCAACGGCCAAACGTCGTGATGCGCGGGTCGTTGGTCATCTTGAACACAGGGCCGCCCATTTCGTTCATGGAGGCCAACTCGTGCTTCCGCTGCTCCGCGTTGGTGACCATGGTGCGGAACTTGATCATCTTGAAGGGCCGGCCGTTCAGGCCGCTTCGAGTCTGAACAAAGAAAATCGGCCCGGGGGAGGTAAGTTTCGTCCCAACAGCCGCGATGATGAGCAAAGGAGAGGTCAACAGGAGCAGAGCTAAGGCGCCGAGGACATCCAGCGCGTGCTTGGCGACCGCTTGCCAGGATTCCTCCTGCGTGGTGCGGAAGACCAGCATGGGGCGGCCGTAAAAGTCATCCAACGTCGTTTGGGATAACTGAGTGTTGAAGAAATCCGCCAGCAACCAGGCTTCAACACCCTCCAATTCGCAGGCTTGAATGGCTTTCTCCACATGGCCGAAGTAAGTGTGCTTGGCGCTGAGAACCACCCCATTCACCGAGTGAGTGTGCAGCATTTCCACAAGCTGCTCTGTGGCCGTTTCGTTCAGGTCCAACTGCGCGACGACCTCGAACTCAAAATGGCGTGTGCGATTCAGCTCGCCCAACAGACGAGCTGTGTCTTCCGGCGCGCCCAGAAGGAGAAGTCGTTTTTGGATCTGCGCCTGACCCAATCGGCTGGCCAGCCAGCGCTGCATCAACTCCTCCTTGAGCATCAGCATGCAAAAGCTGAGCGGAGCAAAGAGAAGGATCACCGAACGCGCGGGTTGTTCGCGGAAAAGGAAGGTTGTGGCAATCAGGATGATTGCCATGGTCGTGCAGGCTTTCAGCCCCTGAAGGAGGAGAAAGGAGCGGGAAAGCACCATGGGGCGTTTGTAATACCCGTGGGTTTCGAGAATAAACGGCGCGAGCGGGAAGATGATCAACCACATCCAGACATACTCGTGGAAGGGGGCAATTTCAGGAGTGCCGCCGAGCACAGCGACCCCGCTCTTTTCGCGCCAGGCATGCGCAAAGAAGAACGCGATGCAGAAAAGCCCCGCATCCATGAACTTCTGGACCTGCGCACGAATTTCGCGTTGGCGGCGTAGCATTGGGCGATGTGGTTCTTAGCGGAAACTCAAGGAACTGGCAATGGATTGACAGCCAAAGCGCCAGTTGCGGCTGGAGTTGATCCGCTTTCGGCCACTTGCACCCCTGCCGTCAGCTGAATTTGTGGAACGGTTTGCGCGATGAAATCCTTAAGCTTCGCGTAGGCCTCGTCTTCCTGCCCGGGATGGCAGGTCGTAAAGTAGGTCACATAGGCCCAGCGCTGCAGGGTTCCCTTTGTGAGGAGGTCGCGCGCCATCCACCACATGCGCTCGCCGTGGTGCGGGGTAAGTTGGCCATCGGCTACAAACCAATAGACGTAAACTCCGCTCACTCGGGTCTTGTTCCCTTCAGGGCCAACCTCAATCAGGGTTGTGAGCTTCATGACATTGAGGCTGTAAGGATGGGGCTTTTGGACAGGAATAGTATCCGTCTCCGTCTTCAGTATGGTCCAGCCCTGACCTGTCAGACAGAACTGCGGTTTGTGAATACTGGTGCGGTCAGTGCCCATCAAGACCGCGCTAATAGCTGCGCTGAATCCATCCGTTGCACGAAGATACTGCTGGCGACCGTAAGTCGTGTCCTTTGGCAGAAAGTCGTGCTCGATTTTGGTTACCGGATAAAACTTTGTGTCCCACGGCCAGCCTAAGGCAGGCATAGCAATGGCATTGGTGCCAATGAGCTTACCTTCATCTGTAAAAACGGCTGCTGGAACAACTTTTACACCGGGCTTTCCAAGCGTGCGACCGCTCTGCAGAAACTGAAGCAAGCCCGCTGTCCCGGCAATGAGGGCCAAGGTCACAATTGTGAGGCTGATATCCTTGCGGTTCAAGCGAGAGCCTCCTTCTCAGTCGCTTCTGGAGGCCGGGGCGCGGTGCCTTCGCCTTTGGGGGACGAAGTCGATTCCTCCTTTAGCAAACGTCCGATCAGCAAAATGCAGCCAAGCGCGACGATGAAGGTGATGAACCCAAACTTTTGCTCAATTGTGCCTGCGGCTTTTGTCCCGAAAAGCTCCCCGACAATGATCACGGTTGTAATGCGGACGATATTTCCAAGCACAGCCAGAGGGGCGGCAGCCGCCAAAATAACCCCACGCTTCCACCAGCTCTTGAAACTGATGAAGGCGTAAATAGTCGTCAGCGCAGCCATCGTCATAAGGCTGCGCATGCCGCTGCAAGCCGGAGCGACGTCATAAAGAGCCTTCCCAGTGCCATCGATGATCTGTGAGCCATTGCGGAAAACATCGATCCCGAGCACCCCATTGCCGATCCCAACGGAAACTTTGGTAACCAGGATGCGCAGCGGGAACGTGATGGTTTCAGCCAAAGTGTTCAGCGGGACGCAAAAGACGAAAAGCAGCATCGGGAAAAATGTGGCCGCCATCATTTTGCGGCCCCAGACAATGCCGATAAGGGCATAAAGACCCAAAGCGAAGGCTATCACCGAGACGCGGGTTTGCTGAACACCAAACCCAACAACGTGGAGGAAAATAGCGCCCAGCAGCACCGCGAGGCCAGGCCACCAGGATTGTTTGGGCACTTCCAGCAGCTCGTCTTTGCGATACCAGAGCAGAGCCACGACCAGGAAAGGGATCAGATAGCCGAGTTGGTCGTCCGGTGAGCTTTCGTAGGCATAAGCCAACCAGGCGTAAAGCGACGGGGTGTCGATGTACCCAAAGGTGGAGTTGCCGAAAAACTGAAAAAGCAGCAGCCAACCCGTGAATAAAACGAGGAAAATAGGCACACGCGGCAGGCGCTCCTGCCAATGGACTGTTGCTGAACTCATACGGCCTTCTGCACGCGAGGGCCGATTGTAGGCGAGATGGAACTCAGGGCAACCCGCTTTTTCCGATTATTTTGCTGAACGCCAGCCGCTTCCGTGTGTCAAATGAACCCTGCACTAAGCCGGGGTTGCGACAGTCGCAACCGCGCTTTCACGAATGCTCTCTGAAGGACGAGGCTCCGCAATGACCCCCTGATGAGCAGCCCGTTCCGATGCCACCGACCCAACTCCATCGCTGCCGGGCGTTGGCACTGCGGTTCCATCCGGGCCATCAGCCACAGCTTTTGCCCTCGATTTTGTCACTTTGGGCTTTTTCCCTTTTTCAACGTGCTCGCCGTTGATGGTTCGGACGATATCCTGAAGGTCTTGAAAACGATTGGGCTTGTTGTAATAGCCCACAACTCCCGCCTTTTGAGCTGCGGATTTATCGTCCGCAACCGTTGAAGATGTGAGCACCACCACAGGAATCTTCTTGAGTTCTGGCTGCTGGCGGATCCAGTTGAGCACCTCCAACCCCGGCATTTTAGGCATCTTAATGTCCAGCAGGATCATGTCCGGCAGCGGGTATTGGGTGCGGTCGCCATAGATTCCCTCGCCTCCCAAGTACGAGAGGGCCTGAGAACCTTCGGTAACAGCAAAGAGGCGCCAGGGAACGCCGGTGCGCTTGACCGCTCGTTGCAACAAAGCCCCATCGACTTCGTTATCGTCAATCGAAAGAACTGGTCGAGGTGTGTTCTCCATAGCTGCTTCTGTCCAAATCGGCTTCTTCTGTAGTCTGTCCTCCGCTCAACCCATGCTCCCCGTGAGCGTGTCCGTTTTCCGAGCCTCTGGTTTAGCAGAGCGGTCCCTGTGGGTAGAATCGGGCGCCGCATGTAAACTTGATTAAGGGCAAGTCCCCGAGTTTAGGCCTGAAACAGCTCCTTCTCCGCGAGAACAAGGCGGGCTGAACTATTTTGCTTTCAGCCGCTTGTCCCGTTCGGTACCACAAGCGAAGATCAGCCCAGGTTGGTCGCCATTATGAGCAATGATTTTGAGTCCGAAGAGGAGGAGTCCGAGAGCCCGATGCTCTCCTTGGTTTGGCTGCTGAAGAGCCCGCGCAACCTGGATGTCCCCACCCTCAAGCAGATCGTGGAAGAAGCGTGGGGCCAGGAGTTTTCAACGAGCGAAGTCGATCCTGAGGAACTTGCTGCCGAAGGCGGCTCTGACGAGGGGGCTGCTGACGAAATGCTCTCAGACGAGGATGAAGAGGATATGGATGATGACGAGAACACGAACATGATCGTGGGCGCGCCTCCCGTCTTCATGATCCACACCAAGGATCAGATGTTCAATTTGAACAGCATCCCCTCCCCCTACTTCGAGGAGGTCGATGAACTGGCTGAGGCCACCCCTGACACTCGGTTGCGCAAGGTGTTCGTTGATCATCAAGCATGGATTTCCGTCGATTACCTCTTCGCGCTCGGATTGGAGGAGGATGCGGACGTTGATGAAGACGAGATTTATGAAAAGATCGGCAAGCTGATGGCCGAATTGGCCAGCGACGAATGCCTGGCGCTGCTCTGCCCGGAAACCGAGCAGATTATCCCGTACACTCCCGAAGTGGCGGAGCGCTTGCGGGAACCGGATCCTCTGGCTGTGTTCGATGAGCTGGCCCAGCTCCCAGTGGTGAATGTTCCTGATGACCATCCGCGCTTGCTCGAAGCAGTCTCTGAAGCGCGCCGGAGGTTTCCTGAATTCTTGAAGGCGTTTGAAAAGCGTTACCCCGGCCAACAATTCGCTGTAAAAGCGCCTGTGACCTCCGAGGGAACCACGGAATTCATTTGGGTGGAGGTGGAGGGCATCGGCGGTCGGGTGATTTTTGGCAGGCTGGCCAATGATCCCGTTGATTTGCCTGGGCAGAAGTTTGGGGATCGCATCGAGGTGGAGTTTGAGTCGATCAACGACTGGCTGTTCACCAATGGCGAGGAGGTTTCCGGCCTGTTCACGGCCAAAGTGCTCAAAGAGATCGCCGAGGGCGGCGAGGGCCCGAATAATTGAGCGTGGAAAGCCACAGCCCGGCGGCGGGATACCAGTTGGTGAAGCTTGCGAGCGGCGCGCACAGTGTGCGCTCCCTTGCGCATGGCGAAACATTTCATCCGGTGATCGGCCCGGCAGCGGAAGCGGAGGCCTTGTACGTGCGTCAATTGCACGCGCTGGATCGACTGAAGCAGTGCGCTGACGAATTTGTAATCTGGGATGTGGGGCTAGGCTCGGCCGCAAATCCGCTCACGTTCCTGAGGTTAAGCAACGGATGCGCCGGACGTGTGCGGATCGTGAGCTTCGACCACACTTTGGAACCGCTTCGCTTCGCGACGGCGCATGAGGAGGAGCTTCAGTATGTGCGGGGGTTTCGCGAGCCTCTCACCCGATTAGCCGAGAACAAATCGGCGCGATTCACGCACGGCGAAGTCGAGGTGACGTGGCAGGTTCATGTGGCTGATTTCCCCGCATTGATCGCATCACCAGAAGCTCAGAATTGGCCTAAGCCGCACATCATCATGTTCGATGCATTTTCACCAGCGCGGAATCCCGCAATGTGGACTGCGCCGCTGTTTGCGCGGCTGCACCAGTTGCTCGATCCTGCCAGGCCGTGCTCCCTAGCCACATACTCCAGAAGCACGTTGCTGCGTGTGACGCTGCTCCTGGCTGGATTTTACGTTGGCGTGGGACATGCATCCGGAGAAAAGGATGAAACCACGATCGCGGCGAATGATCTCTCGCTAATCGAGGAGCCGCTTGGGGCCGATTGGCTGGCGCGGGCAAAACGATCCACCAGCGCTGAGCCGCTTTGGACAGCGGAGTATAAACAGGCGCCGCTCAGCGGTTTGAGTTGGGAGCGGTTGCAGGAGCATCCGCAATTCAAACGCGCATGAACGGGAGCGCTGACTCCCCAACTTGCTGCGGCCCGGACGCTGTTGGTGGGGCCGGTCACCGACCAGGCGTCCTGCTCGCACCCTAGCTGCGGCCCATTTCACTGAGCAGCGACTTCGCGCGGCGCACCCATTGCTTCTCCAACTTCTGTTGGAACGCGGAGCCGTGATGCGCATCGGCAATCACTTCTTTCAAATGCTGAGCAGCTTCGTCATTCCGCCCCTTCTGCCGGAGCAATTCCGCTAGCTGCACGCGAGCGCGCGCGTATGAATTGTGCTCGAGCACTTTCGCCCAGCTCGCGATTGCGGCATCGGTTTCGCCCAGCTTCATCTGGGTGTCCGCAAGGTCCATCATCGTTTCGCCGTAACCGTGCTTGGGATTCACAGCGCAAACATGGGCGAGCAATTGGCGAGCCTCTGGAAAACGCGCTTGTTGCAGGAAGCAACGACCAAGGCTCGCTTGAGTGTCGATGTCCTCGGGATCTCGCTCAAGAGCAGCCCGAAAGCGTTGTTCCGCCTCCTTGTGCTTGCCGTCTTCCAATAAGAGCCGACCCAGCTCCGCGTGATGGTGAGCTTTGTCGAGGTGATGAATTTGGGCCTCAAGTTCCTTGATGCGCGCCCGCTTGGCCGAGCCGGGAATCTCAAGGCGCGGCCCCGCGCTAACGGACCGCGCGGGCCAGTAAACCAGAATGAAATAAAGGACCGCGTTAAGGAATGGGAAGATAATCAGGAAAATGACCCAGAGCCATTCCTGCCGCCGTATGGCATCCACCAGCATCCAAATCTGAAACGCAAGCAGGAGCAGGCCAAAAGGGTTGGCCAGGATTTCCCGCGCGTTGGGCAGATCAAAGAATAACCCGAACATCCGTGGCGCTCTTATAAGCTTTCGGATGCCGGGTTAGCAACAAAGCAGAACGAGGTCAGGGCGCGGCGGCGATCATGCCGCTCTTGCGCGCGTAGTTGAACAACCCGCCCGCATCCACCACGGGGCGCACGTCACCGAGCGGCTTGAACTTAAACACCTGGCCGGTCTTCTGGACAGTTACTGTGGCGGCGTCCAAATCAACCGTCACGACGTCACCGGTGTGCAAAACTTCACAGAGACGATCCAATGTTTCGCAGGGGTAGAGTTCCCCCGTGGAAACACAGTTACGGAAGAAAATGCGCGCGAAGCTTTCCGCGAGGATGATGCGGGCTTTGGCTGAGCCGAGGGCAATCGGGGCATGCTCGCGGGAGCTGCCGCAGCCGAAGTTTCGGCCTGCGACCACAATCGGGTATTCGGTGTCGAGTTCACCTTCGCGGACGAACCGGATCGGGTAGAGCGAATCCGGGAGACCAATCAAAGCATAGCTTCCAAGCTTCTCGTACTCCTCGGCAATGGTCGGCACGAGGTTGAGATATTGAGCTGGAATGATTTGGTCAGTGTCGATGTTGTCGCGAACAACGTAAACCGGACCGGTAAAAACCGATTGCATACGCTGAATGTGTTCAGCAGACCGCCCCTTTTCAACTGTTTTGTGCAACCCGTAAGCGACCGGCCTTGGACAGAGGAACAAAACGAATCTCAACTCGCTGCTGGAGGGCTGCGGCAATCTTGCGCAACATCGAAAGCGAGTGGCCTTGATAGTCTGCGCTCTCTAATCTCGAAATAACGGAGGGCGTGGTTCCGACGAGCGTTGCAAGCTCTCGTTGTGTCATCCCGGCGTTTTCTCGGAGCGTAAAAATCTGGCGCGCAACTTCGTCCTCCTGCCGAGCTGCCTCAAGCGCAGCCAATCGCTTCGGCCGACCCGCGTAGTAGCGCGCATGCAAATAGCTCAAGCCGTCCTGCTCCATATCACGTGTTTTCATGGGGGTGTAAAAGTGTGTTTAGCGGGGTTTGCTTCAAATTTACGTTTATGCCGCAAGGCTTTCTCGATCTCCTGTGTGGGAACGACTCGCTCTTTCACCAACCCGTGGAGACAACCACAGCAGCACGGCCATGAATAAAATATAGAATGCGATAATTCACACCTTGAAAGCCGATGCGCAGCTCATGTATTCCCTCGCGCAACAGATCTGCTTCCGGGCGACGCAGTTCGTGGCCCAAAAGCCGCAGGCGCTCCAATCGCACAATACATTTGTCCTTAACTTTTGCATGCAGTTCCTCGAACCATTCCAAAAAGGGAACCTGCCCGCCATCGTCAGTGTAAAATAGGAGCTGTGTCGGAGGCATCCTCCCTGACAAGTTCGCATATTTGCGAACATGCGCAAGGCCAACCGTCGCCCCCAACGGAAATCGCTTCTCAAATGGCGCTGGGCTGCACAAGCTTTGCGGGTGAGCCAGTTGCGACGTCATTATGACTACATTGTCCTCGGGAGCGGGATCGCGGGGCTGACCTTCGCCTTGCGTGTCGCGGCCAAAGGAAGCGTCGCGATCATCACAAAGAAAGACCGCGCGGAATCGAACACGAACTATGCGCAAGGCGGAATTGCGGCGGTCACATCTAAGGAGGATTCGTTCGAACTTCACGTGCAGGACACGCTCATCGCGGGAGGAGGGCTATGCCATGAAGACGTGGTTCGCACAGTTGTTGAGGAAGGACCAGCCAGGGTGGCAGAACTCATCGCCCTTGGGATGCGGTTCACCGAGCGGGATAATGGCTACGGGCCGGAGTTGGACTTAACCCGCGAAGGCGGGCATTCAAAACGGCGCGTTCTGCATGCAAAGGATGTCACCGGGCGAGAAATCGAGCGAGCCTTGCTCAACGCGATTGCAGCCAACCCGCAGGTTCAAATCCTCGAAAACCACTTCGCCATTGACCTGATCACCACGCACAAGCTGGGCCTAGACGGGGAGAATCGCTGCCTGGGCGTTTACGTGCTGGAGAAGGCAACTGGGGAAGTCTTAACGATTTCGGCCTCGGTGGTTTTGGTGGCCACGGGTGGGTGTGGGAAGGTTTATCTCTACACCACGAACCCAGACATCGCGACCGGCGATGGGGTGGCGATGTGTTATCGCGCGGGGGCTGCGGTTGCGAACATGGAGTTTATCCAATTTCATCCCACCTGCTTATATCACCCCAAAGCGAAATCGTTCCTGGTAAGTGAAGCCGTGCGTGGCGAAGGGGGTGTGCTCAAGACCATCGAAGGCGTCGAGTTCATGGATAAGTATCATCCCATGAAATCACTGGCGCCTCGCGATGTTGTCGCTCGCGCAATCGACAACGAGATGAAGAAGAGTGGCGCCGCCCATGTGCTGCTGGACATCACGCATCGCCCGGCCCCATTTATCATCGATCATTTCCCGAATATTTATCAGACGTGCCTCCGCTACGGAATTGATATTACAAAGGAAGCCATTCCTGTGGTGCCTGCGGCCCATTACCAATGTGGCGGGGTGGTGACCGATATCAACGGTCGAACGGAGATTGCGGGGCTGTACGCGGTTGGGGAAGTGGCCTGCACTGGGTTGCACGGAGCGAATCGCCTGGCCAGCAACTCACTCCTTGAAGCGCTGGTCATAGCGCACAGAGCCGCTGAAGAGGTGACCAGCGAAGCATTGCGTCCGCCCGCGTCCACCGTTCCGTTGTGGCAAGCTGGTAACGCGCATAACGCCGATGAACTTGTGGTCGTGTCGCACAATTGGGATGAGATTCGCCGGTTAATGTGGGATTACGTCGGCATCGTCCGCACGACGAAACGGCTGCGGCGCGCCAAGGCTCGCCTGGAGCTGCTTCAGGGGGAGATTCAGGAGTATTACTGGGATTTTACGGTCACGAGCGATCTGCTGGAGCTGCGAAATCTGGCGACGGTGGCGCAACTCATCGTGGAGTGCGCCCTGCAGCGCCCGGAGAGCCGCGGTCTCCATTACAACCTCGATTTCCCTGAGGCGAACGTGGAATGGGGCCAGCGAGACACTCTGGTTCGCAAAGCATAGTCGAATATCCGGGTTGCCCGTCCGTCGAATCCCGAACTCAGCAGGTGAAATCCACTTCAAAATCGAGTACGCTGCCCAGGATGGGAGTTTCGGCGCGAAATGCGGTGTCCTGGTGCGGCCTTGCCGTTGTGTGCGCGGTTGCGTTCAACGCAGCAGCTTACAATTCACTTGCCAGCGCGCCACCCACAAACGCCCTCGAGAATGCCACCAGGCCCGCCGAAACGAGCCCTACCGTGACGCTCGCACCGAAGGATGTTCCGCGGGGTGTTATGGTTTTGGGAACACTGCTCGCCCAGGATGAAGCCGCGTTGAGCGTCAAGGTTGAAGGGCGCCTGGAAGCGATTCACGTGGATCTGGGCACCTCCGTGGCCAAAGGCGCGCCCGTGGCGCAGGTCGAGAGGCGCGATTATGAGCTGAAGGTTAAGCAGGCGGAGGCCGCGTTGGCTCAGGCGCGCGCGCGCGTTGGGCTTCCCGTCAACGGCAACGAAACATCATTGGACCCCGAGGATTCAACACTCGTGCGTGAAGCCCGCGCAGTTCGTGACGAAGCGAAGCGGAGTCGTGATCGTGTGGCGGCGCTCGTTAAAAGCGGGGTTGTGCCCCCGGCCGAAGGTGAAAGCACAGAGTCCGCTTTCCTCGTCGCGCAAAGCAAATATGACGCGGCCCTGCAGGAGGTGAACAATCGTCTTGCCTTGCTGCGCGAAGCGGCGGTCGGTGTCGAGATCGCGAAGCAACAGTTGGCCGACACGACTGTTCTGGCTCCATTCGATGGGGTAATCCGTGAACGGCGCGCCAGCCCTGGCGAATACCTCCAGATCGGCGAGCAGGTTGCAACACTTGTGCGGGTGAATCCACTCCGCTTGCGCGTGGAGATTCCCGAGCGGCAGGCCTGGAAAATCCGTGTCGGGCAACCCGTCACCGTCACCGTCGAAGGCGCAGAGAGTCCTTACACAGGATCACTCACTCGGGTGAGCCCAACGATTTCAGAAACGAACCGGATGCTCGTGGCGGAGGCTGAACTGGCCAATGATGGCCGGCTGCGGCCTGGCTCCTTTGTGCGCGCAGAAATCGTGGTGGAGAGAACGAAAGCGCTGCTCGTTCCCCGCACGGCAGTGCATGTTTTCGCCGGCGTCGAAAAGGCCTACGTCATCGAGAACGGCAAGAACGTGGAGAAAACCGTGCGCACCGGCCAACGTTTTGGCGAGCAGGTGGAGATATTGTCCGGCTTAAAATCAGGCGATGTCGTCGTGCGAAACGCCACCGGACTCGGCGTTTCAGCACAGTAGGCGCCTAACCCACGATAGGTTTCACCACGTTCCCGTGCACATCTGTGAGGCGATAGTCTCGTCCCCCATGGCGGAACGTCAGGCTTTGGTGATCAAGCCCCAGCAAGTGCAAAAGCGTGGCGTGCAGGTCGTGCATGTGCACTTTGTCCACCACCGCCGCGTTGCCGTAATCATCCGTTGAGCCATAGGTGAAGCCGGGCTTCACGCCGCCGCCCGCCATCCAAATCGAGAAGGCATGTGGATTATGATCACGACCGTCATTCCCCTGCCCTGTCGGTGTGCGCCCGAACTCACCGCCCCAAAGCACCAGGGTGTCCTTCAACAAGCCGCGCGCCTTGAGATCTTTCAGCAATCCCGCAATGGGCTTGTCGACTTCACGGGCATTGCGGCGGTGATCGCGCGTAAGCTCCTGGTGCTGATCCCATTTGAATGCGTGGCTCACCTGGATGAATCGCACGCCTCGTTCCGCGAAACGGCGCGCCAGCAGGCATTGGCGGCCGAAGGTGTCGGTCGGCGTCTCGTCGATGCCATAGAGCTTTCGGGTCGCTTCCGTTTCTTCGGAGAAGTCGGTGATCCCGGGCGCCTCCGCCTGCATGCGGAAGGCCAGTTCGTATGATTCTATGATCCCTTCGATCTGCAAGTCCGCGTTAGCCTGTTTCAGATGATCACGGTTCAACTGTTGCAGAAAGTCGATTTGCTGCCGCTGAGCGTCCGGTTTGAATTCAAGGTTCTTGATGTGGCGAATTTGCGCGTCCGTGAGACGGCCCTCGGCGCGGCCAATGGGCGTGCCTTGGTAAACGGCCGGGAGAAAAGCAGACCCATAATTCTGCACTCCACCATTGAATTGCGGAGGAGAAATAGTGATGAATCCGGGAAGGTTCTGGTTCTCAGTGCCGAGCCCGTAAATCACCCACGCGCCCATGCTCGGACGGAGTTGAGTTTCCGCGCCAGTGTGCAGTTTGAGCACCGCCTGGCCGTGGTCCTGGCCGTTGGTGTGCATGCTCCGGACGACGCAAAGGTCATCAGCGCACGTGGCGAGTTCCGGCCAAATCTCAGAAATTTCAACACCGCCCTGCCCATGCTTTTTGAACTCGAATGGTGACGGCATCAGCTTCCCGTTTGGATCGCTGCTGCCAACAACCAGAGACTTCGGGAGCGGCTTGCCGGCGTCGCGCGCGAGGAGAGGACGGTGATCAAATGTGTCCACATGCGACGGCCCGCCGTGCATGAACAGGAATATGATTCGTTTGGCTTTAGCCGCGAGCGGGGGGGTCTTGGCGGCAAGGGGTGATTGCGCTGCAACCACGTTGCCCAGATTCGATAGCAACGAGCTGAGCGCAAGATAACCAAAGCCGCACCCGGCCATCTTCAACATGCGCCTGCGGCTCGTCGTGTAGTTAAAAGTGTTCATACGCTAGTTGATCATGCGGAATTCCGAAGAGGCAAAGATGGCTTGGCAGAAAGCCTGAACCGCCTTGCTCTTTCCTTCCCGCTCTCCTGCTTTCGTGAAATGTTGTTCCTGCTGCGCGATGAACTGCGCCGCACGCTGTGCTTCTCCGTCGCTCGCATTGCGGCCGTAAGCCGCTCGGTACGCGGTCCTAGCCAAATCGACACCCGCGAGCTTGGCTTCCGCAAGCGCGCGACCCCACTCTCGCGCTTGATTCAAAATGAAGGGGCTGTTCATGAAGAACAGCGCTTGAGGCGCTGCCACGGTCACATGTCTCTTTCCATTCACAATGTGCGGGTCCGGGAAATCGAGCACTTGGAAGAAATCGGGAATATTGTTTCGCACGACCGGCAGGTACACGCTGCGACGGGCGTTGTCGAAAGCCGTTTCCGGCAGATCAGGATTGAGCGCGTTGAAATTGAGGGCTTCAGACGCGGGCCCACCCATTGGCTCGAGTTTCAAACGCTGGGCCACCATCAGAATGGCGTCGCGAACGGCCTCCGCTTCGAGCCGCTTGCGGTGGGCGCGCCAGTAAAATTTGTTGTCAGGATCTTTCGTGTAAAAACGAGGGTCGCTCTCGCTGCTTTGCTGGTAGGCTGCGCTCAAGACGATTTGCCGAATCAGCTTCTTGGTTGACCAACCACTCTCGATCAGTTGCGTGGACAACTCGTCCAGCAACTCGGGATGCGTCGGCGGTTCTCCAACAAAACCAAAGTTATCAACTGTGTCCACGAGGCCGCGACCCATCAGCTTTGACCAGACGCGATTTGCATAAACGCGGGCGGTGAGAGGGTTGCGCGGGTGCGCCATCCATTCTGCCAACTGGCGCCGCCCGCTCGTTTCGTTGTCAAATTGCGGGATCGGCAGCTCGGGCTTTTCCAACACTTTGATCACGCCGCGAGGCACCACCTCGCCCACGCGCTGCACCTCGCCCCGAATGCGAATGGCAGCGTTGGTGATCAGGCCTTCGCTCGGCGCCATCGTGACGGGCAAAGCTGGCGGCATTTCCACCTCCAGATCACGGATGCGCTTTGCGGCTGCGACTTCTTCGGGTGAAAATTGGCCGAACGCAGCGTTGAAGTTCGGGCCGGCCATCATGTTTGCATCGGCGGCCATCATCCCGCCCGCCATCATGTTCTCGTAAACAGGCACGAATTGAACGGCGTCCGCGACCACGAACCCTTTCGTGCCTTCGTTCGATATTGTCACGGAGCCATTGGTTCCGGCCGGAAATTCATAATCACCAATGGCGATGAAGGCTTTGTTGTATTTGGGCTCGATCCGCTGGTTCAGCTTCATGACCACTGGCCCTTTGACTGTCTGAATGGTGATGGGAACGTTTGTGGCGCGATTCAGCCGGGGCGTGTAGGCAATGCGCACCTCATAGAAGCCGGGCGAAGGAAGGTCCGGCACGAACTTCGCGCTGAGCTTTCCTTTGTTTGAGTCCCCATCATGCAGATAGTCCTGGTCCACAAAATTTGTGGAGTAGTTGGACACTTTCCATGGGCCGGTGAGTTCGGCAGCTTTGTTATCCACCGTCACACCGGCCAACTTCTTCGAATCGATGCCACCGGGCAGGTTCCGCCGTGCGTCGCGCAATTGCTGCAGCCGCTCCCTTTCCTGCGCGATGAGTCTTTGATGGGCCTCGTATTTTTCGGCAATAGCGCGCTCGGCAATGGGACGCTGATTTGCCGCCAGCGGGCCGTTGGCTCCGTCGCCTAAAGTCCGAGTGCTGAGGAATATGCCCGCAAGCGCATAATAGTCCCGCGTGGGGATGGGATCGAATTTGTGGTCGTGGCATCGGGCGCAACTGACCGTCAGGCCGAGAAAGGCTTTCGTCGTGACATCGATTTGCTCATCGGCGACATCCAGCGCGAGCTTCTCCCGGTCCTGCGCCGCAGGCTTGGGCCCAAGCATCAGAAAGCCTGTCGCGATCAGGTTCGTGTAGTATTCCGGATCATTCGCAGCAGGCAAAAGATCCCCTGCAATTTGCTCAACGAGAAAACGGTTAAACGGCTTGTCCTGGTTGAAGCTTGAAATCACGTAGTCCCGATATCGCCAGGCGTTCGTGTAAGGGACATTAGCTTCAAGCCCGTTGGAATCGGCGTAACGCGCGACATCCAACCAATGGCGCCCCCAGCGCTCGCCGAAGCGCGGCGACTCCAGCAGTCGATCGACAACTTTCGCGAACGCTCCTTCCGAATTATCGCTCAGGAACGCATCCAGATCCGCCGGGCTGGGTGGAAGGCCTGTGAGGTCAAAGGTGACCCGGCGCAGCAATGTCGCCTTGTCTGCTCGCTTGGAAGGCTCAAGCTTTCGCTCTTCAAGGCTGGATAGAATGAATTGGTCAATGGCAGAGGTGGCCCATTTCTTATTCTTCACCTTCGGGGCGGCCGGGCGTTTCAGCTCTTTGAACGCCCAGTGGTCCGCAGTGCCTTTGCGGTACTCCCCTTTGGCCACGCTGCTCCGGGGATCGGGAGCGCCTTGCTGAATCCATTGTTCAAGCGCGCTAATCTCCTCGGCTGAAAGCTTCCCCTCCGGCGGCATCTGCAGGTCGTCCGTTGCGTGCTTCACCGCATGGATAAGCCTGCTTTTCGCGGGATCGCCTGAAACGATGGCAGGACCAGAATCCCCGCCTCTGAGAAGGCCCTCCTTGCTGTCCAGGACGAGGCCCCCCTTTCGTTTGCCGGCCTCCTCGCTGTGGCATTCGTAGCAATGCTTTGCCAGCGTCGGGCGAATCTTTTGCTCGAAGAAGGTGGTTTGCTGCGCGGTCAGGGCAGGCTCAGCAGAGCGCGAGGTGAAACTCAGAAGCAAGCTGAGGATCAGAAGAACGTTTCGGCCCGCGTGGCCACCTGGCGCCATTCCCTGCATAGGTGTGATAATACCCGGTTTAGACCTCCGTCAAAGCAGTTTATCACGCTGACTCAGCTAAAGAGAAAACCGCCCACCGGAGAGGGTGGGCGGTTCGCGAACGAAAGAAGGCGTTTACTGGACCAGGCGATAGAAGCGGCTCTTGCCCTGGCCTGCGCCTGGATCCGTGACGATGCTGGCGCTTTCGCCGGCAATCACGCTCGTGACGGTGGTCCAAGTCTTCAGGTCAGTGGAGGCTTGGATCGTGTAGGTTTGGCCGGTGATGCCGGTGACTTCCAGTTGGAACAAGCCGTTGACGAAACCGCGTGGCTTCACCTTCGCCTGGCGAGGAGCGGCATCGAAAAACCAGCCCATCAAGAGCGCGTTAGGCCCGCTCACCTTGGTGAAGCGGAATGTCACGTTGCCGCTCACATCCCAAACGAGGTATTTGCCGTTCTCGAAGTTCGAGACGGTTTGGGTTGCGAGGACTGCCCCGCTCGCCGCGTCGACGGCCTCCACCGTTTGGATCCGGTTCTGGCGATCCCAATCCAGGCAGTAGAATGAAACGCGGCGCTTCGTCGAATCCGTAAGCGGCAGGCTCACAGTGAACGACGTTGGGCTGTAATATGTGCGCACCACCCCTTCAGTTTCGTTGGCGCGGAGCAAGGCGCGAGGATCCGTCGTGCCGTCGCTCCAGGTATACTCGGAGCCACCGGCGAGCGTTGGCTGAACGTAGGAAGGATTTTGCCCCGTGTCACCAAGCACCCGGAAACCATCAGCGCCATACACGAACGGCCAGGCGCCAAGCGTAGTCGTGTCGGCTCGAACAAAGGTGGCGGTCGCGGAGCCAGCCACGCCCTTGACGAAGGTCGCCGTGGCCACGGAGCTGGCAGTCATGCCGCTCTTGAATGCTTGCGCTTTCACTGTTGTTGTTTGAGTGAGAGTCAAAGCGGCAGAATATGCTGCAGACGTTTCGGTGGGCGTTGTTCCATCCAACGTGTAACGGATCGTGGCGCCAGTGGTGGCGGTTGAAAGCGCCACAGTGACGGATGTGCTAAAGCTGCCGCCCGGTTGTGAGAACGTGGGCGGGCTCACCATATTGCCAGCGAGAACCGTCACACTCACCGCGGTCGATGCGCCCACTGCGCCGTCCTCATCAACGGCACGGGCGGTGAAGGTGTGTGTGCCTGCGGCGAGCGCGCTTTGCGCCAGCTCGTAAGGCGCGGCTGTGTCTTCGCCGACCTTTGTGGAACCGCGATAGAACTCGACCTTGGCCACAGAACCATCTGCGTCCGCAGCGTTGGCGGCTAAGTTGATGATGGTTCCCGCTGAGAATGTTGCTCCGGCCGTCGGGCTTGTCAGAGCCACTGTTGGAGCCTTGTTAGCTGGGGCCGTGCGGTTGTTCCGAACAATCACTTCGTCAACCCATCCATCGAAGTTGCCCAATTCGAGCACAGCGGGATTTGATCCCCAATTCGACAGCTCGTTCGATGGGGCCGTCGCAATCACCTGCCCATTGATCTTAAGAATGTAACCCGCAGGCTCCACAGAGATGCTGATGTGATGCCAGGTTTTCGTCGTAAGCGCGTTGTTCAGTGTTGTGCCAGCAACTGAGAAGACGGAGCCGCCGCGAACAAATGAGCCCGCATACATGTCCTCACGCAGTTCCAATTGTGAAGTCCAGCCAGCGGACAACGAAATGAGCGGCACCGCCGCAACGTTCCACGCTTTGTATTCGTTGATGTAGATCATCGCCTCGATGGTCATGGCCGAAGAGCCGGTGAAGGAGCTGGCTGGGAGCGTCACCGTTGCAGCGTCGTCCACAGCGAGAACGCGAAGCGCGCCACCCGTCCGATTCGTCATCCAGCCCAGGTTGCTGATATCGCGCGTGGCTGCACCGATCGTTGTCATTGCGGGCGCGAGACCCGTGGCGTCGCTCAAATCAGCGTCAAAGCGATAAGCCGCCACCATATCAGCAGTGATTGGCGAAATGGCAGATTTATACTTATTGGGGGGAATACTCTCCGAAGTGGTGGCAATAAAGTTTGTCTTAGCGAACACACGACGGCCATCTGGCAACGTCGCTTCAACCTCCACCCATTGATCACCAGGGAATTTTGGCGAGAACGTGAAGGCTTGGCCCACGAACGGCTCCTGGTCGCGCGCTTCCCAAACCACCTGGGCTTTGGAAGTGTCCAGCCCGGGAACGCTCAACATTGCGGTGACTGTTTTCTCCGCCGCGATCTGCGTCGGCAGGCCGGTGATCGTCGCGGTGGCTGCGCGCCAAGCCTGTGTTTTCACGGGCGACTCCGCCATCCAGAACGCCAGGTTCGCGAGGCTGCGAGCTGAATCCATGATCACGAACTCCGTCGTGGTGTTAAACGTGTCTGCCCAACGATCGTAGTACGGATAAATCGTGCCATCCGGCGGGAACGTCATGCTGCTGAGTTCAGTGCCGTAATGGTAGGTATAGGTGAACCCAGCTTGAATGTTGCCGAGAGGAATGCCCGTCGGCGGGAGGATCTGTCTATCCGTCTGCGCTTGCTGATGAACAATGTCGCGCTGGCGCTTCCACCCCAGGCCAGTGACGAAGCTCATGTTCAGCGGATTATTTCCCGCTTCGTAGCTTGCATTGGCGACCACAGTCTCCTTGAAGTCAGCGCGAGGTGTCAGTTGGTAGGCGACTGTGACATCAAACGCGCGCTCGCTGCTGAAGTACCAGCCAGCAGTGCGATACGCTTTGTTCAGGTCAGGGAAGCTGGTCCCGTAAGCAGTTTGTTGCGAGAAGCGAACATGGTCTTCAGCCGCGCCGATAATTTCGGTTTCGCATTTGAGCAGGTAGGCAGCATCCAGCTGCGCTGGCAGCAAACGACCGCTGCGTGCTGCGAAGGCATACGTGCGGACCGCATTGCCGTAACCTTCGAAGAGCTTCCACCAACTCCAGCGGCGGGTGTTCGGATCGTTCGGGTTCGGAAACCATTCCTTCAGCTTCAGGTGATACAGAGGATTGCCGGTGGCGGCATACATGGCGGCTGCGGCCCAGGCCAACTCATCGTCGTGCATGAACTCATGCCCGTAATGGGTCAGCTTCTGGTAAGAGCCATCCTTGCCATGCTTGGCAATCGCAGCTTCGAGGAAGGCCCATCCTAGTTGCGCCTTGGCCAGATAAGCTGCAGCTTCGACAGGAAATTGGCGTTTGAAAGTGGGAGAGGAGCCAGCTTCCGCCAGAGCCGCCACAGCGGCAGCCGTGACAGCGGTGGTCTTCGGCCAAACGACTTGAGCGTCGCCCTTGTCTGGCGTCACGTCGTCTTCGTATTTACGGTTCTTGGGATAAACCAGGAAGTAGAAGCCGCCATCGGCGTCCTGCATCTTAGCGAGGAAATCAGCTTCCCACTTGGCTTCCTGCAGGATGTCGCTTTTGCCATCCCCGCTCTCTGGCAGACCGAGGTTGTCCAACGCGGCGACACCTGCGAACGAATCAGCAGCGAAGACCAGCGAATGAACGAGTCCCGCGCTATTGATGGTGTATTTGGAATAGTCACCCGCGTCATGGTGGCCAAGCGTGACGTTGACCGTGCCGCTGTTCACGAAAGGATAGAGGCTGGAATTCACGTCCTTCAACTGAGGCGCGGTGTGGCGAGGCTCATTGGCAAAGTCCGCGCTCACGCCCGCGATGAAACCCTGCTGGGTCGTGTTCGCCATCGTCAGGATTTCCGCTGGCGCATGATGGCAATTCTCGTGTGTGTGGCGGGTGAATGGGAACTCCAGTTTGCCCCCGCAACGTTGATGGTAGAGGCCGAGCGCGTAAGCCCGCGCAAATTGGGCAGGGACACCTTCATCGATCAGGAACGCGAACGAAGCGCCCATCCCCGGAACCTTTAAGCGATACTCACCAGAGGTGGTGAAGGCGCTGAAGTCCGCCTGCAGCACCTTTTGATAGGGCTTCGGGTTATAGGTGTAGCCGACATCGAGGCGAGAGGTCAGAGGGCCGCTGAAAACCTGAACACCGTCGCTGGCGCGAACGAGGGAGAAAGTCGTCGCCGGGGTTGTCAATTCACCGAGGCTGCCCAGGTAATAACCGACCATCGCCTTTTTGGGCCAGTTCGGCGCATAACCGACTTCATTCACATGAATCGCCGGGTTAAAGCGGAGCGGATCAGCGGCGGCGGTATATTGCGCGGTGCCGCCCCAGACATTGCCGCTTGGATTTTTCACCTCTACAGCAGCGCCGTCAGGAATGGAACTATTCAGCTCAACGTAAAGATGATTTGCCACACGCAAATCGCGCACTTTCAGAGGTGCGTAGAGCGGACGACGTTTGAAGCCGAGGCTTTTGACGCTTGCGGCCTGGCCATTGACAGTCACCGCGAACTCAGTGGCAGCAGGAAGCGCCAAAGTGTTGTTATTGACGAAATTCCAACTAGGAAACGGAGCCGGAGCGCGGTCCTTTGTGTTAATTAGCGTCAACTCCAGGAGCGTTGGGGTGAGAACGCGCAGTTGATATCCACCAACTGGAGGCATCGCCAACGGATTGCTGTCATCCATCTTGATGCTTTGAGCGAAGCTGAGCACAGATCCCAGCAGCGCCGCGAACGCAAAGAGGCGGACGAAAACGTAATCTCCACAGATCAATTTAAAGGCAGAGCTTACACGCGCAGAAAACTGCGGCGCCTGCTCAGAGGGCTTCTGGCTCATGGGCGGCCAGAACGACTTGGGTGAGGGTGTCGTTACCACGGGGGCCGGATATAGCAACGGGTATGCCGCTGGGCGCCAGCTTTAAAAACTTTACTGAACAGCGGGCTGCTTTGTCCGTTTCCGGGACGCTTCTGCCCAAGGTTCGTGAAGGGCGGGGAGGCAATCTCAATCGCCAGTCTGTGAACGGGACATGCCCCATTGAACCTGTCTCGGGTTCAACCATTTACCGCCGTACCCCGTTGCTTTATAAAGCTCGCATGCTTTGGCCCCAAAGAGCTTTTTGGACAGTGGGCGTCTTTTGTTTATTCACGCTGTTTGCCCCGCATAGCCTCAGCGCGCCAGCGCTGACGGGCCATTTGAGAATGCTTCCGTGAGCGCATGCCTCTAACACCAACAAAGTAGTTATGCCGGACGCACTCCCACCCCTCACACCAGGAACGCTCTATCTAGTGGCGACTCCGATTGGCAACCTGGAGGACATCACCTTGCGCGCTCTTCGCACACTCAAAGAATGCGACGTGATCGCGGCCGAGGACACACGGCACACAGGCAATTTGCTGCGGCATTTCGATATAAGCCGGCCGCTCATTAGTTACTTCAAGTTCAACGAGGCACGACGCAGCGAGGAGATCATCGAACGCTTGCGCGGCGGCCAGAAGGTTGTGCTGGTGACCGATGCGGGCACTCCTGGCATCAGCGATCCTGGTGAGCGCGTGGTGCGAGCGGCGCTGGAGGCCGGTTGCCGGGTGGAGGCTGTCCCCGGCCCTTGCGCGTTTGTGGGGGCGCTCACAGCGAGCGGGTTGCCCACGGCTGAGTTTCATTTCGTTGGTTTTCTCGGGCACAAAACGTCCGAGCGAAAACGTGAGTTAACCCGGCTCTCCTCTCTCGATGCCACGTTGGTTTTTTACGAGTCTCCTTATCGCGTGGTGAAGCTGCTGGAGGAGTTGAAGGAGATTCTGCCGAACCGGCAGGTGGTGCTTGCGCGGGAGTTAACTAAAAAGTTTGAGGAATATCTCCGCGGGTCCGCTGCGGAGTTACTGGAACGCTTTAAAGATCGCCAACCAAAAGGCGAATTCGTTGCCTTGGTGAGCCCGCCGGAAAAACGCTCAAGACGTTTGGAAACTCTGGAGGAGCCGCCGCGGAACGAGCCGGAGTGACAGCTTTACTTTGCCGACAATTTCCTCTTTCGCGGCGACCGCATGCACCAACTGCTCAACAGGCAGGGAACGATTGTCTCCAACTAAAGCATACTTCCCGCGGAGGGTGCCTTTTGAGATGGCGAGCAGATTTCCGTCACTCGCGTAATCTTCGAACAATCGGGCGTCATTGATGAACACAGCCCCTGCGCGGACCTCAATGCTTTCGCCAGGCAGACCCACGATTCGTTTCACGAGCACGTCCCCTCGCGCGCGAGCGATCACCACGTCACCCCGCATGGGTTCCTCGTGCTTGTAACTCCATGTGTCTACGATCAGCAGGTCGCAATGCTGCAGCGTGGGGCTCATGCTCTCGCCCCACGTTAAGGCCATGCTGTAGCGTGTGCGCAATCCGCAGCTGATCAAGAGCAGTGCCAGGGCGCTGGCGGCGAGGAAGCGCTTCGATGGAAAGATGCGAAGCATGGATTAGAGCTGCATATCCGCAGGCATGGGAGTGACCCCCTCGTGTTGGCTCGCGCAAATCGCGCGCGAGAACCGTCCACCCCGTTGACGGTCAGAAGCGTCTGCACTTCCGGCTTGGTGTCGAAGGTCAGAGGAATTCGGACAACGTGAATAAGAGCGCGAATCAACTCCTCCCTGCGGCCAACTTTGGCGGCCACCTCGACAGCATCGTGGCCGGCGCGGACGACCAATTCGTCGGTGGGATGCCGGTAAACAAACCCTAGATATAAGGTCCATCCAACTGCCCAGCTCACGGCCAGAATGAAGCAACGTCAGCAACTCGCGAGTCAGGGCGCTCTCCTGCTGCGTTCCGCGGAACTCTTCGAGGGCGCCCAGCAGGCGGGCGGCGGTTTTCTTGAACTCGGCCGCTGGGGCGCTTTGGTTTTGCGCCACTCTCACCAAATAGTCGGAGGCGCGGGCCTGGCGAATTTCAAGGATGAATTGATCGGCCAAGGTTTGAAGAACTGTTTTGGCATTCTCAACTTCTGAGAACGAAACGAAGGTGGCGGAGGCCTCTAGCTTCAAACTTGCCTGGGCTTTCGCGCGAACCAGCAGCGCACCTGCCATTCCAGCCAGCGTCACTGCGACCATCACCGTTATTATAAGCACCTTTCTCATAAGGCAGAACTCGCGTTCTCCTCATTAGACCCGGCAAGCGCGCGGCAAGTTACAATATTCGCGAGGTGTTTCTTTATCGACGCGCGCCAACCACGCTGCAAGTATCGCGGGCGATTCAGGACGGCGGCGCATGTTAAACCATGTTCGGATTTTTTAAGAAGAAACCGGCGGAGCCACCCGCAACCCCGCAGCCCAAGCCCGTTCCAGCCGCTGCTCCACCGCCACCGCCTCCTTCCGCCCCAAGCGCCCCAAGCGCGGCAGCTTTAGCCGCGCAGCCAGCGCCAGCAGTCGCTCCCAAACCTGCCGGGCCCACCGTCGAAATTCCGCTTCGTGATGTTATCGAAGGACTTGCTCCTGAGCTGAAATCGCTGGTCCGGAAGGCGCCTGGGTCTGGAGCACAACTCGCCACGCCGCTCTCAGTGGTGCAAGCGCAACTCGCTTCGGGCTCCGTTAAGATTACATTTGGCGAACTGGCTTCCTGGAGCCCACCTGGAACCTTCAGCTCCGATGGGGCGCTGAACGAACGGCCAGTGTCGCTTCCGCTCAAGGCGATTCTCCCAAAGCTGCCAGCAACAATTTTTCAACGGCGGACTGATGCTCAGAAAGTTGCCGTGCCCGATGAGGTCCGCCCGATCTTCGGCGGCAAAGGGCAAATCCTCCCTCAGCCCAAAGCAGACCCTGCACCTGTGCCACCACCCGCCCCGGCTGCTCCGGTGGCGGCTCCTGCGGCCGTTCAGATCCCGAAGTCAGAACCTCCTCCTGCACTTCCGGCGAAGAAGGTCGTTGATCCAGGTCCGAGCATTTCGGTTGACGCGGCCGCAGTGGCTGCAGCCGCTCCGGCGGAACTTAAAGCTGCTATCCCGGACTCTGGCACCCTCCAGATTCCGATAGCTGCCATCAAGCCACAACTCGCCCAGGGCCAGGTGCAAGTCTCTCTTGGTGATCTCGTCGAATGGGGGGCGAACATCAACGCTGCCCATCCGCAGCTTTCTACGAAGATTTCTCTCCCTCTAGGCTTGATCCTGCCGAAGCTTCCCAAGGAGGCGCTGCAACGCAATGCGGCTGCAAAAAGAATCGAAGTGCCTGAGGAAGTGCAGGGGCTTTTTACATCAAAAGCCCAAATTACGCAGGAGCCTCCGTCCGCACCGGCCCCAACTCCGGTGGCGACTACGCCAATTGCTTTCACACCGCCACCTGCTCCGAGCAGCGAAAAACCGCCGACGCCGCCAACGCCGCCACCCGGTGCCTTTATCAAGCCGCCCGCTCCCGTCACCCCTGCTCCTGCCCCAGCCAAGTTGCCGGGCAGCACGGGTGTCGGTGTTCTGCCGGCGAGCGCGCCCAAACCGGCGCAACCACTTCCCTCAGCGGCCCCTGCCGCATTGGCGCCAGAGCCCAAGACGGCTGCTGCATCCCTGCCCGCGCGCGAGCCTGCAACACGCTCGGATTGCATCCGGGTGGATGTTTCAAAAGTGTGGGATGACTGGGGCGAGGACGTGCAGCGCGTGTTTATCACCTTCCCTGAAGCGGCGTTGGAGATCCCCATGCCACAGCTCACGGAAGCGTTGCGCCAGGGCCGAGCCATGTTCACCTGGGGTGAAATCCAGCCGTGGATTCAACCGAACATCGGCTCCGCAGCAGCTTCAGTGTTCGACGACACCCCGCTGATGCTCCCTCTGCCAGTCTTGGCGCCGCTCTTCGTCAGGAACCTGCCGAAAACGACCCGCAGGACCGTTGCAATCCCCGACTCCATTCCAGACCTCTTCAAGTCCGCCACATCCAGCCCCGCAGAAGAGGCCGCCGTAGCACAACCGCTGGCCACGCCCGCAGCCCCGGCGCCGACTTCGGAACTCGGTAAATTGTTTGGCACACCGGAGAAGGTCGAGTGGACGCCACAAGAGATCGTCAAGGCAACCGCCGCTCTCGCAGGTGTGCAAGGCGCTCTTATTGCTACAGCGGATGGCCTTGTGGTCAGCTCCCAACTTCCACCGGAACTCCGCGCCGAAGCGGTGGCAGCCTTCGTGCCCAGCTTGTTAACGCGCGCACAGCAGATGGCTAAAGAACTGAGCATTCGGGACGCGGCCGAGGTGACCATCACCCTCGCGCAAACCATCATTTACGCAGCTCCCGCAGGCGCGCAAACGCTCGTCGCGTTTGGGAAAAGAGGGCTTCCATTTCCTGTCGATTCCTTGAATGTCATTGCCAGAGAACTGGCGCGCAAATAATCCGGAACCATGGCTATCATCAATCAGGCGACCAAAGAGCTTCAGGTCAAAATCGTTTATTACGGCCCAGCGCTTTGCGGGAAAACAACCAACCTCGTCAAGGTGCACGAGAATGTTCAAGCCGCTGGCGAGAAGGGCAAAATGGTCTCCCTCGCCACATCCTCGGACCGCACCCTCTTCTTCGATTTCCTTCCCATCGAAGCGATGGCGATTAAAGGTTTTAAAACGAAGTTCCAGCTCTACACAGTGCCAGGCCAGGTTATTTACAACACCACGCGCCAACTCGTGCTCCGCGGGGTCGATGGCATCGTGTTCGTCGCCGATTCGCAGTACGACAAGATGCAGGAAAACGTGGAGAGCTTCGCCAACATGGAGGAAAACCTCCGCACCAACAAGCTCAACCTCGCGGACATCCCGTACGTGCTCCAATACAACAAACGCGATCTACCAAACGTCGCCCCAGTGGAGTATATGGAGTTCCTGCTTAATAACCGCGACGTTCAGGTTCCATCATTCGAAGCTTCGGCCCACAAGTGCGAAGGTGTGTTCGAAACCTTGAACATGATCACTCGCATGCTGCTGCACAAATTCATCAACCAATCGCAAAGCGCGAAGGTCGCATAGCCAGAAAGGCGTTATGACTGCCCTCCCCCAGTTGATCGAGGAAGACATTCAGCAAATGGATTCCGTGCTGCGCGAATTGCTTGTGCGCGGCGAATTGAAGCTGGTCGTGCTCGCGGACAAGGCTGGGTTTAGATTGGCAGCGCAGGGGGAATGCGAAGGGGTCGATGTGACCACTCTGTCAGCGTTGGCTTCGAACACCTTCAACGCGACTCAAGCGATCGCAGGAATGCTTGAGGAGCCGCAATTCAACAGCATTTACCAGCAGGGGCAGAAATATAACCTGCTCGTGCAGAGCGTGGACGAGAACACGGTTCTCATTATTGTCTTCGGCGCGGATGTGAACGTGGGCCTGGTGAAATATTACGTTGGGCCTGCGAGCCAGGCGCTCGCTCGCCAATTGCTCACTGCCCGCGACCGGGCGCCTGGCGAAGGGCTTGATCTCGCAATGCTGAATGTTTCGAGCGCGGACGAGTTCTTTAAGCGCAAGGGCGCCTGAATCCAGCTATTCTGCGTTGCTCAAATCCGGCCGACGCGCCTTGAGCCAATTCATCGCGTCTCGCTCGCCGAAGAGGCGCAGCCGATCGTAATAAGCAATCACCTCGTTATCCGCTGGAGCGCTGTTCATCCAGGCGCCGACGAGAGTGGTTAGTTCTCTGCTTTCAGTGCGCCGTTGGTGATTCTCCGCAGCTACTTGCTTCGGATCTCCAAACGGACCCGAAACACCCTCAGGCCAGCGGCTTAACGCCATGTTCTCGACGGCGATGCCAACCAGATCCGTGAGGAGATAACCTTGCGCACTCGCGTCTCTGAATTGATTTCCCACAGTCCAGACTCCCTGGAGCAGTCGAGCGCTCTCAGCAGTGTTGCCGGCCGTCATTTGCCGGCTGGCTTCCTGGGCGAGTTCAGAGGCCGCCCCTTTTATGATAGCCAGATGCGGCAGCAGCACATCCGAGCTGCCGTACGCCTTGGCTTCAGCAGGATTACGCCCCGCATGGAGGTACGCCTCTTCCAGGCTCAGGGACGTCGCACGCGCGTAATCGTTCAGTTGTTTCGAGCCCCCTTGCTTGATTTCAGCCAGTGCAGCGTTCAAGTCGCCTTTGGCAACGAGATCACTGGCAGCTAGCAGGTAAGGCAATGAGTTGTTCGGATCGCTTTGTTTGAGAGCTTTCGTCCACTTCTCCCGCTCCTCCGGCAGGATGTTGTGCATCAGCACCTTCGCTTGGATAAGGGGATCATCCGGGTGCATTCGCGCGGCCATTTCCAGGAACTCCTTGTCCTGCGTCATGTCGAAAGCAGCAGCGAGACTCGCCGCGCTGTGTTTGCTGACATTCAGGAAATCTCCAAGTTCAGCGGTGCTGAGCTTGTGGCTGTGGTCTGGGAACTCAGCGGTAAGGACCCTGGCGATTCGCGTTCCAGCTTGTTCGGCGCTCGGATGGGGCGCCGCATTTCTAATAGACGAGCCCACAGCAACCGGAGCCGGGGCGACGGGGCCTGTGCTCACGAGCGGTTGCTGGCGGGAGCGGGCGAAATAGACCGCAACCACCAGCAGAAGGGCTGCTAACGCAATCCATCGCATGATAAACCATTAAGACCGCCTTCAGGGCGGATTGTCACGCCCGCTTTCGCCGCTCGATGAGCAGCGCGCAGTTCCAGGTGATAAACTCCCGCACGACAGGGATGCGGGTTATAAACCCGAACTCCGTGTAATAACGAGGCGCGATCTTCCGGACCAGCAACTCTGGTTGCGCTTCGATGATCTTCAGCGTCTCGCCAATGTAAGTTGGGAAAAGATTCTCGTGGGGTGTGTGCTTCCGTTGCTTCTTCATCACGCGATCGTACAGCTTGGGCCCCAGCGTCGGGCCAAAGTAATGGAACGGCGAAAATTCGTGGCCGCCCCAGGGCGAGAGCCAGTTGGTCCAACTCAGGAACAGGACCCCGCCGGGTTTCAAGAAATGCGCAGCGGCTTCCAGAAATTGCTTCGGCTTCGACAGATGCTCATAAACGTTCGAGCAGATCACCAGGTCGTATTCACCCAATGTTTTGGGGTCTTCCCGATCAATGTCGAACTTGCGAAAGGCGTGTGTCCTCAGCGTCGGCGCCAGATAATTATCAAAGTCGGAAAAAGTCACAGAGCACCCGCGCTTGAGCAACTCCGCCCCGAAAACCCCATGGCCGCAGCCGAGATCCAGCGCATGAACCCCCGCCCCGAGCGGCACACCGGACTGCGCGATCCATCGAATCGCATCGACCGCCTGCATCTGGTAAAATTCCAGGTCATCCTGCTTCTTCAGGTGCTGGGCGATGAGTTTGTGGATGATCATGCGCGCGTCTCTGCCGCAGCACTATGCAATCCGAAATAATCAGTGGCAATTGAGTTCCGCTTTTGTACTTTTCCCCCGCCCGGCTTGCCGGATCCATGCGTTTTCTGATGCTCAATTGGCGCGACCCGCGCAATCCGCTCTCCGGCGGCGCTGAACGGGTCACCCTTGGATACCTCTCCGCGCTCGCGCAACGCGGCCATGAGGTGTTCTGGTTTGCGAACGCTTTTCCTGGCTGCACCCGTGCGGAAGTCATTCATGGTGTGCAAATCGTGCGCGGCGGCCGGATGGGCAGTTCCATTTTCGCGGCGCGCTCATGGTATAAAACACAGCCCAGGTTCGACCTCGTCATGGACCAGCACCATGGCATTCCTTGGTTCACTCCCTGGTGGTGCGGAACCAGTCACGTCTCCTACATCCACGAAGTCCTTGGCCCAATCTGGAATGCGTTTTATCCATGGCCGCTCTCATGGATCGGCCGAACGCAGGAACGCTGGACACACTGGCTTTATCGAAACGCACGTTTCTGGACCGCCTGCGAATCCACGCGCGACGACTTGAAGCGCCACGGCGTACGGCATGTGAGCATCGTGCGCTACGGTGTGGACACGGTTGCTCTTCCTGAACTCCCCGCGAAGAACCTCACGCAGCCCGTTCGCCTGGCTGTCGTTTCCCGCCTCGCTCCCAACAAGCGCATTGGTGAAGCAGTGAAGCTCGCAAACGTGCTGCGAACCCGGGGGATTGCAGCCCAGTTGGACATCGTTGGTGGAGGCGAAGAGGAGCCGTCACTTCGTTCGCTCGTGCAACAATTGCAACTACAGGACTGCGTTCATTTCCGCGGTCGATTGCCCGAGGAGACGAAGGATGCGCTGCTCCGCGACGCGCACTTCCTAATCCATACTTCGCAACGGGAGGGCTGGGGCCTTAACGTGATCGAAGCAAACGCGATGGGCACGCCCGCCGTTGTTTATCCCGTGGCTGGCTTGCGTGAATCGACTCTCCACCAACGCACCGGCTGGGTAAGCGCGGCTGAAACACCGAAGTCGCTGGCGGACGGAATCGCGCGTCTCCTGGCAAAACCGGACCTGTACCAAACCTACCGCATCAATGCCTGGCAACGTGCGAAGCTATTTCATTGGTCCCGGATTTTGCCCGCTGCGTGCGACTGGCTCGAGGCCTTGGCGCGCGGTGAACACCACGTCGAGCCTGCTGAGTTGCTCTAAATTCGTTTAATCCAGCTTCTCGGTAGACCAATGCCCGCGTGTTCTGCTGGCCCGCAATCCCTTTTCGCCCGCCGGCGATTTCACATCCACCACCGTCTTTGCTCCCTCAAACACTCGAACTTGCAATTCTTCAGCAGGTCGCTCCTTTGACACCTCCACCGATCCATCCTGCGCGGGAAATTCCAGCGACGCCCCGCCGTGAGATTTAGCCTCAGTCGCTATGGTTCCGGTGTCCTGGCCGAAAGTGTACTTCGCGCGAAATGCGGTCGCAGCAGGGCTGCTCACTTCGATCCGCATCGGCTTGGCCGCGCTGCACCCCACAAGCAGTGACGCCGTTGCGAATACGATCCCGGTGATTAAGCCTTTGTTCATGGTTGCCATACAATGTCGGCGTTGTTCGTTCGTCCCTTGCGGGCAGTGAAATCCCAATACTCGCGGTTCCCAAACCGGCGCGCATGCCCGTCCACAAAAAGAAAGTTCGCGCCACGGTTATGCAGGTTGGTGTGGACATTATTCTGCTGCGCCACAGCGGCTCGCCCGCCGTTGTCAAAAAGGTAAACCACCTGTGACGGACGAGGCACCGAGCCAAGCTTGCGAGGCGCGTCATTTTCGCCCGTCCCATCGATATGCTTGTTTAGGCAGTAATGAAACAGGTTGTTCCCGTTGCTGCGGTTAGTGTTTGAAGGGCAGATGAAGATCGAGCGGTCCAGCGGCGCGAACGCATTCGTGCGCCAAGCCATCTGCGCGTAGTCCTTAACACCAATCGTGCGCGGCAGGACGATGTACCAACCTGTCGTGTTTTGAAAACCTTCATAAGGGAGCAGGTCGTCGTTGTCGGTCGCGTAGAGATGCAGCGCCACCCCCCACTGGCGGAGGTTGCTGATGCAGACGACGCCGTGAGCTTTTGACTTTGCTCGCGAAAGGGTTGGCAGGAGCAAACTCGCCAGGATCGCGATGATTGCCACGACGACCAGCAGCTCGATTAAAGTAAATGCCCCCTTGCCTCGTCCCATGCGGGCTCGAGCGCCTCGCTCAAGCCGCTGGATTCTTCAAGGCGGCGCACCCGCCGTCAAGCAGCGCCGCGAAGCGCAATCCGCGCGTGCTTACAATTGCGGTCGGGAGTTGAAGCATTTCCATGAGCGCGAGCAGGATGGCGCTTCCCCCCAGAATGACGTCAGCCCTTTTGCCAGGCATGCCCGGAATTTCCTTTCTCTCCGCAAGGGACATCGTCCAGAACCTGTGATTGAGGGCGCGGATCGTGCTCACATCCAGTTCGAGCCCATCAAGCCGGTCGCGCTCATAACTCTTCAGGCCCAGATGCACCCTGCCCAGGATCGTCGCAGTTCCTCCTGTGACCACAAAAGCAATGTTCGAACTCAGGAACCCCGCGAGCTTCTCCGCGAAAAGGGGCTGAACCTTCTCTTGTATAAACTCCCGCAACCGCGCCTGGCACCCTTGCTCCTGCTCCGCTGTTGGCGGATCAGACACCTCGCACATCTCCAGCAACCGGACAGTGCCCAGTGGAAATGATTTGCTGAAGCGGAGGCTTCCATCGTTGCCGAGATTCAGCTCGGTGCTTCCTCCTCCGATATCGACCACGAGCGCTGGGGCTTTGTCGAAGCGCCCCCCCATGGTGGCTCCGCAATACGCCCATGCCGCCTCCTGCTCTCCGGAGATGATTTCCACGGGCAAACCTGAAGCCTGCTCAATCGCAAGGAGGAGATCCCCTTTGTTAATTGCATCCCGCGCAGCGCTGGTCGCGATCACGTGAACGCTCTCAGGAGCGTAGCTCCGCGCGATTTCCGCGAACCCAGCGACCGCCTGAGCCGTCGCCGCGATCGCATCGGGCCTCAGCATGTGATCCGTGTAGAACCCGCGGCCAAGGCGCGTCTGCTCACTCTGCTCAACCAGGGGCGTGACATTTGCTCCCTCGACCACTCCCACCAGGAGTTTGATCGAGTTGGTTCCGACATCTATGACAGCGCGTGTTTTGCCTGGCTGCATAAACTCTGGAGTTTACGGGGCTGCGAGGATGTTTTCGATCTTCTGGCGCAGCTCAGCCGCAATCTCATCGATCGACCGTTCGGCATTGATGATGTCAAAGCCGTAGGTCGCCTGGATGCGTTTAAACTGCTCCTGCACCATGCCCTGATATTTCAGAAAGCTGTCGAACATGTCGCGCGATAGCCCTAAATCCATCCCGCTCTCCCAATAATCGAGCGCGTAATTCTTCGCAAACGTCCGCTGCACCAATTGCTCGGGAGAGACGTTCAGATAAAAAACCGCGTCAGGCACAAGCGCAATGCTATATACATTCTTCACCCAGGCCTCATCCATCCCGCGCACGAGGTCGCGGACCATCAGTGTGTAAATGTAGCGGTCCGCCAGCACCATGAAGCCGGCTTTCAGCGCCGGAATCATCACATGCTCAAGCTGGTCGGCAAAATCGGTGGCGTAGAATAGGCTCAGCGTGGTCCGGCTTAAAGTGTTCCCGTCCTGCGCCCGCTCCAGCTCGTTGCTCACCAGGGTCGAGCGCTTCAACCCGACCTGCACCGTGGCGTGCCCGCTCGCCTCGAGCCATTCCACACAACGATTAATCTGGGTCGAGCGGCCGGAGCCGTCTGCCCCTTCAACCACGATCAGTTTTCCGGCCAGCTCCTTCAGGTCAATCTGCGGCAGGCCTTTGCCGTAAAAACGTTTCGGCGTCGGCTTCGGCACAATCACCGTCTCATGCTCGGGCCGTTTGTTAATCGCAATTCTTGGGCGCGGCATCTCAGACCTCCTGTTTGGCAAAATCCGCGAGCGCCACCTTGGCGCTCACCAGCTTCCGCACCAAGGTTTGCTGCTCTTCAATGCGCTTGTTCGCGTCCATCACCTGGAATCCAAATTCCTTCGCCATCGCCTCGTACTCCTTCAGCAAACGGCCTTGGAAAATCTTAAAACTCTCATTCGGATCTTCCGACAACCCGAGGTCCATACCCGCTTCGAAGTACTTAAGCTCCGGACGCCCATCCAGAATGCGCTTCAGCGACGTCTCCAACTCGGCTCTAAAGAAAAACGTCAGGTCAGGCAAAGCGGCAAAGCTATAAAGCCCGCGCACCCAATCCATCGGGCAGCCCCGCACGGAGTCGCGCGCAAACGCGGTAAAGATGTAGCGATCGCACAACACGAGATAACCCGCGCGCAGCAGCGGCACTAGCTGCCGCTCGTAACGATCCGCAAAATCGGTTGCGTGGATCAGGCTGAACGTGGTGGGCGTCAGCAGCTCGCTCTTTTTGCCGCGGCTTGTCGCGCTTTTCACGAGCGTCGAGGAATTCCACTCGCTGAAGAAAACCTTCACCCCTTCCAATTCCAGCCACCGCTTAAGCAGGTACACCTGCGTGGATTTCCCGGAACCATCGATGCCTTCAACTGCAATCAACCGGCCAGGGAAACCCAACTCTGCAAAAGTTTTGTTCATGCTTTAGCCTAGACCGTAAAGACGCCCCAAACCCCGAAAGGTCCCCTGCACCACAGCGCTTAACCCGCTCCGCACAGCCGGGATCTGCAAAACCAGAATGACAACGACAAAGCCAAATTGGGAAAGCCTCCAGAATGTGACGTTGCTCATGCCTATCGCGTTTTTCACGAGGTGCGAGCCGTCCAGGGGTGGAATGGGCATCAAATTAAAAAAGGCCAGGATGAGGTTCACAATCACCAACATGGCAAAAGCCTCCATCGCAACCGAGGAGCCGACCACTGAACCTACCTTGAAACCCGCCATCAGGATCACTGCCAGTATCAAGTTAATCCCTGGGCCAGCCATCGCGATAAGTGTGTCCTGCACCCGGGGATTGCTTAAATTGGATGAATCCACTGGGACTGGCTTCCCCCAGCCGATAATAAACCCGGCCAGGCCCGAACCGGCGATCGACAGGTAAATCGCTAGCAGTGGCAGCACAACCGTCCCGAAAAACTCCATGTGGGCGATTGGGTTTATGGTCACGCGTCCAAGATTTTTCGCGGTGGGGTCCCCGCATTTCCAGGCCGTCCACGCGTGCGCAAACTCATGCAGCGTGAGCACCGGGATAAAGCACAGGTACAAAAACAAGCCCTGTAGTATCTGCTCCGAATCCATGTCGAGGCGCAACTTAGCGGCTCGCCCCCCGGCCTGCAACCGAACGTGTGGCCTTTGCTCTTGCGGCTCGCGCAGCCCTGATGGCCGTTGTAAGATGGCTTGCCCCAGGGCTGCAACACGAGATGAAACCAACTCACGAACAGGCTGCCATAGAGTTCATCCAATCCATGGATGAAGCTGTGATCACACGGCTCATCGATTGCAGCAATGATTGTGTGAAGTTTCTCGATGAGAACGGGGTCATTCTCTTCATGAACGCCCGGGGCGTCGAGTTGATGGAACTCGCCTCCGCGACCCAGGTTCTCGGAAGCAATTACACCGATTACTTCGACGGCTCTGAAAAAACCGCAGTCCAGCAAGCCTTGGCTGGCGCGCGCAATGGACAGGTCTCCCGTTTCACCGCTTATGCCCTGACGACCAAGGGCACGCCACGTTGGTGGAACATAATCATCGCTCCCGTGGGAGATGATCAACGCCGCTTGCTCTCCATCAGCAGGGACATCACTGAGCACATCCAGGTGGAGAAGGCGCTTCGCGAGAGTGAGGAAGCTTTTCGCAAGCTTTTTGAGGAAGGCCCTATCGCAATGCTGCTCAGTGATTGCAGCTTCCAGATCCAGAAGGTGAACAACGCCTTCTGCCGCATGCTCGGGTATGCTGAACGGGAGGTTCTCGGCCGCGCCCTAAGCACGATTTTAGATCACGACGAGAGCTGGTTGGATGAGGCCCAAACGCACCGTTTGCTCGGCGGCGAAGTATCGAGTGTGCAAATGGAGAAGCGATACCTCACCCGCCGCAAACAAGTGGTTTGGGGGCACATGACCATCTCTGTCATTCGCGATCCTGAAAACAAGCCGCGTTACACCGTGGCGATGATCGAGAACATCAACGACCGCAAGCAGACCCAGGAGCAGCTTCTCACTTACCAGGAGCAGCTTCAGACGCTCGCCTCGAATTTATCTTTGAGCGAAGAGCGGGAGCGCCGCCGCATCGCCACCAATCTCCATGACCGCATTGGCCAATCTCTGGCCTTCGCCAAGCTCAAGCTCAGCGCCTTGGCCAAAACAAGCCCCAACGCGACCGATGCCATCAACGAAGTTCGCGATCTGATCGAGCAGGCCATCGGCGACACCCGCTCTCTCACTTTCGAGTTAAGCCCGCCGGTGCTGTATGAACTTGGGCTGCCTGCGGCCCTTGAATGGCTCGCTCGCAAGATCCAACGCGAGCACGGAATCGCCACTCGCTTCCATGACGACGGCCTGCCAAAGGTTGTCGATGAAGACATTCGCGTCGTCCTTTTTCAAGCTGTCCGCGAGCTGCTCGTCAACGTGGTGAAGCATGCTCGCGCCACCCATGCCCAGGTTTTGCTCCGCCGCGAGAGTGACGCGCTTCGCATCATTATCGAAGATGATGGCGTGGGCTTTGACCCCGCCAAAATGGCCGGCGGCAGCGATGGGTCCGGCTTCGGTCTCTTCAGCGTCCGCGAGCGCCTTGACTACCTTGGTGGAAGGGTCAAGATTCGCTCTGAGCCTGGCCTCGGCACGCGCGTCACCCTCCTCGCGCCGCTGAAACTTTCGGGAGACGACGCCAAACCATGAGCATAAAAATCCTGGTAGTTGACGACCATAAAATGATGCGCGAGGGCCTCAGCTCTCTGCTAAAAAAGGAGAGCGGCATCGAAGTCGTCGCTGAGGCGGAAAACGGCCGCTCCGCTGTTCAACTCACTTCTAAGCATGCGCCGGATGTCGTCGTCATGGACATTTCCATGCCTGATCTTAATGGCATCGACGCCACCCGACAGATCCGCTCGCGGAATCCGAACACGAAGGTGATCGCGCTTTCCATGCACTCGGATAAGCAATTCGTTGTCGAGATGCTCCGTGCCGGCGCTTCTGGTTACATGCTGAAGGATTCGGCTTTTGAAGAATTGGCCACTGTCATTCGCACCGTCTCGCGTGATCAAACCTACATCGCCCCCAAGATCACCGGCCTTGATCTTGCCGAATATGCAGCATCGACTGAAAGCCGGCCCCTTCTGGCCCCACGTCTGACGGAGCGCGAGCGCGAAGTCCTCCAGCTTATGGCCGAAGGGAAAGGCACCAAGGAAGTCGCCGCCGAACTTGGCTTGAGCGCCAAAACCGTTGAAACCCACCGCCAGCACATCATGGATAAGCTCGACATGTACACAGTGGCTGAGCTGACTAAATACGCCATCCGTGAGGGTCTAACGACACTGGATGCCTAACGCCGCGCCGCTGACTTCTTACCGCGCGGTGGCAGGTGGAAATTGAAAACTTTGGCCACCGTTTTCCTGGCTTCAACCTGAAATCAAATTCAGGTTAGTCCTTCAAAATCAGGAATTTCCTGATTTGTCCGCATGATAAACACGCGACTATGGTTACGCCGTTCAAAACGAAACCATGGGAACGGGCAACGGCGAAAAAGTGGAGATTCTCCTCGTGGAGGATAATCCGGACGATGTGGCGCTCACGCTCAACATCCTCAAAAAAGCTCGCATAACCAATCCAGTGAAAATACTCAAGGATGGCGATGAAGCCCTTGAGTGCATTCTGGGGACTGGCCGTTTTGCCAACCAGCCTGCAGCCCCTCACCGGCTCATTCTGCTCGACCTAAACCTTCCTCGCGTGCACGGCCTCGATGTGCTCCGGAAGATCAAAAGTGACGAACGGGCAAAGAATCTTCCCGTTGTG
>DASPKX010000080.1:0-4830 GCA_035627835.1 Candidatus Methylomirabilota bacterium
CTCGTAGCCAAGGCCGCGCGTTCCAAACTGCCCGAAATAGGTCAGGTCTTTGCGCAGTTGGGTGGATTTGACGCGGGCGGCCGTCGCAAGCGCTTCGCTGGAAACAGTCTGAATCCCGTTTGCTTTCAAGCGCTGAAGGCAGCGCAGATAAATGCTCAGCCGGTAAACGGCTTTGCGCGGGATGTCGATTTTGCCCTGTCTCTTCAACCTGCTGAAAGGTTATGGGAGAATCGCGAAGGCTCCAATCATTTCTGCGCGGTTGTCGTGCTTGGGGCTTGTGAGCCGAGGAAGTCCACGCGCGCGCTAAGTTCGGGCGTAAGAAATCGGTCCGGGTTTTTGATCTGCACTTTCACCTGCAAAGTTCCCTTTTGGCGATTGGCCTCGGGCGCAATCTCGGCGACAAAGCCTTCATAATGCTTGTCGCCATAAGCTTCGGGGGTAACACGGCAGCTTTGGTTCAGGAATACACGAGCAACATCCGCTTCGTTTAAGTCGCACTCCACCTGCAGGTCTTTTGGGTCTGCCAACGCAATGAGCGCTGTGCTTGGGCCGCGGGTTCCGCCGAAGCTTTGCGGAGTGACGAGTTCATTTGGATCGACCAGTTTTTCCAGCACAACACCGTTGATTGGGGCGCGTATCACCGTCCATTCAATGTAAGTCTTAATGAGATCAAGTTGCCCCTCTATTTCGCTGATGGTTGCGCGCGCGGCTGCGACGTTTAACCGCGCGTCGTCCTCCAACTGCTTGGACTCAATGTTGTCTCCGGCCAGCCGCGAAACACGCTCAAAGTTCAGTTGAGCCCGTTCGAGGGCCACTTTGGCAGCGCTTAAACGGCCTTCAGTTTCGCGGAGGCGCGCCTTGTATTCAGCGCTATCGAGCAGGACGACGACTTGGCCATTCGTCACCGTGTCGCCTTTCTTCACCCCAATCCAACTCACCATGCCCATAAACCGCGGGCTTAACTCGATGCGCTCACGCGCAATGATGTAGCCGCTGACCGTTAGGGCAATGCCGTCCGGTTCGGTTGCCCCCTGCGCGGCCTTGGGCGCACTCGCCTGCGTTTCAGCGACGCTGGATTTGGCAGCCGCTGGCGAGGTTGCCTTTGCGGCAGCCTTTTGCCCGACCACCCGCACATCATCATCCTTGCGCGGCCAGGCGTAATAAATGGCGCCAGCGGTCAGCAAGGCCACGAGCAGATAAATCACCCACGTGAAGCCGGAGCGGCGCTCCTTGGCCGAGGAGTCGATGCGAAGATCTTTGATTTTATCACTACTCATAGAGATTTCAGGGAGGCGATCACAGGCAGCCTTGAGGCGCGCAACGCAGGCAGAAAGCTGCCAATCACGCCAACGGTGAAGGCGAATGCCAAGCCCTTGACCGCGAGTTGCGGAGTTATGCGGAATTGAAAAACGACTTCACTGAAGGTGTTGAAACTCAGAGTGCCCGTTGCGTAGCCGTTCATCGGCAAAGCCAGGAGGCATCCGACCATCCCGCCGACTAAAGCCAACAAACCGCCTTCCAGAAGGAAGCCAACGAGTATCCAGCGCCTTCTGTATCCAAGCACCCGCAGCGTGCCTATCTCCCGCGTGCGCGCTCCGACACTCGCGTACATGGTGTTCATTGCCGCGAACACCGCTCCAATGGACATCGCGCTCGCGAGGAAGTTGCCCAGGAAGCGAATGGGAGTCGCAGTCATGGTCTGATTGGAGTAGTAATCGGTTTCGCGCTCAGCACGCAGTGGCAAGCGCTTGTCTCCCTCCAATCTACCCGTGAGCAAATTGGTGTTCCCGGGGTCCGTTGATCTCACCACGACGCTTGAAAAATAATCGCGATCAAAGACGGCGCGCGCCTGGTCCACATCCATCCAAACTTCCGAATCAAAGGCGGTGTTGCCTCCATCCATCCAGCCGACAACCGTAAGCTCCTGGCCAGCGGTTTTAAACGTCTGGCCAATGTTGAAGTTTGCAAACCGCGCTGCGAGACGCTGCGCGACGACCACCTCGCGTTTTCCGGATGAAAACCAGCGTCCGGCCACCAGCGTAACCTGGGGGCGCAGTTCCCGGCCTATCGGAGACATGCCCCGGACATTCACATTCGCCTCACCTTGCCCACCAACGCGCGGGACACTGATAAGCACGAGGACGTCCGCGGACAACAGCGGCTCGCCCGCATCGTTGCGTGCGACGCCCGGAAGGAATTGAATGACCTTCACCTGGTCCCGAGTGACCTGGCTGCTCGACTCCGCGGTGGAGCCTTTGCGGGTGATCAGGACATTGCGGGGATCACCCGTGTTCGCACTGGAGCGCTCGAGGCCAGCAGCCAGGGACTGAATGAGCACGTAAACGGCCACCACCAGACCAACGCCCAGGATAGTGGCTAAAGTGGATCGCCATCTGACGAAGACGTTGCGGATGTTGTAACTGATCGGAAGCGCCATGCGTTAATCGAGTGTCTTGAGCCCTTTCACGACGCTCATCCGCGCTACGGCGATGCTGGGAGCAATTGCTGAAACAATTCCAAGCCCAGCCGCCACGAGAGCGCTGATCCCGATGATTCGCGGCGTCACTTCGAACATAATGAAGACATTGTTTGTCATGGCTGCGACGTCGCCGTAAGTGAAAATCGCGTAGGCTCCGCCAACTCCAATTAGGGCTCCCACCGCAGCCAAACCGAAGCTTTCCGCGAGAATGAAAGCGAACAATTCGCGCCGCCTGTAGCCAAGCGCTTTCAAGACGGCCATCTCCCGGAATCGCTCACGAATGGCCATGCTCATCGTGCTGGCCGTTACCAGGGCCAAAGTGAAGACGACCGCGGAGCAAATCGATTGCACCAGCAGTTTGATGTTTCCCCACATGCTAACGAAGCTGAGCTGAAACGCTCTTTCGGTTTCCGCGCGAACCTCCGCGGCGCTGTTGGCAAAAGCTTTGTTAATTCGCTCCACGACCAGCGGCACATCTTCGAGGGTTTTCGCTTTCACCCACCAGGTGCCCACACCGACGCTGGACCCCAATAGTTCATCCAGATATTTGTGATGAAAGAACACATTTCGATCATCGACCGAACCCGAGTAGATGCCGGCGATTCGCAGGTCGAGATCCACCGGCCACATCGTCCCTTGCAGCGGCAAGCGGTCTCCCACCTTCAACTTGTACTTCTCAGCGCTCGCGCGGCCTATGATGCAAGTGGTGCGGTCTTTAATAAAAGTCTCCAGCTCACCAGGGCCGAGTTTGGCCTCCCCCATCAGATGCGGGAATTTTGAAGGATCGATGGCGAACTGCCCGAACGCCATGGCGCCTTCCTCCTTGTAACTGCCCCCGAACCAGGTGAACGGCGTCACGGCTTCAATGCCAGGGATTGCTTCTATGATCGGCCGTTGCCGTGGCGGCAGCAGGGTGGCGATGGAGATTTTGTTCCTCACCACAATACGGGCCGCAGCGCCCACATCCTCCGGCGGAACCGTCATTTCGCGCACGCCCACAAGCAGCGTCACCAACAAGAAGAGGGACACCGCGACGCTCAGAATGGACAAGAGCGCACGGCGCTTGTTGCGAAGAGCGTTCTTAAAAATAAAGCCTGCGGTTGTCACAGCGACCCTCGCCCGCTACGAAACATTAGCGACGCTCTTGCCGCAAGCTACTTCCACCCTTACCCCAACAAACCTGTTTGTAGGCATGAACAAAATACCTGAGCCCGCCCCCTTGAAATCCCTTAGGCATGTGGAAGGTTAAAGCAGGATGTTGAACGCTTGCACAAAATGCGCCGACCCCGTCCCGTTTGGCCGCCTTTTTTGTTCCCCTTGCCAGCAGGACGCTCCCCCTGCTCGTTCCGTCTGCCCTGCCTGCCAGCAGTTGCTGAGCTTTGCGCCCGACCGCTTCACACTTCCCACTGCGACTTTGGCGCCCTTGAGGCGAGCTGATGCGAAAGTCTGCAATTGCTGCAAGAAGCCCTTCTAAGGCTCACCTGGGCAGAGGGTGGAAACGAAAAACCGCCGGATCGATCCCACTTGGATCTAAACGCGCCGTGTAGTACCCGCCGTCCTTCAGCAACTCGCTCCCGGTGAGGCTTGGACAAAGCAAGACTTTGAATGGCCGCCAGTCTCGCGCACGGTGCAGGGCCCGACTCATCCGGCGAATAGAGCCACCCATAAAGCTGATGCTCGGCATGCCAGCAAGGAGAAGGCTTTTCGTCCAAATCAGCTGCGTGTGCAGATGCCCGATGATCGTCTTCTCAATACGCGGCGCAGCCGCCTGCACTTCAGGCAGCTCCCAGAGATACGGCAGCGCTGTTGGGTCGTGACAAAATAGAAGCGCCCTGTCGTTCTTTTCTAAAGTGGAGAACACAGCTGCGATCTGGGCCAGGTGCTTCTCCCGTAAGCGCTTCCAGCCTTCAATCTCCTCGGCCAATGCTTCTGGGGCATACACTGGAAAAGCAATCAGCGTGGAGGTGACGCCAATAAGCAGATAACGGCCAATCCGCTTGGTCCAAAAGGGCTCCAGGCCCAGCTCGGATTGCGCTGCATCAAAGCTGGCCAATCGCAATCCCCCACTCTTTCCATCCAAACTGCGCTTCCCTAACTCATGGTCGCCGAACGTCGCGTGGAAAGCTGGCCCAAATCGATGGCGTAGTTTCTGCAAAGCTTCACGGGCGCTCTGCTGTGCGGCGGGCTCGGAAACGCCGATGAACCCTGAGTCGCAGGAGAAGTCTCCGTTGGCCACCACCAGGTCCGGGTGCCCGGGATGAGCAAGGACGGCATCGAGCAGATGATTATGCGCAAAGGGATCGCGCAGCCAGATGTAGTGGCGGAACAACTTCACAAAGGTGCGGACCCGA
>DASPKX010000081.1:0-47565 GCA_035627835.1 Candidatus Methylomirabilota bacterium
AACGCATTGGTTGTCGCCACGGGCCGTTCCAGAATGATGTCCCCAAGCAGGAAGAAGGCTTCACCCAAGATATTGGTGGGCGTCTCCTTCGTGTCGATCAAGCGGGTGACATACTCGACAGCATCATTGTAGTTTTGGCGGAAGAAGGCTGCGCGCGCGGCCATGAGATGGGCCTGCCACTTCTCCGCGGATGGCGGCCAATTAGTGTTCTGGAAAATACGCTGGTAGTTCTGCTCCGCCGGCACCCATTGCTCCAGATTGTAGTGGTAATTCGCAACAAGGGTTTGAGCCCTTGGCGCGAGCGGATCACGCGGGTAGCGGGCGACAAAGTTGGTGAAGAGATGGTAGGCGTTGGTCGCGTTGCCAGCCTGGAGCGTCAGCCACGCCCAGTCGAATTCGACAAAGGGGCGCAACGTATGGTTGGTGTAGCGGCCCAGCCAATCTTCATATTCCTGCAGCGCATTGGTCCATGCGCCCTGCTCCTGGTACGTGCGGGCGAGCGCGAGGCGAGCTTCCGGAAGCGCGCTCTCGGAAGGAACACGGGCGAGAAGGTTGGTTACGATGGTGCGGGCTTCAGCGCTGCGGCCGCCGCTGAGCAAGGCGCTCACATAGAGCAGACGGGCCTGGCTTGTGAGCGGATCACTTGGGAACAGGTGCAGCATTTGCTCAGAAACCTCACCTGCGGCAGCGACATTCGTGAGCTGAAGGTGCGCCCGCGCGAGTTGATAAAAGGCTTCAGTGCCGAGCTTGGACTTCACTCCAGGAACCGTGTCGAGAGCGGCCACCACCTGAGAGTAGTTGGTGATGGCTCCAGCCAATTGGCCGAGCAGAAATCGGCAATCGGCCGCTTTGTGCAAGCCGACCACCCCTGTGAGGGTCTTCGGCGCGAGCTGCGCTGCGGCTTCAAAATTCTCAAGGGCGTTGCTCAGCCGAGCGTCGGAAGGAGCGATGGTGTGGGATTCCCAATGCGTCCATCCTCGTTTCAGCCGCGCCTCGGCCAGGTTCGTGGAGGACAGGTTTGTGAGGGCCAGGTCGAGCTGTGCGCCCGCTAACGAAAGGAGGTTGGTTAATGGCGCGACTGGAGGATCGGCCTGTTTGCGCAATGCCGTGAAGTTCTGGAGATAAACATCTGCCAGGGCCAGGCGGAGTTCGCCTGAGGCAGGATCCGCGGGGTTGGCCTGGAGGAAAGCCTCCAACTGCGCAGCAGCATTTGTGAACTGCTGCTGGTTTATGAAGATGCCAACGCTCTCCAATAGCCCACTCTTGCGTTGGGCCGGTGTAAAGGCCTGGTCGTTAGCGATGCGACCGAGAACAGCAGCGCCTTGAGCGGCCTGCCCCAAAGCGAGATGCACTCGCGCTTGGAAACGGAGGCCTTCATGCCGGCGCTCAACAGCGTTGGGCAAACGAGCGCTGAGATTGAGGAGGTTGGTGGCGCTCTGGAGCGCCACGGGATCTTTGGCCTGTAGTCGGACTTCTCCCAACAGTTGCTCCCGCTGCCAAAGGAGAGCGGGATCCGCGACCTGGTTGGTTAAGGATCCCAGAACCGCGAGGGCAGCCGACACGTTCGTTTGCTGTAGGAAGGCTTCACTCAAGAGCAGTTGCCCTCGAAATATGAGGTTTGTCTCGCCCCGGCTGGCGGCCGTCTTCTGAAGCGGGCTCTCCGGGCCGTTTAGAGTTGCGACAGCGTTGCTGATGGCGCCCCGGCGGAAGTCCGCAACGGCGGCGGAGTAAAGCGCGTGCGGCACACGGGCATAGTTGGTGTGCGCTCGCGCCAAGGTGGTGAGAAGATTGGCAGCCTCAAGGTAATTGCCTTTCTCAAGCTGCGCCTGGCCAAGCCAAAACAAGCGGTCAGCCTCTTGTGTCTCTGGAGCCTTGAAGTTGGCCAGCAACGCTATGACCTGGTCAGGTTGGGCCGACTTCGTCAAAGCTTCCGCGCGCAGCATCGTCACTTCGTTGGAGCGTGTCGTTTGCGGATACTTTTCCGCAAAGGCGGCCAACTCCCGCGCGGCTCTTTCATAAAAGCCGTCTTTAAAGGCCTGAGCCGCCGCTATGAATTCATCATCTTCTGCCGCTTGAGATAGCGAGCCGATGCATGAGCAGAGCAAGCCAAGTACCGCCAAAATTCTAAAAATGTGCAGGAAGCGGATCATTGGGCAGTGGCCGGTGGCGCTGCGTTCAGCAGCTTGGCAAGATAATGCCCGGTGTGGCTGCCCGGCGTGTTGGCCACCACCTCTGGAGGCCCCTGCGCAATGATTTCCCCTCCTTTGGTCCCGCCTTCAGGACCAAGGTCGATCACCCAATCCGCCGTTTTAATCACATCCAGGTTATGCTCGATAATGAGCAGAGTGTTACCGGTCGCGCGAAGCTTGAACAAGACATCAATCAGCTTGGCGACATCATGGAAGTGCAAGCCGGTTGTGGGCTCATCCAGGATGTACAGCGTGCGGCCAGTCGATTTGCGGCTCAATTCCGACGCCAGCTTAATGCGTTGCGCTTCGCCCCCGCTCAAAGTGGTGCCAGCCTGCCCGAGTCGAATGTAGCCCAGGCCCACTTCAGCCAACGTGAGGCAGGGTTCGTAGATTTGAGGAATGGCGCGAAAGAATGAGACTGCTTCATCCACCGTCATGTTCAGGACGTCCGAGATGTTCATCCCTTTGTAGGTGATCTCGAGAGTCTCGCGATTGTAACGCTTCCCGCCACAACCTTCGCAGGTGACGTAAACGGGCGGCAGGAAATGCATCTCGATTTTCAGCACACCGTCGCCCTCGCACTTCTCGCAGCGGCCACCCTTAACATTAAAACTGAATCGGCTGGCGGTGTAGCCGCGCACTTTCGCCGCAGGGATGTTCGAGAACAGGTCGCGGATCTGGTTGAAGATGCCAGTGTAAGTGGCTGGATTGCTCCGTGGCGTGCGGCCGATGGGCGTTTGGTCGATCACGATGGCTTTATCGAGCAGCTCGTAGCCATTCAGAGCGCGATGGGCGCCCGGGCGTTCCTTGGAGCCATGCCAAATCCGAAACAAAGCGCGGCGAATGATGTCATCGACAAGGGTGCTTTTGCCCGAGCCGCTGATGCCCGTAACACAGGTGATCGCGCCCAGTGGAATACGCACATCGATGTTCTTGAGATTGTTTTCGCGCGCGCCCAGAACTTCCAGCCAGCCACGTTCAGCGCTCGGTTTGACGCGCTTGGCTGGTGCGGACACCACGAGATCGCCTTTGAGGTACCGGCCTGTAAGTGATTTGGGATGCGCCAGTATCTCCGGCAGCGTGCCCGCCGCGACCAGCTCGCCTCCATGCACCCCGGCTCCAGGGCCAAGATCCATGATGTAGTCCGCGCGGCGAATGGTGTCCTCGTCATGCTCCACGACCAGAACGGAGTTCCCGAGATCCCGCAGCCCTTCAATCGTTCGCAGGAGGCGCTCGTTGTCGCGTGAATGCAAGCCGATGCTGGGCTCATCGAGGATGTATAGGACGCCCACCAGGCCTGCCCCGATCTGCGTCGCCAGGCGGATGCGCTGGGCTTCGCCACCACTTAGAGAGCCGCTTTCGCGATTGAGAGTCAGATATCCGAGGCCGACGTTCCTGAGAAATCCCAGGCGAGTGCGAACCTCTTTGATCACCTCCCCGGCAACCTGCCGCTGGTAGTCAGTGAGCTTCAGCTTCGAGAGAAAGTCGTCGGCGTCTTCGATGGACAAAGAGCAAAAGTCCATGATCGAGATGCCGGGAATCGGGGCCCGCAACGGTTTCGAAGAGGCTTTGGCAGCAGCGTCGCATTCCGCGGGAGTGAGTGTTCGCCCTGTCGTTTCATCTCCGAGGGTGACAGCGAGAATTTCTGGTTTCAGCCGTTTGCCACCGCAACCATCGCAATCCTGCGGGGCCATAAATCCTTTCAGACGATTGCGCGTGAACTCACTTTCGCTTTCAACATAGAGGCGCTCAAGATTCGGGATAACCCCTTCGAACGGGCGGCTGACCTTCGTCGGCTTGCCGGCACGCATGAAGGTGAAGTCGATCGGCTCCTCACCGGTGCCGTGCATTACAGCGCGCTTGAACGCTTCGGGAAGCTCCTTGTAAGGAGTCTCCAGACTCACCCCAAAGTGCGATGTGATCCCGCGCAGCATCGCCTTGTAGTAAGTGATCATCTTTTTTCCGCCACGCCGCCATGGAAGGATTGCGCCGCCTTCAATGCTCTTGTCAGGGTTAGGAACGCAGAGGGCTTCTTCGAAGACGAGCTTCTGCCCCAAGCCATGGCAGACCGTGCAAGCGCCCTGGGGTGAATTGAACGAGAAATGCTTGGGCTCGGGCTTTTCGTAGCTCAACCCTGTCGCAGGGCTGTGCATGCGATTTGAATGGGTGGCTTCCGTCCAAGGCGCTGCGCTATCGGAACCGGGAGGCTGCGAGAGAGTGAGCAACGAGCCGTTGCCCCATTTGAGGGCCGTCTCGACAGAATCGCCTAAGCGCACCCGGATCTTTTCGTCTATGACCAAACGATCGACGATGACTTCGATCGTATGGCGTTCTTTTGGGTCCAGCTTGATACGGGTGTTCGCAGCCAACTCAACGATCTGGCCATCCACACGGGCGCGAACGAAGCCCTCACGCGCCAGGCGCTCGACAACATCGCGGAACTCCCCCTTCTCGTTGCGCACCATCGGCGCGAGGATCATCACCCGGGTGCGGGGGGGAAGAGCGGCTATGGCATCAACGATGTCCGTGGTGGTCTGATGGCTGATGCGATCGCCAGTGACGGGGCAATGGGGTTGGCCAATGGTGGCGTAAAGGAGACGCAGGTAATCGTAGATTTCCGTGGTCGTGGCGATGATCGAGCGCGGATTGGAGCCGGAAGTCCGTTGCTCAATGGCAATTGATGGTGAAAGCCCGTCGATGTAGTCAACGTCCGGCTTCTGCATCTGGTCCAGAAACTGGCGAGCGTAGGCCGATAGAGACTCGACGTACTTGCGCTGCCCTTCGGCATAGATGGTGTCGAACGCGAGAGACGACTTCCCGGAACCGCTCGGGCCGGTGATGACCACGAGTTTGTCGCGAGGAATGGTGAGCGTGAGATTTTTGAGGTTATGCTCACGCGCGCCGCCTATGCGGATGAAATCCTTCGACATTTAAGAACGGTCACTTTAGCACACGACCTTCGCGGAAGAAAGGCGTTACAACCGGAAGCCGGTTAAAAGCTTCGCGGCAACTTCGATCCGGCTGCAGCAGCTCTAGTGAATGAATCCGCCTGAGCTTAAAAGCGCGCGGTGAGCGCAACTCGCAGGCTTACCGGGCTAACGGAATGGAAGTGGCGGTCGAGATAGCCACCATCGGCAGAGCCAACCGGCTCACCTGCGAGGCGGGAGGCGTAGTAGTACTCGATTTCATTGTCGCGGCGATCCAGAACGTTCAGAACTTCGGCTGAGAGGGACCAGACTTTGCTGAAGCGATAACCGATCTCGGAACTTAACAGGAGGGTTTCACTTGAACGGACGGTGTTGTCTTCAATCAGTGGTCGCGGGCCGAAGTAGCGGAGGTGGAGACCGCCGAAGAAGTTGCGCAGGTTGCGAATAGTGAAGCCAGTGGTGATGGCGGTTTCTATGGAGCCGGGAATATGCCGGCCAGACGGATCAGAATCGCGGAAGCGCGCGTTGGAGAAGGAGAGGTCCGCATCCATGCTGAGCCAGTCGTTTAGGAGATAGTAATTTGCAAACTCGACCCCATAACGGCGGGAAGGGCGGCTGGCTTCAGTGGCGCCAGCGTCACCGATGAACAGGAGTTCGGAGTCAATGTCGAGCCACCAGAGAGCAACCGAGCTATGGAGGTCGCGAATGCCGCTCGTGCGAACCCCGAACTCAGCTCCGTAAGTGCGCACGAGTGGGTCCGCCGAATCTATTGCAGCGCCTGTGGCGGGATCAACACGTGCAGTTACGCCGCGGCCGTCATTGCTGTGAAAGCCAAGGCCGCCGTTGAGATAGAATTCCGTGTCTGCCCAAGGGCCGAGGACTAGGCCAGCCTTGGGGCTCACGATCGCGTCGGATTCGGAACCTGAGTTCAGCGGGTTATCGCTTTCGACATCGAAATGGTAAAAGTCGGCCCGCAGACCTGCGGTGGTGCGGAATTTCTCCGCCCACTGCACTTTGTTCATGAAATACGGAGCAAGGCTTGCCTGGACGATGGCGTCTTCCCGGGTTGTGGCTGGAATAGGGTTACCATCGTAGTCGAGCTTGTCTGCTCGGCTGCGTTGCACCGATTGGAAGAGCCCGTTGTGAATGTCGTCGGTGCGGAGTTGAAGGCCAAAGGTGTTCTCGACGGGGTGGCTCGCGATTTCGGAAAAGATGGTGTGGCTGGCATTCAGCCCACCAAGCCAGCGTTCGTCCAACTGTTCGAACTGATCGCCTTGGGGTGAGGTGAGGAAGTAGGTGAAGTCGGACCAAAGGTCCATGTCGTAGTAGGACCCGTAAGCCACGAGCTTGGTGGCAGCCGTGTCGGAGACACGATGCCATTCCCCAATGAGGCTGTAGCGTTGTGAGTTGCCGGCGTCGGTCGGATTCAAGTTGTCGAAACGACTGAACCCCGGGATATCAAGCGCCCGTTCAGCTATTTGGTCGGTGGAGTTCCAGCGGCCATGATAGCCGAGGAACTTTATGCTGAAGCCGAGCGCCTGATCCCCTTGGGAGTAGCCGACGACCCCGTTGAACTTCTGGTAATCGTCGGGGTTGGTCCAGGGCCCATCATAGTGCGAGGTTTCGAGCGCATACAGGAGGTTGCCGGGCCCAGCCTCTGGCGAGGAGGCGAACAGCGCTCGTCCATAGCCGTAGCTCCCACCTTCAATGCGAGCAATGCTTTGAGGCAGACGATCGTAGTATTCGATGTCCGCTGCCCCCGCAGAGGAGAAGTCGCCCTGGTCCGCGTGATAGACACCTTTCCGATAGTTCACACGGTAGGTGAGTTCGGGGATGAGGAAGTTCAGGTCGGAGTAGCCCTGGCCATGACCGTGCGAAGGCATGTTGATGGGCATGCCGTTGAGGGATGTGGCGAAGTCGGTTCCGTGATCCAGATTGAATCCGCGAAGGAAGTACTGGTTCGCTTTGCCGCCGCCGCTGTGCTGGGTCACAATCACCCCGGGAATCGTCTCCAGAATCTCGGCCGGTTTGGTGAGAGGTCGCTCGAGCAGTTGAGGCTGGCCCACCGCGCCCTCTGAAGCGGTGGAGGCAATTCCGACTAAAGTGTCATCACGGCCTTCAACAATGACATCGGGCAGGAGTGTCGGGTTGTTCGTCTGGGCAGCGGCAACGCCGGTAGAAACAACAGCTAACAGCGTTGCGATCCTGAAGGGCGCTTGGCGCGCAATATTGGTGTGGGCCGTGTTCGTTTTCTCCATAAGCTTTCCCGCCGACCCGCAAGCACGCCCAGGCAAAAAGCCACCGTGCGCAGCTACGGGTGAAGTTCCCGCCATCGCTGCTGCAGGTGGCTGCAGATAATTCATCAGCGCACGCGTGAGCTGCCAAGTTAAAATTCCCGACCGGAGACGTCGGCCTCAGCCAGGCAGCTTTCCTGAATGTTCGGCTTTCGGGGAAAGCCGGTTTGTGCCAAAGGAAAGATGGATGATCGAGAGAGATTTGGAGGAGGCGCATAAGCACGCGTCACGGCATCGGAAAGTTCTGGAGAAGAGTGAATTTTGCGGCTGTTTTTATTGTTTGCGCAAATCGAGGCCGAGCCAGGTGAGGAGTTGGTTGGACGATGACACCACTGCTGTGTGCCCGCATTGCGGCATGGCCGCAGTAATACCAGCGGCCTCCGGCATCGACATACGGAAACCATTCCTCACGCGCATGCGGACATATTGGTTCGGGATCGTGGAAGAAGAGGAGGAAAAGAAGTGAGTCGACGCTGGGCTTCGCTCTGGGCGGAGGATCTACGTACGGGGTCGCTAACCGCTAAAGATTTCCCCTAGGGGTTTTTGGAATTGCGTCCCGATGGCAGCCCTTAAGGGGCGAAGCTACTTTCACGACATCGAAAGCGAGCGCCCGTGTGGGTGTAACCTTTAACCAAAGAATAACAGGCTTATGGAAAAAGTGCGTGAAACAGGTTCCTGCGCCGGCTCGACCTGGGTCAATTTTGTGGTGACCCGCTAATAGCCGCGGCGCTGATTTAATCAGGCCCAGCTTCGTCCATCAGGTGGTGGAGGACGCTGGGCCTGTTTTGTCGTGCCCTCGCCGACGCAAGACGTTTTAGATTTCAGTCGATCGCCGGATGAGAGCGGGGATTGACGCCGCCTCCGGGAGATTCTTCCAGTACTTCTTCTGCATCTGGGCTTGCATGGCTTTGAGCTTCAACCGGGCGGGATTAAATGTTGTTTCGTAGTATCGCACCCAAAGGTTTTCCACGTCGTCTTCCGGAAGGTTCTGCTTGGGAATGCCTGGCGTGAACACTTCTTGAAGAGTGTCCCAATATACGCATTGCCACGGTGTGAGGATGCTCCATTTTACATTTGTGAAGCGGTCGCGGAAGAAGGGAAAGACCAGCTTGAGGATGTTGTGCTCGGGCTCGTGCCACGCCACCTGCCAAAGTTCATCCCCAAGGGGGACTTCGCGGAATCGGACGAACGCCTGAGCTTTATAAGCATCGCGACGCACGGCTTTGTCCATGGCTTGGAGTTCGCGCGTGAGTGGATCGGCCGCGAGTTCCAGAAGATGCCGTTCGCCGTGGTGAATGCGCCAGAGCGCCTGGTAGAGGAGGGCCCACTTTTGTGAGCTGCTGTGCAGCGCGATGACCTCAGCTTGTTCAAGGAACCGGCGGGGCATTCGCAGAGAACTCGGAGCTGGGTTCAACGAGATCGAGGTGAGTAGGCTCCTTTCTTCTTCGCACGCCCAAACGATTTGATCCGGAGGGAGCTGTGCAATGACGGCGGAGCGTGCCAAATCACGCCAGTCAGCAAAGGAGCCAGAGAAACAAATGGCGTTCATCGTTCAGCTCATGAGGAATTCAGGAGAGCGACCTGTCCGAGGGAGCATCACCGACTGAACAACGTCCGCGCGACTTCGTCCCGAGTTGTCTCGAAATGACGTGCCACTTCTGTGAGAATACCTGCGAGCATCCCTGTCTTGAGCGGCTTGTGGAGGGGCACTGTTATATGATGCTGCCCGTTTGCCGCGAGACTGCGTAGCCATAAGACCTGAGCAGGACGGCGATTTCTGCGCCTGAGACATCTCGCGGTATCCGCATTGCATTATCGAGTCTAGGCGGCGATAACCTCTTCCCGAACAAAGTGCAGGCGGAGGATCTTTGGAGCGTCGCCCTCGTCGAAGTGGCATTTGACCGCATCGCGGATTTCAGCCTTAAGCTCCTCGAAGGATTCAGCCTGGGTGAAGATGGGCTCACCGAGCGCTCGGGCGGTGTAACCGCCTTCAACCGCTTCTTCGCTCAGGAAAATAAGTTCGTTCATACAGGCTAAAATAAGGGCTTCGCCGTTTTGTTTTCTTCAAACATAGGGAGCATTACAAGCTGTGAAAAATTCGCGTAAATTATGCGGCTCATGCCGCGCCTCGGTCCGGGAACAGCCCGAGTTGCTCTGGTTGAGGCGCAAAGCGAGCCCGGAGGGTTTCAGGGTTTAGGTCGCTGGAACTCGGGCGATGGTCGGCGACCACGACGAACGGCAACACTTTCTTCAAGCGCACACGGAGTTGGATGAGGTCTTGCAGCCGGATCTTTTGCAGGCGGCGCAGCTTTAAAATGGTTTCAACGTTACGCACACCTAAGCCGGGGACGCGCAGGAGTTCTTCGCGCGTGGCGCTCTGGACGTTCACGGGAAATAAATGCAGACGTTGCACAGCCCAGGCTGTCTTAGGATCGAGATGAAGGTCCAGGTTTGGCGCTGTCGGTGTAATGATCTCCTCCGCGCGGAAGTTGTAGAAGCGCAAAAGCCAGTCGGCCTGGTAAAGTCGATGTTCCCGCAACAGGGGAGCAGGCTGGCTCGGCAACTTGGATGAAGGATGCGGGGTAGGGCTGAAGGCGGAGTAATAAACCCGCTTTAGGCCGCGCGCACGGTAAAGCCGAGAGGCTTCGCTAAGGATGAGGTGATCGGTGGCTGGTGTGGCTCCAACGATAATTTGCGTGCTCTGGCCAGCAGGCGCGTATCTGGGCGCTTTCGGATTCCTGCTGCTCTCCGCGGCTTCGTGGATATTGGCCTGCATGCGGGCCATGGAGTTGTCGATACTCGCGAGGTTTTTCTCAGGGGCGAGTTGGTTGAGATCAGCCTGGGTGGGGAGTTCCACATTGATGCTAATGCGGTCAGCATACAGACCCGCCTCGTCGATGAGCTGTTGGGACGCTTGAGGAATTGTTTTGAGATGGAGGTAGCCGCGGAAGTCGTGATCCACTCGAAGGCGTCGCGCCACGGTGACGATTTGCTCCATCGTGTAGTCCGGATTGCGAATGATGCCCGAACTGAGAAAGAGGCCTTCGATGTAGTTGCGTTTGTAAAACTCCAGAGTGAGGTAAACGACTTCTTCTGGCGTAAAGCGGGCCCGTGGGATGTCGCTGCTCTTGCGATTTACGCAGTAGAGGCAGTCGTAAACGCAGAAGTTTGTCAGCAGGATTTTCAGAAGCGAAACGCACCGACCATCCGGAGTGAAGCTGTGACAGATGCCTTGCGGACCGGTGGAGCCCATTCCGCGCCCGTCTGAGGAATTCCGGCGAACGGATCCGCTGCTCACGCAGGAAGCATCGTATTTGGCGGCGTCCGCCAAAATCGAAAGCTTCTGTTCCAACTCCATGGGGCGGTAACGTTAACCTGAAAAGTCGATTGCGCAACTGCGCCTGTGTTCCCAGTGAAAATGGTTGAGAGCCCGTCATTGGAGTCCCATGATACCGGTTCACTTTATGGGAAATCTTGCAAAGAAGTGGGTTCTAATCACTGGAGCATCAAGCGGATTCGGCGCAGCGACAGCCCTGGCGTTCGCGCGAGAGGGAGCGAATCTGCTTTTGGGAGCGCGCCGGTTGGAGCGGCTGGCCGAAGTGGCTGAGCAATGCCGCAAGGCTGGCGCGGCGAGCGCGCACTTTCACGCAATGGATGTGGGAAGCACCTCAAGCGTGAATGCGTATGCAGCCTGGGCGCGCACGGTCACCCCGAAAGTGGACATCCTGATTAACAACGCCGGGGGCGCCCACGGGGTGGATCACGTGGCCACAGCGAAGGATGAAGATTGGGAAGCGATGGTGCAGAGCAATTTCCTCGGGGTGTTGCGGGTCACACGCGCGGTCCTGCCGTTAATTCCGCACGATGCGGGGGGATACATCATTAACATTGGCTCCGTAGCCGGGCACACTGCATACGAGGGGGGCGCCGCGTATTGCGGTGTGAAGGCAGGCGAGCTTTCGATCACCCGCGCTTTGCGGATGGAATTGAACGGGACCGGCATTCGAGTCGGCACACTGGACCCAGGCCTTGCTGAAACTGAGTTTTCTATCGTGCGGTTCAAGGGTGACGAGCAGCGGGCCAAGAAAGTTTACGAAGGGGTGATCCCGCTGACGGCCGATGACGTTGCGGACACGCTGGTTTGGATGGCTAGCCGCCCGCCGCATGTGTGCGTGGACGAACTCATTTTGAAGTGCACGGACCAGGCTGCGGTTTACAAGGTTCACCGCCGACCCGCACAAAAGTGATCTTCAAAATGAGGGTTTACCTGAATCCGGAATTCCGGGGGATGGCAGGTTGCGGGAGAGGCGCTTCGGAATACGTTTGTTCGTATGACGGAAGCACCAGTCGCATCCTCCATAGATCTCAGCGGTGAATGGCTCGGTTTTTACACCGGGCATTATGATGAAGTGGTTAAAATTGTGCAGCGGGGCGACCAGGTGGAAGCAATAAAGATCACTGGAGACGAATATGTTCCGGCTGAGGAGGTCACTTTTCGCGCGAACCTGAGAACCGGTGATGGCATGGGGCAAGTGGCTGAGAAAGAATTTCGCAACGCTCGTTTCGTTCCGGGCAAGCTGGACATCATCAACGAAGACAAGATCGTGTTCCACTGGTTCAACTGCGGCAGCGTTGAATTCCGGCGGGATGAGTAATGGTCGCGGTTCTTAGTGGGCCCGCTTGTGCATCGCATCTAATCTCGTTTCCTGCGCAATCCCATCGTGGCCAAACCTTCGCAGGCTCTTCGAGTAATCTGTCGCCCGGCAGGACGCCAGTTGACACAGCGCCAGCAGGCTGCATTCATTTTGTATGCGTGCGGATTATCAAAGAGGCGTTTCTGGTCAAGATTTCAATAGACTTTCCCCAAGCGGACTCCTTTCTAACGACTTGGCGCAATGTCGTTCGCGCAGCTAAATGGAAGAACTTGATTGAGGTTCGGAAGACTTATCCGACTGCGGACGGCGTCAAAGTGGATAGCGGAAGAGTAGTAACGGTCTTCAAAGCTGTTCGATTTGCCACACTGCCCCGGACCTATAAGGAGCTTTGCGGGGCGCTCCTCCCTCGCCCTATCCATGACAAACACGAACTCGAGGAGGTGACGGACCTTGCGGAAGCCATGGAGGGCCATGAGGCACTGCCTGGAAGGACCGTTTGCAAGCCATGATCCTGATCGACCTTGAAGGAAAGGTGGCGCGAGATGGCTTTGCAGTCGTGGATCGCTTCGCGCCACCTGAGATGGTCAATCTCTTATTGAGCGATTTGGAGCATGAGCTCGGCGGTAAACGTGCGGGAACAAGGCAGCCACACCAGCGAGTTGCCGCGATCAAATCCTATCTGGCTAGTGACGCGGTCCAACGCACGCTTCAAAGGCTGCTTCCGAAAGGGTTTCCGGTGCGCTCGATTCTGTTCGACAAAACAGCTGCCAGCAATTGGTTTGTTCCCTGGCACCAGGATCTATCGATCTGTGTGAAAGATCAGCGGGAGGCGGACGGTTTTAGTGCTTGGTCCATGAAGGAAGGGACACGGCATGTGCAGCCACTAACGAACGTGTTGGAGAACCTGCTCACTATTAGGCTGCATTTAGACGATTGCTTTGCAGAGAATGGGCCGCTCAGGGTCATTCCAGGTTCCCACCGGTCCGGTAAGTTGTCAGCAGATGCGATCAGCAGCTGGCAGAAAACAGGTGAAGCCGTGACTTGCACAGCACCTAAAGGGGGAGCCGTGATTATGAAGCCACTGCTTCTGCATAGCTCCTTGCCCGCTAAAAATCCCACGCACCGACGGGTGCTCCATATGGAATTTGCGTCAGAACCACTGCCGCAGCCGTTGGAGTGGATCTTCTAAGCGGTAACCAGTTGCAAGCGCCGCCAGCGCGGTCGTTGACTCGCGCGTGCGATTCAACCCCAGCGCCTTTCGGGGAGCTTAGATCACGGTGCCGTGCGGGATGCAGCCGTTCTTCGGGATGATTACGATGCCGTCGCGAATGTAATAGAGTTCGTGATCGACGTTTTCGCCCTTCCCTTTCGGGCTGATCACGCATTCGTTTCCGATGCGGGCATTTTTATCGATGATGGCGTGATCGATTTTGCAGTTCTTCCCGATGCCTATGCGCGGACGACCGGCAGCTTCGTTTTCACGGATGGAGCGGTCGGATTCGTAATAGTCGCTGCCGAGAACGATGGTGCGATGCACAGTGCTCCCGCGATCAATCAGGCTGCGGATGCCGATAACACTGTTGCTGATCTGGCAGTGATTGAGAATGCAGCCATCCGAAATCACAGCATGATCGATTTCGGCGCCGTTGATCTTTGAGCCTGGCAAGAAGCGCGGGCGGGTAAAGATCGGCGAACTCATGTCGAAGAAATTGAACTTCGGCAGCTCGTTGGCGCAATCGAGGTTCGCTTCGAAGAAGTTGCGGATTGTTCCGATATCCTCCCAGTAATCCTGGAAGATGTAGGAGAAGACGCGGTACTGGCCGATGCTATCGGGGATGATGTGCTTGCCGAAATCTGTTTGGTTGTTGTCGAGCAAGCGGAGCATCACGTCGCGGTTGAAGACGTAGATGCCCATGGAGCCGAGGACGTACTCGCCGTCACCCTCGATGTTCAATTTGCTGTACCAATCCTTCGGAACAACAAGGCTGTCGGTGAGGGCTTTGTCCTTGGGCTTCTCGACGAAGCGCGTGATGCGGCGTTGCTCGTCGATTTGCAGGCAGCCGAGCGCATAGGCTTCGGAACGATCAACCGTCTTCGTGGCGACGGTGACTTCCGCGCCGCTCTCGATGTGTTGCGCGATGATCTCCCGAAAATCCATCCGGTAAAGCTGGTCGCCGCTGAGGATGAGTGCGTAATCGAAGCTGTGGTTCAGGAAGTGGACGAGGTTCTTACGCACGGCATCGGCGGTGCCTTGATACCAGGAGGCATCGGTGGGCGTTTGCTCCGCGGCAAGGATCTCAACGAAGCCGCCGTTGAAATGGTCGAACTTGAAGGACTGGGAAATGTGCCGGTGCAGGGAGGCGGAATTAAACTGCGTGAGCAGATAAATGCGCTTGAGGCCGGAGTTGATGCAATTGGAAATGGGTATGTCCACCAGGCGATATTTGCCTGCAAGCGGCACGGCTGGCTTGGAGCGCTCGCGTGTCAGTGGAAAGAGCCGAGTGCCCGCTCCGCCGCCGAGAATTACGGAGAGCACGTTGCCCAAATTCATCGTCATCAGCCTGGAAGTAGCCATACCGGAAATGTTCCTTTGTTTGTCCCGCCCCTTGTTGCTTGCGTGTGCGCTTGCGAACTGTTGTTGGTGATATAACCTCTCCGACGTGCCGAGGGCAAGTCAACCCCCGGCGGAAAATTTCATGTGCGGAATCGTAGGATACATTGGGAAGCGGCAAGCAATACCCATCGTTCTCGATGGGTTGCGGCGGCTTGAATATCGCGGCTATGACAGCGCCGGCATCAGTGTGCTGAATGGCGGGCAAATCGAGACGCGGAAGAAAAAAGGGAAGATCGACGAAGGTCTCGCGAAGTTGATCCAAGCGCAGCCGCCCACAGGTCAGCTAGGGCTGGGGCACACACGTTGGGCCACACACGGCCCCCCAAACGACGAAAACTCCCACCCACACTTTGACCAGTCGGGCACCATTGCGGTCGTCCATAACGGGGTCATCGAGAATTACGACCGCATCAAAGAGCGCCTGAAAGCAGCAGGGCACGCCTTCAAATCAGCGACGGACACCGAGGTGTTAGCGCACTTGATTGGTGAGCATTACGCCAAGGTCAAAGCTGGCGGGAATGCTTCGAACGGAGACGGCCGGCATCCGCTAGTAGAAGCCGTCGTGCGCGCGCTTAAGGAAGTGATCGGCGCGTACGGGATCGGCGTCATCTGCAAAGATTATCCTGACATCATGGTGGGAGCCCGGCGCGGCTCTCCTCTTATCGTAGGCATTGGCGACGGGGAGAATTTCCTGGCCAGCGACACGTGTGCGGTAGTTTCGCACACGCGGCAGGTCATTTATTTGAATGACCATGACATCGTCACATTGAGCCGCGGGGACTACCAGGTTTTCAACCTGGCCTCCGAGGATGCCAACGTGAAGATCAGCCAAATCGAACACACGGCCGAAGCCACGGAGAAGGGCGAGTATGCGCACTTCATGCTCAAGGAGATCTTCGAGCAAGCCACCACGGTCCGAAACGCCTTGCGCGGCCGCATCGATAAGGACGAGATGACCGCCAAGTTCGGCGGGTTAAACCTCTCGAATGCGGAGCTGCGGTCGATTGATGAAATCGTGATTGTGGCGTGCGGCACGAGCTGGCATGCGGCGTTGATTGGCGAGTATTTGTTCGAGGAATTCGCGCACATCCGGACCGAGGTGGAATATGCGAGTGAGTTCCGCTACCGGAACGCGCCCATTGAGAAGAACACGCTGGTGGTTGCGATCACGCAATCCGGCGAAACTGCGGACACGTTGGCGGGCTTGCGGGAATCAAAACGGCGCGGGCATCCCGTGATCGCGATTTGCAATGTCGTTGGGAGCACGATTGCGCGCGAGGCGCACGGCGGCATTTACCTGCACGCGGGCCCTGAAATCGGCGTGGCTTCAACGAAAGCGTTTACATCCCAAGTAACCGTTTTGACGCTACTCGCGATCATGATGGGCCGCTTGCGCATGCTTTCGAACACGCATGCGGGCGAAGTGCTGCGCAACCTGGAGAAGGTGCCGGAGCAGCTCGATAGCATCCTCAAGCAAAACGAAAAGATTAAGCAGATCGCGCTCAAATATGCGCAGGTGGAAGACTTCTTCTTCCTGGGGCGGCAATACAACTTCCCGGTTGCTCTGGAAGGCGCGCTCAAGCTGAAGGAAATCTCCTACATTCACGCGGAGGGTTATCCCGCTGCGGAAATGAAGCACGGCCCAATCGCCATGATCGACGAGCGCACACCAACGGTGATCGTGATCCCTGAGGACAGCCTTTATGAGAAAACCGTGAGCAACCTGCAGGAGATCAAAGCACGCAAAGGCCCGGTCATCGCGATTGCGACGGAAGGCGACACTCAAGTCGCGAAGATGGTGGACGACATTATCTACATTCCAAAGACATCGGATCAGCTTAACCCGCTGCTCGCAGTGGTGCCGCTGCAATTGCTCTCCTACCACATCGCCGTGGCCCGAGGCTGCGACGTGGACAAACCACGCAATCTCGCAAAATCGGTGACGGTGGAATAAACCTCGACCGTTTGAACTTCGACGAATGCCCTGCGCGGCTAATCACCCGCAGGGCATTTTCATTCTCGGGCGTTTGCCGCGTTCCGTCACACCTGGGCTTCTGCACCCTCTGCATGTGCTCTTATTCACTTGCCCGGACACTCGCGAGTGCCGCGGAGTGGCCGTCCATGTAGGCCACGTTCTTGCCTGGCTTCGGCGGGCGGGGGTGGGACTCGTCATAATCGAGCAGCAGCGGGGTCGTGGCGGGCGAGAACCTCTGGATGAAGTTCGTGACCCCGGAAGCGGGATTGCCCCTCTCCAACAGAAGAAAAGCATGATCGGTTTGCGTTTCATCGATACGGCGGCCGTTTAGCTCGGCATTCCATTCGTAGCTCGCGCCCTCCGCGGCGAACCGGCCTTTCCTGTCTGCAGGACATCTGAAGACAGTGGCTTTGTTCGTATTCGCGCCAGATGACTTTCCGACATAGGTGGCAAGCACATCAGCGATACGCGGGAGCGGGTTTTTGGGATCGATAGGCATGGTCGGCAGGATCTCGGCGCTTGGGAGGCGATCCTGATGATCATCAGCGTATAAGCGGGTGGCGATGGCGAGTTGGCGAAGGTTGTTCAGGCACGCAGCGTTGTGCGCTTTAGCTTTGGATCTGCCTATCACTGGCAACAACAACGCTGCCAGGATTGCAATGATCGCGATGACAACCAGCAATTCAGTGAGAGTGAAAGCGCGGGGCTCTTGGGAAAAGTCGATGTTCATAGACGCAAGCAAGTGAGTGGTGAGTGGCTCGCTGAGTAATTGATTTGGGGTTTTAACCGCCTGGGCCATGGCCCTTGCGCGAAAATTCGACACGTTGTTCGGGGGTGAACTCTATAAACCGACGATTGGGATTGGGTGGCTGGAGCGCTGGCCGCTGGGTCGCGGTTGGATTGGTCGTTCCTGCGGTTGTGCCAGCAGCTACGTTCACGTCGACACTGGCCGATGTGCCACGCAGAGTTTCCTTGTCCCGAAGAGTGTCTCGCGAGAGCCACAAGCCTGCCGCGATGAGCACGGCTGCTAGGGCGAATAGGAGGAGTTTTGGTTTCATGCGTCTGTTCTTTGTTGACGCGGCGCATTGTGCTTGCGAAGCGGCGAGATGGCTGCCGAATTGGGACGAACCCTCCAATTCGTGGAACGAAGAGGTGGAAAAGAGGAGTGAGCAGGGACGAAAGGGGCAGTCTAGCTGCCGTTACTCAGCACGGCGGCTGAAGGTTATATCCCACTCGCGCAAAGCCGCCAGCAATGGGTCAGAAAAGCTCCTCACCAACCGGCGTCTGAGCAGGAGTTAGGAAGGTTTTCACCAGCTCCCCTTCTCCACAGACTATCATTTCTGGAAAGCGTTTGAACCAGGCTCCACGCGGAACGATAGGAGCACTATCCAACCACTGTGCCAACAAGGAGAGCTGCTGCGCGGATATTTCTCTCTGGTGCATACGCTGGAGAAGGTGTTGCCAAAGCGGGCGGGGCAGGTTCTCACGGCGCACTTTGGGCATGGATCAGCCGCGCCCCACTAGTCGCCAAAAAAGCCGCTTGTGAGCTCGGCTTCCAAGCGCTTCTTCTCACTTGCATCGGTGGTTGCAAGCATCTCTGTCGCGATCTGAGCCAGACGCTCAGGGGTGGCTTGCCGGGTGCGCGCGAGCTCAACTGCAAACTGCACCACACGGGATTGTTCCTCGCGAGGCAGGTGCTTTATATCCTCAATGATTTGGTCCGCACTCATCTCGTCGTTCGCATTATACAACAGATGCAGGCTTCGTCTCAAGGCACATTGATTAGGCTGGCTTCACTCACATCGTCATTCAGCACCGAACGCGAGTTTGTGTTGGAGTTCGCGCAAGGGACGCGTGGTGGGGTAGCGCTTTCCATTTTTCAGGACGATGACGTTTTCGCCTTTCATCATTGGCTGCAGCTCCTGGATTTGATCGATGCTCACGATGACGGAGCGGCTGATGCGCAGGAATCGTGTCGGGGGCAGTTGGGCTTCCAATGATGCCATGGTTTCGCGGAGGAGATGATTCTCTTTGCCGACATGCACGACGGCGTATTTCCCAGCCGCTTCAATGGCCTGGATAGTTTCCAACGGCACGAAGATGACCCTGCCCTCTGTTTTAACCGCAAGGCGGGTGAGTTGCGGGTCAGGTGCGGGAATAGCTGGTTGGCCGAGCGCTGCCAGAAGGTTGCGCGCGGCAGCGGCGGTTTGTTTGTTGTTGATGATTTCGCGGGCGCGCTGGAGCGCTGCTTTGAATCGCGCTGGTTTGAAGGGTTTGAGGAGGTAATCAAGGGCGCGGGACTCGAAAGCGCGGATGGCGTGCTGATCGTGCGCGGTCGTGAAGATCACAACGGGCAAGACAGTTTCGGGAAGGCGGCGTAGGACCTCAAAGCCATCCATGTCCGGCATTTGCACGTCCAGAAACAGGAGGTCCGGTGTTGTGGCAGTGATTTTTTCGACAGCCTTGAAGCCATCCTCGCATTCGGCGAGCACCTCGACATCGGGCTCTTCGGCGAGGAACATTCGGACGCGTTCGCGCGCTAATGGTTCGTCGTCCACGATCAGAGTCCGGATCTTCATAGGTGAGCAGGAGCGGGAAAACTCGGGAAAGGGGTCGGTTGGAAATGCAACGGCAGATGAATGTCCACTTGGCAGCCTTGAGGTTCAGCTTTGCCGCACTGAAAGTCAAAGCTCGCGCCGTAGAGCGCTTCCAGGCGCGCTTTAGTATTGGAAATGCCGATGCCTGTACCGGCCGCGCGGGCCGTTCCTTGAGTCGGCAAGCCCCTGCCATCGTCCCGCACAGTCAGGTGAAGCCTGTCTAGCACCTGCGCTGCCTGAATGGTGATCAGGCCTGGGCCGAGACGTGGCTCGAGGCCATGGCGGAAAGAGTTCTCGACCAAAGGTTGCAGAATGAGCGCGGGAACCATCGCCTTTAGCAACTCGTCAGGAATATTCACGTCCAAACGGACGCGGTCACCAAAACGCTTCTGCTCGATGCGCATATATGCGGCCACGAATTCCATTTCCTGTGCGAGCGCGACTTCCTGTTCCTCCATCGAATCCAGAGATCTGCGCAGTAACTCGCTCAGATCGGCCAGCATTTCGTCGGCCGCGCGCGGGTCACTGTAAACAAGGGTAGCGACAGAATTGAGGGTGTTGAAGAGGAAGTGTGGGTTGATCTGCATTCGAAGCGCCTGGAGTTTGGCCGTGGTGAACCTGGCCTCCAACTCCGCGGCGCGGCGCTCGCGCTCCTGGGATTGCCGAAAGATCATCGCTGTATGGCAGATGCCCACTAAGGCCCAGTAAACCATGATGTCCAGCACTGCGCGCATGCCGAGAACGACGCCGAAAGCGCCAGGCGGAGCAGGGGTGGAGGGCCGCATCGCGAGCGAGCTTCCCGGAGGTGGTGGAGAAGGCCGCCCTGGGAAGACCCGGGCCGAGGCTCGAGCAGCTGCCTTATTGGCTGCGACAACAAGGAGACAAACGAACAGATGCAGAACAATGTTCCGGAGTAGCATCTTCTTCGCCAGTGGAAACCGGAAAGAGAAGCCCGCGACTAGTGGCAAGAAAACGAGCCAAAGCGCCCAAAAGAGAGCGGCGAAGCGGAGCGTCATCTGCCAGGAAGCCGAGCTGGTGATCGCAAGGGGCGTTGCAAACAGCAGGACCAGCCCGGCCCACAACGCCACCCCGGTAGCTGCAAGGCCAAACCAGCGAGTGATGTCTTTGTTTGGTTTGATGCGATTCATGTGGGCTGGCAGAATTAACACCGGGATTTGTGTTGTGTCAGCATCTCACACAATTGTCACCGGTTAGTTAAATGGGCAGCATGCGAGGCCAGAGACCGAACGACGGCTGCCATGAATCCTTTGTTTGCCCTTCGGGACGCAGTAAAGGGCGACGCGATTTGAGGGGCTGCTTGCGCGGCGTTGTGGGGCCGTAGTACCTTTGCCGCAACGCCCCCGTTCGTTGATTGGGGCGCCATGGATGCCACTGCCTGCTGATTACCATATGCACACGCCGCTCTGTCGTCACGCGACAGGCGAGCCAACGGAGTATGCTGCGCGCGCCGTCGCGGCGGGGCTGAAGGAGATTGGGTTCACCGATCACAGCCCAATGATGCGGGATGACTTTGATGATTGGCGCATGCGCGCCGATGAGTTGGCCACCTACGTCGACAAGGTGGATCGCGCTCGACGTGAGAATCCCGCTCTGATCATCAAGCTCGGTCTTGAGGTGGATTATATTCCAGGGCACGAGTCGTGGATCGGCGAGTTAGCGACTCGCTACTCCTGGGATTATTTCATCGGCTCAGTTCACTACGTGTCAGAATCGTGGGACATCGACAACCCAACCAAGCTGTCCGAGTGGAAGAAAAGGGATCCGTTTGAAGTTTGGTCCGTTTACTTTGACCGGCTGACGCAGGCGGCAGCGAGCGGGCTCTTCGAAGTGATTGGGCATGCGGATTTGCCGAAGAAGTTCTGCTTTTATCCGAAAGAGGATTGCAGCGGGTTGTTCGAGCGGTTTTTGAATGCAGCCAAGGCGCACCAAGTGGCCATTGAGCTGAATACGGCGGGGCTGCGAAAGGATTGCAAAGAAATTTACCCCGGGGGGCGTTTGTTGGAGATGGCATCGGCGGCGGGAGTGCCGATCACGTTTGGCTCGGATGCGCATGCGCCAGGGGAAGTGGGGCACGCCTTTTCGGACGCAGTGGAGTTTGCCCGCAGTGTGGGATACACGGAATGCTGTGTGTTCACTGGACGGCAGCGGGAGATGGTGAAGTTAGCTCAAGGAAATCTATGATGTTGGCGAGGATCTGGGCTGCCGCGGTTGCGGCGGGCTCATTGGCGGCAATGGCTGCGGACCCATTTGCGGAAGGTGTGCGCCCCACGGAGCCGCTCACACCGGAGCAGCAGGCGCGGACCTTCCATTTACCAGCGGGTTTTGAAATCCAGCTGGTCGCGTCCGAGCCGCAGATCTATAAGCCGATGAACATAGCGTTCGATGCACGGGGGCGGCTCTGGGTCTCGGACACCCTGGAGTACCCTTTTCCTGCCAAACCTGGAACGGTTGGGCGCGATTCAATCAAGATTCTGGAGGACACGAATCTGGATGGAGTCGCGGACAAAGTGACGACGTTTGTCGATGGGTTGAACATTCCGATCGGACTTTATCCCTACAAAAACGGCGTGATTGCCTGGAGCATTCCGAACATCTGGTACTTCGAGGACACGGATGGAGATAACAAAGCTGATAAGCGCACGGTGTTGTTCGGGCCGCTCGGATGGGAGCGCGACACGCACGGGAACATTGCTTCACTCCGGCGGGGTTTTGATGGGTGGCTGTATGGCACGCACGGGTTCAACAACGAGTCCACGTTTCGCGGGCGGGATGGGAGTGAGTTGCGGGTGCAATCGGGGAATGTTTGGCGCGCGCGGGTCGATGGCTCCCGGGTGGAGCCGCACAGCTTCGGGCAAGTGAATCCGTTTGGACTGGCGTTCGATGAGTTCGGCAATTTGTATTCAGCTGATTGCCATAGTTCCCCGATCTACCAACTCATTCGTGGGGCGTATTACCCTAGCTTCGGAAAGCCCCATGATGGGCTTGGATTCGGGCCGACCTTGATGCAGCACAGTCATGGCTCCACCGCCATTGCTGGCATCATTTTTTACGAGGACGATCTCTGGCCGAGCGAATACACGAACAACATCTTCGTTGGGAACGTGATGACCAGCCGCATCAATCGCGATGTGATGACGCCGTTTGGCACCACGCTCACCGCAAAGGAAATGCCGGATTTCCTGAGCACCGATGATCCGTGGTTCAGGCCAGTGGATATTCGAATGGGGCCTGAGGGCGCGATGTATATCGCGGATTTTTACAATCGCATCATTGGGCATTACGAAGTCTCTCTCACGCATCCAGGCCGTGACCGCACGCGCGGGCGCATTTGGCGAGTGAGCTACAAACAGCCGCCAACACCGCTCCCGGCATTTCGCGATCTGACCAGGTTAGGTGTTCCTGGATTGTTCGAGGAGATGAACTCCCGAAACAGTGTGCGGCGGTCGCTAGCCCTCAATGAGCTGGCGGACCGTTTTGGCTCAGGCGCGCGTGAGCCGCTGATGCGACTGATGGCGACGGATCCCGACACGAACCTAACTGTGAATGCCCTCTGGGCGCTGCATCGCGCTGGTGGCGTGCCGGAAGAATTGCTGAACCGTGTCTGGAAACGACCAACGCCGTTGTTTCAGACGCACGTGCTGCGGGTTCTTTCCGAAACGCCGAAGTGGAGCGGAATGCAGCAGCAGATGGTGTTTGAAGGATTGAACTCGCTTGAGCCAACGGTGGTTCGCGCGGCCGCAGATGCAGTCGCGCAGCATGACGTGCCTGAGGCGCTGCCGTTGCTGATTACCACGAGCACCCGCTTGGATGCGCGCGACACGCATTTAACGCACCAGTTGCGCATAGCGCTGCGGAACCAATTGCGAGGCACGAATGCTTACCAGCGGCTGGACATCAATGGCCTGGATGAAAATCAATCTCGCGCGGTGGCGAATGTCTCGCTCGGAGTCGCGAACGCGGATGCAGCCCGCTTTCTACTGACGCATATCCGGCGATTCACAGAAGAGCCTGCGCGAGTGCAGCAGTTTTTGCGGCATATCTCCACGCACTTGCCTGTGGAAGAGAGCGTCGCCCTGGTGGATTTCGTCACGAGACGATTCGACAAAGACCTGGATCTGCAACTGGAGCTGTTCAAAGCCTTGCAGGAAGGGCTCGCGCGCCGGGGGGCTGAGATGCCGGAGGTGGCGCGGAGTTGGGGCGAACGGCTGACCATAAGCTTGCTTGGGTACGCGCCGAACGAAGGCGCTGGCTGGCGGAATCTGCCTGTTGAAGGCGCTCCTTTGAGCGCGAACCCGTGGCGGTTCGAAACGCGTCGCGCGAGTGACCAGCAGGAAGGAAAATACGTGACCAGCTACGCCGCAGGAGCGGAGCACCTGACGGGCACGCTGCGGTCCGCTCCATTCCGGATCCCGGCGCAATTGACGTTTTACATCGCCGGGCACGATGGCGTTCCAGAAAACCCGGCTGGCAAGAAGAACTATGTGGCTCTGCGCAAAAGCCCCGAAGGCACCATTGTTCGGACCGCGCCAGCGCCCCGGAATGATGTCGCGCAAAAAGTGACGTGGGACTTGAACGACTTGGCCGGGCAGCTCGGGACGTTGGAAGTTGTGGATGGCGACACGGGCGCCGCATACGCCTGGATAGCGATCAGCCGCATTGAACCGAGCATGGTGCGCTTGCCGGAAGTGGAGCCGCGCTTGATGCAGCGCCGCCAGATCGAGGCAGCAACGCTGGCGCGCACCTTAAAAGTGACGAACGCCGCTCCAGCGCTGAACGCGCTGTTGCTTGGAGACAGTTCAGAGATGGAAGCCCGCGCGGCGGCTGCGTTAGCCCTGGCGAGCTTCCGGCCCAATGAGAACTTGTCAGCTCTCGCGCCGCTCGTCGGCGAGGCATCGCTCGGTGAAGAAACCCGCCGACGGATCCAGTTAGGGTTATCCCAAACAAATGCAACCGCTTCGCTGGATTTGGTTCAGGAGGTGTTCCGCACCGCGCCGCAGCGGGTGCAAGCGCGTCTTGCCGAGTCCCTCGCCAGCTCACCCGCGGGCGCGGAGACGCTGCTGCAACTGGTTGAACGCGGCGATGCTTCGCAGCGCGTGCTCGGGCAAGCGGCTATTCGCGACAAGATCACCGCGTCAAAATCGGAAGCCATTCAACAGAGGTTCCAGAAGCTCGTGGCAGGCATGCCTCCAGCGCTTGAAGAGGCGGACAAGTTGATCGAGGAACGCCGGAAAGCATTCGCTTCCGCGAAGCCTGACATTCACAAGGGTCGGACGATTTTTTCCGAAAGCTGCTCGGTCTGCCACCAGGTCGGTGGGCAAGGGAAAGTGGTGGGCCCTCAATTGGATGGCATCGGAAATCGTGGCCTGGAGCGATTGCTGGAGGACATTCTCGATCCGAACCGAAACGTGGATGTGAACTTCCGAACTACAGTGGTAACGATGAAAGATGGTGAAGTGGTTTCAGGACTGACGCGGCGGGAAGAAGGCGCTGCCCTGGTGATTGCGGATGCGGGTGGTAATGAAAGCCAGGTGCCGCTAAACCAAATCGCCGGCCGGGAGCAAACATCGACTTCCTTGATGCCGGCGAATTTCGGTGAAGCGCTCACTCCTGAGCAGTTTACGGACCTGCTCGGTTACTTATTGAACCTGCGCAATTAGCGCTCCTGCAGGTCACAACGCCAGGAGGAGATAAAGCCAGTTCAGGGCTGCGAAAACGAGGAGAGCAATGCGTCCCCGTTTTCGGCGAAGCATCCGGCGGGTGAAGCAGGAAAACGCCCGGTAAACTCGCGGACGAACCACGCCAACCGCGCACACACCCATGGTGAAGATCGTGCCGCCGGATATCACGGGATTGAAGCCGCAGGCCTTAGGAATGTTGCCGTAAGAGAGAGCGGCAAGGGCCCGGGTGCTTCCGCAAAAAGCGCATGGAAAGCCGGTGATGCGCCGGAGTTGGCACTTCACCAACGAGGAGTTCGAGTCCACGAGCAGGCGGGCAAAGAAAAGCGCGCTTACCAAGCCGAGTAACAGGCAAGCGGCCCTGAGCGATGGGCGCTCTTTCCAGCGAAGCGGATCGTGCAGGCGCGGCGGGGCTGGGATGGGCGAGCTGCTGGTCACGGGACTCGCGGTTGAGGTAGCGGCGGTGGTTTGGGCGAGTTCTTGACCAGGAGCAGACTATCAATGGCTGAGATCAGCCACGAGGCGATAAAGATGGCGAAGCCTCTTCCGATCGGACCGATGTGAGCGCGAAGTTCCGCGTTTGGCTCCGGGCTGTTTACAGCCGCCGAAAAGGCCCTGACAATTCCGAGGATAAATAGCAGGAACCCGGTAATTGCCAGCGCCAGAGTGAGGCTTCCAACGATCCAGCGGCGCGCCATCAACGACCCGAGCCCCGGCGTGAGGCCAAGGTTCACGGCAAGGCAACGCCAGGCGTAGTCCCGATCAATAGACCGGCTTGTCGATGTCGAAGATGTCCTCATAAAGGTAGAGGAACGCGAGTGTGGATACCGGGAACGTCACGAGCAGGCCGACGAGGCAAGCGACCGCGCCCAACACGTTGAAGAGGAACACCAGGATCAAGAAAACGAAGACCTGAAACCAGTGCTGAGTGACGACCTTCCGGGAAACTTCCATGCTCTCCCAGAAGCTGTACTTCTTATCGAGCAGCACCGGGACGGCAAAGATCCAGGCCACAGCGAGGTAGATGCCAGGGAGCACACATAAGACAAAACCGAGCACCGTGAGGATGCTGCGCACGACTTCCAGCACAATCAAGGGCCCCGCCAGCCTGCTGAAACCGACAAAGACATTCGTCACGGCGACACGATGCCCGCGCATGAGATTCATTAGGAAGGCGTAGTAGCCGCCGATCGCGAGCGCGTTGATCACCGTTTGCAGGACCGACCCGACAATCGTGAGCGTGATGTGCTGCGCGGTGGCAACCCCACCAGCGGGTGGACGGCCAGTGGTGCTCCCGGTGAGAAATCCGGTCAGCACGTAGCCGATCATGACCACGATCAGCAGGAGAATCTGCGCGGCGAGGATCAATCCGAGATGCTCTTTGAAAAGCGCCCAACTGCGGCTGAACGATTCCCCGATGCGAACGCGGTAATCGCGGCCGCGAATGTGTTCCGAGAGCAGGTGCGATTCCATGGCCGGCACACCGGCATCTGGAGTGATCTCTGGCTTGGGTCCGCCTCCGCCACCCACGCCCCCGGCGCTGAAGCTAGGAAACAGTGAGGCAAATTCGGGCATGGTTGATAAAGGCAGCCAGTCTGTGGATCCGTCGCGGCGGGCGAGCGTCTGGGCACCGGCACGATTCTCGAGAATCCACGCGCGCATTTGCTCAAAAGATGCGGGGCCATATTCGCGGCCATCAGCGCCGCGCATCCAATACTGCGTGGGAGGCGGCGGTGAGCTTTGGCCGTAGCCGGGGGAAGAAAGCTGGGGCTCCTGCGTTGGATTGCCACCGCTCGATGGGCCGACAGAAACCACAACGTCGCCCGGAGGAACATTGGGCGATGGCGGAGTCACTGAGGCGGCGCCTGCCGTTTCCGCAATGACGGCAGCGAACTCCGAGTAAGAGGAAAGCGGTTGCCATGGGCCGTCATTAAACTGGATGAGCGACCTCGCGGAAACGCGCCCTTGCCGGATCCAATCTGTCAGCTGCTCAGCGCTGACAGGGCCGTACTCCCGACCGTCCGCCCCGACGATTTTGTACATTGATTCGGTTTATCTGAGTCCGGGCAGTAAAGCAAGAAAGCGCGGAGCATAGCAGAATTGACGCAAGTCAATGAAAGGGCGGCCGTTGGCCATAAATGATGAGTGGAAAGATCATCGTTTGCGTCTAAATTGCGAATCCGAACGCCATGGCGTTGAAGCTCACAGCTTTGCTTATTGCCACTGGAACGCTGCTCTCGTTGAGGGCAGACGACTTCCAGGGGTCCACGCACCTCATGCCCTACGATGAGGACACGCTGCAATACAGCAAAGCCAGGGAAGACAACGCGATCAGCCGCTTGCAGGCGCGGATTGACTCGGGCGCGGTGAAGTTTGCCTGGGACGAGAAGTTCGGTTACCTGCCGGACCTACTGCGAGAGCTGAAGGTGGCGACGAACTCGCAATCGCTGGTGTTTTCGAAGACCTCTCTGCAACGCGAGCGCATTTCACCGAAGAACCCGCGCGCGCTTTATTTTAACGACGACATTTACCTGGGCTTCATTCCTGGGTCGCCGATCCTGGAAGTTTCGGTGGCGGATCCAAAGCTCGGGGGGGTCTTTTACACCTTCGAGCAGAAGCCGACCGAACGGCCGAAATTCACAAGGACGGACCAGTGCCTGGAATGCCATGCCTCCGCCAAGACAATGGGAGTTCCCGGGCATTTGCTGCGCTCATTTGAGACGGATTCGGCCGGCTCCGTGGATTTGGCGACAGGCACCTCCCTGCTAACGCACCGCACTCCCCTTGAGGAACGCTGGGGTGGCTGGTACGTGACTGGCGCACACGGGGATCAGTTGCATAGAGGAAACCTCATCGGGAAAGAGGCTTTCAAGCGACAAGCGACGGAGCCAAATCACAAAGGCAATTTGGATTCTCTGTCCGAATTTTTTGAGACGAAACACTACCCCGCCGCCTCCAGTGACATCGTCGCGTTGATGACCCTTGAGCATCAGGCGCACATGCACAATTTCATCACCCGGTTGAACTACGCTGGGACGCTGGCGATGGCGCAGTATGGGCATGTGAACTACCTGAAGAGCATCGTGGAAGCCTTTGTGCGCTACACCTTGTATGTGGAAGAAGCCCCACTGAAAGCTCCACTCAAGGGCAACACCCGATTCGCAGAAGACTTCGCAGCGCAAGGGCCGAAGGACAGCCAGGGACGGTCATTGCGGGACTTTGATTTGAAAACACGCTTATTCAAACATCCATGCAGCTTCCTGATTCATTCGGAGGCATTTGATGCTTTGCCGCAGCCAGTAAAGGAGAGGGTATACGCTCGTTTATGGGAAGTGCTGAGCGGGAAGGAGAAGAGCGCTGATTACGAGCGTTTGACGCCTGACAATCGCAAAGCGATCCGCGAGATCCTGGCCGAGACGAAGCCTGGACTGCCCGAATACTGGACGAAGCCGGGAGCTTAGGCGGGGAATATTCCCCACGGTTTCGGAACCTTAGCCCGTCCCCGCAGACGTGGGCAGGGGAAACCCCCACAGATGCACATGGCACACCCGATGCTCATAGCGCGTCTATGCGGTTTATTCAGTCGATTGCGAAAGCGTGGTGGTCGTATCTCAGTTTTCTGCTTTTCGTTATCGCTGAGGTTTCAGCTATTTACCTGCTTTACTGGTGGTTGGGCCTGATTCACTAAAGTGCGCGCCTTGGCTCGTGAATTTGAAATGCTTAAAGCGCGCGAATAGACGTTTAGCGTGGCCTGCGCTGCCGTGTCCCAACTAAACTTCCTAGCTTGGCGCAACCCTGCTGCGACCAATGCCTTTTTACGTTCCTCATTGCAGGCGATCATTTCCAGGCCCTGCTGGATCGACTGCTCACTTTCGGGATCGATGATGCAAGCGGCGTTATCGACGACTTCAGCCAACGCGCCGCGGCTCGAGCAGACGACAGGGGTTCCGCAGGCCATAGCTTCAACTGGAGGCAGGCCGAATCCTTCGTAAAGGGACGGATACACAAACGCGTCCGCAGCGCGGTAAAGATCGGGCAAATCGGCATCGGCTACGAACCCGAGCATGCGAATATCCCGCGCGTAGGGCGAAGTTCCAGCGGCCTCATGAATCGCTTCGGCCCCGTGCCAGTCACTTCCCCCAATGACCAGCTGCCATTCAGACCCGCTTGCCTTCTTGAATGCGTTGAAAGCGTGAATCAAACGCACATGGTTCTTGGCCGGATGCTCCAGGCGCGCAACGTAAAGGAAGAAGGGCTTGATGATGCTGTGCTTTTCGCTGACCCGCTCACGGGAAGCAGCCCGGTCGTTCGGATGAAACCGCTCATGGTCCAAGCCGTTGTGCACGACCGTTACACGGCTGGGATCCACCCCGAAGAATTTCTGCAAGTCAGCGGCGGTGTTCTGGCTGACGGTTATGATTTCGTCCTGGCGATGCGCCAGGCGTTTCACCACAAGCTTTCCGTAGAGCATGCGGGCGGGGTCGTACTTGCGGGAAACGCGGAATGGAGCGAGGTCGTGAATGGTGGCGACACGGGCGCAAGGAGCGACGCCGATTAAACGGCGGTAGCTCGGCACGTGAATGATGTCGAGCCCATGCTTTCGGGCCAGTAAGGGCAAGGCTGTCTGGTGCCACAGAATGTCGCGGACCGGTGGCCGAAACTTCTCGTCCACTTCGAGGATTTGCATGCAGTCGCTCGCAAATTGAAAAAGAGGGCGATCCTCGCGCAGGACGAACAATACAAATTCGTGTCGGGTCGCTTCAGCGCGCAAAGCGCGAAGGAGGCCAAAGAGGTACTGCGCAATCCCTGTTTTGCCGCGCTGGGCAACAGAGGTCGTGATGCCTATTTTCATTTGGAGGAGAGGGAAAGGAATTCATCCAGTCGAGCGAGGCGCACGACATTGAGCACGTCCGGCTGCATGCCCGAAAAGCGAACAGTGATGTTGTTCTGGGCTGCGAACTTTCGGGCGCGAATCATGACGCTCAAGCCGCTCGAATCAATGAACCGCAGGGTGGAGAGATCGATGGAAACCTCCTTGCGCTGGCCAACCGCGTTAAAAAGGTGCGCGCGGGTGGCTTCCCAAACGTCGTCCACATTGGCGGCGGTGACTTCGCCGCTCCATGAAAGGGCGGGAACTGTGGCTGAAGGAACATTGCGCCAGGCGACCGAGCGTGTGCTCTGATTGATGCGGACGATGAGTTCCGCAGAGCGAAGGTCAGGCGCGCTCAGGAAAAAGTCCTGCAGGCGCATCAAGGCCAGCGCCCGTTGAACGGGCTCGCTCATTTTAACCAGGACGAATGGGCGGCCCAAGTTGCGCGCGCGCTTCTGCAAGCGAATGAGGAGCCCCACCCCGGTGCTGTCGATGAAAGTGACGCGGCTAAGGTCGAACAGGCAAAGAGCTTTTTGCGCGAGAGCATCTTCCCATTCGTCGCGATGCTGATGAACCGCTTCCATATCGAGGCGCTCGCCTGCGCGGAGCACCAACACGTTGTTTTCCGTGTCCACGGCGGACACGGGAGGAGCGTTAACGGATCGTGGACGGCATGCCTTTAAATTCCACCATTGGGAAACAATGGCGCCGGAGAAGTGTTGCAGATCGCGGGCATAGCGGCCAAACAAGCGCTTGGGCTCCTGCGCGAGTCGGAAGAGCCATTCCGTTCCCGTTTTTTGCATCCAAACCGGGGCTCGTGAAACTTTGCCGGCCAGGAAATCAATGGTCGCGCCGATCCCGATGGAGACAGGGACGCCCAGGGACCGGTAGTGCATGGAAATCCACTTTTCCTGCTTGGGGCAGCCGAACCCAACGAAGAGCATGTCAGCGTTGCTTTCCTGAATGCGTTTGCGGATCTCTTCGTGATCCATTTCCAGAAGGCGATTAAAGGGCGGTGAGTAATGCCCAGCGATTTGGAGCGTGGGATACTTCTCCTTCAGAAGGCGCACCGCTTTTTCCGCGACCTCTTCAGTGGCGCCGAGGAAGAAGGGCCGATAACCCTTCTCCGCCGCCAACTTGATCAGAAGGGGCACGAGATCGGAGCCGGCCACCCGCTCTGGCAGCGGGTTCCCAAGCAGCCGGGAAGCCCAAACCAGCGGGGTTCCATCACAAATAACCAGATGCGCGTCAAAAAGAATGCGGCGCAACTCGACATCGTGCGAGGCCTGGACGAGAAAGTCGACGTTGGCGGTCGCAAGGTAATGCGGCTTTCGCGACGCGATCATCTTCTCAATCAGCTCAATGGCTTGAGGGAAGGTGATGTTGTCGAAAGGGACGCCCAGGATCGCGATAGGCGTTTCGTTCGACTCGACCGCCCCATTGCTGGCGCGGGGTAATCCTCGGTCAGAGGTTAACGCATCCCCGCCCTGAATGACGCCGGGCGAGGCAACTTGGAAGGTAGTTTCAGCAGCCATATAAGGGCTTTATGAGGATATGTCCCGGGAGACGGCGGGTAATCAGGGAAGGGCTGATAAACCCCTCGGTGCGAGGCTGCCACCCGGAGAGTGCGGCGCCCTGATTGGCCCTGCCCCGCTCCTCTCGTTAAATCGTCATCGTCCAAGCAGGACGTTTGTGAAGAGGCTTGCAACCAAGTTTGCCGTTCCAGCCACCCGCTACACCTGGCGCCGAGGCGCCGCGGGCCGTGAACTCCCCAGAGCGCCCAAAATCTTTGCTCTCCATGCAGAATAACCCCGAAACCTACACCGCTTCCTTGCAGCAGAAAGCCCTCTGGCAGGCGCAAGCGCGGTGCTCGGACGATCTCATCATTGAAGCGTTGGTGGAAATCTCTCCCGAGATTCCCGGCGACGGTGTGCGCGACGCTTTGCGCGCGATTGTGCAGCGTCACGAGACGCTGCGAACCACATTGGCGCCAACGCGCGAGGAAGTCTGCGCGCAGCTCATTGACCCCACGCCTAGATCGGATTTCTTCGTCCACCGAACGGTCGAGGCCGAGTCCCTGGACTTGAGCCTCTCCGCCGATATTGAACGTTGCCCAGGGCCCATCCTTCCGTTCTCAGCCACCTTGTTTCACACCACGAAGTCAAAGCGGCGCTGGCTTCGTCTATGCGCGTTCCAATGGGCGTGTGACCAGGAATCGATGGTGTTGATTATCCGGGAGCTAGACTCTCAACTGAGCGGCCATGCGGTGCAGCCACCCGCGGTTCAGCATGCGGATTACGCGGCGTGGCAGGAGGAAACCCAGTCCTCGGCGGCGATGGCGTTGGCTTCCGGCTGGCCCAGGCTGCGCTTGCCGGGAGAAGGGCGCCCTCTGCGCGCGGAGCGATCCAGGGAGTCAGTTGAGCGCAAGGCTTCCACCATCCTGGCCCACTGCGGGCGCAACGAGGTTGCCGCCTTGTGGGCTGCATACATCGCGCGCGTTACAGAGCAACATGAAGCCGAGTTGTCCTTTGAAGCGCGGGAACCCCAATCGGATCTTGCCGGAGCGGCGGGGCCGTACGCGTTGCCCCACACGGCCTCCATCGCGGCTCCTTCAGAAGCCTGCTTCCAGCAAGTGGTGGCGGCGGCGGCGAATGCGCTTGCCAAGCCGGAGCGAACCAAAAGTGAGGGAGCATTCTGGTTTAATTGGCTGGATCTTTCCCATGTGGAACTCCGAGGGATTCGCGGGGTGGAGCTTCGGGCCACACCCGCGTTCGGCAAAGCAACCTTGTGCCTGATCCGCAGCAAGGAGAGCGACTGCCTTTCCCTGAACGTTGACACTTCGTTGATCCCTATGGAATCGGCGCGGCGGGCGCTCGACGGGTTCGCTGCTTTTAGTGAATGGGTTTTAGCGCATCCAACCGAGCCAATCAGCCGCGCTCCCCTGACGGGTTCAGAAGAGCGGGAGATGTTGATTCACAAATATCAAGGTTCCCGCGTCACGTTTGATTTCCCGTCGTCAATCGAACGTCTGGTGGAGACTGTCGCAGCGAGCAAGCCGGACGCCGTCGCAGTCGCTTGCGGAGCGGAACGGCTGACTTACCGCGAGCTGAATGAGCAGGCGAATCGCCTGGCGCACCACCTGCGCGAACGTGGCGTGGAGCCGGAAACGCTTGTCGGCCTTTCCAGCCGACGCTCGGTGGAGATGGTCATTGGCATCGTGGGAATTATGAAATCTGGCGGCGCTTACGTGCCATTGGATCCCGGTTATCCCGCAGCCCGCTTGCAAACAATGATCGACGAGGCGCGGCTACAGTTGATCGTGACTACCCCTGGCGTGGAACTCCCGACGAACACCGCGACAATCGTGCCCTTGAATGCGCCCGAGGTCCAAGCCTCACCAGCGGAGAATGTGCCCCTCAGGGCAGGGGCGGATCGAGCGGCTTACGTGATCTTCACATCAGGTTCCACGGGCAAACCGAAAGGAGTCACGATCACCCAAAGTGGGTTGATGCACTCCACCTTCTCGAGGATGCATCACTACTCCAGTGAAGTGGGCAACTACCTGCTGGTGTCCTCCTTCTCTTTTGACAGCTCGGTCGCTGGGATTTTCTGGACACTCGCCCAGGGTGGAACTCTCACGCTCCCCGAAGAGGGTCTCCACCAGGATCCCGATGAACTGGCGCGTTTAATTGCGGAGGAAAACGTGACGCACTTCCTTGCGCTGCCTTCCCTTTATAATGCGGTGCTCGATCGCTCCAAGGGGTTGGCTAGCTTGCGGACGGTTATCGTCGCGGGAGAGGCTTGCACATCGGAGTTGGTGGAGCGCCACCGCCGTATGGCTCCGCGTTGCGCGCTTCACAACGAATATGGCCCAACGGAAAGCACGGTCTGGGCGACAGTCTTCCGCTGCGACAACGCGCAGCCTGGAACGACGGTGCCGATTGGCAAACCGATTCCAAATTGGCAGGTGTTTATCGTCGATCCGCATCTGAACCTTGCCCCCATTGGCGTTGCCGGTGAGTTGCTGGTTGGGGGCCCTGGATTGGCGCGCGGCTACCTGAACCGGCCAGAGCTAACCGACACAAAGTTTATTCCGAACCCATTCACTCCGGATTATTCAGCGCGCCTTTACCGGACTGGAGACCTGGTCCGGCTGCTCAACGACGGGAATATCGAGTTCCTCGGGCGCATCGACCACCAGGTGAAAATTCGCGGTTTCCGTGTCGAACTGGAGGAGATCGAAAGCGCCCTCCGCCGTCAACGAGGCGTTCACGACGCGATTGTGGTCGCGCGCGAGGATCAGTTGGGGGGCAAGCAGCTCGTCGGATACTACATTGATGGCAGCCTTGGCCCCAATGGCGCTGAGATCCTTCGCAAGAGTCTTCGAGCTGAGCTGCCGGAGCACATGGTTCCGGGGGCATTCGTGGAGTTGAAAAGGTTCCCCCTGAATCCTAATGGGAAAGTGGATCGGAACGCGCTTCCTGCGCCTGAACGCAAACGCTCGATCACTCCCGAAAGAACTCTCTCCGACCGTGAAGCAGGAGTTGCCGCGATTCTTTGCGATCTGCTGAAACTCGAAAGCGTCGGACCTGATGAAAGCTTTTTTGTGATCGGCGGGAACTCACTCGTCGCCATGCAGTTCATTGCTAAAGTTCGTGATCAGTTCGAAGCGGATATCTCACTCGCCAGCTTCTTTGCTGATCCAACCATCCGCGGCGTCGCAACCGCTGTGGAGAAGGCGAAATCCAAACCCAGGTCCAGCGGCATCAAACGCGTGCAGCGCGGCAATGCCAATCTCCCCGCCGGACCCGCCCAAACATGAGCCCCACACTCCCTGACCATGATTAGCGTGACAGACACCATCGCCAACTTATCCGCGGAAAAGAAGCGGGCCCTCCTGGCGCAGATGCTGCGCGAGAAGGCTGGCCGCTCGCGGAATGCCCCTCTTTCCTCTGCTCAACAGCGACTCTGGTTTTACGACAAACTGGAGCCGCAAAGCGCGCTCTACAATTTGCCCACAGTGCTGCGGCTGCGCGGAGCTTTGAACCCACGAGCGTTGAGGCGGTCGCTCGATTCGATTCTGCAAAGGCACGCAGCCCTGCGGACGCGGATCCTTTCGACGGACGACCAACCCTCGCAAGTCATCGCCGAGGTTACGGAGATGCCGTGGCAGGAAGTGGACCTCTCAGGCGGCGACACCTATGAAAGGCAACGGAAGGCAAACGATATCATTCACGCAGAGTGCCGGAGACCCTTCGATCTGGCGCGCGACGTGATGATGCGAGCCACGTTGATTCGGCTTTCGCCCGAGGACCACTTGTTGGCTCTCGTGGCGCACCATATTGCCACGGATGAATGGTCTTTGCGGGTGCTCTTTAACGAGCTGGCAGCGCTCTACGGAGCGGAGTTGAACAATAAAACTGCCACTCTCCCCGAGTTGCCGATCCAATACGCAGACTATGCGATCTGGCAGCGGGAGTGGTTGAAGAGCGAAGCAGCTGCAAACCAATTGGCTTATTGGAAGGAGCAGCTAAGCGGGGAACTGCCTCACCTGGAGCTTCCCACTGACAAGCCTCGCCGGCCGGTGCAAACACATCGCGGCGGATTGGTGAGGCATGTCATTGCAAAACCGATCCTTGCTGACTTGCAGGAAGTGAGCCGGGAGCAAAAGAGCACGTTGTTCATGACGCTGCTCGCAGCCTACCAGGCGCTGCTGCATCGCTACAGCGGGCAGGCGGATCTGATTGTCGGCTCGCCGATCGCCGGCCGCACCCGGCCCGAGACCGAGCCCTTGATTGGCTTTTTTGTGAACACACTCGCATTGCGGGCGCGGTTCCATGAGAACATCACGTTTGCGCAGCTTCTCCAACAAACGCGTGAGAACACCTTGCAAGCTTTTGCCAACCAGGAACTCCCTTTTGACAAGTTGGTGGAAGAGCTGCACCCGGAACGTAATGCGGATGGCTCGCCATTCGTGCAGACGTTGTTCGCGCTGAACAATGACATCGGGCAGGCATTTGAGCTTCCTGGCATTCGCGGGGAGTTTATCGAGGTCGATACCGGCACCGCTAAATTCGACCTCACGCTGGTGACTCGCGAGACGCCGGAGGGCCTGGAGGCCCTCGCAGAGTTCAACACCGATCTGTTCACGGTTTCAACGATCGAGCGCATGCTCTGCCATTTCGAGATGTTGCTGGCTTCAGCCGCCGCAAACCCGAATGAGGCAGTCTCCAGGCTGAACATCCTCAGCGCGCGTGAGCGGGCGGAGATCGTATCCGAGTGGAACGCCACCGGCACGGAGTATCCGCGGGAAGCGACGATTCACCAACTCTTCGACGCGCAAGCCACTAAAACGCCCAAGGCAATCGCGGCTGAGTTTCAAGGGGCGACGATCACTTACAAAGAGCTGCAGCAGCGCTCCAACCAACTGGCGCACTACCTGCTGGCTAAAGGCGATTGCGAAAATGGCCTGATCGGTTTGGCCACCGAACGGTCGATCGACATGTTGGTAGGGATGCTGGGCATCTTGAAAGCGGGAGCGGCTTATGTCCCGCTGGACCCGAGCTACCCTCGTGAGCGCCTACAGTGGATGATTGAGGACACCGGGATGAAACTCCTTGTGACCCAAAGCAAGCTCTCGTCGGACTTCAGCAGCTTCAAGCTGGCTCGGGTGGAGATAGACACGCACGGAAAGGAGATCCGCCGCGAGCCTGAAACCGCTCCTGTGGTTCCCCGCGCGGCGTCAGATCTGGCTTATGTGATCTACACCTCCGGATCGACTGGAAAGCCGAAAGGCGCGTGCATTCCGCATCGAGGTGTTGTTCGCCTGTTGTGCAACACCAACTACATTCAACTCACGTCACGTGACCGCGTCGCCCAAGCTTCCAATGCTTCGTTTGACGCAGCGACCTTTGAAATTTGGGGCGCCTTGCTTCACGGCGCCAAGCTGGTCGGCATAGAAAAAGACACCGCCCTTTCACCCGACGATTTCGCGCGTAGCTTGAAACAGCAGCGCGTCAGCGCCTTGTTTGTGACGACGGCGCTTTTTAATCAGTTGGCCAGCCATGTGCCAGGGGCCTTTGAAGGGATTGGGACGGTGATGTTTGGAGGCGAAGCTTGCGACCCGAAGTGGGTGCGCTCCGTGCTCGCCAACCGGCCGCCAAAACGCCTGTTGCATGTTTATGGCCCCACGGAGAGCACGACATTCACCACCTGGCATGAAGTGACGGAGGTGGCGCCGGGGGCGCAAACGGTCCCGATAGGCAGACCGATCTCCAACACTGAAGTTTACATCCTGGACGGGGAAATGAACCCTACGCCGGTCGGTATCCCAGGTGAGCTTTACGTCGGTGGTGACGGCCTCGCGACGGGTTATCTGAACCGGGACGATCTGACCGCTCAAAAGTTCGTCCAGAATCCGTTCGGCCCTGAAGGTTCCAGGCTTTATCGCACAGGTGATCTTTGCAAGTTCCGAGCTGATGGCGCGGTGGAATTCGTCGGGCGAGTGGATCACCAAGTGAAGATTCGCGGCTTCCGCATCGAGCTTGGTGAGATCGAGAGTGTTCTGGCCACGCACACGAATGTGCGCGAATGCGCAGTGCTGGCGCGCGAAGACACGCCGGGGGAGAAGCGCCTGGTCGCCTACATCGTGGCTAAACAAACGCCAGCTCCCGAAGCGGACGACCTGCGGCGCCACATCAAGTCCAAGCTACCGGATTACATGGCGCCAAGCGCATTTGTCGTTCTCGACAAGATGCCGCTAACTCCCAACGAAAAGATCAACCGCAAGGCTTTGCCCGCTCCAGAGAAGACGCGGTCCGCTGTGGAAAAGAATTTCATCGCGCCGCGCGACTCCACCGAACAGCAACTGGCGAAAATTTGGGAGAAGGTGCTCGGTGTGCAGCCGATTGGGGTTGCCGACAATTTCTTCGATCTGGGTGGCCACTCTTTGCTCGCGGTGCGGGTATTTGCGCTGATCGAAAGCCGCTTTGAAAAAAAGCTGCCGCTCGCAACATTGTTTAAGGCTCCCACCATAGCTGAGCTGGCCGCAGTGCTCCGCGAAGAATCGGACGAGCACCGTTGGAACGTGGTGGTGGACCTTCAGCCAAAGGGCTCGCAGCCACCTATTTTTTGGGCTCATTCCCTGGGCGGGGACGGCGGCGGCGCATTCTTTTACTATCGCAAGCTTTCGGAGCTGCTCGGGACGGACCAGCCTTCTTACGGAATCCGCTCACCGCAGCAGCCGTTTGATTCGATCGAAGCGATGGCCGCGCATTACATTCACGAGATCCGAAAAGTGCAGCCCGAAGGGCCGTATTATCTCGGGGGATTCTGTTTCGGCGGAAATGTCGCTTACGAGATCGCCCGCCAGTTGGAGGAAGCAGGCGAGGAAGTCGGCGGGTTGTTCCTGCTGGAAAGCGCGCCGCCTCCTCAGACGGAGCGCAAAGTGAAATTGACCGCGGAAACCGCGCGTTACCGCTTGGAGAACGTGTACGTGGCGTTCAAGGAATTCGCCACAAAAGACCGCTCGCAGCAGAAGCTTGCCTTGCAACGCCGCACCCAGCGTCTAAAGAGCAAGCTGCAAACAAAGCTCTTTGGCGAGCACGCAGCCGAGCCCGCGGAGCCAAAGCTAAAAGAGGTGATCGACCTCGCGAATTATCCCAAGGAATATGTGAAGTACGCCGAGACACATTGGACGGCTCTCCGGCATTATCAACCGAAAGGCTATAGCGGGCGCATTCACCTGTTCCGCGCCCGCAAACAGCCGATCTCGAGCGCCGACCCGACGCTCGGCTGGGACACGCTTGCGCCTGGACGCGTGCGTGTGACCGTGGTGCCCGGCAACCACGAAACTATCGTGCAGGAGCCGAACGTCCAAATCCTCGCGCAGCATTTAACCCGCTGCCTTGAACAAGCGCGCGCCGCCTCCGCGCCGGTATCTCGGGCGCAACCGAGCCTTGCGATGAGCTAACTTCGCCCAACTGTCCCCAACCTGGAGAGTTATGGCGCTATCATTTAACGACGATCCGACACGGCTTCAAACGCTCGGCGAGAAGCTGTCTGTCGAAGACCAGCTCACCGCGGCGATTCCTTTGCTGAAGATGGAATCGGGCGGAAACAAAACCAGCATACCGCTCGAGGATGGGCGGAAGCTTGAGCTGACCGTTTGCCTCAAACCGATTTTCGCGTGGGAAAGGTTACCGGCCCCGCCGAGCCTGGCCCCAGACTCAGTGCACGTCTGCGCGTTCCTGATCGATCAACCCGATCGGCTGGCCGCTGATGCGGACCTGCTTGGCGATGCCGAATTGAAGCGGGCCGCGCGCTTTCGCTCCAAGAAGGATCAAGCGCATTACATCTGCTCCCATGCGAACGTGCGGCGCATCCTGGCTGGTTACCTCGGCGCGGTTCCCAAGTCACTGGAGTTCGAGATCGGTCCCACCGGCAAACCAGAGCTGGAGGGGAAGCCGCTCCGGTTCAATCTGTCACACTCTGGAGATGTGGCGCTGCTGGCAGTGACACGCACCGCGGAGCTGGGCGTGGACATTGAGAAGGTGCGCACCATCCAGGAGCGGGATCTGGTTGCGAAATGTTTCTTCTCACCCGGGGAACTGGCTCGTTACAAAGCTCTGGATGAGGAGATTAAAGCCACGGGGTTCTTCCAGTGTTGGACCCGCAAAGAGGCTTACTTGAAAGCAGTCGGAACCGGCATCACCGACGGGCTCGACTCCTTTGAAGTAAGCTTTGGGCCAAAAGCCCCCGCCTGTCTGCTGAGTGTCCGCGGGAAGCCTGCTGAGCCAAAGGACTGGTCGATTCATCACTTGAACCCCTGCCCTGATTATATTGGGGCATTGGCCATTCGCTCGCCTGATCTCACGTTGCGGACCTGGCGCTTTGCCGACTAAAGCAACTGGACCACTTCACCACCAAGAGAGGGCGCGGCTTGAAGCGCTCCATTCGGACGGACTGAGATGGTGACCGCTCCGCTCTCCTCAGTGTTGAAGAAGCGGGCGCCAGCGCGAATGCAATCAGCATGGAATCGAGCCTCCGTGGTTTGGCGGCCGCGTGGTGAGCCGCTGTAGACGACGATCTTCGGCGCAATTTTCGCCAGCATCTCGGGGAGCAGAACTCGCTGGTCCGCTGAACGGCTGAGTATGAGCACATCAGCCTTCAGATCCGCACGGGTGGTGAGGAGTTGCTCTTGCCCAGCGAGGCCCAGATCACCCAGGAACAGAATCCGTCTCCCGTGCTTGCGAAGTTCAAGAACCAGGCTGGAGTCATCAGCACGGCTGGACTTCCACCCTTCCGCGGGATGCAGGGTCACTGCGCTTTCCAGAAGATCACCGGAGCGCACCGCGCGGCGTTTGGCTTCGGCAGGAATAGCCTTGAGGGTGTCGCGATACACAGTGGAGCGAAAACGCGCGTCTGGAGTCACCACTTGGCGAGGGTGATAAAGCGTGGCGATCATCGCTGCGCCAGCGACATGCTGCGCATCGCCATGCGTTAGCGCGAGTGCGCTCAACCGATTCACCCCTTGAGCGCGGAGGAATGGCTTCGCGATTCGTTGCGCTGTGAACGCGTTCCCGCAATCGATCAACATGGTGCGGCTCCCTTCCTGCACAAACACACCGGCGCCATCTCCGGGCAGCGCTGTGATGTTGAGCGCGCCGCGATCCTCTGCTGCCTGCCAGAGCACCGCCACGGCGCCGAGAACCGCAACCGCCCCTGCTGCTTTCATCCACGCTCGGCGGCTGGTCATCCAACTGGCGAGCGCCACGACCGCTCCATACGCCAGCAGAAACATGGGCAACGTTGGCGCTTTGGTGTGGAACGCGGACCATCCCCACCCTGAGCCCTCGTGCGCGACGTGCACCATCAGTCGCATGAACCCATAAGCCGCATGCACAAACACATCGCTCATCCAACTGGAGAGCGGCGAAAGCGCCAGGCTCAGCAAACTGCAAATCAAAGCGCCGTCACTTAACGGAACGACAACCAGGTTAGTGAAGAATGCGACCGGGCTGAAGATGTTAAAATAGTAAGCTGTGGTGGGCGCGGAGCCGATCCATGCGGCTGCGGATGCCACGACACCCCGCGCGAACCATTTCTCAGCCCACCAGGCGGCGCGGTGCAGCATCGTCCGCGCGCTCTCTGCTAACAGGGGGTCCGGATGAATATTCTTTTGGTGCCAGGCATCGAGCGGAGGACCGAAGAGCGCCAGCGCCGCCACGACCGAAAATGAGAGCTGAAAACCGGGCTGAAAGAGTTGGCAAGGATCCCAAAGGAGGATCAATAACGCCGCGCCCCAAAGCGAGTTCATCATGTTCCACGGCCGCTTGAACCCCCAGCTCGCGAGGATGACCGAACTCATGATCGCGGAGCGGACGGCGGACGGCTGGCCACCAGTCGCCATGGTGTAAAACCAAACTCCCAGCCCAGCGGCAACCGCAGCCCATTCTCTTGGCACACGGGCTGCGCGCAACCCGCGGATCAGTATGAACGTAATGAGGCCGATATGCATGCCGCTGATCGCGAACACATGGAGTGTGCCGGTTCGAACCATCGGTTCCGCGACCTCCTCTGTTAACGCGGTGGTCCAACCGAGCGTCATGGCCCAGAGCAAACGAACCGTGTCGTCATCGGATCCAAGAGTTCCTGCGAGGGTGCGCTTGGTCCATCGGACGAAGCCGCGCCTGAGTTCAGCCCACCACCCCGCACCCGCGTCGCTCACAAGACGAATGTCGGCGCTCTTCTCGGCCAGGAGAGTGTGGTGGATTCCTTTCCAGTAGAGATGCCGCCGATAATCAAACAACCCTGGCGCCAGCGCGCCACGCGGCGCTTGAATGACTCCTTCAGCCTCGATAACGGCTCCCGCCATCCATGTCTCGGGCAACTCTTCGGGGACGAGCGCCACTACTTTCCCGAACGCTGGTTTCCATTGCTCCCGAATGCGCAGGGCGGTGACTTCCAGCACACAATGCGAGCGGGCCTGAAGAATTTCCCCTTTGAGCGCCAGGCGTGTTGCTGGAGTGTCGATGAGTTCGCCGCGAACAGTCCCAATTATCGGGGCACCATCCAGAGCCACTCGCAAATCAGACTGCCGCAAGGTGGCTGTGCGGGCCGCCAGATGCGTCCAGCCAACGAGCACAAGCAAGAAACCCACCGCCATCACCGAGCGAGTAAGCGCTGCCAAGGCCAGCGTGATGCCCCCAGCGGCATACAAAGGGAACCAGCCAGGATCCAACCACGCGCCCACGGCGATTCCACAGGCGTAGAGGAAAGTTGGAATGGCCAGAGGCTGCTTCACGCAACATCTTTCTTCCTCAGCAGACGATCAGAAAGCAGAAGAGCCAGCAGCCCCACCGTCCCGCCAACGGCATCTATCAAAACGTCGGTCACCGTGCCCATTCGGCCGCTGACGAATGTCTGATGAATTTCGTCTGTAATAGCGTAAAATGTGGTCAGGGTGAGAACAATCAGAGCTTCTCGGGGAGTCAACCGCCGCGCCGCGGTGTCGGTCCCTCTTCGCGCCGAGGCGATTAACATGGCAAGGATGGCATACTCTGTGACGTGGGCAACTTTGCGGATGGTGAACTGCACCGCTTCCAGGTCAGCAGGGGCAATGTCAGGCCTCAGCCAACGGATGAACGGCGCGATAAACCTTCCGGTGTGCTCACCGCCGCCGATATCGGTTGAGAAGAAGAAAATCACACCCATCCAGATCACCGCAGGCGCCCAGGCGCGCACAGTTTTAAGGGCAAACACCACAACGCATGAAAACAACCCGCGACTTTTTAGCGCAATCCAATTCGGTTGCTAATCAGAGCACGCTCTGGCAAGCAGTAAGGCCAACTATGGGAAAATGGTTCGCCCTGCTGGGCGCTCTTTTGGGGCTGGCCGCATGCGCAGTCAAGCAGCCCAGCTCACACGCAGCCCCAGCGCAGGCCGGCGTTGGCACGAAGCCTCTGGCGCAGATTCATTTCTCAGGCGCGCAAAGCCTTCAGGCGAATACAGACCTGCAGACACTCCGCGATATTCTGCAGCTGCCACAAACGATTCGGCTGCGCGACCAGGCGCTTGGCTCTCTCGCCACTAACGCCGCGCGGGGTTGGGCGCAGGGCAAACGTGGAGCTGCGGGAGTGTCTCCCACCCTCATTCGCCCTCTGCTGGATGATCTCTATAACTTCGAATCGCACGTCGAGGTTTGTGAAACGCAGGATGGCCCGCCGCTTTGCCTGCTCGCTGTTCGCGCCCCGCGCGAAGCCGCGCAACGGTGGAGCACAAATCTCTGGCAAGCTGCATCCAGCGCCCACGGCGCCCAACCGAAGGCCGCAACGCTCAATGGGCTGAATGGCTGGCAGGTGCAGCAACCGAAGTCGTTCTTCGGCTTGTTTGCCAAGGGCGAATGGACTCTGGTGGCAAGCGGCCCCAGCGCGCCCCGGGATGCCGCTTTGATCAACACCATCAGCAAAGGGTCAGCGGCAAAAAAAGAGAGCTTTCTGTCCATCATCTTGAGTGATCGCGGCCTCGCGCAGATTCCTTCTCTTAGGTCGTTCGCCGGGTTAAACCTCCAGTTCACCGCGGAGAAGGATGCGGTCCGCACAAAAGGGAAGCTCGACCTTGCTCAAGCCTTTAACGGCAAGATTACCCCTTGGAAGATTCCAACCAACACCATCCGCCAACCCCTCTTTGCTTTCACAGCTTTCAACGGCGCCAGCGCCTGGCTCTCGAATAGCGCCGCTCTCGCGCGGCTTCCAGTCCAACGCTGGCCAGAGCAGCTGTTTGTCTGGTCCGAGCGCACCTCACCTTTTTCAGTTTCGGCCGCGGCGAACGTGGGTGACGCCACGAACTTCGTGCGCTCCGTTCACAAAACCCTGGTTCCTGAATGGAACAAAACGCTCAAGGAGAATGCGTGGGGCGAGTGGTCGCTCGTCGAGGAGCCTCTCATTCTAGGCTGGCGCGGGCTCCCAATCGCGATCCCGTTTTTCCGCCCTGCGGTGGCTGGGGATGATGGGTTTGTTCAAATTGGCTTCTTTCCCGCCTCGCCTGGCAAAGATCCCGTCCCCGCCGAACTGCTGGGGCAGATTCAGGGCCGGAGTGACTTGCTGATGTATGATTGGGAGATCACCGAGGGTCGCCTTTTCCAGCTCCGACCTTTGCGCCAGCTTCATCTGATGGCCACCCAGAGCACGATTCCAGATCCGCAGAGCGCGGGCGAAAGTTGGCTCGAGGCAATTCAGCCAAAATTGGGCAACACGATTACGGAGGTCACTCTGGGTTCACCAAAGACCCTGAACGTCACCCGCAAATCGCATGTAGGATTAAGCGCCGCCGAGTTAACAACGCTTGCGTTATGGCTGCAGAACACCAATTTTCCCGCGCTGCAGCTCGATCTCACGGGCGGTCCTGTGCGGCGGCCTTCAGGCAAACGCCCGCTCCCGGGCGCGCCGCAGCCGTAACATGCTCAAGCTCGGCGTAAACATTGATCATGTCGCAACCCTCCGGGAAGCGCGTTACAAGGGCCGGGAGCGCGGTGAGCCAGACCCAATTGAAGCCGCTTTAATCTGCGAGGCCGCGGGGTGCCACGGCATCACGGCTCACCTTCGTGAAGATCGCCGCCACATTCAGGATCGGGACGTCTGGAAGCTGCGCGAGACGATTAAAACCCGGCTGAACTTCGAGATGGCTAACGCGCCCGAGATCGTGGAGATCGCGCTCAAGCTTAAGCCGGACATCGTCTGCATCGTTCCCGAGCGGCGCCAGGAAATCACCACTGAAGGCGGGTTGGATGCGGTCGCAATGGAGCGGGAGTTAACCGAGAATCGCAAACGTCTCAACGATGCTGGCATCGAAGTCAGCCTGTTCATCGCGCCGGACATCGCACAGGTTGAGGCCTCAGCCCGGATCGGCGCGCAGTTCGTGGAATTGCATACCGGCCCATTTGCGGAGGGGTTCAATCGCAAGAAAGAGCGGCACGATGAACTAGAGCGATTGCGCGCCGCCGCCGAGCGCGGCCATGAACTCGGTTTGCGCATCAATGCGGGACACGGCTTAAATTACGTGAATCTCCACGCCCTCAAGCATGTTCCACATCTCGTCGAGCTGAACATCGGCCACAGCATCATCAGCCGTTCCATCACGGTCGGGCTTGGTGTGGCTGTCAAAGAGATGCTGGCGTTGATGGAAGATTACGATCCGGCCGGCTCGCCCTTCGCATGATTGTTGGCGTTGGCATCGATATCGTCGAAGTGAGCCGCATCGAATCCTCGTGGCAGCGCTTCGGCGAACGTTTCCTGCGGCGCATTCTGCTTCAGCCCGAAGTTGACTATTGCCTTAGCCACAAAAGTCCGGGTCCGCATATCGCCGCTAGGTTTGCAGCCAAGGAAGCAGTTTCGAAAGCCTTTGGAACAGGCATCGGTGCGCACCTTGGATGGCATGACATCGAAGTCTTCCGAAAAGAGACCGGCGAGCCGACCATTGTGCTGCATGAGAAGGGCCTTCTACTTATGCAGGAGCGAGGCGGCCATGCCATCTTCCTAAGCCTGTCCCATACTGCCGCTCACGCTGCTGCGGTCGCAGTCATTGACCGCCGCGATTAATCGTCTCCGTCAAAAGTGTCCAATGTCGACGGGAGCGCTCTTCCCATGAGAACTGTGCCGCCCTCTCCAAACCTCGGGCGGCGAGGGCTTGCCTCAATGAAGGGTCTTGCACCAGGCGCGCGGCAGCCTTGGCAAAACTATTCGTATCACCTGGATTGAAAACGAGCGCCTCTTGATCCTCTCGCAATACATCAGTGATCGACGGCAATCGAGAGACGAGCAGAGGCCGACGCAGGGCCAGGTAGTCGTAGGCCTTCGTGATCGCCACGTACGGCATGCGCCCTCGGTTTAAGCTCGGAATGACGAGCGCGTCCACGTCAGCCATGAACGCAGTCAGATCACTCAAGCCGACGCGCCCTGAGAATTGAACGGCCTGCTCTACCCCGCTTTGCTTTGCGGCAACTTTCAGCCGTTCCAAATGCGCCTCCCCGCCCCCGCCGATCTTCAATCGCACGTTGACGCCCGCGAGGTTTTGCAGGGCGGGCAGGGATCCTATGAGCCAATCCACGCCTTGCTCTTCATAGAGGGATCCCAAGTAAGCCAACGTGAATGGGGAGTTTGGCGACCAAGAACGAGCTGGAGGAGCCACATTTGGATCGAATCCACAAGCCAGCCCGTTCACTGCGATCCTTTGCTGTGGGAAATCCAGCAGCAGGAGTTCACGCAGCGCGGTGGTCGTGGTGATCAGCAAGTCAGCGGTCCCATAGATCTCCCGTTCAATGGCAGCAGCTTTCTCGTCCCCTTCCAGTTTGCTGTATTGATGCACTTCGTAGACGAATGCTCCGCCTCGTTTGCGCAAGTTGCGGTCAGCGGCTACCGAGCGAAACAGTTTGGGAAAGCTCGCGGTCAGGAATAAATCCTTCTGGCGCATCTCCCGGGCGAGATACCGGCGGACGCTCCAGTGGAAAACGGCATTCACATTTAGGCCACGCTTTCCTTTCTCTCTGCGCAAAGCGCGTAGCGGAACAAGAGCCAAGTTAGGCAGCGGGCTCAAACCGAACTGCGGCAGCAAATCGTCTTGCCGAGATGAGGGATAAAGAAGCTCGACCCGCTCATTGGGCATGGTTCGAGCCAGCCACCAGGCGTTCCGCACACAATAAAGAGCGTGCGCCGAGCCATCGAGCGGGTTTTGGTTAATCGCGAAGAAGAGCCTCATGCGAGCAGTCGGTCACACGCGGCAGTGACTTGTTCCACGCTGATGTCGTTGATGCTTCGTTGGCTCTCGAGGGCGGTTCGATCAAAGAAGTCATTTGGCTCTCGTGACAAAGGCGGGGAGACGACGATCGCGTTGGCTTTCCAGGGCTTCCACTCCGATTCTATCGATGGACCGAACAGAGCCACAATTGGGGCGCCGCACGCTGCGGCTAAATGCATCGCCGCCGTGTCCACACCAACAAAAAGTTTCGCCTTATGAAGCAGCCCAGCGAGTTGAGCCCAATTCAGTTTTCCGTCTGTGGAGACGATTCGCTCCGGGGCAACGTTGGAAATGAAATTCGCGAGTTTGATCTCCTCCGCGTCGGGTCCCGCGCTCACGACAATGCGTGGCACGCGCGTAAGCAAATGGCGCGCGATCTGTTGCCACTTTTCTTCAGACCAGCGCTTGCGCCTCCAGCGCGTCCCTGCGTGGATCACCGCGAACTCTGAAACTTTATCCTCGATCGGCGAGCCTTGCGTTCTGCTCTCGTCGAAGATCAGCGGCCCCGGCTCGACTCCGATCGGCAGGCAATCATTGACCGTGTAGAAATCTTTCTCCACCCGGTGCTTTGTTTGCCAGCCGTACTTCGAAGTGCGATTAAATCTCCAACGAAAGATCCAGGGCATCGGCCAACCCGCCACGTTCGTGCAACGGTTTTCAGCGCCGCTCAGCAATGCCAGCGCGCGGCCCCGGTCGCCATCGGTCAGCTCAAAAGCGTAATCGAATTTCTGAGATCTCAACTCCCGGATAAGTCTCAGCTCGTTTGTAAATGTGCTGAGGCCGCGGTTCTTGCTCTCAGGCGCCGCGCTCGTAAGCACCCGGTCAATGGCTGGGCATCCCGCCAGAATTCCCTCGCAACCCTTCCGCACCACCACCCAGATTTCCGCGCCTGGGCACGCCTGCCGCGCCGCTGCCACAGTCGGCGTCAGCAATAGCGAATCGCCGATATGTTTCAAT
>DASPKX010000082.1:0-31664 GCA_035627835.1 Candidatus Methylomirabilota bacterium
ATCTGTTCAAGCGAGGATGGCCTGCAGGTGGTGGACATGCGCGACGTGACAAACCCGGTTACGGTTGTCTCTCGTTTTAGCGTTGGCGGCAGAGCGGCTCGTTGTCAGGTCGTGGACAGTCTGTTGTATGTGGCGGCGGAAACTGGCCTGCAGGTTGTTGATGTTTCCACGCCCACTAAGCCCGTCCGCGTGCAGCGGTTGCCCTTATCCGGTAGAGATGTTTGGGATGTGGAAGTAGCAGGGGATTTTGCATATCTGACAACTGCCGGGACAAACGTGCATATCGTGGATATCCGAGATCGGAGAGCGCCTGTTCTTGTGAAGACGGTCACTGTGGCAGAGGCGGGACGGTCTGATGACGTCGAGGTGGTTGATGGAACGATGTATGTTACTCTCGACCAGGGTGGGTTGCGAATTTTCGACCTTGCCATTCCTGATTCCCCGGCACTGATCGGGCGGATCAATGGGACATCCCAGTTTCAACCGGTGAGCATCATCGTTCGCGATGGTTTTGCCTATATGAGCACTCGGATGGCTGGGCTCCAGGTCTATGATGTCCACGACCCTGCCAACATCACCTATGCTGGTGAGTTGCGGACTGTGAGGGGGAGCAGCTACCTCGAAGTCGGTCTTACAATGGCCTCTGGCAGGTTATTCTACAACGTATTGTCACCGGGCCCCTTGCTTGCGGTGACGCCACTCCCGGCATACCGGCGTACCCTTGGAACGCTCCCGATTACCTCTGCCCGGAGCGAAAATTCTGGTTTGGCTGCTGGCCGAACAGGTTTGCTCCTGTTCAACGGCCAGACGCGGGAAGTCGCGACTGCTGATCCGACCACCCTGCACGCAGTTCACACGAACACCAATCCCTATTGGTTTAACAGCCCGCTTGTGAATGGCCGCGGAGCAGTCCATCGGTTTGGCTCCTCCTTCGACACGTATGAGAGGATGCCAGATGACACGTTCGTGTTGCGTGGGAGCGCTCAGGTTCCCATTGGATCATGGAGTTCACGGATGGTATTAAAGGATGATCACGTGCTAGCACCTGCGGGCACTGCGGGTTTGCAGATGATCAACATCGCTGATCTCACAAAGCCGCAGTTCATAGGCGCTCTGACGAATTGGCATACAGTATCGAGCATCGTTCACGAAAACGAGCGCGCGGCCATCACTGCTAAAGTGACTTCAACAAGCGGCTCTGGTGTGTTTTTGTTGGATATCACAGCGGCTCATCACCCTACGGTTATGAGCCAGATTCAGGAGCTAGGATCTGCCGAACTCCTGAGCATCACGGATGCTCGGCTCTATGCAACAACTTACACGAACGTCGCAGGGGTTCTGGTCACCACGCTGCTTATCTATGATGTGCAAAACACGCAAAAGCCATCGTATTTGGGTAACATTCGGCTCTCTCAGCTTCCGACAGCGATGGTAGTGCATCGAGGCACTGCAGCCCTTGGAAGCAGTTCTGGTCTCGAATTTATTGATGTCCGTAATCCGGAGAAGCCCGGGCGTCTCGGGGGCAACTCAGCGGTGAATGGCTTCCATCTGTTGTTGTTACAGGACACCCTTTATGCGCTTGGACCGCGGCAACTCTCCGCGCTGCGCTTGGCTGATGCTTCGAGCATTTCATTGAAAGTTCCATCGCTAACAGCGGGCGGGGGTATAACCATCAACCTCCTTAACATCCCTGTCGGCTTTCAATTGCTGCGGAGCTTTGATCTTACGAATTGGAGCGTTTGGAAGACGGTTGTTCCGAATGAGCCGGTAGACTTCACTGATGCTGCGGACGGATCGCGGGCGTTTTATCGTGGCTGGGTGCCGTAAGCAGGCTTTGGCCGTTTTCCACGTAGCAATTGTTCAATTCCATCCTCATGCCTGAGCCAACGCTTTATGATTTTTTGCCGCGGGCGGAGTTTCCTACTCCGTCGGTTTTGTTGGATGCGTTTTTAAATTATGTCACGGCGAAGGGGGTGGAGCTTTATTCGGCGCAGGAGGCGGCGATCCTGGAGTTGTTTGAGGACAAAAACGTTATCCTGAACACGCCGACGGGATCGGGGAAGTCGCTGGTGGCGTCAGCACTGCATTTCAAGTCGCTCGCGCAGGGGAAACGGTCGGTTTACACGTGCCCGATCAAAGCGTTGGTGAATGAGAAGTGGATGTCGCTCTGCAAGGAGTTTGGGCCACAGAACATCGGGCTGAGCACCGGAGACGCCACTGTCAATCGGGATGCACCGATTTTGTGCTGCACGGCGGAGATCCTGGCGAACATCGCGCTGGCGGAAGGGGCAGGGGCGAATGTTCAGGATGTGGTGATGGATGAGTTCCATTATTACTCGGACCGCGATCGTGGGGTTGCCTGGCAAACGCCGCTTTTGACGCTGTCCCGCACACGTTTTCTATTGATGTCAGCGACGTTGGGGGAGACTGCGTTTTTCGAGGAGGAAATGACGCGGTTGAACGGAAGGCCGAGTGTCACAGTGTCTTCGAAGGATCGGCCTGTGCCGCTGGAGTTTTCGTATTCGCAGACCGCTTTGGCGCAGAGTCTGGAGGGGCTAGTGGCGGAGGGGAAAAGCCCCATTTACGTCGTGCACTTCTCGCAAGGAGAGGCTGCTGATAGCGCGCAGGATTTCACAAGCATCAACGTCTGCACGAAGGAGGAGAAGGCTGCCATTGCGCAAGCGATTGAGGGGTTTAAGTTTAGCAGTCCGTATGGGCCGGAGATCAAGAAGTGGCTGCGGCATGGGATTGGGATTCATCACGCGGGATTGCTGCCGAAGTATCGCATTCTCGTGGAGCAATTGGCGCAGCGGGGGTTGCTGAAGGTGATTTGCGGGACGGACACGCTGGGGGTGGGGATCAATGTGCCGATTCGAACTGTGTTGTTCACAAAGCTCTGCAAGTTCGATGGGAGCAAGACGGCCATTCTCAGCGTTCGTGATTTTCATCAGATTGCCGGGCGCGCTGGGAGGAAGGGTTACGACAATGTTGGCTGGGTGGTTTGCCAGGCGCCGGAGCATGTAGTTGAGAACTTGAAGCTGGAGGAAAAGGCGGCGCGTGATGGGAAGAAGGTGACGAAGCGAAAGCCGCCGGAAAAGAATTTCGTTTCATGGGATGAGCAGACTTTCAACAGGCTCATCAACGCAAAGGCGGAGCCGCTCACGTCGCGGTTCCAGGTTTCGCACGGGATGTTGATCAATGTGCTGAGCCGACCAACGGATGGTTGCCGCGCGATGCAACGGATCATAGCGCGGTCGCACGAATCACCTAAGGCCAAGAAGGCGCATACGCGCAGGGGCTGGCAGCTTTTCCGCGCGCTCCGTGATCGGAAGATCATAGAGATTGTTCCGCGAGATGAAAAAGGGGCTTACCTGCGGGTGAATGTGGAGTTGCAGGCGCATTTCTCAATGAACCAGACGTTGAGCTTGTTCCTGCTCGAGGCGTTGCCGTTGCTGGATCGGGAAGCGCCGGATTACGCGCTGGATCTGATCACGCTGGTGGAATCCATTCTCGAGGACCCGGACCTGATTCTTCGGAAGCAACTCGACAAGGTGAAGTCGAAGAAGATGGCGGAGATGAAGGCGGAGGGGATCGAGTACGACGAGCGGATGGAGGAGTTGGAGAAGCTGGAGTATCCGAAGCCGCGCCGAGAGTTTGTTTACAGCACGTTCAACGCGTTTGCGGAACGGCATCCGTGGGTGGGGCAGGAGAATATTCGGCCGAAGAGCATCGTGCGCGAGATGTTCGAGCAGTACAGGTCGTTTGCGGATTACATCAAGACGTATGAACTGCAGCGGGCGGAGGGGTTGCTGCTGCGGCATATCAATAGCGTTTACAAGGTTCTTGCGCAGACGGTGCCTGACTCGGCGAAGACGGAACAGGTGCAGGAAATGGAAGTGTACCTTCGCCAAATGATTCGGCAGGTGGACTCGAGCTTGATGGAGGAATGGGAGCGGATGCAGAACCCGGATGCATTCGTCACGCGGGAAGAGGCGGCGCCGGAAATGCCGAAGGTGGCCCCACCGGACATCACGCGCGACGAGAAGCAATTCACGGCTGCGATTCGGGATCGGATTTTTAGCTTCCTGCGCGCTTGTGTGAACCAGGATTATGAAACTGCCTTGGAAGCGCTTTCTGATGCGGAGGCTTGGACGGTGAAGACGTTGGAGACGGCGGTTGACGCATACTTTGAGAAGCATGCGCAGCTGCGATTAAACCCGGAGGCGCGCAACATCCGGCACACTTACGTCACGCCAAGCGAAGACAAGCAAACCTGGCGTTTGCAGCAAATGCTCCTGGACGAAAGCGAAGAAAATGATTGGGTGGCGGAGTTTGAGGTGAACTTGCCGAAGTCGCGGGAAGCCGACTCGCCGCATCTGAGGCTGATTAGGATTGGGCCGCTGACTACTTAACAGGCTTGTTGGCTTCCGCGATGACGGCGTGGAAGGCGGGTTTGGGCTGGTTGTTACCGTCGAAGAGCAGCGGGGTGCCGTTGGCGCGCCAAGAGACAGCATCGTTCACGCCCCAGAAGGTGACCATCTTCACAGAGTCCCGGTGTTTTATGAAGGCGCGGAAAACGCTCGCGTAGGCGTCGGCGAGTTTCTTGTCCGCATCGCTGACGACGCCGCCCTGGGTTGTGGCAGCGTTTTGGGAAATATCGGCGCCGAAGCCGCGTTGGCCGCCGGTCGCGGTATTCACGTCGAGTTCGGTGATGTGAATGGGAAGTCCGAGCGTTGCGATTTCGGCGAGGGTCTGATCCATCGTTTCGAACGTGATGGAAACATTGAGGTGGGCTTGAGAGCCTATGGCGTGAATCGGGACTTTTTGGTCCTGGAGGGACTTGATTAAGCTGATCAGCTTTTTGCGTTTGTTGGCGTTTTCCAGCCCGTAGTCGTTGTAGCGGAGAATGGCGTCGGGATCCGCTTCGTGCGCGTATTGAAAAGCTTTGGCAATGTAGTCGGGCCCGATGATTTCGAGCCAGAGAGAATTCCGCAGAACGTTTGTTCCGTTCCCATCGGCGATCGCTTCGTTCACGACGTCCCACGACTTAACCTTGCCTTTGTAACGGCCAACCACTGTGTGGATGTGATCGCGCATGCGCTGGAGCAACTCCTCGCGGGAGGCGCGGGGGCCAGTATAGGGACCAAAACCACCGCCGAATCCGCCGCGGCCTACGCGGTTCGTGCCGGGAGCATTGGTGTTTGCGGCAACTCGGGTGGTGTTTGTCACAGAGGCTGGAGGCGGGTTGGTGCCTGCGAAAACCCAATTTGGCGTTTGGCTATGCCAGACCAGGGTGTGGCCCACGAGATACATGCTGTTGCTGAGCCCGAAGTTCACGAGGGCGTCAGCCGGCGCGAAGTCGTAGCCATCCTTGCCCTCGCGGGGATGGATGAGCTGCCACTTCATGTCATTCTCGGCCGTGATTTGGTTGAAGTGCTTCTTCACCGACGCGATGTCCTGGGCATTCTGCTCCGCGTTGCGGCGGAAAGCGGCGTTGCCGGTGACCATGCTGCGGTTTACCGCGGTTCCGACGATGAAGTGATCTTTGAAGGCGTCTTTCAGCGCGACGGGAGTGTCAGCGGCCTCGGCGCTGAAGGTCATGAACATGATCAGCCCTGCGAGCGCGCGCAGCGGGAGGTGCGGGTTTGTTAAGGTGATTATGTTCATGCTCTAAAAGCTCAGGGAGCCAATTTGATTTTAACGTTCTTCAACGGCGCGCCGGATTTATCCAACAGGCGCATCGAACCTTGCCAGGCGTTCTGCTCGTTAACCACTTTGAAGACGAAAACGTTGATGCCTTTCTTCAAGGTCACTTTGCCTTTGTCGGGCGCGTCGAGCATGAGTGTGCGCGGCTCACTCCAGAGGTAGATATCGACGCCGTTGAAATAGATGCGGCCCTGGTCATTGCTGGCAACGGCGAGCACCACGTCGGGCTGATCCGTCTCGGATTCGACGTAGGTGACGGCGTAGCCTGCGGCGGCGTCATTGATGGTCTTGAGGACGGCGTTGAAGTCGAAGTAATTGGTGGTGGCAGTCATGGTCTGCCAAGTGAACTCCTTTCCGCGCACGGAGACTTTATCCCCGGCTTTGGGACGAAGGTTTGCTTCGTCTCGGATTTGCGCGCGGAAAACAGCCTCACTGCCGCTGTCCCCCTCACCAAGGCGGATTGGCGCGAGCACGAGCCAGTGCCGAATATAACCTTCGGCGTCAGGAGCGAAGGCCTCGGCGGCGCGAGAGGTCCAGGAAAGCAGGCAAGAAGCCGCGAGGCCAAGGATAAGAAGTTTTTTCATGAGTTACTCGTATTCGTTGGCTTTCTTGACGGGGACGGTCACGCCGTCTTTGGGCGGGGTTCGAAGTGTTTGGAGATAGGCCAATATGTCGGCGAGTTCCTGTTCCTTGAGCAGCACACCCAAGGGAGGCATGGGCGAGATGGGCAGGTTCTCGTAGCCTTTGGCCAATTTCGCGTTCGGATCGACGAGGCTTTCCTCGATGTAAGCTTTGTCGCTGCGAACCGCGATGCCATCGAGGATTGGACCGACGTCACCGCCTTTGCCGTTGACCATGTGGCAGGAAGCGCAGGCCGCGACGGGGCTGTTGTGGAACAAATCCTCCCCACGTTTGGCGTCGCCGGCAGTGACTTTTACTTCGTTCTCACCTACAGCCGCGACTTTATGGATGCGCCCCAGCAAGGTGAGCGTGTCGTTTAGGAACGGGTCGTTCATGTTCGCGGGAACACGGCCGAGCTGGGCGACCACGGTTTCGATCTCGGGAATGGTTGGAAACTCGGCGAGTTTCACTAGAGCCACCTGGCGGGTGAGCAAGTCGGGATCCTGAACGACGGCGCTGCTAAAGAAAAGTTGCCGGCCCATTTCATTGGAAGGGAGGGCGCGGACAGCGTTTCTCCGGAGCGCAGGATCTTTGTCGAGCAACGCTTTTTGATGTGTGTCTTTATCGAGGGCTCCGATGCCTTCGAGAGTCCAGAGGGCATGAATAGCGCCTTCACCACCACCTGAGGCTACGCGCTTTTTCAGAGCGGGAACCGCATCCCTGGTTTTGTTATCGACTAGCAGGCGTTGCGCGGTGTGGCGCCAGAACAAATTGCCACTGTCGAGAGCCGCAACAACTTCCGCCGGTTTGGAGTTGGCGAGTGATTTGACTGAGCTGCGGGGGCCGTCTTTCCACACCACCCGGTAAATGCGGCCATGCGATTTGTCGCGGAGGTCGTTTTCGGTTTGGTAAGCGCCGCCACGGCCGGTGCGGGCCTGAATCCCGGCGGACTTGATGCTCGGGGTGGGGTTGTGCTGGATGATGAAGCTATAGAAATCGATAACCCAAACAGCGCCGTCGGGACCGACATCGGCGAAGATGGGGGACATCCATTCGTCTGCGCTCGCGAGAAGGTTGAAGCCATCAAGCGCTTTGTAGCCGGCTCCATCCCGCTGAATATCCATGATGCCGATGAGTTTCGCCGTCGGCTCAGTGACGAGGGCTTTGCCTTGCAGACGTGGTGGGAGGGCGTCGCTGACCATGAAAGCATGCCCCGCTGCGGCGGTGTAGCCGCCGAAGTTATCCACCATGCGGACGTTGGGGGTGTTCGGATGCATCCGCATGCCGGGGGCCAATGATTTGGCGGACGGGAGCCGGCGCACGTTTCCGGGGCTGGCAGCAGCGACGTTCGTCGAAGTGTCTCCAAGGCGATAACCCGGGCGGAAGCCATTGCCACCAGGGCCGCGGCCTGCAGCGCCGAGTTGCGTGGGGTTCAGAATGTGAGCGGGCAGGTAGCCGTAGAAGGATGGATTGCCGTTGGCAGTGGAGCCGAAAACGTCGCCGTGAGCGTTGATGCCAAGGCCCCAGGTGTTGTTGTTGTATTGGTGGAGGAACTGCAACGCTGAGCCGTCGGGTTTGAAACGGAAAATGCCCTGGCCGAATTGAATTTCCTTTCCGCCGACGTTGCCGCGAAAATTGGAGTATCCGACGGAGCCGTAGAGCCAGTTGTCGAAGCCGCGCGCGAGATTGCTTTGCTGCGCGTGGGTGTCTCCAATGCCCCAGCCAGGGAGGAGGGCTTTGCGAATATCAGCCTTGTCATCGCCATCCGTGTCTTTGAGGAACAGCATCTGCCGCGCAACGGAGACCATGGCGCCGCCATCCACGAACACGAGGGATGTGGCAAGGTTGAGCTTATCCGCGAAAACGGTGAATTTGTCTGCTCGACCGTCGCCGTTGGTGTCCTCGCAAATTTTGATGCTGTCTGTGCCGGGTTCTCCTTCGGGCGCGATGCCATGAGGATAATCCCGGGCTTCGACGACCCATGCGCGGCCGCGCTCGTCCCAGGCCATGTAGATGGGCTTAACGATGTCGGGTTCCGCAACAAAAAGCTGCAGCTCGAAGTCAGCGGGAACCTGGGTGTAGCGGATGCTGTCGCGCGGGGATAGGGGAGATTGATACTTCACTGGCTCGGGACGCCGCTCGTAATTCGGCACCTCGCCGTCCGTGCGTTGCAAAGGAGGCCGGGAGGCGAGAAACGCTTCCCACGCGGCTTTTGATTTTTGGCTGACGGCGCTGAGGACCGCTTCGCGCAAGGCGGCGTCACTGGGCCGTTCCGCCTGCTTGAGCAGCGCGCCGCCGGCGCTTTTGAAACTCTCGAGCATCTTCTGCGGGGCTGCGCCGAGATCGCTGTCTGGCACCACCTGCACCACGGCATCGAAGTGCTTCAGATACTTGTCTGTAAGATTGGTGACACTCGTGATGTGATCAAAGTAGATCGCCTCGGGCGCAAGCGTCTGCCCTGGGAGATAAACGTAGTTGGTGCGAGAGCCACCGAAGCCGCCACGCGGAGCCCCGCCTGTCTCCACAGGCCCAAGATAGAGAACATGCAACGGGCGCTCCAAGGCGTCAGCAGCAGATGCTGTGAGGAGCGCGCAGGCGGAGGCGAAAAGGACCAGACTTTGTTTCAAGAGTTTCATGGACAAATCAGACAAGCACCAAGTGGAGGCGATCAGTTCGCTGGAGTCTTAAAGATGAGTTGTGAGAAGTGGTATAAAGCAGATTTCCAATGATGGAAGTCATGCGCGTGTTCGTCAACGTGCCAGATGTGGGGAACGTTGTTTTCCTTTAGGTAAGCGTGAACACCCTGGCTGACGCGGATGAGGCCATCCTTGTTCCCGCACGAGACGAAAAGAAGCCTGAGCTGTTTTGATGCTTTCGCGGTATCCGGCAGCAGCTCGGCTCCACGGCGGGTGTTTGGGGCGGAGGAAAAACCGCCGACCCAGGCGAAGGTGTCCAGGTTCCCAAGACCGAAGTTGAGCGATTGGCCGCCGCCCATCGAAAGGCCGGCGAGGGCGCGGCTCTCACGGTCTGCTTTGACGGAGTACTTCGATTCGATGAAGGGAATGAGGCTGCCGAGCAAATCCTGGTCGAACTTGCCGAACGCCGGAGCGGTTTGCATCGCGTTGGGGCCTGGGCGGTCGTCCGTTTGAGCGCGGCCGTTTGGCATGACGATAATCATAGGCTCGGCTTTTCCGTCCGCGATGAGGTTGTCGAGAATGACGTTGGGCTGGCCGCCCCGGCGCCATTCGTTTTCATCGCCTCCAATGCCGTGCAGGAGGTAGAGGACCGGGTACTTTTTGTCGGCCGAGTAACCTGGAGGAGTGTAGATAAGAGCCTTGCGCTTGTTGCCGACTGACTTCGAATCGTATTCGACCATTTCAAGGTTCCCCGCAGGAATGCCTGCGCGAGGTTTGTCGAAGCTCTCGGGAGGGTTTGGGAACGCGGGTTTGTCGTCCGGTTGCAATTCTATGGGTCCACCGAAGCCGCCGCGACCTGGGCCGCGTTGGGCAGGGGACGCAGCCGCTTGCGGGGAACCACTCGCCGAGGCATTGGCGAAGAGCAACGGAGCAAATTCGCGCAGGCTCCGGCGCCAGGATTGCCATTCATGCGCGGTGTCTGGAGAGACGTAGAAATGGGCGTTAATGCCGGCGGCTTTCAGGGCTTCGGTGTTTGCTTTGGGATCGCCGCCGCGAGCGGGGCGATCTCCACCCAGTTCCTTGCTGCCATAACTGATAAACACAAGTTTCACGTTTTCTTTGAACTTGGACATGTCGCCGATATTGGTGATCGCGATGCTTCCCCCGCTGAAAACGCCGATGTGCGAAAACTTGTCCAGATGCGCGAGGGTAATAGCGCGAGTTTGCATGCCGCCCATGGAGAGACCAGCCATTGCCCTGTTAGGCTGATCTGCGAGCGTGCGGAAGTTCGCGTCGACGTATGGAATAAAATCCTCGATGAGAACTTTCTCAAAGGCGGTGAAATTGAAGTTGCCTGGCCCACGTGGCGGAGCGTTGGTGGCGCCTGGAGCCGCATTGGTGCGGGCTGCTCCACCGGCGAACGGGTTCCCGCCGAACTCCATGGCGATGATGAACGGCTTGGCTTTCCCTTCGGCAATCAGGTTGTCCATGATTAAGCCGGCGTGGCCCTGGCGCCCCCAGCCAGTCTCATCTTCCCCCGCGCCATGTTGCAGATAGAGGACCGGATAACGTTTGGTCGGATCACGATCATAGTCCGGCGGTGTGTAAACAAAAGCGTGGCGGTTCGTGTTGCTGGATTTTGACCAGTAATAAATTTCGCGGAGCTGCCCGTGCGGCACGTTTTTCAGGGCGTAGAAATCCGCATCTTTGGCGGGAATTTCAACCGCGCTACCCCAGCGGCTGGCGCCGTAGAAGAACTGCGTGTTTGGATCAGGCACTTCGGCGCCATCAATGTTGATGGTGTAGTAATGAAATCCTTCGTCCAGAGGCCGTGAAATGCCATACCAGGCGCCGTCCTCGCCCTTCGTGAAGGGGCTGCTGTCGCGGAAACTCACGCCAACGCTCTGGGCTTTGGGCGCGACTATCCGGAATTTCACGCGGCCTTCAGAATTGACCTGGGGATATTGTTTGCCGCCTTGATTGATGGGTGAGGGCTTCCAGTCGTCTGCGGGGTTTTGGTCGGCTGCCCAAAGTGGGGCGAACAAAAGCGCAGCCAGCGCGAGCAGGGGGAGTTTCGTCTTCATAATCATTTTTCTGGTTTGTTTTCCTCAAGCCGGAACCGCGGTTCAGGGGATCTTTTTCTTTTCGACTTTCCAACCTTCGCGATGCGCGAGGCCGGCGGGTTCGCCGGTAAACATTTTTGCCGCCTCTTTATCGTCGCGAAGCTGCCATTGCAGCCAAGCCGTAGCAACGATGGCGAACTCCCCACCGTGGGGTTTGCCATAGGTGCCGCCGTGGCCGACATCGAGATTGGCCGCGAAAATTGGGACGTGATCCAGCCGGCGCACGTCATCCATGCCGTTTTTGTAGGCGATATCCTTCTCGCCGCCGAGAACGTAGAGGGTGGGTGTGCGCAGCTTTGCCAAATGATCTTTGGTCAGCTTCGGCATTCCGCCGCGGCCGGCTCCAGGATCGGGAAGGATGCCGCTATTAAAGATCAGTGCGGTCCGAACGCGAGGGTCGGGAGCCACTTCCAGCGCCTGCAGCCCACCACATGACATGCCAGCGACTGCGACCTTGTTCGTGTTGAGTTTTTGATAGTAGCGACTGGCCTTGTCGCTGTTTTGGGCGACGGCCCAGTTGAGAGCATCGATGAACAGGTGAGACTTCGTAGGCCCGCCGGGGCCTCCGCGTTGCCCCTCCGCTGGCATTGGGCCAATGGCGATCACCAGGAAACCTTGCGACGCGACCTCAGAGAGAAAGTTGACGTGCTCCCAAGGGGAATTGGCGCAAGCTCCGTTGCCCCAGACGATGATCGGCAAAGTTTCTTTCGCGCCAAAGGGGCTGAGATCTTTGGGGCGGAAAATCGTGTGAGTGGCTAGGTTTGCATCCTGGGCCATGAGGGCTTTGTATGGGCCAGTCCCTCCATCCTCCACGGTTCGGCTAGCTGATTCCGTGCTCCCTGCTGGCGCAAGGGAATCGGCTGCAATAATCGGAAACACAGCGAGGGTGGCCGTGATGGCCATAATAAGAATGCGGTTCAGCGGGTGGTTCATTTTTTTAGTGTGGTTCGCAAAGTTTTTTGCTTTAGGCGCGGTGCATCCAATTGGGGTTTGCCGGATGTGTAGAGAGCAAGGATCTCGTCGTCAGTGAGCGCGCGGTTCAATATGCAGAACTCATCCATGGCGCCGCTGAAATTTCGGATGAGTGTGGGGTGGTCGCCTTGGAAGCCGTCGGGATTCCAGTTTCCCAATTCCGCTGTGCCGATGCGGTAAGGAGGCGGGATTTTGAGGGACTTTTCATCCACCTTCTCGCCGTTCATGTAATGGGCGGCTCGTTTTGCCGCGCCGTCCACCACAACCGCAAGATGAAGCCAAAGACCGAAGTCTTCGAGGGACACCACCGAACGACTTGGGATGATCTGGAAATTGCCAGCGCCTTCACCGAAGAGTGTGAGTCCGAGTGATCCATCATTAAGAATGAGCCAGTGGAGTGTCCCTGTCCTGAACCCATCGCTCATGAAGAGTGAGTTAACCTTGCGATCCAGGCCGTGGACGCGAACCCACGCAGCCATGGTGAGCGCTTCGAATTTGCCGGGGACGCTAAACCGGACGCGGTCGCTGACGCTGCCGAATTCCAAGGCGCGTTTGTTCGGCCATCTTCCTTCAACTCTTTGGCAGCCAACGACTGTGCCATCGAACCCTACTCCGCCGTGTTTGCTGGTGTCGTTGAGCCGCCATTCTGGTGACCCCGAAGGTTCGAAATCGTAGCGAACGAGGAGCGAAGCATCTTCATCAAGCTGTCGGCTAGCCGCGCGCCAGCGTTCGTTTCGAAGCGCTGCGGCGTCGGAGGATCTTGCGTGCAACTGGAAGAGAGAACCAAAATTGGCCGCGCTTGCAGGAATCATCTCAGGTGTGCCGGATTTGCGCACGATGGTGGCTGCGCCATGATGAAGCACGTGGTTTGCGCTGCCAGTGTCCATCTCCACGCGTCCTTTGAAGATGTGGAGCGAGCTTTCGTCGGGTGTCACCTTGAGCCCCACTTTGGCCGCGAGGTCATGCACGCGTATATGCGGGGTAACCAGACGAAAGCCTCGAGCTTCAGGCGGGACTTCCGCGACGTAGCGACCAGTCTGAAAGGATGCTTCATTGGCTGAAATGACGTGGAGGTCAGCAGGACCTTCCATTACAACGCGGGCGCCGCTGTAGAAAACGATTTCGGCGAGGCCCGATGTCAGCCGCAAGGGGCCTGGAGCGAGTGGTGCGCCGATCCGCGGAGATTCGAATTCCTGGCTCCACTGGGCGTCTGCGACCGTGTTCAGCATCGCAACGGCTCGGCTTGTCGCATCACTGCGAGCGCCGCCGGGCGAGCGCAGCATCCACCAACCGACAGCCAGCGCCGTCAGGCAGGCGGCGAGGGCTATGATGCCGACCCGCATGCGCTGCATTCTAGGCGGTGGGTTTGGCAGCGGATGAAGTGTTTCGACGCCAAAAGGGAGGGGTTGGGCCTCTCCAGCGAAAAGATCGGAGTCGGAGGCGAGTCGCGAATGCAGCTCTAACCTAAGAATGTACTCGTCACGCGCGGCGGAGTTGTTGCGCAGGAGGGTGTTTAGCGTTCGGGCCTGATCCTCTGAAAGCGATCCATGGCACGCGGCCGCAACCGCTTCATCAAACTCGGGCGATGGAAAGGAGATGTTCATCACGCCGTGCCTTTCGCGGCGTTCTGAACGCAGAACTGAAGCGATTGGCGGATTCGCTGGAGGGTTTTGTAAGTGGCGGCCACAGTCCGACCTGAGGCCGCAGCGAGTGTTTCGATTGCCTCACGACGATAGTAATAGCCCTCAACGATGATGCGCTGCTCCGCGGGCAACTTTGCCAGGCAGCGCTCAAGATGGCGCAAGCTGCCTTCCAGATCAGAACGCAGTTCTTCGCGGCGTTGCGCGAGTTCCTCCGCAAGGCCATTGCCCAGCAACGCTTGCCAGCGCTGATGCCGCTCGATCCATTGGCGAGCCTTATTCAGGGCGAAGCGGCATGCCCAGGGTGTGAAAGGCAGGGAGGGATCGTAGCTGTCGAACTTCTCCCAAAGGGCTAATGCGGTCTGCTGCACGATGTCCTCAGCATCCGCAACATTGGGGACCATGGACGCGACATAACGAAACACCTCACGCTCGCTGCGCAAGAACAGCGAAAGAAACCGCTGCTGCGCAGCCGCTGGATCCTCGGAACGGCTCTGGGAATCGTGTGTCACGTTGTGAGCTGTACATAAATTCCGACGAACTGCGATTATTGGACAAAATATTTTTGGGCATCCGCACGGGCGGTGATCACCGGCGGCGCAACTCGTCCAAGGCCTCGCCGAATTCCGCGAGATTGTCGACCGCCAGAGCCCCGATCATGTTGAGGGCGCCTCGATAGGAGGGGGTTGCCCGCCCCCCCGCGATGATGGCTATCTCGCCAGGCATGAGTTGGCGCAGACGAAGCAGTTCCTGCGGTAATGTGGGATCGTCCTCCGGATAAACAAGGCTGAGAGCCACCGCTTTGGCCCGTTTCTGCGTCGCCGCTCCAGCAATTTCGGCGGCTGGGAGGCTGGCTCCCAGCAGTGTGACATTCCAACCGAGGCTTGCGGCCATGGCAGCGGCCATCATCGCGCCCAGCTCGTGAAGCTGGCCTGTCGGAGTGGCAACAACGATTCCCGGGGCGAGGTCAGCGCCCGAGAAGGATTTCTCCATTTCACCGAGGAACCGGCGGATAATGGCCGTCGCGAAATGCTCGTGAGCGGCTGTGATGTCACCAGCTCTCCACTTCTCCCCGATTTGATGGGCGAGGGGGGCGATCATTCGTTGAAGGACACCCATCCCGCCCCAGGCTGTCAGGCCACGCTTCATTGCGGCTTCAAGGGCAGGCCCATTTAACGTTCGGATTGCATCAAGCGCTTTGTCTGCGAGGGTCGCCCCGGAAACAGCCGGAGCAATGGCGCCGCCAACTCCCATTCGCTCATTGGCCGCAAGTTCACGAAGCTGGTTCTCGGGCAAATGCGCAATCCTTCCAATTGAATGGCCGGCTTCGGTGAGTTTCTTCAGGCACAAGAGGCGCTCAATCTCTGCTGGTGAATAGACCCGGCGCTTGGTTGCCGTTCGTTGGGGGGTCACTGCACGGTAACGAAGCTCCCAGGCGCGGATGAGATTCTGCGAGAGGCCGGTGAGGCGCGAGGCCATCTCGATGGAATGATATGGTTCCATTTAGACAAAACTTGTACACCGTGTTGAGTTCCTCTCACAAGGCGTTTCTCTCTCTGCCCAGATCACGCTGAAAGCATGGAGAACTCACTCGTTTAAAAAGGGTGTTGACAGTTATACGGAACCTATACAAATTCTCTACAGGTTGAGAGCGCATGGAGCGTTTCGAGGCCTGGTAAGGAGCATAGAAAACCAAATGAAAATGAAACTGTTTAGTGGATTGGGAATGGTTGCGGCGCTGGTGGCAGTATTGAACTTCGCCCCCACGAACCTGCAGGCGGGCACTGAGCCGAAGGCGTCTGAGGACATCGTCGCAGTGGCGGCGGGGAACGAGAACTTCAAAACGCTGGTGGCGGCGGTTAAAGCGGCCGGGCTGGTGGAAACATTGCAGGGCAAAGGACCATTCACGGTGTTCGCGCCCACAGATGCGGCGTTTGCGAAGCTGCCAAAAGGGACGGTGGAGGATCTGCTCAAGCCGGAGAACAAGTCCAAGCTGGTCTCGATTCTGACCTATCACGTGGTTCCGGGCAAAGTGATGGCCGCAGACGTGAAGACCATGGAAGCGAAAACGGTCCAAGGGCAAAAGGTGAGCCTGAAAGTCTCCGACAGCGGTGTAACCATTGATGATGCCAAGATCGTCAAGACTGACATTCCTGCGAAGAACGGGGTGATCCATGTGATCGACACAGTGATCATTCCGAAGTCTTAAGCGACGCGGCCGCATGAAGCGGTTGCCGTCGTTAGTGGGTGGGGAACCCAGAAGCCGGGCGTAAGAGATTGCGTCCCGGCTTCTTTGCTTTTAGGAGGCGAGGCATTTCTGGACATAGCTAAGCAATGGATTACAAGATTGGCGCCATGACTTGGGAATCGCTTGCGGTGGAGCTGCAACGGTGGCGCGCCAGCCGGGTGAGATCCATGTTCCTGGTTGGCCTTGGGACTTTTGCGACGGTGTGCATCAGCGTGCCCGCAGCCCGGGCGGGATTGGAGCAGGTGGGTTTCGTCCGCGTGCCGCCGTTGCTGCTTTACTCCTGGTTGGGAACTATCGCTACGCTTCCGTTTTTGTGGCTCGTCTTGTTGCCAGCGTATAGGTGGAGAGTGGCGATTTGCCTATTGCTGGTCTCCGGCATCATGTTCGTGGTGCAAGGGGTGCAGTCGAATCCCGGGACAGCGACAACGCTCGAGCTATTGCGGCCTGCTTTGCTCGGGTTGCTTCTGCCATGGTGCTACTCGGTTGGGAGAGGGAGGCTGGTCTTTTCCAGGAGGCACTTAACTTACTTTCCTTTGCTCGGCCCGGCGCTGATTGCGTTAAGTTTGCCATTGGTGATTGTGGTGTCGCGCTTGTTCGACGCGATGAAAATTCCAACGCCGGAGTTCGTCGATTTAGCGATTTATGCTGGTTTTTTCAGCGCGTGGATTGCGTGCGCAATCCACCAGATCCAGAAGCCAGTGCAAGAAGCAGATCCTCGGAGACGCTTGTTGTATGAACAACTTGTGGATCTGCGCCGCTTCGAGGATCAGGCGATCAGATAATTCGCTTCCATCAAGCGGCGTTTGAGTTCTTCGCCGTGGGTGTGGTCGCGAGTTTCAACGACACAATGAATTACAACCGTGCTGATGTCCTCGCGGGCGTAGGCGCGGTCATGGTCGATCTCGTAGATGCTGGCGCCTTGCTCGGCGACAATGGCGGCGAAACGGGCGAGGCCTCCGGGGCGATCGCTGATTCGCGCGGAGAAGCGGACTAATCGGCCGTCGGCAACAAGGCCGCTTTCGATGATCCTGCCGAGGACATTTGTGTCGATGTTGCCGCCGCACAAGGGCATTACCACTTTCTTGCCCTTTAACTCAGGAAGCAGACCTTCGAGGAGAGCTGCCAAAGGAGCGGCTCCAGCGCCTTCGATAACTGACTTCTCAAGCTCGATCAGACGGAGAACCGCCAAGGCGAGAAAGCGTTCGTGCGTGATGACCAGGTGATCCATGTAGCGACGAGCAATTTCGAAAGCGCGGGGGCCCACCATTGAGACAGCGAGGCCGTCGGCGAGGGTGGGGGTGACATTGATCTTCACGGGCTTTCCAGCGGTGAGGGCGGCTTGCAGGCAGTTTGCGCGGCGGGGTTGGACGCCGATGATTTTGGTTTGAGGGCGTAGAGTTTTAATGGCGAGAGCAACGCCGGCGATGAGGCCTGCTCCACCCACGGGGATCACGACTGCGTCGAGGTCGGGAACCTGGTGCAGGATTTCCAGGCCCATGGTGCCCTGACCGGCGATCACGTCGGGGTCATCATAGCCATGGATGTAGGTGAGCCCTTCAGCTTCAGCGATACGGTCCGCTTGCTCGCGAGCTTCAGCGAGATTTTGGCCGTGGAGGACAACGTTTGCCCCCATCCTTCGGCAACTGCTCACCTTGGTTAAGGGTGCGACGGTGGGCATGACTACCGTGACCGGAATATTCAGGAGCGTGGAGTGGTAAACCAAACCGAGAGCATGATTGCCGGCGGAAGCGGCAATGACTCCCTGGCGTTGGCGCTCTGCGGTGAGCTGCTCAAGAGCGTTCCGGGCGCCGCGTTCTTTAAAGCTACCGGTCCGTTGCAGATGCTCGAGCTTGCAATGGACCTCGCAACCGGTGGCTTCAGAGAGAGGGATCGACTTCGGGCATGGTGTGTAGCTGACTTTGCCCTTCAGGCGCTCGGCCGCAGCATAGATGTCGTCGATGGAAACGGGCAGCCTCGCAGTGGGTGAGTCTTCAGTGGCGTTCATGGGGCAGCGCCCGCCAGTTGAGCTTGGGCAGTTACTTTAGCCAAGCGGGTTAGTTCTCTTTTAAGCAGGCCGAAGTCGGCTTTCACCCGTTCGGCCAGATCCTCGCGGTAGAAGCGGACTGCCGGATGATATGTGACGAGGTAACGACGACCCTCCTGTTCAAAAATTCTGCCGCGGACTTCATCAACCTTCGACACCCCCAGTAGTTTTTTGGCCGCGACCGCTCCGAGCAAAACGATCAGCTCCGGGTTGATCAGAGCGATTTGGCGAGAAAGGTAGAGAGTCGTGCAGGTGTCCACCTCGAGCGCTTTGGGAACGCGGTTGGCTGGGGGACGGCACTTAACGAGATTAGTGATAAAAAAGATGCTCCGTTGAATGTCGGTGCCTTCCAGAAGATGGTCGAGGTAACGACCAGCTGAGCCGACAAAGGGATGACCCGTTTTGTCTTCGTCCTTACCCGGCGCTTCGCCGATGATCATGACGCGCGCCGAAGGGGAGCCATCCCCCGGGACAGCGATGGTGCGGGAGGCGCAGAGCGGGCATTCTGGACAGACACGAATACGAGCTGCGAGTTCCTCCAGCTTTCTTGCTGCTGTGCGTGCAGGCATGGGGAGCCCTCTCCCGCGAAGGAGAGAGGGCGCAACGAGTTAGGAATTATATTGTCCCTTGCTGCGGGCCTCACGAGCTTCCTGCTCAGCAACACTGGATTGCATTGCTTCGGAGGTGCGTCCGGTCGGTGTGCAACGAACCTGTTTGCCGTGAATTTCGCCGCGCCAAGCGCCAGTTTCACGCCCGCGGGATTCGATAAATTCTTTAAAGCGGCGAAGATCGCCTTCGACACGCCGCTCAACAATCCCCAAAGCGTCGCCGATGTTTTCAATGGCGCCTTCTGGCTCGTAGTTGATGCGCAGCATCACGAGTGTGCGGCCAGCGTTAATGGGGGTGAACGCGACGCGGCCGGTGTTCAACGCGCCGTTCATGCTCCGCCAGGCGATTATTTGATCGGGCACCTGCTCGAAAATCTCGGCGTCCCATTCCTTGATTTTGCCAGCGATGCTCGCTTTCCAATGCAAGCGCTTGTCGTCTAGCTGGCTGACAGACTCAATGCCTTCCATGAATTCCGGAAATTCCTCAAACTGCGTCCATTGGTTGTAAACCGTGTTCGCGGGCGCATCCACTTCAATTGATTTTTCGATATGGTTCATGATCTTCTTCCTCCCATAAAAATCGTGCCTCCAAGATGGGCTGTCAAAGCGCGCAAAGATGAGGGGCAGTCCCCGCTAAGAGGGCAGGGGGAAGCGGGTCGTAATGCGGAGCTGCAGGGTGGAAATCCCCGATAAGGGCTTCGGGCTTGCCAGAGCAAGCGGCGTTGCCCCAAGCTGTGCGCGCCAAGAAGTTCATATGCCGAAAAAAGCGCTGATTACAGGGATAACCGGCCAGGATGGTTCATATTTAGCGGAACTCCTCCTTTCCAAGGGTTACGAGGTTCATGGGATTATTCGCCGCGCCAGCACCTTCAATACTGGTCGTCTTGACCCGATTTATGAAGATCCGCACTCAGGCTCGAGCCGGATGTTTTTGCACTACGGTGATCTCGCGGACGCGAGCGCCCTCGCGCGCCTGATCGGCAAAGTGCAGCCGGAAGAGGTGTACAATCTCGCCGCGCAGAGCCATGTGCGCGTGAGCTTCGACGCGCCAGAATACACTACGGACATCACCGGCACGGGAGCGATTCGTTTGCTCGAAGCCATTCGCGAAGTCGGGATCAAGCCTCGGTATTACCAGGCGTCCTCAAGCGAGATGTACGGCCTGGTGCAGGAAGTTCCGCAGACAGAGAAGACGCCTTTCTATCCTCGGTCACCCTACGGCTGCGCGAAGGTGTATGCGTACTGGATCACGGTGAATTACCGGGAGTCGTATGGCATGCACGCGAGCAACGGCATTCTGTTCAACCATGAATCGCCACGCCGTGGTGAGACTTTCGTGACGCGCAAGATCACTCGCGCGTTGGCGCGGATCAAGGCCGGGATGCAGGACAAGCTGTTCCTGGGAAATTTGGATGCAAAGCGCGACTGGGGCTACGCGAAGGAGTATGTCGAAGCGATGTGGCTGATGCTGCAACAGCCGGAGCCAGACGACTACGTAATTGCAACGAACGAGACGCATTCGGTGCGTGAGTTTCTGGAGATTGCGTTTGCGCATGTGGGCCTCGATTACCAGAAATATGTCGAGATTGACCCTCGCTATTACCGCCCGGCTGAAGTGGATTTGTTGATTGGTGACGCATCAAAAGCCAAGGCGAAGCTGGGTTGGGAGCCGAAGGTTAAGTTTGCGGAGCTAGTAAGGATTATGGTCGATGCCGACGTGAAGGCTCTGCAGGACCAACTCTCCGGCAAAGTGCGCCGCAACGACGAATAGCAATGGCTCGCGCGCTGATAACAGGAGTCACGGGACAGGATGGCTCCTATTTAAGCGAGCTTCTCCTGGAAAAGGGGTACGAGGTGCATGGGGTGGTTCGGCGCTCCAGCATGTTCAATCGGTCGCGCATCGATCACCTTTATCGCGACCCTGAGATATACGGGAAAACCTTTTTCCTTCATTACGCCGACATTGATGACCCGACCACGTTGAGGCGGGTCATGACGAAGGTCGCGCCGGATGAAATTTATCATCTGGCTGGCCAAAGCCATGTCGGGTTGAGCTTCGATATCCCGGAGTCCACTTGCGAAATGACGGCCGTTGGGACGTTGCGACTGCTGGAAATAATCCGCGATCTGCCAAAGCCGCCCAAGCTCTTCCACGCTGCCTCGAGCGAAATCTTTGGCGAGCCTAAAACGATGCCGCAAGATGAGGAGACGCCATACAACCCAATCAACCCATACGGCTGCGCGAAGGCTTTCGCTGCGCAAATGGTGACGGTTTACAGAAGGGCGTTCGGGTTCTTTGGAGTGAATGGAATTCTCTACAATCACGAGTCCCCCCGGCGCGGTGAAAACTTCGTGACGCGCAAGATTGCGTCAGGCGCAGCGGCGATCAAGCTCGGCTTGCAGAAGGAGCTGATGCTCGGTGATCTGTCCGCGCAGAGGGATTGGGGACATTCAAGAGATTACGTCCGAGGCATGTGGCTGGCACTGCAGCATCCCACAGCGGAAAACTTTGTGTTTGCGACGGGCAAGCTGCATTCCGTGCAGGATGTGGTGGAAACGGCTTTTGAAAGCGTGGGACTCGATTGGACGCAGCATGTGAAGAAAGATCCACGCTTTATGCGGCCCGCTGAACCGCAACGGTTGGTTGGGAACGCAAGCAAGGCGAAGCAGTTGTTGGGATGGGAACCGCAGATCGCCTTCAAGCAGCTCATCAGCGAGATGACGGCCGCGGAGTTGAACCGTCTTTCCCAACAGGCGCGCTCAAGAGAAGACACTGCCACGCTCTAACAGCAGGCTAGGGCTTGGGGATGGAGTTTTGAAGGCGGCGCAGGTCGTTCAATTCGCGCACATTGCTGGCCGAAAGATTGACGAGGTTTCCCTGCTTAGGCCAGGCCCACTTCCAATATTCCACATGGCCATCGGCGAAAGCCAGGTTGGCGCCACGGTTATGCCGATCTGACGGGGTGCTGCTCCAGCGGCCTTCCATCACAGTGAAACTCTCCCGGGGCAACACCTGAAAGGAACTGCGCCAGGAGCTATTCTCATGCTCCTCGATGAATACGAAAACGTCTGAGGGCGAAGGGGAGCTGATGTCCGAAAGCTTTTGTTTAACCCGCTTGTCGTTCACCCCGTTGTCGCCGTTCATGTAGGCGCTCATGGAATAGCTGCGGGTCACGGGGCGGGTGGTTTTGCCAACGGTGGAGCCGTCCATCGGGCAGACGTAAAGCTGCGGAGACCGAAGGTAAGGGAAGAGGGTTCCGAGCTTAATGTTATCTGTCGTGAGATCCTCGCGAGGGTTGCCCGCGACCCAGGAATTGGTGGAGAGCCGGGTGCCGAGAGCGGCGCTCGGCTGCGGGCGGGTGTCGGTGCGGTTCAGAGCAAGCTGGTCATCGTTATCATCGGCGTAGAGGATCCATGAGAGACTTAGTTGCTTTAGGTTATTGAGCTGGCAGGTGACTTGCTGAGATTTGCGGCGGGTGCCGTTAAGGGCGGCAATCAGCAGGCCGCTGAGAGTGAGGATGATGAGGATTACAGCCATCAGCTCTAGTAGCGTAAAGCCTCCGGCCAGCCGCTGGGCGGCCCGGCAAGCGCTTCTGCGATGTTGGAGCTGCAAATTCATCCTCGGACACGAAGTTGAGAACGAGGCGCGGAACGCGGCAAAAAGAGGAGAGAGCACGCGGTTAGCACCCAATCACCCATGGCTTCGAACAAGGAATGTAGCAACATCGTCCAAGAGAATCAAGCAATTCAGCGCAGAAATAGGGAGGCAGGCGCACATTCATTTGAAATGACATGCGGTCGTTGGATGTTTAGGCTGCGGGCCTGCTCATGAGTTTTGCCGGGGAAGTCGAAACACTGGTGCGGGCGCGGTATCCGATACTGTACGTCGTGACCGCAGAGGAGGCTCGCGTCGAGGAGATATTCAAGAGCCTAAGCGAGCGGCGGCAAAAGAAACTCCTTCAATGGAGTTACACGAGCGGGGTAGTGCCGGTGGGGACCTCGATCCAGTCGCAAAAGAGCCGTCATCCACCCACCCGCGACCCAGTGGCAGCGTTGGATTACGTCATCGACCAAGTGGATCCTGCGATATTTCTGTTCAAGGATTTCCATGCGTTCCTCGAGAAGTCACAAACTGCTGTGATTCGGCGCTTAAAGGACATCGCCATCCAGCTTAAGAACAGCGCCAAAACCGTGGTGATTGTCTCTCCGATTGTGGAGATCCCGGTGGAGCTGGAGAAGGAAATCACGGTCATCAACTTGCCACTGCCAACGAAGACCGAGCTGGGAGAGTTGCTAAACCGGATCGTGGAGGAGGTCGAGCAGCTTAAGAATGTGACGGTGGATCTGGACGGAGGCGGGCGAGAACGGTTGTTGAACGCGGCGCTTGGCCTGACGCTGAGCGAGGCCGAGAACGTCTTTGCCAAGATCATCGTGAAAGATCAGCGCTTGAGCAGCGACGATGTTACGGAAGTGCTTGCTGAAAAACAGCAGATCATTCGGAAGAACGGCCTGCTTGAGTATTATGCGACGGCGGAGAGCTTCTCGAATGTTGGAGGGCTGAGTGTTCTTAAGGATTGGCTGAGGAAGCGCGCTTCGGCGTTCAGGGAGGAGGCGCGGGCCTTCGGGTTGCATGCGCCCCGCGGAATCCTCCTGCTGGGCGTGCAAGGTTGCGGAAAGAGCTTGTGCGCAAAAGCGGTGTCGAACGCATGGCAGTTGCCGTTGCTGCGGTTGGACATGGGGAGGATGTTCGGGAGTTTGATTGGATCTTCGGAAGAGAACATTCGGAGGGCGATTGCGGTCGCTGAGTCAGTGGCTCCCGCAATCCTTTGGGTGGACGAGATCGACAAAGCGCTGGCCGGGACGCAGGGCTCGGGAATGTCCGATGGCGGAACGACGGCGCGGGTGTTTGGAACATTGTTAACATGGTTGTCCGAGAAGACTGCGCCGGTGTTTCTGGTTGCGACAGCGAATGATATATCACATCTCCCCCCTGAACTTCTGCGGAAGGGGCGTGTGGATGAAATCTTCTTTGTAGATTTGCCAGGGCGCGAGGAGAGACGACACATCTTCGCCATTCACATAGGCAAACGGGGGCGTTCCGCAGCGAGCTACGATTTGGACGCGCTGGCAGAGGCGACCGAAGGCTTTAGCGGGGCTGAGATCGAGGAGGCAGTGAACAGCGCGTTGTACGATGCCTTTTACGCAAACGAAGAATTGAGGTTGGAGCACATGCTCGAGGTGATCGGTCAATCAGTGCCATTGGCCCGCACGATGGATGCACAGATTGGCAGGCTCCGGGCCTGGGCGGAGGGCCGCGCCCGTAATGCGAGCGTGCCCAGAAGTTTGCCGGAAGCTGGATGACCATGCAGTTAATGCCAGAGAACGAATACGCCGCATGGCGCGCGCAGGCGCGGCAGGGGTGGGCGTTTCGGGAGACGGACACAACTCCTCCCGAGGCATTGCTCCAGCAGGTCTGGCTGCATCAACGGTTGCGGCGGGATTCTCTGCGGACGCTGGATGGGAGGGTGGTGCGGGTGATCCATCCTGGATTTTGGAATCGCGAAGCAGGGCCAGATTTTCGGCAGGCGGTGATCCAGTTTGAGGGGGAACGCGCGAAGTCAGGAGATGTCGAACTGGATCTTGAACCGCAGGGGTGGTCGAGTCATGGGCACGTACGGAATCCTGAATACAAGGAAGTCATTCTGCACGTTGTCTGGGCGCGGCCGAACGCTGCCGCGTCGGGCGTTCCGTGCGTTGCTTTAAAGCCGTGCCTGGATTCACCGTGGACGGACCTTGCGCAGTGGCTGGATAGCGGAGCCGGGGCATTGCCGAAGGAGTTCGCTGGCAGATGCAGCGGTCCGTTGGCGGCGCTTGATTCGGGGCAATTGGACGCGTTGTTACAGCAGGCGGCCGAAGTTCGATTGGCATACAAGGCGGAGCAATTGCAGGCCCGCGCAAAACAGTGCGGGTGGGAGCAAGCGCTCTGGGAGGGCCTCCTGGCGGGGCTTGGATATAAGCATAATGCCTGGCCCATGCGCCGACTGGCGGAAATGCTTGGCCCGCCCTTGGGCCGGAGCAGTGAGCGGATTCGCAACGAGGCTAGAATATTTGGGCTGAGTGGATTGTTACCGACTGACGCGAGCGCGTTGCCATTGGAAAGCGCACGGCGCTTGAAGGTGATCTGGAGCGCGTGGTGGCGGGAGCAGGGAGACCAAGCTTTGAACGTGCTGCCTAGCGAAGCGTGGCGGTTGGACGGCGTGCGCCCGGCGAACCATCCGCAGCGACGACTTGCGCTTGCTGCGCAGTGGGCCTCATGTGCGGATCTGTTCGCGCGCCTGGAGCAATGGTTCTTAAAAGCGCCAGATGCTTCAGCGGAGGATGATCTCGCGGGTATTTTGCAGCCGATGGGTGAGACCTTTTGGCAGGAGCGTTGCACTTTCCGCTCCGCGCCCTTGAAGAGAACTTTGCCAATGTTGGGTAAAGACCGGGTGAGCGATTTAGCGATTAACGTCATTCTGCCATGGTTCATGGTGAGGGCCATGGCGGGAAAAAACCGGGATCTGGAGGCGCTGGCTCGCAGAAGGTTTTTCGCCTGGCCAGCAGGTCAGGATAATTCGGCGTTGAAACAAGCTCGTGAGCGGCTGTTTGCGGGAACGAAAGTTCGCTTGAACACCGCAGCCTTGCAGCAAGGACTGCTTCAGATTACTCGCGATTTTTGCAATCACTCCAACGCGGTGTGCGATCAATGTGTGTTCCCGCAGTTGGTGCGGACGTGGAAAACAGAGGGGCGCTGAGCTTCTAAGGGAGAGCAGTTTCGCTTCTCCAATTGCTTTGCCTTTTCTCACGGGCAGCCTAGATTCCCCGCGTGAAACGATTCCTGATCGCGATTCTCGCCACCCTCAGCGTGGTCGCTCTTAAAGCCGCGCAGCCGCTATTAAGCGGCAATCCCTCGTTAAAGAACGAGGTGAAGCACTCGATTTCCCGCGGGGCAGATTGGCTGGTCAAAAACCAACAGCCTGGTGGATTTTGGTCGGCGCAAGACACTCCAGCCCTTACAGCGCTCGCCTTGACTGCTCTTCTGAGCGACCCAGCGACATCACCTGAAGAGAAAAAAGCGGTGGACAAAGGGTTCGCTTACCTGCGCTCGCACGTGAAGGAGGATGGTTCGATTTACGCAAAGAAGGAACTGGTGAATTACAACACGGCCTTATCGCTCCAAGCCTTTGCCGCTCTCAACGATCCCAAGGACAAGGAGATCATCAAAAAGGCGCGCTCATACCTTATCGGCACCCAGGTGGACATGGGCGAAAAGGGGAAATTGGATAACGTTTACGACGGCGGCGTCGGGTATGGCAGCAAATACGAGCATTCCGACATGGCTAACACGCTAACCGCGCTGGAAGCCTTGCATCAGAGCCGCAAGCTGGTGAGCGACACGGGGGCTAAGGAACCTGAGTTGGATTTCGCCGCAGCGATCAGCTTCCTGCAGAACTGCCAACATCTCCCCTCGCATAACAAGCAGACATGGGTGAGCACGGACGAAGCAAACAAAGGCGGGTTTATTTATCATCCTTCGGAGTCGAAGGCGGGTGAAACGAACACTGCAGATGGCCGGGTGGCGCTGCGCGCCTACGGTAGCATCAGCTACGCCGGAATGCTTTCCTACATTTATTCGGGTCTATCGAAGGATGATGCGCGCGTGACAGCAGTTCTGGAATGGCTGCAAAAAAATTACACCTTGAGCGAAAACCCGGGCATGGGCGAGCAGGGGCTGTATTACTACTATCACACCATGGCAAAGGCTCTGCATGTGGGCGGCGTGGACAAGCTTGACATAGGCAAAGACAAGGTGGATTGGCGCCAGAATCTCGCCTTGCGGATGTTTGATCTGCAAAAGCAGGATGGCTCCTGGCAGAACAACAACGGGCGCTGGTTCGAGAAGGATCCTGTGCTGGTGACAGCGTACGGCGTCCTGACTTTGAGTTACGTCGGAGCCGCGCTCTAATACACGCAGAGAATCTCCAAGAAGCGCCAACCGCTCTGGTTGGCGCTTTTGTTTGACGAAAGCCTTCTAGATCAACTTTGTTCGGCCAGGCATCGGGACGGCTGGGACTTCCACTTCGCTGTTCCAGTCGGTGTAAGCGGGGGCGAGCACTTCCTGGGAATTCAGAGCTTCCTCCCAGGTCACGGTCTTGCCGGTGTAGGCGGCCATGCGGCCCATGATGCCGAGCATCGTGCTATAGGACATCCATTTACCATCGTTCAATGGCTCACCTTTGCGGATCGAGGCGAACAACTCGTTGTGCTCGACCTGATACATGTCAGGAACGTTTTTCTCGCTGTAACGCCACTCCGATGCGCCAGTGATTGAATGAATGTTCCGGCTGCAATCAATGACGCAGTCACCTTTGCGCCCGGCGAACTTGACCGCGTAATCGTTGTCACACCCGCTTTGCTGGCGGCAGAAATGGAAGCCGCGCGCGCCGTTGGCATACTCATATACAATGGCGAAGTGATCCCAGATGTTGCCCCACGAAGTGCGGACCTGGCGGCCGCCTGTGCCCATGGCTCGAACCGGAGGAACATCTCCCATGCCCCACGCCATCATGTCGATGCTATGGATTGCTTGTTCGACAATATGATCACCAGAAAGCCATGCGAACTGGTACCAATTGCGAACTTGCCGCTGAAGCGGTGTCCAGCTTGGGTCCGTAAGAGTTTGGGGTTTAACTGGACCGGTGTTGTAAGTCGAGTAGATGGTGGTGATGTCGCCAATTGCGCCATTCGCCAGACGCTCAAAAGTAGCGCGCTTGGGCAGGTGGTAACGCCAGCAGAAGCCAGCCACGAGGCCCAACTTCTTCTTTTTAGCTTCTTCGGCGGCAGCCAAGACCCGGCGAACGCCCGGGGCGTCCACAGCCATTGGTTTCTCACAGAAAACATGTTTGCCAGCCTTCACTGCGGCCTCAAGGTGCTGCGGGCGGAAACCGGGAGGGGAGGTCAGGATCACGAGATCGACGCCGCTATCGATGACCTTCTGGTAGGCGTCCAGCCCGGTGAACTTCTTGTCTGGATCGACGTTAATCTTCTCGCCGACATCCTGTTTTTTGAGCGCTGAGATGCTGCCTTCGATGGCATCCGGAAAGGCGTCACCCATGGCGGTGAGCATGACGTTCTTATCGGCGCGAAGGGCCTGGGCGGCAGCGCCTGTGCCGCGGCCGCCGCAGCCGACAAGACCCACGCGCAATGTGGCGTCATTCTGGGCGAACGCGCGTGGAGCTAAACTGATGTGTGGGCCGACAGCGCCTACGACTGCCACGGCTGTGGAGGCAGTGCGGATGAAATCGCGGCGATTAGGCAGAAGGTTTGGGGTGGAGTCCTGGGTCATGCGGCTGGGGTGGATGGTGTCTGATATGGATAATTTTTGGCGACGCCGCAGTCAAGGCCAGAGGCCGAACTGCGGGTTGCCAAACCTGGCCCAAACGACGTTGGGAGAGCCGCATTTCCCGATGAGCGCTTAGCGTTCGCAACGTGGCAGCCATAGTGTTCTGTTCAAACCGACATCTTGGACGTTTCAGAGGGGTGGCTTATTTAAGAAGAAGGCGAAAAAAGTGAGTGTTGCTTTTTAGCCGCTGCTCAAAAGCTCACAGGGTGAGCGCCACAGCGGGCCGCAATCTGTGGCAAGGCTAAGGCGGAAGAGTTTTTCAAAATCCTTTATTATTGCAGCGGCGGCCTCATGCATGAAGCGAATTCATGCATGCTGCGGAGAAAGAGGCGCACTCACGGCGCTGCCGATGCTCAGGGTCCAAGCGGCAGATACATTCTGGTTCCATAAAAAGCATGCTCCGCAAGAAAGGGCGCGCATAAGCCAGCGGCTGCGCGGCGGATGGCCGCAAGAGCGGTGCATAGTTTGAGCGGCGCGGAGAAAGCAATTGCGACTGCTCACGGGTCCCAGAAACATAAACTGCAGCCCTGCGATGAAACGATCACCACAGAAAATGAAACTGAATACCCTCCGACTCAACAGGAACTTAACCGGCGGCGCACTGGTCCTCGCGGTTGCGACAGCAGCAATCGCGCAGGAAAAGCCATATTCCCAGCCTGGGACCGCGCAATCACCGCCTGCTGCTCCGGCGAAACCGGCTGCCACAACCGCCCCGGCGGCAACGCCCCCGCAAGACGGAGCCGTCGCGAAATTCTTTAACGGCAAGCTTCCGGAAGCCATCGCCAAGGGCAAGTTCAGCCTCAATGCCCGTTTGCGCTATGAATACGTTGATCAGGATGGGGTTCCGGCCGTGACGGATGATTCGCATGCGCCAACGATCCGAACGCGCTTCGGCTACACCACAGCGCCTCTTTATGGTTTTCGTGGAATGCTGGAGGGCGAAAACGTGACTGTCATTGGTCCTGATCATAATTTCAACGCAGCAGGCGCGAACGGCGTTCCATACAAGCCGGTGGTTGCGGACCCGGAAACGACGGAACTGAATCAAGCATGGTTAAGCTACACCTATACCAATCTGCTTAGCGTTAAGGCTGGCCGGCAACGGATTGCCCTCGATAACCATCGCTTCATAGGCGATGTTGGATGGCGGCAGAACATGCAGACTTTCGATGCCGCGCTTATCGAAGGGAAGCCTCTCGATGATCTGAGTTTGCTCTACGGCTACATCTGGGATGTCCATCGAGTGTTCGGTGATGTCGATCGTTTGCCTGCAGCGAACCAGGACTTCAATTCCGACTCGCACTTCTTCAATGCGTCGTATTCCGGATGGAAATACGGCCGGGTGGTCGGTTACACGTATGTGCTGGATCTGGAGAATGCCGCTGGATCCGCCAACTCCAGCGCGACTTACGGTGGCTATTTTGCGGGGACTGCGCCAGTCACGGACAAGCTGTCGCTGGGGTACCGGGCTGAATTTGCCTGGCAAACGGATTATGCGAATAGCCCTCTCAATTATGAGGCGGAATATTACAACCTGGAGCTGTCCGCAAACGTGAAGCCATTTTCGTTTGGAGCTGGACTGGAGGTGTTGGGCACGGATTCCAACAGCGGGCCAGCGGGCGGTCAGGCGTCATTCAGAACCCCTCTGGCAACGCTGCATGCGTTCAACGGTTGGGCAGATGTGTTCCTGAGCACACCTGCAGCAGGGCTTCAGGATTTTTATGCATTCGCCCAGGTCACGCTCCCACAGCAGATTCCTTTGCGGTTAATCTACCACAAATACGAGGCGGATTCGGGCGGGGCTGATTTCGGCCAGGAGTTCAACGTCGTCGCCAGCAAAAAGTTCGGCGCAAATTGGACGACAATGCTGAAATACGCGTATTACGATGGCGAGGACGCAGCTCCTCCGGCCATCGGTGTGCCCAACATGGATATGCAAAAGTTCTGGGCGCAGGTTGAGTTCAATTACTAACTGCCGCGCGAACTTGCGGAGCGACCCGCCGGCTTTGCAGGTTCGCTGATTGACGGTTTTGGGGAAGGTGTGCTTGGATGTGGTACCCCGTGAAGAAGCCGCATCCAAGCGCTCCCCTCAGCGCATTCACACTGATTGAGCTGTTGGTCGTCATCGCTATCATAGCGATTCTCGCGAGCTTGCTTTTACCAGCGCTCGGCAAAGCCAAAGAACGAGCGCAACGCACGGCGTGCGTAAACAATAACCGGCAGCTCTCGCTCGCGATGCACCTATACACGGATGATAATCGCGACTTCATGCCGTACCCTGGTTGGGGGAATGCCAATCAGAATTGGCTCTATAAACCGGTAGGTGGGAATCCTCCAAGGCTCAACGCCACGAATGCGGCTGAGCCGTACCAGGACGGGCTCTACTGGCCGTACATCAAAACGGTCAAAACGTACAGTTGCCCGACTGACCGGACGAACACGCTTAACTGGAGGGATCGCCAGAACAAACTGTCCACTTACGTGATGAACGGGTCCGTGTGCAACTACGGCAAGCTCACGCCGGCGCCACGCACGTATAAACTAAGCGAGTTCAATCCTGCCGCTTACGTCATGTGGGAGCCGGATGAGGATTTGTACAAGAAGATGTGGGGGTTCAATGGAGCCTATAATGACCCGAGCAGCGAGCCGCACAACGCGTGCGGCGTTGGCAGACGACATATCAAGGGCGCGGTGATTATGGGCTTCAGCGGGCATGTGGAGTTCATTAAGTTCGAAACTTTCGAACGCGAGCGGTTGCGCGCTCCAGGATTGCTTTGGTGCTCCCCGAACGATCCGCGGGGCGGGATGTTCTGAAGCAACTCTCAGCTCAAGGGATAGTGACTGGCTTATGGCCGTGGGGGGAGATGTTCGTCGTGAGGCCACCGATTTGAAGATGAATGGGTATTTCTCTGTTGGTCCCTAAACCAATGCGAGTTACAGGCTCCATCTGAGTTCGATAGCCTTCGCCGAGAGGCAATGCGAATGCCTGTATTGTAGCTGTGTTTTGAAGCCGCCCAACTTGACCCCAATGTTTGGAGGAATTCAGGCGCAGAGTCACCGCGGCTCCGACATCAGCCAGCCGATTCTCGAAGATGCGGATCGTTTGCCGGATCTTGGGATGAACCTCAAAGGTCGTCACAATGAGGTCGAGTTTACCGTCGCCCGTGAGGTCGGCGGCGGCGACATTCCGGGAATCCTCCTGCATAGCGAGGCCGAATAAATAACCTACCTCCACGAAGTTAGTTCCACCTTCGTTCAGGAAAAAGCGATTTCGCTCATAGCCACCATAGGAATGTCCGCGGCCACGCGTTGCGCGGAATTTCTCCTGGAAATACTGATGGGCGAGCGCGTTCTCTTGCGACTTTCCAACATAGATGTCGTGAAGCCAAAACTCGGGTTCGTAGTCCTCAACCGATGCTTTGGTTTCGTGGCCGTTGGCGATGTAGACATCCGCAAATCCGTCGAAGTCGAAATCAGCGGCGGCTGAGCCCCAGGACCAGCCTGTGCGGGCGAGTTGAGCGCCGAGGGGTGATTGCTGGTAACCGGAGTGACGATGGCCAAAGAATAGTCTGTTGCCAAAGGTGAGGGCCTCTCGTTTCCCGGCGTCGCGAAGCTCGTATGGAC
>DASPKX010000083.1:0-55127 GCA_035627835.1 Candidatus Methylomirabilota bacterium
CATCAAACTTGGTGACGTAATCCCCGGCGCTCCGCCCTTCAACGATGCTGCTCCAGAACGTTGGAAGCGAGCTGCCGTTGGCGGCAATAACGCCCATGCCGGTGATGACCACCCGCCTCTTTCTCCACCCATCCATGCTCATCGCCAACCTTTCCAGGGAATCAAGACCGGTGTGCTCCGCTGGTACTCGATATACTGAGAGCCGAACTTCTCGACCATGGCGCGCTCCTCCAGGCGAATGCGCAGCCAGAGCGCCGGAAAGAAGAACAGGCTCACCGCTGCAAACGAATATGGCGCGTGCAAAATGAACGCGCCAGACAGCAGTTCAAATAACATGGACAGATAGGTCGGGTGCCGCATCGCGCGATACGGGCCGGATTTAATCAGTTCGTGCCGATCTCGGATTTCGATGTGCAAGCTCCACCATGGGCCGAGAGCGCGAATGGCCCGCCTGCGCAGCCAGAAGGACGCGGCGCCAAACAAGCAGCCCACGAAATAAAACTCCCACCGGTACAGCGCTTTCGACAAAGCGAAGAATTCAATGACAGCCGCAATGAAGAAAACCGTTCCACTGGCGACAAAGACTCGCAGCGTTAAACGCTCCTGGATGATCCCCGGAGTGAGCGCCCGCCGAGTTCGCAACTCTATGATGCGCAACGCATAGATTAGGGCCGCAGTAAAAAGCGGAATCCATAACCCCGTTGGATGCATCACGCGAGTTCCTATACCAATGGGTATGTCGCGGCAATCGCAAAGCGACTCGTCAAGGCAGGACCAGCGGCAGCGAAGGCTCATCGTCCAGTATTCAAACAGGATTGGTTTACTCTGAGGCGCCGAGGACGAAAACCAGGTGTGGCAACGCTCGGCCGCTATTTGCGCCCGGTGGAATATGCCCAATCGCCGCGGCTCCCAGCCGTTGGTAGAACGGGGCTGCGTTGGGGTCCGATGCCACGTGAAGCTCTTTGGCGCCGGATGCGCCCGCCACCGCACACGCATGCGTGACAAGCGCTCTACCGCAGCCCTGCCGCATGAAGGTTGGCTCAACCCATAGATGGTCCAGCCAGAGCATATTGTTGGACTGGCTGAGAAGATAAAACCCAGCAACTTCGTTGTGAACCTCTGCGAGGAAACTCGGCTGCACGCGGAGTTCCTCCTCCTTGATCGTCAACGCTTCGCGCCAAGTCTCCATTTGGTCTGCTGAGTAACCCCAGAACGCTTTGCTGCGCCAGGCCAAAGCCGTTAAAGCCGCATGCTCTGAGGGCATAGCAGGACGGATCTGAGCATGAGGACGGGCGGTCTGGTGTTGCATCCCTGGCGTGGCTGTCGGTTGGTTCGTGAGGATCTTTAATCTCGCCTGGAAGGGCTACGACATTTCCCCACCTGCCCTACCCTTATCCCCTTAGGGGTTTTATATCACCGCTCCGAATTGAGCCAAGGCAAAGAAACGACGAGGTTGCTGCATAAGTGAAAACGCGAGGGTGGGGGCAGAATTGGCTGCCAGAAACAGGAGCATGAAAGTTATGAAACGGTCTGCAGTTTTACTCGCCACAGTGTTGGCAGCAGGTTGCGCTCACCAGGGCGGCAGCGCCCGCCACGAGAGCGGTTCAGCCTCATCATCATCAGCCCAGGTGGAAACACGGGCTTCAGATCAATATTACGGCGCAACGACCTGGCGCGACATGGAAATTGACGCTCCAGCGCCAGACCCAAACATCGCGAGCCCAACAGCGGCAGATTACCTGCGTGGCATCGAGATGGCACAGGATGAGGCCACCGTTGCTGAACAGTTGGATCCAGGCTCCAGGGTGAACGTGAATGTGCGCGGCAATGGCCGTGACATCGACGCGAGCGCAAGCGCAGCCACGGGCATTGGGGCGGCAGCCGAGGCGGAGAGCGGCACTGCCTCTTCCTCTACTACCGTGGTCACCAGCGAGTCACAGTCTGGCTCGTCGGATCTCGCCACCAGTTCAGATGAGCTTCCAGGCGCGGAGGCACGGCAGCAGGATATCCCAGCGGCTTTGGCTCCATTGAAAGATAATCATCCGGACCTGACGGATGATCCTAACTTCCCCGAAGCATACACACCTGAAGCAGTCGGAGGGGCTGCGAGCGCGGAAAGCGGCTCAAGCTCCAGCTCAGCCGTTGATGTGCAGGATAACAATCTTTCCAACGATGACCTTCAGGAGAACACCGCTCCTGTCGATCAAACATTGGACCGGGACGAGAGCGATTTTAGCGCGCCGCTCGGCGGCGGAACGCCCAGCGATGGCTCGTCTTCGGAAATTAACAGCGGCACCTCAATTGACCGCACCAGCCCTGAGGCAGGCGCAATCAGCACACCTCTTGGAACAGTCACGAGCGCCGAAAAAGATGTGAGCGTCAGCTCCAGCTCCGCGAATGATGATGCGAGCGGGGCGCCTGCGGGCGCACAAAGCGGGGGCGGCAGCAGTGCCACAGAGTTGAATCCAGACAAAGATCTGGGAGACAAAGTCTATCGCCAGTTGCAATCCAATCCTCCAGGAAGCCTGACCCAGGACAATCTCAGAGACATTAAGATCTCTGCGAAGGATGGTGTGGTTTCGCTGAACGGGAGCGTCAATAACGAGAGTGAAAAAGGGCTTATTGAACAACGCGTTCAGCGGATGCCGGACGTAAAGTCGGTATCAAACAATCTCAGCGTCGGCAATGGGCTGCCAGACAATGCGCCCGAGCCAGACGCTTCTTTAGAGAACAAATAACAATACAAAACTAAACAGACGCGAAGCCCGGCCATATGGCCGGGCTTTTCGTTGCTAAGGAGATATGGTGATCTCGCTCCACTCGAAGCCCATCTTCTTCGCCTGGGCGGCGAGGTGCGGCTGATGCTCGATTAATACGACACGCACAACGCCGGAATCATCCGCGAACCCAACCGATGGGACATGGTCGGGTATGAGGTCATATTTGCGGTGGGCGTAGATCAGAGCGTAAACAGCGGCGGCTGCTGTGTAGTACGGGGTGTGCTCGGCTTCGCCGTCATGAAAGTCCTCCACGAAATTGGCGAGGAACTGGAGCTGATCCTGGAGATGTGGAAAGGGGCTGGTGTTCAGTTGCGTGAATTCCAGTTTCCACGCGGGCAGGTTCTTCACGACCTGCTTGAGAACTTCCGGGGTAACCAAGGCAGCGCCCCGATGCACCATTTGCGCAAGATCAGCCATGCCCCGTTTGTACCGGGAAGGCGGGGAGTTACAAGAAATTCAACGGCTCCCCCTTACGGGTGGGGCGCCGCGTCACGCGCGAGCTGCGCGCGCTCATACACCTTCAGATACTCCCCGGTGGTTTGCGTCCAGGAGAAGTCCGCCTGCATTCCGTTGAGGCGATACCGTTCCAGCCACTCGGGGTGCGCATAAAGCGCCAGGGCCTTGCGAATAGCTTTCGCCAGGGCGCCCGCGCTGTAGGTGTAAAACTTAATGCCGTCCGCCTTCTCAGGATTTTCGGTGACATCGATGACAGAGTCATCAAGCCCGCCGGTCACACGGACGATGGGAATCGTGCCGTAGCGAAGGCTGTACATCTGGTTCAACCCGCACGGCTCGAACTTGGAAGGCATGATGAAAAAGTCGGAGCCAGCTTCAATGAGATGCGCCAGGGCATGATCGTAACCGATCTTGATCGCGACTTTGTGTGGGTGACGCTTGGCGAGGCGTTGGAAACCCTGCTCGTATTCGGGACTGCCGCTGCCGAGCAAGGCGAACTGCATGTCTGCGGAAAGCATTTCTTCGAGTGCGGCCAACTGGATATCCACGCCCTTCTGGTCGGCGAGGCGTGAAACGGTGCCGAACATCGGCACGTCCGCCCTTTGCGGCAGGCCCATTCGCTCCTGCAAAACCTTCTTCGCTTCAGCTTTTCCAGCGAGATCTTCGGCGGAATACTGAGCTGGCAGAAGGCGGTTCCTCTCTGTGTTCCACTCCGTGTAGTCGACGCCGTTTAAGATGCCGACGAGAGATGACTGCCGTTGGCGCAAGACACCGTCGAGGCCGCAGCCGAACTGTTCAGTCGTAATTTCACGCGCATACCGAGGGCTTACAGTGGTGAGCAAATCGCTATAAACGATTGCGGTCTTCAGGAAATTAACTCGTGTGTAAAACTCCACTCCATTGGGATTGAAGTAATCCAACGGCAGATTGAGGAGCGCGTAGGCGTCGCGTGCGAAAGTCCCCTGGTAGGCGAGATTATGGATCGTGAGCACGGTGGCTGGCCGGTCGTGCCAACCGTTCACTGCTGCGTCGTGACGAATGAGCAACGGCACTGGCCCGACTTGCCAATCGTGGATGTGGACCACTTCTGGCTTCAGAGGATGGTACCGGGCAAAGTTTGCGACCGCTTTCGAGAGGAACGCGAAGCGCGCCGCGTTGTCTGGGTAATCGTGCGCGCGCTCCTGATAGAGGCCGGTGCGATCGAAATATTCCTGCTGCTCGACGAAATATACGGTGAGCCGCTCCTGAACATCCAGTCTCCAGGCTTGGCCGTAAACGCGAGTGTCTCCTATGGGGAGATCGAACTGGTAGTTCGCAGGAGCGATGGCAGGGAACTTTTCTCGAATGCCGCGGTAAAGCGGAGTGAGAATTGCGACTTCATGGCCATTCTCGGCGAGACTTTTCCCCAGGGCGCCGACCATGTCGGCAAGACCACCCGTCTTGGAATATGGAAAGACCTCGCTGCTGGCTAAAAGAACTCTCATGCCGCTCGCCCCTCTTGCACGGATCAGGAAGGGGTGATCCGCTCCATTCTAAGGTACGGCTGGAGCGCGGGTGGGACAAGCACGCTGCCGTCTGGCTGCTGATGCGTTTCAAGCAATGCGACGAAGAGACGGGCGAGCGCGGTGCCGCTGCCGTTCAGAATGTGGGGAAGCTTGTTCTCACCAGACTCAGTTTTGAAACGCATGTTCATGCGGCGGGCCTGGTAATCCTCACAGTTCGAGCAGCTCGACACTTCCAAATACTGACCCTGTCCGGGAGCCCAGACTTCGATGTCGTAGGTCTTCGCGCTCGCAAAGCCCATGTCGCCGGTGCAAAGCATGATCACGCGGTAGTGAAGGCCCATCTGCTGGAGAATGGTTTCAGCATTCGCGACCATCTTCTCCAGCTCGCTGTAGCCATCCTCCGGCTTAACGATTTTTATCAGCTCGACTTTGTCGAATTGATGCACGCGGATCATGCCGCGAGTCCCGACGCCGGCGGCTCCAGCTTCCGCGCGAAAACAAGGGCTGTAGGCGCAGTAACGAATCGGGAGCTGCGATTCCTTCAGAATCTCTTCGCGGTGAATGTTCGCGACGGGCGCTTCCGCAGTTGGCAGCAAATACAATTTCCCGAGCGTCGATCCGTCTTCGCCCTCCTGCACGGCGTAAGCCTGGTCGGTGAATTTTGGGAATTGCCCCACCCCAACCATGCAATCGCGGCCGATGATGTACGGCGGCGCGACTTCGGTGTAACCATGCTGTGTGGAATGCAGGTCGAGCATGTAATGGATTAAGGCGCGCTCCAGCTTTGCGCCGACGTTGGTGTAAAGCAGAAATCCGCTTCCGGAGAGTTTTGCGCCGCGCGCAAAGTCCACCAGCCGCAACGATTCGCAAAGCTCGATGTGGGTCTTGGGCTTGAAGCTGAACTGCGCCTTGGCGCCGACTTCGCGGATCACTGGATTGTCCTCAGGACTGTGGCCAGTGGGAACGCTTTCGTGAGGGGCATTGGGCACACGGAGCAAAATGTCTTCGCGAGCGGCTTCCACAGTCGCAATCTCTTTATCCAAGGCCGTGATGCGGTCGCCAATTTCGCGAGTTTCGGTCTTCTTGGCTTCGGCTTCCGGGGCTTTCTTCTGGGCCATGAGGGCACCGATTTCCTTCGAAACACGATTGCGCTGAGCCTTGAGCTGCTCCACCTCGGCAATGAGGGTGCGGCGTCGGTCATCCAGGGAGATCGCCTCATCAATCTTCTTTTCATCCCCAGCCCCTCGGGCGGCCAGGCGAGATTTGATGCGTTCTGTTTGTTCGCGGATCAGGCGGATGTCCAACATTCCGGCGCATTATAGGGAGGGACCTTGTCAGGGCAAGCGGGGAGCCGCCTAGGCGCGACCGAAGCGAGATTACGTTGCGAGTGAGGGGAACATTCGGGCGGTTTCCGCGCTCCTCCTAAGGGCGTATCGGGGTGAGCTGCCATTGAACGAACGTGCGCCGGATTTAGGTTCGTATCAGCGAAAAAGGAGCGTTATGGACGGAGCAGCAGTAGTCGGGCGGGGAATCTTCGGGCGGTCTTCTACTGAGTGGAGGCACACGATCTTCGGCATCAATCCGAAATGGACCTTGGCCCGTGTGATCTGTTGGTGGATTTTCTGCTCTGTGGTCTTCCAACACTGCGTGCTGCCGGTGAAGATCGTGGGCTCCAGCATGGCCCCAACCTACTCGAATGGGTCTCTAAACATCATCAATCGCCTTTGCTACCAAACAGGCCGACCCAATCGTGGGGATGTCATTGCTCTCCATAGCGAAGGTGAAGTGCTCCTCAAACGGATTATCGCCATGCCCGGTGAATCCGTTTCTATCCATTACGGCATCATCTACGTGAACGATCGCCCAGTGGCCGATGACTTCTCGCACCGCCGGGTTCCCTGGGAAGTGCAAAAGACGCAACTCAGGCAGAACGAGTATTTCGTGATCGGTGACAACCGGGAAACGTCGGTGTTTGGCGCGGTTGACCGCTCCCAGATTATCGGCAAGACGTTGTTCTGAGCTTTGAAGGCTCCCTTTACGGTGATGGTCGCAGGCGGAAAAAGCCTCGCGACGTTGCTGCAGGAACCGACCTGGAAAAAAGCTCCCCAGCGTTCACGGAAGTCACACTTTCCCACGTCATCAGATCCGCGCTAGTCTCCAGAACCGCAGGAGAGGGGGGTGTTGCGGAAATGGTCAAACCATTCGCTTCGCGATTGTAGGTGACAAGCAGGGCTCCGGGGTTCCGCGCCGGCACAGCTACATTGAACCAGTTGAAGGCGCCTTCCAGATATTCGGGAACTAAGTTGGAAGGATCGAGGAAGATGATGAGGCTGTAGAAGCCCTCAGGCACATCAGCGGGGATCGGGTGGCGCACCACAATAGTGGGTGAGTCGCTATTGGCCGTGATGCCCGGCACTGGGACCTCGGCGATCAAGTGGGCTTCTGAAGGCGCAGGAAGGTCCTTGCCGAAGTAAATCTTCGCGGTTGTCGGAGGGCTCTCGGACCCGCCGTTCTGCACGGCGAATCGGACTTCCAAAACTCGGGAGTTATTTGTGGTAACGACGTCCGCTTTCTGGAACCAAAGGTCAAGGTTCGGACCAATGCGTATTTGGCTGCGGAGACCGACATTATTTTTGCCGGTGAACTCCGCGACGGTGTCTTCTGCATCTACGGTAATGCGAACCTCAAGGAGGTTTGTGGCCGAAGAGGAGGGAAGCTGGTACTCGAAAGCGATCGTTGAGCTGCCACCGGGGGGGAGTGCGGGCACATCCTTGATCTCTTCCCAGATGGGCGCCGCGCCAATCGGGCCTTCTGGCGAGATACGAAGGCGTGCTTGAGTCGGCGGGGCTGCCACCTGTGAGAGGTTTCTCACCATCGCCTCAATTCGAATGGTTTCACCTCCAACGAACCCAGACGAGGGATGCATAGGAGCCCCAACTTGCCAGTCCGGGGCGCGGAAGCCCTGGTAGTCAGCTTCGATGACAATATCATGATTGAAGCCGTTGATGTCCACCGGTGTGAACATCGATTCGCCTGTGCTTCCCCCGCTGACGGCAAGGATAGCCGTGTTCCTAAACGCCATCTCCGTGTTCTGCAGCTCAATGCGGGTGACGGGGGAAGTTGTGTTGGTTAACGACACATCTCGGGCGTAGAGGCGAGGATTCTGCCCGGCGGCGCTATCGAAATCCCTGGTGGCCATATTAAACCGACCGTTCGCGACAAAAGCCGGAGCTGCGCCATTGAACCAATCTGGGAGCAGGAGCGTGCCGGTTTGTGAGGTTTGGTCTTCGTAATAGATCTTGTAAGAGACTGACGCTTGTCCGAAAGCGGATGCGCCGAGGAAAGATAAGCCTTCCGCGGCCTTTGGGCTCTTAATGTCAAGGACCCCTTTGCCTCGTGGAGCCAGCAACAGTGCGTTGGAAGATGTGTAACTCTGGAGGGTGTAGAAGTGATTGGGGTGAGAAGCGCTCTCGAACGGAACTCCAGCGGGAGGCAGCCCGTAAGTGGGAGCGGATGCATTAAAACCGCGCTCAAACCACACGTTCATTGGGTTTCCCGTCCCCACGATTACTTCCATTGTCGCAGTGACAGGCGGACCAAAATCAGCTCCGGCAATCTGAAGGCAAACTGCCGGCAAAACACAAAGAAAGCGCTTTAGCATTGAAGTCTCGATAATACCTAGCAGGGTGGAACGGTTTCTCAAGGGGGTTTTGTTGCCAAACGGGCTTCATGGCCACTTGCAACTCGGTGCAACCAGCATTAGGTTCTCCGCCACGTTCCCTGTGAGCACATCTTTCGTTTTTCCAAATGAAGATGAACGCCTGGAAGCTCTAGCAGCGTATCGAATCCTCGATACTGAACCAGAAGAAGCGTTCGACGAACTCGCCCGGCTGGCATCTCAAATCTGCCGGACACCCTTGGCATTCATCAGCTTCGTCGATGCGGATCGTCAATGGAACAAGTCCCGCATTGGCTGGAACCGCGCTGAGCTGCCTCGCGAAGGCTCTTTTTGCAGCAAGGCGATCGAGAAAGCCGACGGTCTCATTGTCGAAGACGCCCAGAAGGATCCGCGCTTTGCTGGCAGCCCTCTCGTCAGTGGACAACCGGGGGTTCGTTTTTATGCGGGGATTCCGCTGGCAATTTCCGCGGCGTCCGCCAGCCCTTTCCTGAACCCCGAAGTGGTGCCGCTCGGCACGTTGTGCGTGATGGACACCCATCCACGCACGCTGATCAACGAGCAACTGGAAGGGTTGCGCACTCTAGCCCGCCAGGTGGTGACGCAATTGGAATTGCGCCGAAATTTAGCGGACTTGAACGCAAAGCAGCAGCAAACGGAATTCCTGCTGCGCGAGTCGGAAGGATTTTACCACTCGCTGGTCGAAAGCCTTCCGCAAAACATCTTCCGCAAGGATCTGAAGGGGCGGTTCACATTTGTGAACACGCGGTTTTGCGAGACTCTCGGGAAACAACGGTCGGAGGTGATTGGGAAGACCGACTTTGATTTCTTCCCGCCGGAATTAGCCAGCAAGTATCAGGCAGACGATCAAAAGGTGATCCTTGCCGGGCAAACTCTTGACACGATTGAGCAGCATAAATCACCGGATGGCAGTTACAGCTATGTCCATGTGCTGAAAGCCCCGCTTAAGGATTTCACCGGGCGAATTATCGGCATCCAGGGAATTTTTTGGGACGAGACACTTCGTTTCAAAGCGGAGGAAGCGTTGGCGTTTGAACGTGATCTGCTCCGGGCGATGCTCGATAACTCGCCGGACAGCATCTATTTCAAGGATCTGAAATCGCGCTTTATCCGATGCAGCCGCGCGCTCGCCGGGCACATGGGCATTAAAAACCCGGATGAAGCCATCGGCAAAACGGACTTTGATTACTTCAAGCCCGAGCATGCGCAACGCGCTTTTAACGACGAGCAGCGCATTATTAAAACGGGCGAGCCGATCATTGCGCAGGCGGAGAAGGAAGCTCTGCCCAGTGGCGAAGAACGCTGGGTGCTGACCTCGAAGGTTCCATTGCGCAATCGCCAGGGGACGGTGATGGGAACTTTGGGCATCTCCCGCGACATCACGGAACTGAAGCGCGCGGAGGCGGAGTTGGGCAAGGCCCGCGATGCCGCTTTGGAAACGGCCCGTCTGAAGTCAGAGTTCCTGGCGAACATGAGCCATGAAATCCGCACGCCGATGAACGCCGTGATCGGCATGAGCGGCTTGCTTCTCGAGACGAATTTGAACCCGGAGCAGCGCGATTTCGCCGACACGATTCGCCATAGCGCTGACGCCCTTCTGGATATCATCAACGACATCCTCGATTTCTCGAAAATTGAGGCCGGAAAGATGGCTTTGGAGACCGTCGATTTTGACCTGTGCGAGACTGTCGAAGGGACGGTGGAACTTCTGGCAGAGCAGGCGGAGATCAAGGGCCTGGAGCTGCTAACGTGGCTGCCGACTGACTGCCCGCGTTATTTGAAAGGGGATCCTGGCCGACTGCGCCAGGTTCTAACGAACCTTCTCTCCAATGCAGTCAAATTCACAGAAACGGGTGAAGTTGTGCTGAGCGTCACGCCCGAAAACACGACTGAACAGCAGGCGACCCTGCGGTTTTCGGTGCGCGACACAGGCATTGGAGTGCCGGAGGAAGCGCAGAAGAAAATTTTTGAGGCGTTCACCCAGGCTGACGGTTCGACAACCCGTAAGTACGGGGGCACCGGGTTGGGTCTGGCGATAACACGGCAGTTGGTGGAGTTGCTCGGCGGGAACATTCAGTTGCAAAGCGCCCCAGGCAAAGGATCGACCTTCTCTTTCGTGCTCACGTTTGAACGCCAACCGTTCGCCCCCACGAAAACACCAGATCCCATGATTAAAGGGCTGCGGGTGTTGGTCGTGGATGACAACGAAACCAATCGTGAGATCGTGCATCGGCAGGTAATTTCCTGGGGCATGCGCAACGGTTCAGCCGCGAATGGCGCGGATGCGCTAAAAATTCTGCGCAAAGCTGCTGCTGATCGGGATCCATATTCCCTCGCGATTCTCGACATGCAAATGCCGGAGATGGATGGCCTCACGCTCGCCCGCACGATCAAGGACGACCCGCAGCTTGCGAATTTGAAGCTGATTATGCTCACGTCCCTGGGGTATCTCCCAGAGGAGCGGCGGTGGAAAGAAGCTGGCATTGACGCTTATTTGATCAAACCGGCCAAACAATCCCGCCTGCTGGACGCCATTGTCACTGCGCTGAAAACACGCATGGAAGTGGAGGAGCCGGCTGCCGCCGCGCCACGGCCTGTTCCGGTGAAACCGGCGCCCATCCGCGTGCTGTTGGCCGAGGACAATGCGGTGAATCAAAAGGTGGCTCTCCGCCAGCTCCTGAAGCTCGGTTATGGTGCAGATGCTGTAGCAAACGGCGCCGAGGCTTTAATTGCACTACACAAGATTCCTTACGACCTGGTGCTGATGGATTGCCACATGCCAGAGATGGATGGCTACCAGGCCACACGCCGCATTCGTGAGCTGGAGAAATCGCGCGGATTCCCCGGTCGGAACAAAGCAGTTTACGTGATTGCTCTGACGGCGAACGCGCTGGAGGGAGATCGGCAAAAGTGCCTGGACGCTGGGATGGACGATTACATCTCGAAGCCCGTTCGGCTGGAAGAGCTTGAGGCTGCCCTGCAACGCGCTGTGGCGCGGGCAACCAGTTCAGGCAACGGCAACCATGCTGCGGCGCCCACCCCGCGCGGAAGCTCGTTGGACGCAGAAACGCTCGAGAGCCTGCGCGCGCTCAAAATGGATGGCGAGCCAGACCCGCTCATAGAATTAATCGATCTTTTCCTCAAAGACGCTCCTCTCCGCCTGCGTGAGATCGAATCCGCGGTGCAAAACCGCAGCGCCCATGGACTGGAAGCCTCGGCCCACAGCTTGAAAGGAAGCTCGTCGAATCTCGGCGCTCGCCACCTCTCCGCTCTGGCGGCGCAACTGGTCGGCATTGCGCGGGAAGGCCGCTTGAGTTTCGCGCCGGACGTGTTGGCGGAACTCAAGACAGAGTTTGACCAGGTTGTGGCCGCCCTGCTTGCTGAAAAAGGGAAGTGCGTCGGAATCTAGGCTGCTGTTTGCGGGTTTGCCCCAGGCAGGTTCCCTGCTAATAAATCGCGCGTCATGACGATTTTTGACGAGTTGCAATGGCGTGGGTTGGTTGCGGATTGCACAGACGAAGCCGCATTGCGCGAGCGTCTGGCCAAAGGCCCGATCACATTGTATTGCGGGTTTGATCCCACTGCCGACTCGCTCCACGTCGGGAATCTCGTTCCTCTGCTGGCCCTTCGCCGATTTCAGCTTCATGGCCACAATCCAATCGCCCTCGCTGGCGGGGCGACCGGATTAATTGGCGATCCAAGCGGCAAGTCGGCTGAGCGAAACTTGCTCACTCGCGAATTGCTGGAGCACAACATTTCATCGGTGAAAAAGCAGCTCGCGCGCCTGCTCGATTTCGACACCCAAGCCAACAAGGCCCAGTTGCTTGATAATGCTTCGTGGACAGCGCCGATCAGCTACCTCGATTTTCTGCGCGATGTCGGCAAGCACTTTTCAGTGAACATGATGGTTCACAAGGAAAGCGTGCGCGCCCGCATGGAAGACCGTGACGCCGGCATCAGCTACACGGAGTTCAGCTACATGCTGCTGCAGGCCTTCGACTTCTACCATCTGCGCGCCCAGCACAATTGTGAGCTGCAAATTGGCGGCAGCGATCAGTGGGGGAACATCACTGCGGGCATCGATTTGGCGCGCAAGAAGATCGGGGCATCTGTCTTCGGTCTCACGCTGCCGTTGCTCACAAATGCGGACGGGAGCAAGTTCGGCAAGACGGTCGCAGGCGCGGTGTGGCTCGACCCGCAACGCACGAGCGTTTATCGCTTCTACCAATTCTGGATTCGAGCGGATGATCGCGATGTTGTTCGTTTGCTCAAGTTCTTCACCTTCCTCTCCAAAGAAGAAATCGAAGCGCTCGAGCAGCAGCACACGGCGAAGCCGGAAGCGCGTGAAGCGCACAAAGCGCTGGCGAAGGCGGTCACCACGCTCATTCACGGGAGCGCGGCAACGGAAGAAGCTATTCGCGCCAGTGAGATCCTGTTCGGCGGCGGCCTCGAAGGGATCTCTGAATCCACCTTTAAAGACATCGTTGGTGAGGTTCCCACAAAGGAAATCGAGAGCGCGCGCTTTAGCGGGGCTGGCTTGCCCTTGGTGGAAGCCCTGGCGCACTCCGGGCTTGCGACATCGAAGGGTCAGGCTCGCAAGGATGTGGAAGGGGGCGGCATTTACGTGAACAATATCCGCGAAGGCAATGCCCAGCGGGCTCTCAGCCAGGCGGATTTTCTATTCGGCAAGTATTTGCTCCTTCGCAAAGGCAAACGGAATTATACCGTCCTGAGCCTCACGACCTGAGAGGGGGCTTCTAAGTAGGAGGCCCACTGGCCGGGGTTGAACAGCTCTGGCATCGTGAATGTCATAACGCTGCTATGCGACTGAACTCGTTGCTTACTGCCGTCGTGCTTGCATTTGCGCCATTGCAGAGTTTTGGCGCAGAGCCCGCTGCAAATTCAGCCGCCGATCCCCGGCGAGACGCCACTGTGATCGCGGTCGAGAAAGTCATGCCGACCGTCGTGAACATCGCGACGAAAACGGTGGTTGAGCGGCCGGTCTGGATCCGCAATTGGTTTGGCTGGCATTACGGGGGAGTCCAGGCAGGCCCTCCGCAATACAGCGCAGGCTCAGGCGTGATCGTGGACGAGGAAGGTTACGTCCTGAGCAATGTTCATGTCGTTGAAGGAGCCACGGAGATCTGGGTCAAGCTTCATGATGGATCGATGCTTCAGGCGGATCTGGTCGCCGGAGCCAAGAACACGGATGTCGCTGTCCTGAAGCTAAAGGGAAAGCCAGGCCAAAAGTTTCAAGCCGCTCAGTTGGCTGCTGAAAACGATCTCCTGCTCGGCGAAACGGTTATCACGTTGGGGAACCCATTCGGCCTTGGTGGGTCTGTGAGCCGCGGGATTCTCAGCTCCAAAAGTCGCCGGGAACGGGTCGAAGGCTCGCTGGAAATTGCGGATTGGCTTCAGACTGATGCAGCGATTAACCCTGGCAACAGTGGCGGGCCGTTGATCAATTTGCGGGGTGAGGTTATAGGCCTGAACGTGGCGGTTTATCGTGAAGGCCAGGGCATCGGCTTTGCGATTCCGATTAAGCGCGTCCTCGAAGCCTTCTCCGAACTATTCACTCCGGAAGCGCTCCGGTCCCTCTGGCTGGGCGCGACATTTGAGTCTCAAACCAACAGTTACGCCGTAAAAGCGGTCGAAAGAGACAGCCCTGCCGAAAAGGCTGGGCTGAAGCCAGGCGATGTCGTCACCCGGGTCCAGGGGCAAGCTCCCCGCAGCCTCATCGAGCTTCATCGCTTGCTCCTGCCACGCGGGAACTCGCGCGACCTCGAACTGGCGGTCCGCCGCGGGAACAGCGAGCGGCCGATTAAAGTGCGATTGATACCCGAGAGCGCCTATTTCACAGCAAACTACCTCCAGGAACGGATCGGAGTGACGGTGCAACCGTTGACGGCCGCGGATGCGCAGCGGCTGGGGCTTGGCGCATTGGAGGGGCTGGTTGTCACCGCAGTCGAGGCAAACAGCCCCGCCTCGGACGCAGGCCTGCAGCGCGGTTATATTTTAAGCAAGATCGATGAACTGCCCATCGCTGACGTCGTCGCTGCTGGAAGAGCCGTTCATAACCGGAAGGCCGGGGAGTTGGTGAAGGTTCTTGCGACCAGCCCTCGAAGCATGCGGAGCGGTTTATTTGAACTGGTTTTACGTTGAAGTGACGAGGCCCCCCGAGTAGAAACTCCTGTTTTACCGGCGTGGATGCCAGACCCCATGATTGAAGTTGAAAACCTGACCAAGCGGTATGCGGGACATACCGCTGTTTCGGGCGTTTCTTTCAGCGTCGATCGGGGCGAGATCGTGGGCTTGCTCGGGCTGAATGGCGCGGGCAAGAGCACGATCATGCGCATCCTGAGCGGATTTTTACCCGCCACCTCCGGCTCCGTGCGGGTGGCAGGCTACGATGTCTTTCACCAATCGACAGAAACCCGCAAGCGCATCGGGTACATGCCGGAGAACAACCCGTTGCCAGTGGAGATGCGGGTTCGTGAATACCTGAAGTTTCGAGCGCGCCTGAAGGGAATGACTCGCGCTCACATCCGCGAGAGGCTTGATGCGGTTATAACCCAATGCGGCCTGGCGGACGTTCACAAGAAGATCATTGGCCATCTTTCGAAGGGCTACCGGCAACGGGTCGGCCTGGCTGATGCCCTCATTCATGAGCCTGAACTGGTCATTCTGGATGAGCCAACCATTGGGCTTGATCCCAATCAGATTCGATCTGTGCGCCAACTCATTAAGAGCCTTGGCGGCGCGTACACCGTGCTCCTTTCCACGCACATTTTGCCCGAAGTGGAGATGACATGCACACGTGTGCTGATCCTGCACCAGGGCCGCATCCCAGTGGCGGACACACCGGAGAATCTCCGAGCCACCATTTTCCAGGGCGGCATGGTGCTCGCTGAAATTGCCGCGTCACCGGATGAGCTGCGGAATCGCTTCGAGGAAATTGAGCAAATCGAGCATTTCGATGTCAGCCCGATTGAGGGGGATTACTATCGCTGCGCGCTGACTCCCCGCGACGGCGTTGACCTGCGACCGCTGATTTACGAGGAGGCGTTCCGCAACCAGTGGCGCATGCGCGAGTTGACGCGCGAGCGGCACACGCTCGAGGATATTTTCGTCCGCGTCACCCGTTCGCACGAGGAGGAGGCAGCCTGATGCAAGTTTTTCGAACTCTCGTCCGGCGCGAGTTGGGCGGGTATTTCTTCGCGTTCACGGGGTACATCATCATTGCCGGAGTGCTGCTCCTGCTTGGATTCAGCTTTGTGGACATCGTCGGGAAGCTGAACAACGACGCCACAGACGCTCCGGTGACCGAGGTGTTCTACGCGTCGATGTACTTCTGGATCATTCTGCTGCTGAGCGCGCCGGTCATGACGATGCGGTCGTTCGCGCAGGAACGCGCCCTCGGCACTTACGAGACGCTGATGACTTCGCCCGTGAGTGACTGGCAGGTGGTTCTCTCAAAGTTTACCGGCGCCCTGCTGTTCTACCTGATTACCTGGGCGCCGCTGATTGGTTACGTCGCTTTGCTAAATCATTTCACAGGCCAGGAGAAGATCGCGCTGCTGCCGTGGACCCTGGCCACAACGTACTTGGGAATTTTCCTGATCGGCTGCCTGTTCATCTCCATGGGGGTTTTTGCCTCATCGCTAACGCGCAGCCAAATCGTCGCGGCCATTATCAGTTACGCCATTGGGCTGGCGCTATTCATTCTAAGCCTGCGCCCCGGTGTGCAGGTTGCAGACAACGATTGGCTGGCTCAACTCCTTGCGCACACGTCTATGACGGAGCACATGGCGGAGTTCGCCCGGGGGGTTATCGACACCAGATATCTTGTTTACTACGCCTCGCTTACGACCTTGTTCCTTTTCCTGACGCACAAAGTGGTGGAGTCCCGCCGCTGGAAGTGAAGCTATGGATCCATACCTCCCTCCCAGCTTCACTCCCGGACGCAAATGGCGCATTGGCCTGAATGTCATTTTTTCCGCCCTCCTGCTGGTCGTTGTGCTCGGGATGGTGAATTACCTCTCGAATCGCTTCCACTACCGCTGGACCGCTGGCGCGCCTCCGCTTTCCGCCACGACTCGGCATCTGCTGAACACGCTTACGAACGACGTGAAGGTGATCGTCTATTACGATCGCGAGGATGACCTTTTCAGCTCCGTCTCAACGCTGCTGCACCAGTTTAAACTTCAATCCCCACGCCTGCAGGTGGAGTTCGTGGACCATCGTTTGCCGGGGCGCGCCCAGCAAATTCGGGAGACTTACAAGTTTGTCGATCAAAGCGATGGCAATCGGATCATCTTCGACGCGCAGAATCGGGTGAAAGTGGTCCATGACAAGGAACTGTCGGTCTATGACACCGATGCCGCCATTCAGGGGCGGCCGATCCGCCGCACAGCTTTTCGCGGTGAGCAGTTGTTCAGCTCCGCGATCTACAGCGTTTGCAACGCGGAGCAGCCGAAAGTCTATTTCCTGACCGGGCATGGAGAGCACGATTCCGAAGACAAACGACAGGATGGCTACAGCCGTTTTCGCGAGATCCTGGAACAAAACAACGTGGAGGTGCGCGAGTTCAACGCCCTGCTCCGCTCGGATGTTCCGCTCGATTGCGATCTGCTTATCATCCCCGGCCCCGTGGAGCCGTTGCAGCCAATTGAGCTGGAACGGCTCAGCCGTTACCTGGCCGCGCCGGGCCGGTTGATGGTGATGTATCGATTCAACACCCAACGAATTCAGACTGGCCTCGACGCCCTCCTGCTTCAATATGGCATCGAGGTGGGACAAGGCGTGGTTGCGGACAGCACACGCGCGCAAGCGGGAGATGAAACGGTGCTCGTGCTGGATAATTTCGGTGTTCACCCGATCGCAACTCCGCTCGATAACTCCGCGATTGCCATGGCGTTCCCCCGCCCCGTGACCGCGCGTGAAGGCAAAGGCCGCAGCGCGGATGCCGCCAATGCTGTCAACCTCCTGCTAACGAGTGAGGATGGCACCGTGACAGCTCGCGGTCAGACCAGGAAAGGAAACTTCTCCGTTGCCGCAGCCTCCGAAAAAGGAGCGATCGCGGGGGTAAGCTCATTGCGAAACTCAACGCGCATCGTGGCCACGGGTGATGCTCTGTTCCTGAGCAACGTGATGCTGGATCAGGCCGCGAATTATGATTTTGCGAACCTGGCTGTAAATTGGCTTCTCAATCGCGAGCTGCTTCTGGGCGACATCCCGCCGCGTGCGATTGAGGAATATCGGCTTTCATTAACGCGGGATGAAATGAAGGAGGTTCGCCTCTTCTTCCTGGTCGTAGCCCCCGGCGCCGCTTTGCTGATTGGCGCGATTGTCTGGTTCCGCCGCCGTTTTTGACATGAGCTTTCGCACCACCATTTGGCTCCTGTTCCTCGCGCTCGTGCTCGGCGGGGTTATTTACGTTACCGAGACACAGCCTCTGCGAACCACGGGGCCAAGCATCGGCGCACCGCTGCTGCCCCGGCTCGAGCCTTCCGCCGTCACGTCGATTGATGTCACGATTTCCAACCAGTTTCTGCGGGTGGAAAAAACGAACGCGGCCTGGGCTTTGATCAGCCCGCGCTACCCAGCTCAACAATCGGTCGTGCAAGGGTTCGTTGAAATCGCTGCTCGAATTCCGCAACTGGGATATATCACACCCAAAGATGTCGCGGCCGAGCAGGGCGGCCCCGCGAGCTTCGGCCTGGAGCCACCACGCGCGACCGTGCTTTTCACTGCGGGCGTGGAGAAGATCCGCCTCGAAGTCGGCAACCGCGCTCCGATTGCGAAGCAGGTTTATGTGCGAAAGGTGGGCGACGCTGGGGTTTTTCTGACCGATGCCGCTTTGCTCGAGCAACTCCCTTTCAACCTGGATGAGTGGCGCGATCCTTCCCTGATCCACTTCGGGGGCCTTGCTTTTGATCGGGTTCAGATCCGCTCGGGCAACCGGCCTTTAGAGCTTCAACGCACTGGCGGAACGTGGGCCATAAGACGCCCGATCGAAGCTCGGGCAGACGCAAATCGGGTGACAGCGCTGCTGGCGCAGATGCGGGATGCGCGGGTGGTCAGCTTCGTGAGCGACCTTCCCACTGCGGATCTGGAGGCATACGGATTGCAGAACGCCGATGTCCGCGCGGCATTCATGCTCAATTCCAACGTGGTGGCGGCGGTGGAGTTCGGCCGCAGCCCGACAAACGCGCCGGATCTGGTTTACGCGCGGCGGCTGAGCCACACGAACATCGTGCTGGTTTCCAAAGAGTTCGTGGACGCTCTCCGCCTGCCTTACAAGAGCTACCACGACCCGCAATTACTCTCGGTGCCTGCGGAGAAAATCAGCCGAATTGACGTGCAGGCAGCGCAGAAGTTTTCGCTGCTCCGCACGAATAACACCTGGCAGGTGCTGTCCACCAACATCGTTGCCGGGGACAAGGAGTTGATCGAAACCTTTATGGCGCGGGTGAGCGGCCTTGAAATTCTCGACTTCGGGAAGGAAGCGCCAACGGAGCAGGATCTGGCCATGCTGCAACTCAGCCCTCCCGTCCGCCGCTACAGTTTCTTCACCCAATCCACCAACGCGCCTGCCACGACGAATTTGTTGCTCGCTCACCTCGATTTCGGAAGCAACACGGTTGATGCTGTTTACGTGAGGAGAAGTGATGAGATTCCCGTGTATCTGACGCAGCTAGGATTCGCTTCGGAGCTTTCTGCGGCTGCGTGGCAGTTCCGTGACCGGACGCTGTGGTCTCTGAACCCCAGCACAGTCACCAATCTCGCGGTGAGCATCGGCGCTGTTCAACGCTCCGCAACTAAAGATCCTCTCACCGGCTGGGACAAGGACGACATCGTGCGGGAAATCCTTACCGAAATCGTGCTGCGTCTTTGCACTGCCAAAGCCGAAGCATGGACCGGCTTTGGAGATGGCGTGGCCCAGCGTTTCGGAATCACTCCTCAGTCGCAAAGGATCACCTTGAGTGGCGTTGGCGCGGACGGCCAGCCTGTGCAACGAACAATTGGCTTTGGCCACCGGGGGCCGGGTGGAAATGTGTATGCCGCCGCCGTGCTCCCTGGCGACACTCAACCGACCGTCTTCCAACTCTCTGGCAAGCTCTACATGGATCTCGTCAGCAATCTCTTTGCCCCGCTTAGCCAGTAGTTCTGTATGGGGGCATTTGCGAGGCATGGATGGCCCAGAAGAATTCTCCGGTACGTGCGGAGATTCTTCCTTGTCATCATCATCGTCACGCTGGCGCTCCTTGCTTATGTGAATTACATCGGTGTGCCCGCGTTTGTGAAAAAACGCCTCACCGCCGAGCTTGCGGAGCAAGGGTTCAATGTTCAATTCAGTGATCTGCGTGTGCGCCGCTTTCGGGAAGTTGCTCTGCAGAACTTCATCCTCGAGCGGCCTGGGCAAAATCCATCTCCCCGCCTGACGGGCGAGCGGGCCGTCGTGAGCCTCAATCCTTGGGCGATCTTTGGCGACACACCTTTTCAAACCATAAGCCTGGTGAGCGGGACGCTCTCCTGGCCGTTCCAGGCGCAGAACGAGCACGCGCCGTTTGTGGTGACGAATATTTCTCTCGAACTGGCCGCATTGCCGGAACGCGACTGGAGCTTCGGCATCATCCGCGCGCGGGCCAAGGGGATTGACGTGGAGTTGTCAGCCGCAGTGAAGCCCAGGAAATCCACCGGCAAACAAATGGAGCGGACCCGTGCTGAAACTGAAGAAGCGTGGAGACGGTGGCAGGAGCAGATTGGCCAGGTTTTAGAGCACATCCAGCAGATCGAACCGGAGCGGGGGGGCCGCTTGCGCCTCTCCTTTGACGGTGACCTCGATGACTTGGCCTCGCTTAGAACAACGGTCAATTTTGATGTCGGTCCTGCCTCGAGTCCCTGGGGCAAATGGGCAAACCTGGATCTCAAGGCCCGCATTTATGCAGCCACAAATCTGAACGAGTTCCGAGCTGATGCGACACTGCAAAGCTCCGCTTTTTACTACCTCTCAAACTCCGCGCAAAACCTCCTGTTCGAGATCACCTCTACATACCCGCTGACGACCAATGCTCCAGTCACCGCAAGCGCCCGATTGTCGCTGGGGGAGGCCTCGACGGAGTGGGGCCGCGTAGCTGGGTTCAGCGCGGGCATAGAATCGCATCATGTGCCGGGGAGTTCCAATCTGCTGCACACCCTCCAACTAACCTCGCAAGTGGTCGATGCACACCAAGGGCAGATCACGAACTTGAACCTCACCCTTACAGCGGACCAAAGCCGGCCCCACGCTCTCAGCGAGCCGCACACCGTGACGGAGCAAACGATCCGCAGCTTCCGTTCGCTGGCGAAACTCCCTTACCAACTGAACTCTCGGACGAACCACGCCAGCGGCAATTTGCGCGTGAGTTGGTCCGGTGTGAACACGAAGTGGGTGAGGAGTGGTCCCGCCATGGTGCAAGCGCGATTCGAGCCGGCCACCAACGCGCCGCCTGCCTCGGCGAGTCTCGCGCATTGGAATTATCTCCGTCCCTGGCAGTTCGATGTGTCGCTGGAAGCGGCGGCGGTTGCGCATACCAACGCGGTTGTCGACTCACTTAAACTGGCGGGCAGCTACAAGGCTCCTTACCTCCAGCTCACAAACATTGCGGCCGAATTGTATGGGAAGAAGCTCGAAAGCTCCGCGGATGTGAACCTTCTCACACGGCGAGTGAACGCCCGCGCCTTCTTGAACTTCGACGTGAAGCGCGTGGAAGGGTTCCTTAGCCGGGGGGCGCGACGCTGGCTCGCCCAATACACCTGGGACACTCCACCGGAAGTCCGCGCGGAGGTGGGCGTGACTCTGCCCCGGTGGGACGAAAAATCCCCCGATTGGGAGAAGGAGCTGCTACCCACGCTGACCTTGGCGGGGGAACTGAGTGGCGGGCCCGGCGCGTTTCGTGGCGCCAAAGCGGATCATGTGCGAACCCACCTGGCCTTCACGAACCTGCAATGGACTCTGCCCGATCTAACGATCACACGCCCTGAAGGTGTCACGGTCGTCGATTACTGGAATCATGTTGAATCGCGCGATTTCCGCTGGAAGCTTGCCGGGCAACTCGACCCGACAGCCATCAAGAGCCTGCTGGATCCGCCGGCCCAGGACGCGCTCGAGTTGTTCAAATTCAGCGAGGCTCCAAAGTTTGCCGCTCAAATCTGGGGCCGTTGGGGCGAGCCGGAGAATACTGCGTTGGAAGCAGACGTGGCGCTGACAAACGTTGCCTTTCGCGAGCAGTTCGTTCGCAGCCTGAAAGCGCAAGTTGCCCTTACGAACAATTTTCTGCATGCCCGCAATGTTGAAGTCATTGGCGAAGTGGGCCACGCGACTGTCCCGGCAGTGCATTACGACATTGCTGCGAACCGCATTTTCCTGAGCAACGGTTTCAGCACGCTAGACCCGATGCTCGTCGCGCGAGCCGTTGGGCGAGTTGCGGTGCGCGCGATCGAAGATTACGTCTTCCTCTCTCCGCCGACCGTGCACGTGCATGGCTGGGTGCCTGCGGATGATGACGCGGCCGCGGATGTGCGTTTCCAAGTCGAAGGCGGGCCGTTCCACTATTGGAAGTTCAATGTGCCGAGCATCTCGGGACGCTTGCATTGGAAGGGGGACGACCTCGCTGTGCGGGATATCCGCGGCCCATTTTATGGCGGCAGCATGGATTTCATAGGCGACTTCCATTTTCCGAAGGAAACAACCTCGGCAGACTTCAGCTTCACAGCCCATGTTCGCGGCGGCCAACTTCAGCCGTTCATGCAGGATGTCCTTGGCAAAACCAACCGCATGGAAGGGGGCGTGGACACTTTGTTGGTCGTGACCAGCGCCAACTCGGCGGACATGAAAAGCTGGAGCGGCTACGGCTCAGCGCAATTGACGAATGGATTCCTCTGGGATGTCCCTGTCTTTGGCTTTTTCTCGCCCATGCTCGACGCAGTTTCCTCGGGGCTGGGACGAAGCGAAGTGAAGGCTGCTTCCATGCATTTCATGATGACCAACAGCGTTCTGCACACGCGCGACCTGGTGCTCCGTTCGGACGCCTTTCGCCTGCACTACGATGGCACCGTTGACTTCGACGCGAATGTGAAAGCGCGCGTTGAGGCGGAGTTGCTCCGGGACACCTTCCTATTCGGGCGCATCTTTAGCGCGGTGCTCTGGCCTGTGCGGAAGCTTTTTGAATACAAAGTCAGCGGCACACTTTCCGAGCCGAAGAGCGAGCCAGTTTACATTCCCAAGTTCCTCCTCGCTCCTTTCCGCGCTCGCAAGATCATTAGCGATCTCGAAGCAAATTCTATTCAAACGCGCTATCGAAAAGCTCAGGCCCAGATGCGCGAGGACACCGAGCGCGCGATGAAAGAAGCTGAGCGCGAAGATCGCGAGAAAGCCGAAAGGCAGGAGAACGCCCCACCACGGTGAACGGTTGTGGGTTGTTTCCGCAAAGAAAAGGCGGAGCGTTGCCGCTCCGCCTTGTGTTCAAACCGTGGTTCTGCGCCTTAGCGGAACATCTTAGCCTGGCGGTCGCCGCGCGAAAGCATGTAGGCCATGAGGTCCTGAATCTCTTGCTCAGTGAAGGTGTTGAGCAAACCTTCAGGCATCATGGACGTGGTAGAGCGTTCGATCTTCTCAATGTCCTGGCGCTTCACATTCGTGAAATCACCTGGCGCGAACATGTTCTGGATGACCATCAGGTTGTCACCGTTCAGATTGCCCACGCGGCCGGTGATCTCGTCGCCGTTCTTTTTAGTGATCACAATCGCGCCGTATTGATCGCTGATTTCCTTGCTCGGCTCGATGATTGATTCCAACAGGTCGCGAGCGCTGAAGCGGCCAGCCACATTGCTCAGGTCAGGACCGACTGAAGCGCCTTCGTCATTATAGCGATGGCAAGCCGCGCAACCCGCGGCTCCGAAAAGCTTGCGTCCTTTTTCAAAGTCGCGCCCACCCCTCAGCCCGCGTTCAACCACAGGAGCGAGGTCTGCAACGGTCCATTCCTTAACAACATCGCGCGCGGCCAGTTCGTCCCAAGGATTCTTCTTTTCCGGCTGTGCTTCGAGGATGGCCTTAAGGGCGGCTTTCTCCTCGCTCGTTAAAGTAGCGACGGCGTCCGCTTTGATGTCCCGCATAAACCCAGCCAAACTTGAACCCCCCTTGAAACTGCCCGCCTTGAGGAACCAGCGGAAATAATCTTCCCGCAATGGCATAGTCCAGCCGCTCTTCAAAACGCGCAACGCGCGCGCGAGGTCGATCTGCTCTTCCTGAGTGGGGGCGGTGCGCAAGGCGGTGACCAGCTTGTTGGCCGCGTTAGGAGCCTCGAGGAACACGAGCATCGGCGCGAGTTCCGCATTCACCTCACGGGAGTCGGCGGGATAGAGCGGCTCGAATTTCGCGGCCAGGCGCTTGCGGGTCGCATCATCAGGCGCGCCCAGGCGTGTGAAAGTGAGAGAATAGGTGCGCAGCAGGTCCAGGCGCTCCTCCTCTGTGAGCTTCCGCCAGTCAATGCGGTCCAGTGCGGCGAGCATTTGACTCTGCAAGGCTTTGTCCGGAGCGGCGGCATTGGTGGCGCGATGGAATTGATCCCGGCTGCTCACACGAGCGAGCGCGGCGAGCGCGGCCATTGAGGCGCGGGGATTTTTCTCCTGCAGCGCCTTCTCCCGCCATTGAGCAGCGTCTTGCCACTCCAGAGCTGTGCGGGCGGCGAACCGGAGCGCGCGATCCTTCTCGCTGAGGAAAGGCCACGCTTCTTTAACAGCATTGGCGTCCTGTTTGCCGTGGAACGCTTCTAACTTGCGGCGTTGAGCGCGCTCCTTTGAGAATTTATTATTTGCCTTCGCTGGAGCAGTGGATTCATGGCCTGTGTACGTGACGCGATAAAGCGCAGATTGCGTGCGGCGGCCGCCAACAGCAAAGTACATCGCTCCGTCAGCAGGGTTAATCACCAGGTCGGTGAGCGCGAGCGGTTGGCCTGTGATAAATTCCTCCACGCTCGCGGTGTAGCTGGCGCCCTGCGGCTCCATGTGGACGGCATACATTTTGCCGAAGCTCCAATCGCAGATGTAGAAAGCTTGCTGATATTTTGCAGGGAACTTTGCGCCGTAGCCGAAGGCAACGCCCGTCGGAGACCCTGGCCCAATGTTCGTCACTGCGCCGAAGCTATCGAGGTAATAGGCGGGGAATTTGCCAGCGCCGCTGCGCCAGCCGAACTCCGCGCCGCTGATGACGTGGTTCACGCGGGTCGGGCGGTACCATGGGGTGTTCAAATCCCACTCCATGTCGGCATCGTAGGTGAACAACTCGCCATGCTCATTGAAGCCAGCGTCATACTCATTGCGAAAACCGGTCGCGATCAGCTCCCACTTCTGGCCATCAGGATCAACTTTGGCGATCCAGCCGCCGGGAGCGAGAACCCCTTTCATGAACCCGTTGCCGTCCCAGAGTCGCGGAATCAGATGATCCTCACCCCAAATAAAGGGCACTCGTGAAGAATTGATGTCCGTGAGCTTAGTTTGATTGCCAATGATCACGTGCAGCGATTGCTTGTCTGGCGAGAGCAGAATCGCATGAGGCCCATGCTCGCCGCCCCCTTGAAGTTTCCGCAGCAGCTTCAGATCGTCGTATTTATCGTCGCCATTCGTGTCGCGGAGGCGGTAAAGGCCGCGGCCCTGGAAACGCTCCTCGTTCACCATCACATAAAGGCTGTCGAAGGCATAAAGGAGGCCTTGCGCGCAGCCGATTTCCGCTTCGATCGTTTCAATCTTCGGTGCCTCGATCATGCCCACAGGCGGCAGAGTTAAGCGATACAGCTTGCCGTATTGGTCGGATACAATGAGTCGGTTTTTGTTATCCAGGCACATCGCGACCCAGGATCCCTGCTGGTCCTTGGGAACGGTGTAGAGCAAATCGGCTTTGAAATCCGTGGCCACTTTGAGAGCAGCAGCGGCGTCGGGCTGGGCCTGGCTGAAGGCCTCCGGCACGAGCGCGGCGGCAACGATGACCGTCACTGCGAGGCAAGCGCGCTGAACGAGTGCGCGCAAAGAATTGGATCGGGCTAAGTGCATAAGAATAGGATGATTGGACGCCCCTGCTCCTTCAAGCTTCAAAGTAGCGCGCAAAGCGTATAACTCCGGTGCAAGCCACTACGCGAGGAGGGGCGGAATGCTGTCTGTGGGAAAGGACCGCATCCTTGTTGCTATCTTCAACAACGGTCATGTGAATAAGGCGGAACGAGGGGATCAATGACGAGAAGTTTCTTACTGGACGTGCTGCCTCTCGGGCCGGAGGATGCTAAGAATCCGCCGATGCTTTTCCAAAACAGGTCATGTCGCGAAGCATTCACACCACCCGACGAACGCTAAAGGATCTTGCCAACATTGCTGTCGAGACGCCTGAGAAAGCAGCCGGTGAGTTGGAAACAGCGTCTCAGCAGAAGCTGCGTAAACGACGCATCAAACGCGCTGTGCTCAAGGAGCGCAGCAAGCCTCCTGTCCGATTAGGAGCAACAGCTCCACCAGACATCCCCATCGAGATACTTGACGCTGGCCAAGGAGTTCTTCACGCAGCATCTGAAGAAGATGTTCGAGCTGTTCTGTCCCGAATGCCAGATGCGGCATGGCAGGGAATATCGAGGATTCAGCTGTCCTTAGGAAAAGCCTACCAGGAAGAACGATCGACAGGCGAGCCACAGTCCATTACAGACCCCATCATTGGCCGTCTTGGCAGTCAGCTTTTCCCTGGTGTCTACTGTGGAAATGTGCTGGGGACGTACTTACCATCGCGGGGGCTGGTTTCTGTGTATGCCTTCGTGGTGGATCCCAGCAAGAGTCCGTTGCCGACTGCTGCGCGGGACGTGTACCTGAAACTCCATGCTCTAGGAACCTTCGTTCACGAAGTGGCCCATCATCACGACAACACCGCGAGAGTGGCGCGAGGTCGCTGGCTGGCAGATCGGAAAGAAAACTTTGAGAACTACGCTGAACGAATGGAGCACCAGTGGACGCGGGAAATCGTTGTTCCTTATCTTGAGGCAACCTACAAGCCCGAGGTGAATGAGCTACTTTCGTGGGTTGAGCATCACGGCGGCATTCGCCTGAGTCTCACGTTTTTGGCTGACGATCCCCGCCGCACAGAACGCGATGGTCATGTAAGGCTCGTGTTTAGTTCCGCGGACGCTTTTCAGCTGTGGGTAGGTGAGTTCCCCGGATGTAAGAGCGTCCACGAATCACGCTATGCCTTCGCTGAGCAACTTCATTACGCCGACGCGTACGTTGAATGCCTCCAGATTTTAGAAAGCCTGCTCAAGGATAATCCTGAGGACACGAGAAGTCTCGTTTGGAAAGCCGACACCTTAATTCACTTGGATCGTTCAGCTGAAGCAGAGGACATAGTGAACGCTGTGTTGGGAAGCTTTCCGGGCCACGAAGCAGCGCTCGAACTTCGCGGAAAGCTCCTGGAGGCACGCAAGCAATGGGGTGAACTCCTCGAGCATAGCATGCGATTTTTTGCCTGCACAACGGTCAAATCAAAGTTCCGGAAGTATGCGTTAATGCAACGGGCTGTCGCTTTATGTGCGCTGGAACGCGATGAAGAGTTACAAGCGGTGATTTCAGAAATCGTGCAGGAACACCCTACAAGAAGTCCTTACGTAACCAGGCGGATTTTTGGCCGGGCTGGGCGCGCCTTAGCCTGACGCCCTTCTGCCCGTGAAGACCTAGCGGGGATAATGGACGCAGACGATTTGAACGAAGTTATGACAAAGCCCGAAGGGAAGCAGTCCAGCACGAGCAATGTGGGAGTGCGTGTGTTGGGGCTGCTTATCGGCGGAGCCTTTTTCGTATTCATTGGACTACCTTTCGCCCTTCACTGGGCAACCCATATTGGAAACGCAGCAAAAGTTAGGGAGATCAAATGCGCGAATAATTTAAAGTCAGTGACGGAGGCCTTTCGCGGCTTTGCCAACGATAACGATGAACGATTTCCCGCAGGGACTCCGGACGGCTTTGCTCCATGGGCTCAAGACGCCTTTTCCGCTCACAAGCATTTCGCTGCCTTAAGCAATCGACTGATTACCCCAAAAATTGTCGTTTGCCCCGAGGACCCCAAATACAAGACACTCGTGACGAATTTCGCGGATATAAAGAGCAACGTGGACGTGGGATACTTCGTGGGACTGTTTCCAAATGCCGGGCTAAACAAAGGCGTCCTGTTGGGTGACCAAAACCTGACAAACAATTTGCCAGTAATCAACGGGTTCCTAAGCGTGAGGTCCAACAATCCGGTTGGTTGGAGCAGATTGATGCATAAGCGTGGCGATAATCTGGCCTTTGTCGACGGCAGCGTAACTCGGCAAGTCACCATTCGGCAGGAGCAGTTTGGTCATCCCCTTATCTGGCCGGAGCAGATCGCTCTTCCCGTGGCTCCAATAAATTCTGAATAGGGCGCTGGGAGCGAAAGCAACTTCTCTGAGTGGTGCGCCAACGGAGGCGAAGGGTTGGCCAACAAAAGGAGAGGCGTCTAATACCGTGAATGTTTGGATGGTGTTGCCCGCTCGCGGAGCCGAAACGGAACAAAATTGACACTCGTCCCTCCGCGAGCAGGGCGTGAAAACATGAAAAACTCTTCCCTCGCAGTTGCGGCAGTGGCCGCTCTCGTAACGCAGGCAGCGCTTCACCCTTCAGCTCAGGCGCAGGATTGGAAGGAAAAGGTGATCGAGCCGGTGGCGAATCCGCTGTTCTTTGAGGATCCCCACATCAACTCGGAAGTGCGCCCGCTGTTTGTGCATCACAACATCGACAACGGCTTCATCACCGGGGGCGGTGAGGCGCGGGTGTATGCCATGCAACTCCGCTATGCGCTCACCGAACGGCTTGCATTGATCGCGACGAAGGATGGGTTCATTGAGTTCAGCGGCAACGGCCTCGGTGATGATTGGGCTGATTTGGCAGCGGGATTGAAATACGCCCTCATTGACGATCGTGAGAACCAGTTCGTGCTCACGCCGGGGTTGAAGATCGAGCTGCCGACTGGCAATTCACGCGTCTTCCAAGGGAACGGCCAAGGTGAATGGGATTTCTTCGTCTCAAGCGCAAAAGGGATCGGGAACTTCCACGTGACCGGCAGCGTCGGAGCGCGAGTCCCCAATGACTTCAGTGAAGAAACGAGCAGCGCGCATTACAGTTTGCAGCTCGATTACTTTGCGCACCGTTACTTCATTCCCTTCGTGGTCGCCAACGGCTTCACCGTTTTAAGTGAGGCGGACGGCCCTGCTCTCGATGTGGAGGGTTACGACATCATCAATTTCGGCTCCAGCGCGGCGGGTGGTTTCACGCAAGTGACCGCAGGTGTCGGGTTCCGCTCGCGTGTGCACGAGAATGTTGATCTTGGCTTCGCCTATGAGAAAGCTGTGACAACTCCCAAAGGTTTGTTCGATAATCGCTTTACGGTGGATCTTGTCTGGCGGTTCTGAGTTAAAGTAACAGTCGGTTCCGTGTTCGACCGCGGCCTCTTCACTGGGCCGCGGTTTGTTTCTTTTGGCCGTCTCCAGTTTTCAGTAACAAAGCGGTGTGAATGAGCGTTTGCCCAGGAGCATGCGCGCGGTGGTTTACCGTGGCGCCAATGATTTGCGTGTGGAGGAGCTGCCCGTGCCGCGCATCGGCTCCAACGAACTCCTGGTAAAGGTCGGCGTGTGCGGCGTATGCCCCACGGACATTAAGAAGATCCATTACGCCACGGTGCCTCCGCCGCGAGTGTTTGGGCACGAAACCGCGGGCACGATCGTCAAAGTCGGCGCGCGGGTGAAGGGCTGGCAGATTGGCGACCGAGTTGCCCTGCATCACCATGTGCCTTGTTTAGATTGCCATTTCTGCCGTCACAAAGCGTTCGCGCAATGCCCCACTTACAAAAAAACCGGCATCACGGCGGGGTTCGAGCCCGCAGGCGGGGGTTACGCAGAGTATGTGCGCGTGATGAGCTTTGTGCTGCCGGGTGTCGTAAAGGTTCCGAAAGGGAACAGCCTCGTTGAAGGCGCCTTGCTGGAGCCGGTCAACACCGTGCTGAAGGGCGTTCGGCAGCTCCACTTGCTCCCGAATGATGTCGCATTGGTCGCTGGACAAGGCCCCATCGGATTGATGTTCACCCGACTGCTCACCTTGCAGGGTGTGCGCGTAATCGCGAGCGATCTAGCGCCTCACCGCCTGGAGATAGCTCGTGCGCATGGAGCGGTTGCTGGGCTGATCGCCAACTCTCCGGGCTTCCCGGAGCAGGTGATGAAGATGACCGGGAAGCGTGGCCTGGACGCGGCTGTTTTGGCGGTGCCATCCGACGAAGCGTTAAAGCAGGCGCAAACGCTCCTGCGCGGCGGGGGAGAGTTGCTGCTTTTCGCGCACACGAAGCGGGGCGCAGTCACGGATATTGATCTGTCGAACGTCTGCGTCGATGAGAAGGCGCTTCTGGGAAGTTATTCCTCGGATGTGACGTTGCAGAAGGAAGTGGCAAGGTTGGTGTTTTCGCGTCGCCTGGATGTGCGGGCATTGGTCACCCATCGCTTCCCCTTGGAGCGCACAGCGGATGCAGTCGCGCTGGCGGCAAAACCAACCGCTGACTCCTTGAAGGTCGTCGTGGATGTGAATGGGGAAACAACCAACAGTCACTGACAGAGCGCCGACGATCTTGCTGACGCAGCCCATGTGAGAACTGGCGCAGCTGAGCAACGGCCGCTATCGTGGGCTTGTCATGCCTAAGAGTTTGTTTGCCCGCGCGCTTGGTTTTTCCGCGCTCCTCACCCTTGCCGCAAACGGAGCTGAACCCGTGAGCGAAAGGTTCGGCTTTGCAGGCAAAGAGGTTTTTCCGGTCGATCCGTTGATCGGGCAGATGAAAGCGGCCGACATCGATGGTGACGGCAAGAAAGATCTCGTCCTGGTGAATAACGGCCGCTCAAAGATCAACATTCTCTTCAACCGCACTGGCGCAACGAATGCTGCTCCAAAAGTTCGTGACGCGACTCGCATCAACGACTTGCCACCCGGTTCACGGTTTACTCTCGATTCCATCGCTTCGGAAAAGCGCATCTCCTCATTGGTTGTTGCAGATTTGAACGCCGATAAATCCCCAGACCTGGCCTACTACGGCGAACCCCGCGAATTGGTCATTCAATACAACCAGGGCACAAACGGTTGGAGCGCCTTGAAGCGCTTCACGATTGAAGATGCCACTCTCGACCCATACGCCCTGACGACCGGTGATCTCAACGGAGACAAGCGCCCCGACCTCGCGCTCTTGGCAGAGGAGCATGTTTATTTTCTGAAGCAGCAGGAGGATGGAACCTTGGCCGAGCCGGAGAAGATTCCATATGTGGGCACGGTGAAGTCGCTGCAGATCATGGATATTCAAGGCGACGGTCGCGAGGACCTGCTGCTGATCAATTGGGAGAACCCAAACCCGTTTCGTGTTCGTTTTCAGAATAATGCCGGCCAGCTCGGGCCTGAACTCCACTTCTCACTCCCACCCATTCGCTCCTACTGGGCGGATGATTTGGACAACGATAAGAAGACGGAGATCATCACCATTGCCCAAAAAAGCGGGCGCGCGCAGTTGCTCACATTCACCCGCGAAAAGGGTTCGCAGATCATCGAAGGCCTTGCGCAAGGGCAATTCGAACTGCTGCCGCTCACGCGCACCAAAAAATCCCGCCGGGGCGCAACCTGGGCCGATCTGAACGGAGACAAACGTCCGGACCTTATAGTTGCGGAGCCGGACAGCGGCCAACTCTCCGTATACTTGCAAGGCCGCGAAGGAAGCTTGCAATCGGTGCGCACGTTCTCGACGCTCACGGGCGTCAGCGAGATCTCCGCTGCCGATTGGGACGGCGATGGGCGCGCTGAAATCTTCCTGCTCAGCGCGGATGAGCGCCAAATTGGCCTCACAACCCTGGACGAGAAACAAAAAGTCGCTTTTCCGAAAACCCTCCCCATAGACGGCCGACCGCTGGCGATGGCGGTGGGCAAAGTGGCTAACGAGATCTCGCTGGCAGTCATCGTCGATCAAGATGGCAAACGCGAGTTGCTGCTCCGCACAGCTAAAGGCGAAACCAAACGCCAAAAGCTGAACGAAAGTTTTAAAGCCAATCCATCCAGCATCACCTTGCACGACGTGAATCAGGATGGGCGCGCCGATCTGGTTGTGCTCATTCCGTACGAGAAGATGAAACTTCTCGTGCAGGAGGAGAGTGGTGACTTCGAAGAAGTGGACCTCGCGCCGCCGGGCGGAAGCGCTGAGCAACCCTGGCTGAGCATTGCGGATGTGGATGGCGATGGAAAAACCGAACTCCTGCTCGCGCAACGAAACTTCCTCCGCGCGGTGACGTTGCATGCAGAGGCCTCGCCGGCATTAGCCGCCTCCACCGTCTCGCCGACTGACGAACAGAAGAAAGAGGAGAGCCCGACTGAAGCCGCGAAAGCCAAAAAGCCTTCCCGCACCTGGAGCTTTCAGGTTCGCGAGCAAATCAACGGCGCTGCCAGCAATTCACGCATTGTGGGCGCCGCCGCAGTGCCGAACAACGGCCCCGGAAAGGCTCCCCTGCTCTTCCTGCTGGATGCGGATCGCAAAGCGCTTACCGTAACAAGCCGCGATGCCTCGGGCTCCTGGCGCATCGCGAAGAACATTTCTTTCCCGCTCGCAGATTTCAGCTCGCTTGAGCCGCTGCGCTTCGGTGCGGGCGAAGGAGCGGCCGTGAGCCTGATGGGCTTGAACACTGTTGGCTGGCTTTCCCTGCAAGGGGAGGCCTGGACACTGACTGAAGTGGATGGTTACGAAACGCCAATCAAGGACGGCTTCCTGCACGATCTCGTCTCTGGGGATCTGAACAACGACAAACAGAAAGACCTCGTCTTTTTGGAAACGGCCAAGAGCCACATCGATATCGTCACTCACGAAAAGCCGCACCAACTCGTGCCGGCAAACCGCTGGCAAGTCTTTGAGGAGCGCACCTTCCGCAGCCGCCGCAATGACAACGCCGAGCCACGCGAGGCTCTAGTTGAAGACTTCACCGCCGACGGGAAGAACGACCTTGTCGTTCTCGTCCACGATCGCGTGATTCTTTACCCGCAGGAATAAAAAAGGCGGCCATTGAGCCGCCTAGTGAAAGAGCACAGAGTTGAATGGAAAGCTTAGTGCGTTCCCATGCCGACGCTTTGGACCGTTTGGAACAGCTTGCCTTCCGTCCGGATGCTCGGGGCAATAATGATCTCCGTTTCCTGAAACTCGCGGATAGATTTGGCGCCGACGTTGCCCATGCACGTCGTGATGGCGCCGACCAGGTTCTGTGAACCGTCGTCCACGGTGGCGGGGCCAAAGAGAATCTGGCGCAGTGAGCCACTGATGCCGACACGAATGCGAGTGCCGCGGGGCAGGTTCGCATGCGGGGTGGCCATGCCCCAGTGGAAGCCCTGGCCAGGCGCTTCTTCCGCGCGGGCGAAGGCGCTGCCAACCATGACAGCATCCGCGCCGCAAGCGAGAGCCTTGCAAACGTCGCCGCCCTTGCTCATGCCACCGTCGGTGATGATGGGGACGTAACGGCCAGTTTGCTTGTGGTGATAGTCACGGGCTGCGGCGCAATCCACCGTGGCGGTGACTTGTGGGACGCCCAACCCCAACACACCGCGGCTGGTGCAGGCGGCCCCAGGGCCAACACCGATCAGGACGCCAGCGACGCCGCATTGCATCAGTTCCAGCGTGACGCCGTAGGTGACTGCGTTCCCGATGATGATCGGGATGTTCATCCGCTTGCAGAAATCTTCGAGTTCGAGCGACTTGTACTGCGTTGAAAGGTGGCGAACCGTTGAGACCGTCGATTGAACAATGAAGAGGTCCGCGCCTGCTTCCTGCGCAATGGCAGCGAAACGCTCCGCCTTCTGTGGAATCGAGCTAACGGCCGCAAGGACGCCAGCGTTCTTTAACTCACTGACACGCCGCGAGATCAATTCCTCTTTGATCGGCGCGGTGTACATCTTTTGGATCAGCGCCGTGACCTCTTCCTTGCTGGCCTTAAGAATCTGCTTCAGAACTTCGCCGGGATTCTCGTAGCGGGTCTGAATGCCTTCCAGGTTGATCACACCAAGGCCGCCCAGGCGGTTCATCTCGATGCAAAAGGGGACGTCCGTGACACCATCCATGGCCGAAGCCATAATGGGAATCTTCAGTTCGATTGCGCTGCCGTCCTTCCGGGGGATCTTGAAGGAGGTGTCCACTTCGGCAGGATTTATGGTGATGTCGCCTGGCACGAGGGCGATTTCGTCGAAACCGTAAGTCACACGGGCTTTTCGGTTGCGGCCAATCCACATTCCCATACTCGTTCTTCTGTTCAATTGCCTCGCCGCTCGTAGAGACGGCTCAGCCGTTTGTTTGGTTGTCGTTAAAAAGTAATCTTCTCGTTCGTTGTCCCGCACTGGGGGCAACGCGAACGATCCACGTCTGGATCATCAGTGTAAACGAAAGCGCATCGTTCACAGCGGAAGATGTGGTCCTCCGTTGGAGTCGGTTCAAATCTTCTCCCCCGGAGTTCGTAATATATGCCCACAAAACAGAGCCCAGCAAGTAAACAAAAGAAATAGAGAAATAAGGCGGCGTCGATGGACATAATCACTTGACGCCCGGCGCGTTTGTGGTGGGGGGTTCCAGCGTCAGCCAACGGTAAACAAGCTGCCCCCAGGCCAGTTCCCCTGGGGTCGCCGTAAAGCTGGGGAGCGGCGTTGGATCCAGCGTCGCTGAGCGCTTGACGGCTCCCGTGGGTGAAAAGCGCGTTTCAGCCGCATGCTGCAGCGCCGTTAAATCCGTTGAGCGCAACCCGCTGGAGCCGAGCAGCCGCACGTGAATAGGGAACCCGCGGTCATCCACCCCCACCTGAACCACGCTGTTGCTCAGGATGTCGGTGTGGTGCTGGACGGGCAGCGGGGCGCTTCGCAACAATGGCCGGCTCGCCAACTCTCCTTCGACACGCATGATGGATTGCGTCGGGGCAGTTGGAGGAAGCTCGAGGGGAGTGGCTGGAGCCACCGGCCGCGCCAACTCGAACGCGGACGCTCTCTCTAGCGTCGCAGCCCGCAGGGCAGGATCGAAGGCAATCCCATCTGTGATCTCCAAAAACTTGGGCAGGGAGCGAATCTCGGCAAGCGAATGCTTCGTTTCGGCAATTCCAAACCAGGCTGGCCCAGAAAAACCTTTCGGATGCGGCAGGGCAAAAACTGTCGGATCCTCGATAAGCGCCACGGCCCCCACGGCGCGCGGGCTCGTTCCGAAATGGAAAGCAGTTCTGTGGTCCGCAGTTCTCGGAGCCAGGCCGCTCCCGCAGGTGAGAAAGTGCAGTGTGACCAGTTGCGCCAGGAATAGACCCACAGCCACCGCAGCGACCTTCCCCCACGGCCAAACCTTTGCTTCCGCGGATTCCATGATGCTCAGAAGAAACTGGTTGAAATGGGATCAACCTTCGGCCGCCCGCCCAGGAGAACTTCGGAAAACCCCGCTTCTCTCGCCAGCAGGCTCAGCCGCATAACCACCGCATATCGGACATCCTGATCCGCTTCGATCACCAGCGTCAGAGGGCCTTTTGCTTTCGCTTTTTCCGCTTTTAATTGCGCGGCCAGCCGCTCGAAACGAGTCACCTGATTGTCAAAGAAGAGCTGCTCATTTTGGGCGACAACCACCACCACGGTCTCATTCGTCGTTCCCGCAAGGCCCTCAACGAGTGGCAGCTCGATTTCCGGCTTAACGAAGCGCATGTTCAACTTCAGTTCCTCGGCCAGCGCGCGCACCCGCGTGAGGTGCTCGTCTTTGACATTCATCCCGATTTCAACCGTATAGGTCGGCTTGTTCGTCTCACTCCGCTTCGGTTCTGCCCGCATGGCCGCTTCAAACTCCGCCAAAGGCGTTGTTTTCTCCTGGTAAATGACCTGCCCGCCCTCCCGCAGGCGGATAACGCTGCGAACCAGCGCGGGATCGTCAGCATTCAAAGCGACGCGCAGGCCGGGAGTGAACACGAACGAGCTTTTCAGCAGGACAAAGGTGAGCAGCAGGAAAAACAGGCAAGCCACAGACCCAAGGTCCAGGTGGCCCGTGTAAATCTTGTGCTGCCGAGGATACTTCATTTGTGGCGCCGACGCCGTCCCCGGAACATGCTGAAAGGAGGAAAGAAAGTCGAGAGCGGGCCTTTGGTTGATGACTTGCTCTCTGCTGGCGTCGGCGCGGTGATTGCGCTAGAACGTCCCCGCAATTTATGGAAAAAGTCGTCATCATCGGAACCGGGTGCGCGGGCCTCACTGCCGCCCTCTACACCGCCCGGGCTAATCTCTCGCCGATTGTTTACACCGGCGTCATGCCCGGCGGACTGCTGACGACCACCAGCATCGTTGAAAATTTCCCCGGGTTCCCTGAAGGCGTCGATGGTTATGAGCTGATGACGCGCATGCAGAAGCAGGCCGAAAAGTTCGGAGCCCGCATCGAATACGGCACCGTTGAGTCGGTGGACTTTTCCGAACGGCCACTAAAGCTCGTTGTGGATGGGGTCACCGTGCAGGCCGAAACCATCATCATCGCCAGCGGGGCGGGCCATCGGCATCTGGGCTTGGAAAGCGAGCACAAGCTGGAGAAGAAAGGCGTGACTTATTGCGCCACATGCGACGGCGCCTTGCCCATGTTCCGCAACAAACCCCTGGTGGTGGTTGGCGGCGGCGACTCAGCTTGTGAAGAAGCGATGTACCTCACCCGCTTTGGCTCGATTGTGTATCTGGTTCATCGTCGCGATTCCCTTCGTGCCTCGCGCATCATGGCCGAGCGGACGCTCGCGAATCCCAAAATCAAACCAATCTGGGATTCTGCCGTCACTGAAATCCTCGGTGTGCAGGAAGACATCGTCACGGGTGTGCGCGTGAAGAATCTTAAAACAAACGAGGAGACAACCCTGGAGGCGGCCGGCGTCTTCATCGCCATCGGCCATGTGCCGAACACGCAGTTGTTCAAGGGGGTCATCGACATGGACGAGAACGGGTACATTCTCCGCAAGCGCGGCAGTGAGACGAACGTCCCGGGCGTATTCGTGGCGGGCGATTGCTCCGATAATGTTTACCGCCAGGCGATCACGGCTGCAGGCATGGGTTGCGCGGCTGCGATTGATGCGGAACGTTATCTCGCGGCGTTGAACCAATAACACCGCCCCAGGTTGCGCCACCCGCATTCGACATCCACACTCCCGCCATGACGAAGCCGTTCTACATCACCACCGCCATCGACTACGTGAATGGCCAGCCCCATCTCGGGCATGCCTACGAAAAGGTGATCGCGGATGTGATCGCGCGCGCTCGCCGCAGCCTTGGGGAGGATGTGTTCTTCCTGACCGGCCTGGATGAGCATGGGCAAAAGGTTCAGCAAGCAGCCGAGGCCCAAGGCAAGTCGCCTAAGCAATACTGCGACGAGTTATCACAAGATTGGGTTGCGCTCACAAAAACACTTCAGCTTTCGAACGATGACTTCATCCGCACGAGCGAGCCGCGCCACGTCGCTTACGTCCAGGCGGTGCTTGATCGCTTGAACAAGGAAGGCCACTTCTACAAAGCGGAATATCGCGGATTTTACTCAACCCGCCAGGAAACGTTCCTTACGGAGAAAGATCGCCAGCCTGACGGAACCTTTGAAGCCATCTATGGCGAAGTCGTCGAGCTGGTGGAGGAGAATTATTACTTCAAGCTCAAGCCGCACCAGCAGTGGCTGATTCAGCACATCGAATCCAATCCGGAGTTCGTCACGCCATCTTCCCGCCGGAATGAAGTGCTTGGATTTTTGAAGTCTGAAGAGCTGGAAGATCTCTGCATCAGCCGTCCCAAGGACCGGTTGGCATGGGGCATTCCTATTCCCTTCGACACTCGTTACGTCACGTACGTCTGGTTTGATGCTTTGGTGAATTACGTCACCGCGCCTGCAGGGCACGGCGACGAAGCCCTGCTAAAAGCGAGCGGTCAGGGTGGCGGCAACCGCGCCATCTGGCCGGCGGATGTTCATCTGATCGGAAAGGACATACTCAAGTTCCATTCCGTCTATTGGCCCATCATGCTCAAAGCGATGGGGCTGCCTCTTCCTCGGAAAATTCTCGCGCATGGATGGTGGCAGAAGGACGGGCAAAAGATGTCCAAGACAACCGGCAATGTCGTGGATCCGGTCGCAGTCGTTACTGACTGGGGCGTGGATGCGTTCCGGTATTACGTGACGCGCGAACTCGATATCGGCCCCGACGGCAATTGGACTGACGCTGGTTTCCAATCCCGTTACCAGGCCGAACTGGCGAATGGCTTAGGCAATCTGGTGAATCGCTCCCTCTCGATGCTGAAGCGTTACCGGGACGGCCGGGTGCCTGCCCGGTCGGATGAGTTGGCGAATGATGCCGCCGAAGCAGTCCGCAAGGTTGAGGCGCATTGGCGCAACAATGAGCTTCAGGACGCGCTCGCCGCTATCTGGGCCCTCATCACCCGCGCAAACCAATACGTCGATCAAACCGCGCCGTTCAAACTCGCAAAGGATCCTGCGCAAGCGAAGCGACTTGACGAGGTGCTTTATAACCTCTGCGAAACCGTCCGCGTCCTCGCGCCAATGCTTCACCCGTACATCCCCGGCTCTTCCGAAAAGATTTACGCGCAACTCGGAATCGCCAACCCGCCCACAAAGCTCGCCGAGAGCGCCTGGGGCGGCTTGATAGAAGGCCACACCATCGGCGAACCGGCGCCGCTTTTTCCGCGTCGTGATCAGCCGAAAGAAGGCAAACCAGCGGCATGAGCGTCAAAGCCTGGTTCCCCACTCTCATTTACTACGCGCCCCTGATGCGAAGCGGGCTCGCGCGTTTTAATGCTGAGTTGTTGAAGGAATGCTACCAGGTGCGCGACTTCGACGAAGCTGGCCAGAAATGGTCCCGGAAGTCGTACCCAGGTGGCTACACCTCCTATGGCTCCATGTGTCATTTGAACGAGTTCTCCAGCACCTTTGCGGAGTTGGAGAAACGCATTCGTCGGCACGTGCTGAAATATGCAGCCGAACTCGACATGGACCTGGAGGGGAAAACCATTCGAATGACCGATTGCTGGGTGAACATCATGCCCAATCGCGTCACCCACGGTTTGCACCTTCACCCGCTCTCCTTCATCAGCGGCACGTATTACGTTCGCACACCGCCCAATTGCTCGGCCATCAAGTTCGAAGATCCGCGTCTAAGCAGTTTCATGGCTGCGCCCCCGAAGAAATCAGGAGCGCGTGAAGAGAATCAGCAGTTTGTCCGTTATCCAGCAAAGGCAGGGCGCCTCGTGCTCTTCGAGAGCTGGCTGCGTCACGAAGTCCCCGCAAATCCTTCCAACTCCGATCGTGTGAGCATCAGTTTCAACTACGATTGGAGCTGACCGCGATCCCGAAAAATTCTTCATGCAGGCGGGCATAGATCCCGCCGTGGGCCAGCAACTCCGCGTCTGAGCCTTGCTCAACAATTCTCCCCTGTTCCAGCACGAGAATTTTGCTCGCATGCCGCACCGTGGAAAGCCGGTGGGCAATCACAAACGAAGTCCGCTTTTGAAACAATGTCGTGAGCGCGTGCTGAATAATCTCCTCTGTTCGCGGATCCACTGCGCTCGTGGCTTCGTCGAGGATCAATATCCGAGGGTCCGCCACCATCGCGCGCGTTAGTGTGAGTAGTTGGCGTTCGCCGCCAGAGAAATTCCCGCCACGCTCGCGAACCTTCGTCTGATATCCTTCCGGAAATCGCTCAATAATCGAATGGGTTCCAAGCTTTTGGGCCGCCTCGATCACTTCCTCATCAGTGGCGGTGGGACGACCGAATTTGAGGTTGTCCATCACCGTCCCCGTGAAGAGGAAGTTCTCCTGCGTCACGATGCCGATCTGCGCGCGCAAAGATTCCATCGTGACTTGCTGCAAGTCGTGCCCATCCACAAGCACACGCCCGCGCTGCGGCTCGTAGAAACGCATGAGCAGGCTGATGATGCTGGTTTTGCCCGAGCCTGTTGCGCCGACCAGCGCCACTGTCTCCCCCGGCGCCACGACGAAGTTAATGTCGTCCAAAGTCCAGTGCTCCGCAGGCGCCGTGTCATACCGGAAGAAGACCTTCTCGAACTCCACACGCCCCTCGATGCGAGGCAAGGCCTGGGCTCGTGGGTTGTTGTTGATCTGCGGCTGTGTGTCCAGCAACTCGAAGATGCGCTCAGCGCTCGCGGCGCTGGCGAGAACCGCGTTGTAAAGATCGCCCATCGTCTGCACCGGCCCAAAGAACATGCTGAGGTAAAGCAGGAAGGCGGCTAATTCACCCACGGTGATTTCTCCGCGCATCACGAGCGAACCGCCGTAACCGAGGACAATAGCCGTGCCCAGGCCTGAAACGAGGCCAACGATCGGCATGTAAGTGTGGAACACTCGCGCCGCTTCCACCACGCGCTCCCCGTACACACCTTGCACCTCGTTGAACCGCTCCAGGTTTTCCTCTTCCCGGGCGAAGGCCTGAACCACGCGCACACCGGTGATGTTCTCGGCAACCGATGCGGTCATGCGTGATGCCTGCTCGCGCATCTTTCGATATGCCGCCATGCCCCGGCGATGAAACCACCTTGAAGCGATCACCAGTGGCGGTATGACCACGCTCACCGCCAGCCAGAGCCGCCAATCATATTGCGCAAGTAAAAGCGCCACGCCTACCAGTGTCAGCGCGCTCGAGAGAAGCTGGGTTGCGCCCCAGGTCAGCAACCGGTCCAGCGAGTCAATGTCCGCATCGGCGCGGTTGATAATGCGCCCCTGGTGCGTTTTGTCGAAGTAGCTCAAGGAGAGCCGCTGGATGTGCTCAAACACCGCCAGACGCAAATCGTTCATCGCCCCCTGCCCCACCTGAATGGCGCTCTTCACCTGCAGCGTGGAGAGCAGCCACCCTGCGAGAAGGTTCCCGAGGTAGAGGGCGCTGATGACCATAATCCCAGTCATCGCTGCCTGAAGACTGGTAATGTTGGTTAAATACCGATCAATCCCGACCTGAATGAACTTTGGTCCAAGCAACTGCGAGCCTGTGGCCAGGACTGTGAAGATGAGGTTGCCGATGAAAACGCGCCGGTACGGACGGACGTACGTGAGCAAGCGCCGCAGCGTGCGCCGGCTTAATTGAGCCCGCGCGAACTCCTCTTCCAAGAGCGCTGGGTCGTGAGCTTTGCTCATCGCGCTCCCTCCGCCTGTTCGCCGCTGAGCTGTTTTTGAAAGAACTGCCAGTATGCCCCGCGTGCGCGGATCAACTCCTCGTGCGTCCCCTGCTCCACCAGCCGGCCTTCCTTCAGGAAGAGGATTTGATCCGCGTGCATCGCTGTCGTCGCGCGATGGGCAATCAGGAAAGTGGTGCGACCCGCCCGAAGCTGGCGAAGGCCTTCCTGAATCAGACGTTCCGTTTCCGCATCCACGCTTGCGGTGGCGTCATCCATGATCAGTATGCGCGGATTAAGCAGGTAGGCGCGCGCAATAGCCACGCGCTGCTTTTGCCCGCCGCTTAAGGTGACGCCGCGCTCGCCAATGATCGTGTCGTAGCCACGCTCAAGCCCGGCAATGAACTCATGGATCTGCGCGACCTTGGCCGCCTCGATGATTTGCTCTCGCGTCGCTTCAGGCCGTCCGTAGGAAATGTTTTCCGCGATGCTCGCGCTGAAGAGAAATGTCTCCTGGAAGATAACGCCGATCGCCCGCCGCAACTCATCCAGCCGCAGTTCCCGCGCATCGACTCCGCCAATCCGCACACAACCCGAACTTGGGTCATAGAAGCGCGGGATCAGGTTCACCACTGTGCTTTTGCCCGCGCCTGTCGGGCCCACGAGCGCGTAGGTCTTCCCGGCTTCAGCCTTGAAGCTCAGCTCGCTAATTCCTGCTTCGCTGCTGGGATATTTGAAGGAAACATCTTCAAAAGTGACATCAGCTTGCGGCGGCAATGCGCGAATTCCACTCTGGAGTTGATTGGGCGCATCAATGATTTCGAGAATCCGCCCCGCGCTCGCGCTGGCGTTTTGAATGATGTTTGTGAACTGCCCAACCTGGCCGACGCGATTCCCTACCGCCAGCAGGTAGAGCGCGGCTTTAACGAGGTCGCCGATCACAATCTCTCCCGCGATGACCTGCCGCCCTCCGACCCAGAGCGCGAGCGGCAAGCTTAAGCCGAAGATGAACTGGGCAAACGGCACACGGGCTGCCCAATAGTTCACTGTGTCCATGAGCGTGCCGAGGAATTCAGCGCGTCGGGTGTTGAATTTCTGAATCTCAAAACCTTCCTTCGCGAAAGCCTTCACCACACGCACACCCGCAATGTTCTCCTGCACCACCGTGGTCATCGCTCCATGAAGGTCATGGACCTTGCGCCATTGCGGCTGGAGCTTTGCGGCAAAGACCGCAATTAAGGCAACGGTGGGAAGCATCGTCCCCACCGCCACCAGCCCGAGCGCAGGGCTTATCGCGAAGATCAGTGCGGAGGTCAAAGTGAGAGCGAGCGTGATATCAACCGTGAGAAACAGGCACGCGAAGAAAAACTCCTGCAGGCGCGAAACATCGGTGGTGGAGCGCGATATCAACTCCCCCGCGCTCGCCTTGTCATGATACTGGAACGGCAGGCGCTGAATCGCATTGAAGATCGCGCCGCGAATATCATTGAGCGTGCGATGCACCAGACGATTCCGTCTTGGCCCAAGCAGATGCCCAAGGCCCGCGCGCACGAAAACCAAAGCCAGGAACAACAAGAGAAACGGCTGCAGGTCGAATTCCGCGCCCCACTCGCCGCGCCAGCGCAGATTGTTCACGGCTGTCCCGACAATCTGCGGCAGCGACATTTCAATCGCGATGTTCGCGCAGAGCAGCCCAAGGCAAAGCGCCACCCGTTTCGGGTATTTCCAAAGGAATCGCAGGATGGCGACTAGCGCGCTCCCCCGCTTTCGCGCGGAGTCCGCTCGATCCTTTACGCTGCTCATTCCCGAGTTTATCGTCTACGGGCGATGAGCCAACTGCAAGCGCGGCGCGCCACCATCGATGATTTGCCGGGCCTGCGCGGACTTTGGAGCGCGCATCAACTCCCGGTGGAGACGCTCGAAAAGCGCGTCACTGAATTCCAGCTCGCTTTGAGCGGCGCTGAGATCCTCGGAGCGGTCGCCCTCCACGTTGACAACCATCACGGCAAAATCCATAGCCTCGCAATTTCCGCGAATGAGCACGAAGCGCAAGTGCGGAAGCTGCTTTGGGAGCGGATTCAAAACGTGGCGAAGAACACCGGGCTTGTGCGTCTTTGGCAGCATGCGGGAGCGCCGCTGACCGCTGACAACGGTTTCCACAGCGCGGAGCCGACCCAGATTGGCCAAGCCCCTGCTGCTCTCGGCCTCGCCGGAAATCAATGGCTTACCCTAAAGCTCCGGGAGGACGCGGCGGCGGCCGCCATTTCGCTCGATAAAGAATTTGCCTTTTTTGCTGAAACCGAGCGGCTCTCCACAGAGCGCATCATTGAACAGGGCAAGAAGTTTCGTCTCGTGGCGTACAGCTTTGCGGCAGTAGTAATGGCTGCCACGTTTCTGCTGTTCTTCTTTGCGTTTAGAAAGCAGCCGAAGCTCAAGCAGCTTCAGTCGAAGCAGCAAACCTCCCGCCCAGCCCAGACGAATGCTCCCGTTGGGCAAGGGGTCATCACTTCAAACCCGTGAAGCGTGTGAGGTCCACGCGTTTGCTATCATCAAGCAGCGGCGAGAATAGATCCCCGACTTTCGCAATCCTCTCGCGGACATTTCCCATTTGAAAATCTTCAATGCGAATTCCCGCTTTGACCTCGTCCCACGTCACCGGCGTTGAAACAGTGGCCAGCGGCTTCGGCCGCACGGAATAGACCGAGGACAATGTTCGCCCCCAGGCATTCTGATTGTAATCAACCAGCACCCGCCCGTGCGGTCTTTTGGCGATGCGATACTCCGCAGTGATGACGTCGGGGTAGAGCTTCTCCAGTGATTGCGCCAGCTTCTTGGCGAAGGCCCACACCTGCTTTTGCAGCGGCCCACGGACAATCGGCACATACACATGAATGCCGCGCGAGCCGGTGGTCTTCGGATAATTCGGCAACCCGAGCGCGTCCAAAGCTTCATGCACGAGCAAAGCCGTTTTAAGCACGTCCCCGAAGTCCGCTCCCGTGACGGGATCCAAATCGAAATGGAGATAATCCGGCCGATCGACATCATCGCATCGCCCATACCATTGGTTGAGGTCGATGCATCCAAGGTTCACCACCCAGAGCAGCGACGCCAAATCCCGCACCACGGGGAAATCGATGATGTTTCCTGAGCCATGGGTGATCGAGCAGACATCAATCCAGTCGGGCCGCGGCGAAGGCGCGCGCTTTTGAAAAAAGAATTCACCCGCTGCTCCGTGCGGGTAACGCTTCATCACCATGGCCCTGCTTTGCAGGTGTGGCAGCAACACGGGCGACACATCAGAGTAATATTGAAGAAGATCCCCTTTGGTGATCCCGAGTTCCGGCCAGAAGGGTTTGTTGACGTTAGTCAGCTTCACCACTTTGCCATTAGCTTCAACCTCCACGTCATCTGGTTGGCGGGGGATTTTGAGCTTCCCAAGATGGGCAGATTTTGGAACCACCGGCTGGAACGAACTCTCCGCAGCCGGTTTCTTGGCCTTCGGCGCCCGTGCTCTCTGCGGGCGGGGGCTCCTCCCTGCCGCTTCGGTCGTCACATCGATTTTCATCGCTCCTCGCTCAACTTAGCTCACGGAGGCAGGTGGAGCGACCCCGACCGCGAGCGCCGGTATCAACTGAGTCGCGGCGCCGAGGACAACCCAGCCTTGCGCGTGTTCAGGAAGAGCGCGTCCGCGTAATCCATGGCCCCTCCCGGGCCCCACGCGCCCTGATTATAGAAGCCAAATAGCTCGAATCCGTGCTCCTGAAGCGCCGGCAGCGCCTTCACAAATGGCGTGTGGCGGTCATCCTTTCTCGCAAAACCAACCTCGCACAACACCAGCAGCACACGATTGGCTTCGAACAACTTCGCCGCGCCTTCGAGCACCTGCAGGTCGTGCCCTTCAGTGTCTGTTTTCAAGAGCCCAATCTCCTGGATCTGATGCTCGTGGCAAAACTCATCAATTCTCTGAATTTCCACTTCTTCAACAATGCTGCTCGGTTCCGCAGTGATCTGTGGATTCAGTGAATTGTAACGAGAGTTGGCGCTCAAGTGCATCGGCAGCCGTGCCCGTTCAGCGCCCATCCCGAGGTGAAAGGTGCGGAAGCCCAACTGCTTTCCCGCCATGCTGAGCTTCTCGTGTGTGCTCTTAACAGGCTCAAACGACCAGACGTCCGCATGGGGGACCCGCCCGCGGCAAAGCGCAGCAAATTGCCCGGTGTTCCCGCCAATATCGAGAATGGTGCGCACCTTTGCGCTTAATCCATGGCGCTCCAGGTCGAAGAAGAGATCGCACCCTTTCGGCAGGGTGTTGCGATACACACGAATATTCCGTTTGGCCAACCACTCTTTCCAATCGAGGGGCATGCGCCAGCATGCAATCAGATTGCAATCTGGAACACAAACAAACAGACGCTCAGGCGTGCAGATGCCCGAGCGCGAGCAGACCGTAGTAAGTGTATTCGCAATCCACCACGTCATCCGCCCAGTGGCCGTAGAACCCGCCCTCGTTCGTCCAGAGCGAATCCACAAAATCCAGGCATTTCTCGCGTATTGGATCAATGCTCCGGTCAAGGCAGGCCAAGGCGTGCAACCCGGTCGCCGTGGAAAGCAAGTCCGGCCCGGGAGTGTTCGGTGAGGCGCATATTCCTCCCTGAGAATGAACCCGTGCGAAGAGCCACTCCGGCACGCAATCGCTCACCGGAAATCCAAGGCTTGTCAACGTGACTACAGCGGCAGCCGTGGAGTTAGTGCCAGCCTCCGGGATCCCGCGATCATTCGCCCACGCCCCGTCTTTCGTCTCGAGCAACTTCAAGCTTTGCACCACCCCCAACGGGTTGGGCAGCTCGGTTTGCAAATCGCCATAAGCGCTTAAGGCCAGGAAAGCGCCGTAAGCGCTTCCCGTTGGCAACCCGGGAAAAATGTTAAAGCCACCATCCTTCGAACGAAACTGATTCAAAGCCTGGAGCAGTGACTCACGCTCTTCAGCCGTGAACGAGGTTCGTGACGCCTGATGCAGAGCCGCGCGCGAGTTGATCCAGCAGCAAAAATGGATGAGGTCGAGCTTGGCAGGATTGTAGCCCGCCAGATGTTTGAGCGTAGGCTCGCTGGGAAGCTCCGCATCCAATGCAAGCAAGCCAGCCAGGCCAAACCCCGTGTAATAGAGATCCGATTCGCCGGACCGGTTGGCGAATCCGCCCTCGGGGGTGAGATGCTGTTTGTAGAACGCAGCCACCAGTTCCGAGGAGTCCCCGAGAACCTTTTGCGACAAGCGCGCCACCTGCAGCATTTGCAAACGCACGCTCATGCGCGGGAGTCTCTACAATCAGTCCGCAAGAAGCGCGCGTTAGGCAGCGACCGTCGCGACTGGCGCAGCCGCCACTTCCGGCAGGGCAGGAACGCGGCCGTTCTTTTGCTCGAACTCTTTGCACCAACCTTTGATTTCGGTGTCGTTGAAGATCTTTCCAATCACGCGCCGCAGGAGGCCCTTGAGATTTGGGTTCTCGAGATCGCGAAGCGCGCGCACGGCCTCTTCCTTGTAAGTCTCCAAAAGCGTGCGAGCCCGCTCGTCCGCTTTTAAGTCCATGTAGAGTGAATGAACCTTCTCCGCCGTCAGCCCTTCCGGCCATTGCCGATGCCACATTTTTTCGACGATCTCTTTGCCTTCACCAGAGGCGCGCTCATGCGCAACGGCCAGCAGCAAGGAAGGACGCAACGCCGAAATGTCATTTGTTTTATCGGCAACATTCAGGTCAGAAAGATCGTCGCGGATCTGGTAAGCAATCCCGAGCGCTTCGCTATAGGCGCCGAGGGTCTCTTCAACTTCCTCGTAGGCATCCATGCCCGCGTAAATCGCTCCCATTCGGAGCGCGACTTCAAAAGCCGGCGCCGTTTTCTTTCGGAAAATATCCAGAGTTTCCAGGCTGCTCAGCGGCTTCGGCGCGCGCATCCAGGAAAGCTCAGCTCCCTGCCCGCGGCACAACTCCCGCTGCCCTTCCGTCGCGACCATCAACATCGCTGCCTTCTGCTGCGGTGAAGCTTTGCAGGAAGCAATCAATCGGTAGCCTTCGCCAATCAGTAAATCGCCGACGTTCAGCGCGAATGGGACGCCGTATTCTTCGTGCAGCGTCTTCTCGCCGTAACGCTCCGCGTCACCATCCTCGATGTCGTCATGAATGAGCGAGGCTTTATGGAAGCACTCGACAGCGATCGCGATCTTCTTCAGATCCTGCGGCAACGGCCCGCCAGTGTCCGCGCGCAACGCCTGGTAAGCCGCAACGGTCAGGAAAGGACGCCAGCGCTTGCCGCTGCGGCTGAGCCATTCGCGCGCCACTTTCTCCGTTTCGCCCTCTCCATTTCCGAGCGCCAAATCCAAAGCCGCAGGCGTGAACCAGAAATCCACTTCATCCCGCAAGGCGCCCAAATCAAGGCGGCGCGTTTTGTCATCGCTGGTCAGGTGGATGTAATCCCAAACCCAATCCATATCGACCGTGGTGTCGATGCAATCATCCTGCAGCAACGGCACCGCCACGCCCGGAATCGCTGCCGCTTCCATGTAAGGGAAGGCGCGCTCCAGCACACTCAAGCAACTCACCCCGACGATGGCTTCAATCTTCCCGGTCTGAATGAGCGACATCACAATCGCCGAACCTTCGGCGACCAGCACGGCGTAACCGAGCCGCTCCGCTTCGAGTTGCAGATCCTGGATCGAGCAAAGGCCGCACTGCTTGCAAAGCAGGCCAAATTCATCAAAGGGAGCCGGGCACTTGCTCTCGATGCGCAAACATTTCGGCAGCAGCAGCAGACGGCGCTCAAACGGCACCGCCGCGAGCGTCTCGCGCCACATTTCGTTGTTCAGCAGCACGCCAATGAAATCGCGGTAAATCGGGTCGCATTGCAGCTTCTCAATGATCCGCGCGGCGTGAACCTTCAGCTCGTCCGCCGGCATGGGTGGCACCGGGTTGAACTCAGCCACATAGTTGCGCACCACCTCCGCGATCAATTTCCGCTCCGCCACCGTTTGCGGAATGTTCTTTTTCGGCGTGCGAAAACGCTGGATCGGAATGGGCCGCGGAATATTTAACGTCACCTGCTGCATACGATTACCCTACTGCGACTGCTTCAGTTTTCTTTGATTCACGAAGCGCCCGAGCCTTCTCGGCCGCGCCATGCTCCACGTTTTTGTAAGCGCCAAAATCGTGGAACCAATACTTCTTCGCGAACTTGTACATCCAATGCTGTTCCGGAACCTCTTCGCCGGGCAGCCACTGGCTGAACCGCGGCTGCATGGCATCAAGCTCCTCCAAGGCTGTCTTGCGAAGTGTTGTATCACGCGCGCCATGCTTTTGCACGAGAGCTTTGACTAAATCCGGCCGCTCCAAAACCACGCACCCGCGCGTCGCCTGGCCTGAAAGCTCGCGAAAATCTTTCAGGAACCGCGAGCTGCGCATCGTTTCAAAAATCCCGCGCTGATCAGAAATATGGTCCGTGGCGAACTGGATGATCGGGCACGGCTCGACATGCCCGCTCGGGCTGATGTGATGACTGATCCCGGTGGTCATCGGGCAAAGCGCCTGCCCCTTGCCATCATAATACGCATCCAGGATCGCGATCGGCATCTCGGCGCGCATTTGCACCACAAACTTCCGCACCTGCACCAATTGCTCCGGCCGCAGCGCGAGCTGCGCGTTCATCTTCGCGCCCACTGGCCGATACGTATGGAACCAGGTGTAATGCACCCCGCGATCAATCAAGTACTGCACCCACTCCCGCGTGAGCAGTTCGTTAATGTTCGATTGGCAAACGCTTGTGGCCACCCCGGTCAGCAGCTTCTCGTCCAGGCAATGCTGAATCCCGCGCCAACTGCGATTGTAAACATCCACCTTCCCCCGGCGCTGATCGCTCGTGGCTTCGCGGCCTTCAATGCTGATCAAGGGCGTTGCGTTGCCAACCTGCCGCAATTGCTTCGCAACCTTCTCAGTTATGAATTGCCCGTTGGTAAAAACCTGGAAATAAGCGTCTGGATGCGCGCGCAATAAATCGAGCAGCTCCGGGTGCATGAACGGCTCGCCCCCAAGTATTCCAAAGAAGGAATTCCCATGCGCTTTCGCTTCGTTGATCAAGCGGTTCAGCGCCGCCAAATCGATCTGCGTGCGCTCCGCTTCCACATCCACCCAGCAACCCTGGCAACGCAGGTTGCACGAGTTCAGAATCGAAATGTAAAGGAACGGCGGGAAGTATTCGTCGCGTTTGATGCGGCTCTTGAACTTCTCCACCGACAGCATTCCCTTCCACCCGAAGTTCCAGCCGAACTTCATCAGCAGGCGCGGATCGGTCGTGCGCAAAATGCGGGCGGCGAGGCGGGGAAACATAACTTAACTCGCTGCCGCGTTCTGCTGCAGCGCGGCCGCAGCTTTTGCCTTCGCTTCTTCAGCGCGGCGGGCAATTTCCTCCGGCGAAGGCAGTGACATCAGCACTTCCGCCGGGATGTCTCCAGATTCCGCCAGCTTCACCAAACATTTCTGGCGCTCTTTCAGCGCTTTGTCGGAATCACGTTCCTTGGAGAACCGGGACCGCGCGCGCTCACTGCGGTCGCGAAGCATCGAATATACATCGCCGCCGAGCAGCGACGAAATATCGATCTTCATTTTTTCCCGCTGCAAATCCGCTGAGCTGACGACATCCCCGTTGATCGGGCCCGCCTTGTATTTCGGGAACATGATCGCGGCTTCCGGGCAAACACGGGAGCAAGCGGGGCAATTCGTTTTGCAGTTGTCGTTGTTCTGGACCTGGATCTTGTTGGCCGTGTCCACGCCGTAAACGCCGAACAAACAAAAGCTCAGGCACTGCATGCAATTCGTGCAGCGATCGTAATCGATCACCGGGAACCACGGCTTCCAGGCTCCGGGCTCAATCGCCTGTTTGCTCGCCCCCGCGCTGCGGACCTTGCCCAACACAGTCTCAGGCGCCCAATCAGCCAGATCCTCCACCTGCACCTGGGCTTCGCCATCTGTGGCAGGGCCCGAAGCAGGAGCGCGCCCGCCGAAGTTTCCCAACGCCAGGACATCATTGCGCGCGTGGGCGTTCACCGGTCGCTCACCCGTGGTCCGGGTGACGGAATACCCATTCACAAGCAACGCCTGCACTGCGGCAAAACGGCTTTCGGCCGGGACCGGCTCGGCGCCTGCGCCCTCATAAAGGACGATCCGAAGTGTCTTCTCGTCGCGAATGCTCATTTGCCCACTCCCTCCGCCACCGCCTCAATGGTCTCCTTGCCCGCAGGCACGTTTGGCGTTAGCTCCGGCTTCATCAATGCTTCAATCACTTCCGCCGCAGGTTGCGTCCGCATATTGAGCACCTCCGCAGCCTCGATGTTCAAAGGAGCGCCCGCAGCCGCGAACAGCCACTTCACCGCGCGCGGGTAACACGCCGCAATCTTCACCGCTCCATCCGCCATCTGTTTAAGAGACGGATCACGCCGGGCGGAAGTTTCACATAAATCCGCGACCGCTTCGAAGGAAACCCCTGAGTCGCACAACTTTCGCAGCACCGCGTCCTTCACCTCCGCGGGCACCACCTGCGTGTAAGCGCAGTGGCAATATAAAATTTTCGGGGCGCTCATAAAATCAGTCAGCTTGTAAATCGATGCGTCGGCTGCGGTTTGCCGGGGCGGAAATGCTCCAGGTGATCCAGCTCCACCGCCAGCCCCGAATGCGCCTGGGCCAAAGCTTTCAACCCCTCATCCACGGCGGCCTTCAACCGCGCTGGATCCGCTTCCGCGCGCAAGTTAATCACCAACTGCCCAGCGGTCACCGGCTCGTCCAGCGTCTGCGACAGTTCGGGCACGTAATCATTCCGCACCACATTGATCACGGCCAACTCGGCAAATCCACCCTCAGGGCTCAAGGTCATCTTGAAGTGCGCGATCTCCGCCCCTTCCGCGCGCAATGTCCCTTGAATCGATTCCGCGAGCGACTGCAACGCCGCGTCCGCATCGAATGGCTTCTCGGCTCGCAAATTCACGGTGGCATTCAGCCACCCGAGCAACGCCTCCCCTTCCGCGTAAACCTCGTAATCCACCTCCATGGCCGCGCGCGATTCCTGCTCCGATTCCGTGATGGCGGCAAACCACTCCGCCAGCCCCTCACCATTGCGTGCTGAAACCTCGAGGATCGTCGCCTTCGGAAACTCCGTTTCCAAACGCTTCCTCAATGCGTCGCGTTGGGTTGCGGAGATCAGATCGATCTTGTTGATCACAATGATGTCCGCCTCCGCGAGTTGCTTGAGGTAGATGTAAACGACCTTCTCCGAAAACTTCCCGCCGCTCTCCAGGCCAAAAATCCGCAAGGCCCGAATCGGGTCCACCAGCACGCTCAATGGCGCGATCGAATACTGCTCCCCGTAAATGCGCCGCAGCGGATAGGTCACCGTGGCCACAAGATCGGTGCAACTCCCCACCGGCTCCGCGATGAACACCTCTGGCCGGGTGGCCTCCGTCAGTTTGGACGCGGCCTCTGTCAGCGAGTTGAACCGGCAACAAAAACAGCCGCCAGGAATCTGCTCCACCGCGAACCCGCGCGACTTCAGCATTGCTGTGTCCACCAGTTCGTTCCCCTGGTCATTCGTGATGAGCCCCACCTTCACGCCCCGATCGCTCAAGCTCTGCGCCAGGCGCGCCACAGCCGTCGTTTTCCCGGCGCCTAAAAAGCCGCCGATCATCACATAATGCGCTTTATTCCTCATTCTCCGCCTGTTCCTTGTCCAGGATGCGCTGAATCGTCACATCCAACAACTGGGCATACGCATGCACATCCATCGCCCGCTCATCCAACTCCCCTTTAAACTGATAAATCCAGCCATCGTCATACGGCCGCTTGCTCACCAACTCCACCCGCTCCTTCAGAGCTGGGTTTGAGCCAATCAGCTCCCCCTCACCCACCGCATACAGATCGCTTAAGGCCTTAAACCCCTCGATCCACCCGAGCACATCCCCGGTGCTCACCTTCGTGCCGGGCGCCGCATCCACCCCATGATCGACCATGTCGCCCAACATGCGAGTGGCAAACTTCGTAAATCCGACCCGCCACACCCCGCCGTCGCTTGGGGCCGCCCAGTAGTGGGACGGCGTGTAGCGATAATCGATCGGCAAGTGCGTGACAAACCGCGACTTCCTATAATGGAGAGTTTTGACAGGCTCCGTATTCACTTCGGGTGCAAAGAAAGTGAACCGTCCCTCCCCCCACTTGGCAAGCCCCGCCTCCTGACCAGTTTTTAGGAAGTTCCATGGGCAACGTGGTCTTGGGGAGATCTTGTACCCATGAGTGAAGCGAAGGCCCGGACTGACCCTTCGCGTCGAATGAAAAGCGTGTGATCATCCCAAAGGAAAACGAATCTCGTCGCTACAGGATCAACGCCGTCCACCCGCCATACTGAAGAGTGCTGGATCTGACACAAAACAGCCCTTCCTGCGGTTTGCGAACGGATAGGAATGATCTTAAAGACAGCGAAACGCCTTGGGGAGCGCTTTATTGCCGGCCATCAAGAAGTTGCCGAAGCATATCCGCCGGATCGCATTGTGCGCCGTTTTAGGATGCGGTGAGCGCTTCTAATGTAATGGGAGATCTTTAGTCCGTGCGGGCGTTAATTCCACCTCTGCAATGTTGGGCTGTAGCCTTGCTCAGGTGAAGGAGCCTGCTTGTTGCTCCTGTGCAAAAGCGTCCATTTGCCTCGGTTGGCGGAGCTCGATCCAGAAACTGCTTCCGTTTACTCCATCGGAGACCACCCCTACTTTCCCGCCCATTTTCTCGACTGCTTTCCGGACGATGGCAAGCCCGATGCCGGTCCCTTCTATATCCTTGTCCGGGTGAATTCGTTCAAACGCACAAAAAAGCCGGTGTTGAACGTGTGGATCAATGCCAATTCCATTGTCCGTAAACCAGAGGCGGACGAGCTCCTGCTTGGCCTCGGAACGAATATAGATATGGGGGGTCACCGTGGGAGCCCTAAACTTCACAGCGTTGTTCAAGAGGTTAGCTATCGCTTGTCCGAGGGACAGCTCATGCCCGAGCACCCTATGTAGCGGCGAGTCGATATGAATTTGTGTGGGCGGTTGCAATTCGCGGTGATCGGTGACGACATGGCCAATAAGCTGCTCGACATCCACCGGAGCCAGTTTCAGATCTGCGCGCGCAATCCGGCTATAGTTCAGAAGCCCGAGGGTTAGCTTGTCCATGCGTTGGCTTCCACGCCAAATTTTTTCTAGGTAAGAAGCCGCAGTCTCGTCCAAGCGTCCCCGGTAATCTTGGAGCAGCACTTCCGCGTAGGCGCTCATGGCACGCAGGGGAGTCCGCAGATCGTGCGAGACGCTATAGGAAAATTCTTCCATTTGGGCGAGAGCCTCTTGCAGTGAAGCAGTCCGTTCTTTCACCCTACATTCCAATTCGAGATTAGCCTTCACGAGTGCGTCGCGCGCCTCACGAACGGCTTCCTCCGCCCGCATATGTTCGGCCAGCTCACGTTCGAGCTCTCTTTCCGCCCTGCTCCTGGCCGCCGCTTCCTCTTGAGCCTGTCGACGCGCCTGATCCAACCTAAGACTAAGCGCGTGCGCTTCGCGGGCAGCGACGAAAGCGGCTTCAGCATGGGCCGCTTGCGAGAGCAAGGCGCGCTCCCCGCTAAGAGCTGAGCCCAGCAGCGGCAGAACGCTATGCAAAGCTTTCAGCAGGTCGGACGAAACCCCCTCACCCAGAATAATGGCAACGTTGTCAACTGTGCCGGAACCGAGAGCGTTACAAAACCTATTTTGATCTGGCCAGGGCAACGTGCCGCAAACCTCACCTTCTTTCGAAGTCCGCTCTGCGAAGTTCCGCCAGAGGACCCCACGCGGAAAGGTCTGCGGAAACCCAGGCGCTGCCAGCAAAACGTTCAGGTCGGGGTCTCGGATGAAAACGAAAAGGTTTTCGAGCCCTGTGGCGTGACAGAAATCGCGGACACACTTCGCACGTTGGCGAGACCTGATCAGTTCGGCAGCGAATACGAGCACCCTTTCCTGCCAGCCGTTCGTCATTTTGGGACCACTGCCACCACCGCTGTGCAGTTATGGAACCCGCTAAACTGCCCTTCCGCACGGGCGATCTGGCCGTAGGTGTTGCAGCCAGCATATTGCGCCCCCCTGAGAGCCTCTTTGACAGCCTTGAGTTCAAACCCGAACTCGCGCCCCATTCTCAACCGGGTCGCAACGCAATCGAAGAATAGGGCAACCTCAGGTTCCTCGTTCTGGATTTGCTCCAATGCACTCACGGTTGCAGCCATTGCAGATCCACCAGCTGGACTCATGATATGGACCAAACTGCCCGTTGCCACGTCCGCAGCGCACTGGATCGAACCGTCATTGTTTACGGCAAGGGGAACCCGAAGGCGATAACCAGCGGGGGTAGCGACGCCAATAGTGTTGTGTAAAAAGAACGGAATAGGATCCTGCCGATGGAATATTTGCCCCGAGCTTTCGGCGAACTCAGCAAAAACGTCGGCAGCGGGAACGTTGTTCAAGCTGATGAGCCGCATTCCATCACTTTCAGTGACTCGGAAGGGCGGCGTTGCTGGCTCCCAGGAGTGTCGGACACCAATTCCGATCGGTTTTTCAGAAAGGATTTCCAAGGCTACCGCGGCATCCGGCACTGCCTCTTCATTAAAGAAAACGTGCGTGCGGGTAAATTTGGCATCATCACCCGCCCCGCCACCAAACAGCTGGTACCTTCCCGCAGTGAGTGTCGTGAGTTTTTCAACGAAGTCATCAGCGTGTCCGGCCAAAGCGTCGGTAAGGATCAAAGCGGCGCGGTGGGGAAGATCATTACTTTTTAGACCTTCAAAGTTGGCCGTGATTTGCTGAGCTGCGGAAGATCTGTCTGCTCTGAGCCCGCGCCCGATAGCTCCATGAAATCGCATTGTATCGGAACGCAGGCCAACCGCTGACACCGCGCCTTCATCATAGCTATTCGCAGTGAACTCACCGGCTGATGAGCTGCCAACCAGCGCCTTTGCTCCAGAAGCGGCAACGATGGCGCGAAGCAGTTTCGCAAAATCGTGGCGTGCAGAGGAAAAAACAATCAAGGCATCAGGCGGCTCTCCACCCAAGTCTGCGCGGATCCGCTCCCCAAGTTCATGCCCTGCTTTCCGACTGTCTTTTAAGCTCGTGTGGCCTGTTGCTGATTGGGTCATTGGGATTGTGGGTTTCTCCGCCGTTTGGTTGCGGAACGCGAAAATAACCCTCGCATCCCTGTTGTGGTATCAGGGTAACCCTGAAGCATTGGCTAAGTTCAGCCGTCAGCCGTCAGCCGACCGCAGGGGTCGCGTGCGGTTGGCGGCTCTGCCTCTTTAACCACGGCAAACCTCTGAACAAAAACCAAACCAAAAGCGATCAGCTCAACTTGCGAAATACTAATTGTTGCCCCATTGCCAGATCCG
>DASPKX010000084.1:0-14533 GCA_035627835.1 Candidatus Methylomirabilota bacterium
CCTTCTGCATCGTCCCGCACACCCGCGGCAAAGAACGAAGCCGCCCCATTGAGGACATCGTCACTGAGTGCCGCCATCTAGCCGCCCGAGGCATTCGCGAAATCACACTGCTCGGCCAAATCGTCACGAGCTACGGCAAACGCGAGATCCCACTACGCGACGGCAAATCCGCTTTTGTTCAGCTTATCGAAGCCGTTCATGAAATCGACGGTATCGATCGCATCCGCTTTACCTCCCCCCACCCAAAAGGCTACGGCGAGGATCTCATTGAGGTTTACGCTCGTCTGCCCAAGCTTTGTGAGAGCGCGCACATCCCGGTCCAAAGCGGCAGCGACCGTTTGCTCAAGCTGATGCATCGCGGCTACACCCGTGCGCGGTTCATGGAGATCATCCGCCGCTTGCGCGAAGTGAAGCCCCAGATGGGCATTACCACTGACATCATTGTTGGCTTCCCGGGAGAGACTGAGGAGGACTTTGCTGAAACCATGTCCCTCGTGGAAGACGCGCGGTTCGCGAACGCTTACGTCTTCAAATACTCCCCGCGCCGCGACACACCGGCGGCTTCGATGCCTGACCAACTGCTGCAAGAGATCATCGAAGAGCGCCACGCCAGGCTCCTGCAACGCGTCACGGAGCTTGCCGCCGCCCAGTACGAATCGTTCGAAGGGCAAACCACCGAGATCCTTGTTGAAGGCCCCAGCAGGAAGAATGCAACCCGCCTCGAAGGGCGCACCCGCTGCAATAAAATCGTGGTCTTTGAAGGCTCGGAACGGCACATTGGGCAGCTCTTGAGTTTGAAGATCGAGCGAGTCGGCGCGTTCACCCTTTACGGCGATCCCGCCATTCACAACCTCGATTAAAGCGCAATTAGGGATGAAACTATCAACTCTGGCCGTCGTTCTGGGAGTCGTCTTTGCGTTGCCGAACCTGTTCGCCCTGCTGAAACCGACCGCGTTCACCACCGCAGCCCGCAAGTTTCCGCGGGCCACACCGATCGGCTGGTTCCTGACGCTGGCCGCAACCGCGTGGTTCCTCAGCAACCTTAACGCCGAGACGATTGCTGATTTCGCCTCCTACAAGAAGATGATGCTGATTGGCTTCGCCGCCCTTGGAATCCTAACCTGTATTTTCGTCCCCGATTTTCTCCCGGTCCGCGGCTTAGCAGCGCTCCTGCTTCTAACGGCGCATTACACTCTGAACCGCACCCGCTGGGCGGAGTCCGATCTTCGTCTGATTCTCGTTGTGTGGGCCTACACCTGGGTGATTGCCGGTCTGTGGTTAACCGTCTCCCCCTGGCGCCTGCGTGATTATCTCACGTGGTCAACCTCTTCCCCATCCCGCCTGCGAGCGATCAGCGCCGGCTGTCTCGCCTTCGCCATCCTCGTTGCCATCCTGGGCTTGACTGCTTTTTCTCAGCCCGTCCAAGCATCGCCGATGCCTTGAACGGCGCCGCTTAAATCTGCACCTTGAACTCTTCGCCCTTCTTTACTGAAGCGGCGAACCCGGCCAGCAGGCGTGGAATCTGTTCCAGGTCTTTCAAGCTGATCACCTCGACGGGTGAGTGCATGTAGCGGTTGGGCAGACTGATCAACGCGCTCGGAATTCCGCCGCGCGTCCAGAAGATCACATCCGTGTCAGTGCCACTCGTGGCTGACATGGCTTCGTCCTGCAGCTTAATCTTCTCCGCTCGGGCAACCTCCTCGATCCGCTCCACAACTTGAGGATGATTGCACCCGCCGTGTGTGAGTGTAGGGCCGCAGCCGAGCTTCACATCGCCGTGCTGGCAGACATTCACGGTGGGATAATCGGTGGCGTGGGTGACATCCACGACCACAGCAGCCGCAGGATGCAGGCTGTAGGCAATCTGCCGCGCGCCTAACAAGCCGACTTCCTCCATAATGTTTGAGACTGCGCAGACTTCGGCATTTAGTTTCTTGCCCGATTCCTTCAGCAGCCGCAGGGCTTCCGCCACTGCGAAGGTGCCGATGCGGTTGTCGAATGCGCGCGCCACGGCGATGTCTTTGCGCAAAATCTCGAACTCCCGGTCGAGGGTGATCGGATTGCCGATGCTGACCAACTTCTCCGCGTCTTCGCGGCTGCCCACCCCAATGTCGATGAAGAGATCATGGATCTTCGGCGGACCCTTCTTGTCGCCGTCTTCATGCTTTGACAGATGAGGCGCGACATTGCCGACAACGCCCTTCACCGGCCCCTGCTTGGTGTGGATCACCACCCGCTGAGCTTTCGTGATCGCTGGGTCCACTCCGCCGAGTTTGCGCACATAGATGAACCCATCTTTGTTGATGTAATTCACCGTCATGGCGATTTCATCGGCATGCCCGGCCAGCATGATGCGAGGTGAGCCGCCTTTATTGAGCACAGCCACCGCATTTCCATAGGCGTCGGTGAATGTTTCGTCCGCGTATTGGCTGACATAATCAAGCCAGACTCGCTGCCCCCGGGCCTCATGGCCGGATGGGCTTGGGGTGTTCACCAGCTTCTCGAGGAACTTCAATGACTCCGCGCGCATGGCGGGAATTAAAATCGAACTCGCTCAAAGCGAAAGGGGTTTTGGAGGATTTATTTGCGTTTTAGGCGATTTCTCTGCTCCTTAGGGCCATGCAGCGAGAGTTGCTCAAAAGAGCCAGTCGCATTGTGGTGAAACTCGGGACGGGTGTCCTGACAGACGAGCGGAAGCAGCCGGATCTCCGGCAAATGCAAAGCATCGTCGCGCAAGTCGCCGCCCTGCGCCAGGCGGGCAAGGAAGTCGCCATTGTCACCTCCGGCGCGGTCGGAGCAGGCATGGGCGCGCTCGGCTATAACAAGCGCCCCTCTGAACTCGCGGAGATGCAAGCGTGCGCCGCAGTGGGCCAATCGCGCATCATGGCGACGTACGGCCAACTGTTTGAGAAATTCGGCCTCACCGTTGGCCAGGTTTTGCTAACGCATGACGACTTGCAGCATCACGAACGGCATCTGAATGCGCGCAACACCCTGGTGCGCCTGATGCAGCACGGCGTCGTGCCGATCATCAACGAAAACGACGCGGTCTCCTTCACTGAAATTAAGTTCGGGGACAACGACAAACTCTCTGCGCTGGTCGCCTGCCTCATGCCCGCTGACTTGCTGATTATCCTCACCACGGTGGATGGTGTAATTGAGAACTTCGGCAAACCAGAAGCTCGTGTCCTTTCGATTATCGAGAACATCGACTCTTCCGTGGAAAGCCAGGCGAGCGGCACAACCAGCGCCACGGCAGTTGGCGGCATGACTTCAAAGCTCCAGGCGGCAAAGATTGTGATGCGCTCCGGAATCCCCCTCGTGATCGCTTCCGGCCGCAAATCGGACATCTTGCAAACAGTTCTCGCAGGCGAGGAAATTGGCACCATGTTCGTCCCGCGGGCCGCAAAGCTCACCGGCCGCAAGCGTTGGATCGCCTTTTTCCATCATCCCAAAGGGGCCTTGTTTGTGGACGACGGCGCCCGCAGCGCGTTGCGTGAGCAGGGCAAGAGCCTCCTCGCTCCGGGCGTGAAGCGTGTGGAAGGTCACTTTGCTTCCGGCGATGTCGTGAAAATCTGCGATCTTAACGGCACCGAGATCGCGCGGGGCTTGGCTAAAGTGGACGCTCCCCTGCTCGCTCGCGGCGAGCAGTCCAAGGATGTGGTCGTTCATCGCGACAATCTCGTCGTGCTCTAAATATGCCGAAACGCAAAAAGCCGAGCATTGATCAGCTCCTTCAAGTCATGGCGAAGCTACGCTCACCCGAGGGTTGCCCCTGGGATCGCGAGCAGGACCACATGACGCTCCGCTTCCACGCAGTGGAGGAAGTTTATGAGCTGATGGATGCGATCGAATCCGGCGACGATCAGGAGATGCTGGAGGAACTTGGCGATTTGCTTCTGCAGGTCGTTTTCCATTGCCAACTCGCGCAGGAACGCGGGGCGTTTGACTTCGAGAAGGTCGCCAGCGTCATCACCGAGAAATTAATTCGCCGTCATCCGCATGTGTTCGGCGATTCAAAGGCAGCAACGGTCGATGCCGTCTGGGCGCAATGGGAGCAGATCAAGAAGGCGGAAAAAGCGGGCACAAAACACGACAGGCCCTCCGCCCTGGACGGAGTGCCACGAAGCCTTCCGGCTCTTTTGCGCGCGGAGAAGCTCGTCAAGAAAGCCGTCAAAGCAAATCTCCACCCAAAACCCCAGGCGAAGAAACAATCCAAAGGCGCTTACAGCGAGCGGCTATTCGACCTGGTTGCGGAATTACAGTCCCAAGGGCTATCGGCCGAGGAACTCCTTCGCGCTGAGACAAACAAGCGGGAAAAAGCCTGGCGCAAAGCGGAGAAGCAACGCGGGGCTCAATAATACTTAGCGTGCCGGCTGCGCACCATCGGGGGCTCGCAAAATTTCCCCTTTGGAATTCCCCCGCTTTTGGATACAACCTCCGCGCGCTGACGACTCACCGTTAGCGCGACAGCGAACGCTCACTATGGAAAGACTCATCCAAGGCGTCCTCAGGTTCCAAAGCCGCGAAGTGGAGAAACACCTCCCCTTGTTCAAGCAGTTGGCCGAGCAAGGCCAGCAGCCGCACACGCTTTTCATTACCTGCTCCGATTCGCGTGTCGTCGCCGAGCTGATTACCAGCAGCCGTCCAGGGGAAATTTTCGTTGTTAAAAACGTCGGCAACATCGTCCCGCCGCCTGAGAATTCGGCTGGCCCGAACTCAACCGCGGCCGCCATCGAATTTGCCATCAACAACCTCAAGGTTCCCCACATCGTCGTTTGCGGCCACACCTGCTGTGGCGCGATGCAAGCCTTGCTCCAGGAGAACGTCGATGGCTCGACCATGCCGCACCTCAAAGAGTGGCTCGACCTCGTCAGCCCTGTCCGGGCAACCACCCAGGAAGTGAGCAGCCGCAATCCAGACGCACCCCGCGAGACAATCGCTTCCGAGCAAAACGTTCTCTTCGGGCTGGAGACTCTCAAGAAATACACCTGCGTGAAGGAAGCGGTTGCGCGAGGCTCGCTCCTGTTGCACGGCTGGCTCTTCGACATCGCCAAGGCTGAAGTTTCCGCGCACGATCCGCAGGACGGCCGGTTCAAACCAATCCAGACGTTGCCCAAGAGCCTCATCTGAATTGGCATGGATCAGCAGCTTAAGCAGGAAATTCGGTTCATCACCTCCCGTCTCGGCGACATCATTCGCGAGCAGGGGGGCGATGAACTCTTCAATCAGGTCGAAGACCTCCGCCAGTTTGCCAAAAAGCAGCGGAGCGAGCCTTCGAAGGAGAGTTCCGAAGCCTGGTTCAAACGCCTGGAATCGATCACGCCTGCGCAGGCCCATTCAATCGCGCACGCCTTCAGCCTGTTCTTTCAGTTGGTGAACATCTGCGAGGAACGCGCCCGTTCACGGCATCTCAAAGCAAATCCGCTCCCGCCTTACTCCATCAAGTGGCTGTTCCAAACGATGAAGGAGAACGGCGTCACTGCCGAAACCGTTAGGAACGCCCTTGATGAGCTGGAGATCCAACCGGTCCTCACCGCGCATCCGACGGAAGCCAAACGGCGGGCGGTGTTAAACCAACTCACCCGCTTGCCGGAAAACTGGAATAGCCCAGATGAAGTGCTGGAAACGCTTTGGCACACGGATGAAGTTCGCTCCCGCGGCATCAATCCATTGCACGAGGTGGACCAGGTTCTTTTCTGGTTCGATCTGACGATCTCGAAAGCGTTGCCACAGTTCTATCGCGAGTTCGACGAGCAGCTTCGCCTGCACTATCCCGAGGTGCAGCGCACACGACCATTCCTGACCTACGGCACCTGGGTCGGTGGTGATCGCGATGGGCATCCTTTCGTGACCCCATCGCTGAGCTTGATGGCCTCCGAGATGTACAACGAGCGCGCCGTGAAGCTGGTTGTCAGCCAATGCGAGCGGCTCGTCGAAGAACTGACTCACGCTTCCACCGCGCCGAAAATCGCCAATCAGGAACCCCTCGCGCTCCGCCAGCGCTTTCAACCCGGGGAGGATTTGCGCTCGCGGATTTCCAACCTAAAGGCCGAGCTTTTCTCCGGCACATGTTCCGCCCGGCACGCCCGGAGCGAACTCGCCGCCGTTCGCGATGAACTCATCAAACTCGGCGCGCGGCGCGCGGCCGACGGCAGGATTGCTGATCTGCTCTGCCAATTGGAGGCTTTCGGGTTTCACGCGGCGGAAATGGACTTCCGCGATCACCGGAACAATCTCGACTCCCCTGACATCGAAGCGCAACTGATCACGTTGCGCACGCTTCAGGAGCAATACGGCCCTGAAGCGGCGCATCGCTACATCATCAGCGGCACGCAAAGCGAGGAGGACATTCTCAAAGTATTCGAGCGCGCCTCACGCATCGGTTTAACCCAGCTCGATATCGTCCCGTTATTCGAGACGATGAAAGACCTCGCGAACGCCGCTGGCATCACTGAGCGACTCCTGGAGCGCCGTTCTTATCGCGAGCACATTCGCAGTCGCGGTGATGTGCAAGAGGTGATGCTCGGCTACTCCGATTCCAACAAAGACGGCGGTTACCTTATGGCCAACTGGGCCTTGCACCAGGCGCAACGGCAGCTCGCTGCGACCGCCCTAAAAGCTGGAGTGAAGCTCCGCTTGTTCCACGGCAAAGGCGGTCCGATCGATCGTGGCGGCGGAGCAAGCCATCGCACATTGCGCGCGCAACCTTTCGCCGCGCCGAACCTCCGGCTGCGCATCACCGAGCAAGGCGAAGTCATCTCACTGAAGTATGGCGAGCCATTCCTCGCGCAACGCAATCTGGAGCAGCTCACCTCTGCCGTCCTTGCGAATGCTTGCTTGCCGCAAGCCAAGCCTCAGCCGGCCAACCTCGCGAAATGGGAGGAGGCTCTGGAGCGTGTTGCAGTCGTTGGAATGAAGGCTTACCAGGGCTTGGTTTACGAAACTCCCGATTTTGCTGAGTACTTCTGGGAAGCGACACCGATTGACGTTCTCCAGCAGCTCAAGATTGCCTCCCGCCCGGCGCGCCGCCGCACCACTCGAGACATCCGAGACCTGCGCGCGATCCCATGGGTCTTCTCATGGACGCAGTCACGCCATCTGCTTTCCGCATGGTTCGGAACTGGCGCTGGCCTTCAGTCACTCATTAAGGAGTCGCCTGCCGCGCTCGATTTGCTGCGGGGGATGTATCGGGATTGGCCGCTCTTCAAGGAACTTATCCGTAACGCCGAGCTTTCCCTCGTGAAGGCTGATATGGGTATCGCAGCGGAGTACGCGAAATTGGTTCGTGCGGAAGAACTGCGGAATCGCATCTTTGGAATCATTCGGGCGGAATACGAACAAACGGTGGACGCGATTCTCAAGATCACGGAGCAGAAGGAAATTCTCGAGAGCCAGCCGGTCGTCCGGGAATCGATACGACTCCGGGCCGCTTACATCGACCCGCTGCACTACTTGCAACTCTCGCTCTTGAAACGTTGGCGGGAAGTCGCCAATGAGGCGGAGGATGCGGAGATTAGGCGCGCGCTCTCGTTAACTGTGAACGGGATCGCGTTCGGGATGAAGAGCGTTGGCTGACGCTTATTCGACCACCAGCGCCTGCTCGAGCAATTGAGGGAGCTGGTTCAGAATCCCCGCTTCATCCGCGACCAAAGTCGCGCCGGCTTCGCGGGCCGCTGCCTGCGTCCGCTGCTGCTTGGCGGCAGCGTAGGCTAGAATCGCAACGTGTGCCGTGGCGGGATTTTTGCGGATAGCCTGGATGACAGCAGGCAAATCCGAGCCTTTGCTTTCCAAATCCATCACCAGGACCATCGGCATCTTTTCCGCCACTTCCTGAGCGAGCGAACCTGCGTTCGGGGCGGTATGGACGCGATATCCGAGGTCCTGCAACCGATTAACAAGCTGGCTGCCAGGCAGGATTTTTTCGTGATAAAGGATCGCGAGAGGCGTCGTCATTTAGCGCGGCCTAGCGTATGGAGCCGCAGTTCGGATGCAACAGCTTTCGGGTCAAAACGCAGCGCGAAGCTCCCGCGCCAATTCGACCAACGCCTGCGGCACAACGGTTGTGCTTGCGAGCACCGGCATGAAATTCGTGTCCCCGTTCCAACGGGGAACAATGTGAAGATGCAAGTGTTCGGTGATCCCCGCGCCCGCGACCTTGCCGAGGTTAACGCCCAGGTTGAAACCGTCCGGCTTCATCACTTTCTTCAACACGTTCTGGCAAGCGCGCGTTAGGCGCATGATGTCGGTTAGTTCCTCGTCTGTGAGATCGTTCAGGTCAGCGACTTGTTTGTAGGGGGTCACCATCAGATGGCCACCGACGTACGGATAGGCGTTTAGCAGCGCGAAGCAGGTTCTCTCGCGGCGGATGACGAGGTTCTTTTCATCATCGCTCGAGTTCGCAATGACCGTGAAGATCGACTGCCCTTCAGCCGGGCTTTGTTTGGGGGAAAGAATGTATTGAATGCGCCACGGTGCGTGCAACGTCTCCATGGGCCAACGCTAGTAACAGCCCTGCCGCATGTCCAGCGCCTCGGGTTGATTAACCCCGCAACCAGAGGCACGTTGTTGCAGGAGGGGTATGAACAAAACAAATTTGCCAAACTTCAACACCGTTGAGGAAAAGACCTTCGCAGTGGAGGGGATGAAATGCGAAGACTGTGAGCGCAAAGTGGAGGAGATTCTTCGCTCGCGCGCGGGTGTGCTCGAAACTAAAGCGGACCGCCGGGATAAGACCGTCACCGTCCGCTACGACTCCAAGCAGGTCAAAGTAATGGACCTGCACGACGCGCTGCTGGGCGGCGGCTACAAACCCGCTCGCACCAGCGCTGAGGATGCGAACCTCCCTCAGCCGCGCTGATCAATACTTCACCTGCTGCAGGTACTTAATGCTCTGCGGGATCTGCTCGTGGACTGTGGGGGACTCGTCCTCAATGAAGTAATACTTCACCCCCACCTCCTCAGCGGTCTTCAAAATCGCTGGCCAATCCATTTGGCCGGTGCCAAGCGGCACGTCGTTCGTGACGTCCGTTTTGCCCGCCAGAGAGCCGGTCTTGAGGCTCTTCTTCATGTCTTTTAAATGCATCAGCTCCCAGCGTTTTCCGTACTTCTTCAATTGCGCCACAGGATCCTGGCCGGGAAACACGACCCAGAAGACATCCATTTCGAAGCTCACATGCTCGGGTTTGGTTTCGTTCACGATCAAGTCCATCAGAGTTCCGTCACCGTGCTTGTAATATTCGTAACCATGCACGTGGTAGAAGAACTTGATTCCTTCCTTGGCAAGAACTTCCCCGGCTTTGTTGAAGACGCGGATCGCTTCGCGCGCTTCCTTCTCATCGAATTCGCCTTCATGCGTGATCCACGCGCAGCCCGCGTACTTTAAGCCGAGCGTCTTGGCATCCTTGGCAACTCCTGCGGGATCATCGCGCAAACGATCGAATGGAAAATGACCGCTGATGGGGACAAACCCATGCTGGTCCAGCAACTGTTTGAACTTTGCGGGCTCCACGTTGTAACTCCCCGCCAGTTCAACATTCTTGAACCCAAACTCCTTCACCTTTTGGAGCGCCATGGGAACATTCTTGGTGAAGTCCGCCCGCAGGCTGTAGAGCTGCAAACCCAAAGGACCGTCAAAGCTTGGTCCAGTTCCAAATTCAGCCGCGGTTGAAACTGCGGAAATAACTCCCGCCACCAGGAGCGCGGAAGCCGCACGTAAGAGGTTGGTCATGTGGGTTGTTCTAGTCGAACCGCCGCGTTTCGCAAGGGGCTAAAGAAAAAGTTAGGCGCCTCCCTTGCGCGCACGGCAATGCGGAGTATATTCCAAGTTGCTCCACTTCTTTCGTTGACTCCCCCGTTATTTTTCACGTAGCGTCCAAAAAAGCGCAGGAATAGCGCTGTGCCGGGTCAATGACCGTAGTTCGTTACTTCGATCAGATTGCTGAGATTCTGCGAGTGCAGGTTCCCCTCACGGCGATTTTCCTTCGCTTCTCCAACCAGACCAAACCCAAATGAACCCAAATAGACTCTTCGTCGGTAACTTGCCTTACCAGGCGGCAGAAGGCGACCTGCAGGAACTCTTTGCAGCCGCTGGAAACGTAACCTCCGTCAACATGATGTTCGACAAGTTCACGGGCAAATCCCGCGGATTTGCTTTCGTCGAACTCTCGACTGCTGAGGAAGCGAACAAAGCAGTGGAAATGTTCCAAGGGAAAGATTTCCAGGGACGCCAGCTCACCGTGAACATTGCGCGCCCCCGTGAAGAGCGCCCGCAAGGCTCCGGTCCCCGCAACTACGGCGGCGGCCAGGATGGTGGCGGTTATCGTCGCGACAACAACCGCGAGTTCCGCCGCGAACGCCCATAAGTCACGGTCGGCACAGGACTTGCAGTTCAAAGCTTGACACTCTTGGACCTCAACCTGAGTGTTTAGAGATTACCATTTATGGCTGAAATTACTCCGACACCAGGTGGCGTTCCCCCCGCGGGAGGCCCCACAACTCCAGGGCCCATTAGCATTCCAGGCGCGCCTCCAAAACCTACGGAAGCAGCCAAGGTTCAAGCCCAGAAAAAGGAGACTGTCCGCATTAATTTGCCGCCAAAGCCCACTGCAGCTCCGACCATTAAAATTCCGGCTCCAGCAGCCGTGAGCGCGGCAGCTCCTGCGAGCGCAGCCGCTGCTCCAGCGGCAGTTGCGTCTGCGCCAGCGGCTCCGGCCGTTGCGGCAGCTCCACGCGCCACAGCCCCTGCTCCAGCGGCAGTCCCACGTCCAGCGCCTCGCGCCACCGTTCAGACCGTCAGCACGGCAGACACTGCCCTGGCGATCGTTGCGGTTGTCGCAGTCGTGGCCGGGCTCGTCCGCTTGTTTATGCTGAGCGGCGCTTAATTCAACATTGTCATAAGGGCCGTTCCTCCTTGAGTGAACGGCCCTTTTTCATTTAATTGATCCCAAGGAGATAAGTTATGGCAGGAGCAAATGTTTTAACGATCACAGAAGCGAATTTTCAAAACGAAGTTCTTCAATCCACCCAGCCTGTCCTCGTAGATTTCTGGGCCGAATGGTGCGGTCCGTGCAAGATGATCGGCCCCGTCATCGATGAACTCGCCACCGAATACCAGGGGCGAGCAAAGGTGGGCAAGGTCAACGTGGACCACGATCAGGGCCTGGCCTCGAAGTTCCGCATCACCGGCATCCCGACGTTGCTCGTCTTCAAGGGTGGCCAGGTTGTCGAACAGATCGTCGGCGCCCGGCCCAAGAAGGATCTGAAAGCCAGCCTCGATCGGGCGCTGGTCTAACCTGACACGCGAATGCTTTTCTCATGAGAGGAGGCCGCAAGGCCTCCTTTCTTTTTTACGCCTCGACCTGGGCGCCCGGCGCGGGCTGGTGAACGGTAATGCCCGGGTATTTGGCTTTAATCTGCTCCTCAAACCATTGCCTGCTCGGCCCATCACCATGCCCCAGCAGCACCACCTTGGGATCCACCTGCCCAACGAAGTCGAGCAGGTCTTCCCGGTTCGCATGAGCGGTGAGGTCAAAGTCCTGCACCTCGCACCGCTTCGTTAACTCGCCCGCGCTGTTGCTGAAGAAGAAAGTTTCGCCCTCTTTGGCAGCCTTCAACCGTCCGCCTGGGGTCTCAGGATCGGCGTAACCGACAAAGAAAATCCCGTGCTGTGGATCGTTCGCAATGCGCGCTGCCAAGTCGTGCGCCGCTGTCTTCTCGCTCATCATGCCAGCCGTCACCACGAAAATTCGGCCCGGAGTTAAGCGCATCTTTTCAATTTGCCCCGGCTCAAGCACCTGCAAGTTCAAGTCTTCCGTCATTCGGAGGTTTGGGAACTTCCGATAGGTGCGCTCGGCTTCCAGATCGTAAATTTCCGTGAACACCCGACCTAGGCCACCGATATAAATCGGTTGGCGAGCGAGTTTTCCCTCCGCCATTAGAATGGCCAATTCCGCCAAAATCTCCTGTGTGCGTCCCAATGCGAAGACCGGCAGAAGCACGGAGCCGCCTCTAGCCAGGACGCGCTGAATGGCCAGGCCAAGCCGATCGGCTTCAGCTTCGCGCGTGAATCCTGGAGGAGTTGCGCGATTGCCACGCGTGGTCTCCATAATGAGCACATCAGCCTTCACTCCCTCAAAACGTGCTGCCTTGAGGATGGTTTGATCCTGGAAGCAAACGTCGCCGGTGTAGAAGAGCGTCTGCTCTTTTCCGCGGATGAGAACGCCAGCGGAGCCGAGGGCATGCCCGGCATCAAAGAACTCCAACGTCGGAGACGGAATGCCTGCGTGATATTTCTTATCGGAGCCGAACTCCAGTTCGCGATTGTACCGGTAGCCAGTGAACAGGTGGGCGATGTCATCCACCTCGTTGTGGGTGTAGAGCGGGTAGTCTTCAACGCCAAGCTCGTCCTTCTGGCGGAGCATCACGTTCACAGAATTGTGGAGCACGCGCTCGACGAGGAAGTAGCTCAAGTCCGGCATCATCACGTGCGTTCGTGGGAAGTAGCGCAGTGCAACCGGCAGCCCGCCCACATGATCGTGATGGCAGTGGGTGATGGCGATGGCGTCGAGTTCCTCGTTCTTGATGATGTCGAACAGAGGCAGCGACTCGCGTCCTTCTCGTTTGGGATGCACACCTGCATCCATTAAAAGCCCATGTTTGTCGATGGAGACGAACCAGGCGCTCGCCCCAATGTCGCTGTCCGGGTTTAAGTTGATGATCCGCATAGCCCCTGTTATTTCCCTCTCTTGTGTTAATCTTCCGCGCGCAATTTAAAGGTTTACCCTTCATAGCGCCAGCGCTGTGGCTGATTGTCTTCGTTTTCAGGCTCTCCCCGGCAGCGGCTGCGGAAGGCCTGCCTTCCGCCAAGGTGGAGGAAGTTCGCTCTGCCATTTTAAATCACATCGCCGCAGTGAAGTTCACGCGCGCCCAATGGGGAATTGTCGTTGCCGAACCTTCAGGCAAGCCCATCCTCGAAGTGAACGCACACAAACTGATGAAGCCCGCCTCCGTTGGAAAGCTGCTCGTCGTTGCCGCAGCGCTCGAGGAACTTGGGCCTGACTATCGCTTCACCACTTCCGCCTACACGTACGCGAGGCCGCAGAATGGCCGCGTGGGTGGACCGCTTATCATCTACGGGCGTGGCGATCCATCGTTTGAATCGAGATTCCTCACGAATGCTGCGACCACAGACCTGCTGGCTGAGCAGATCGCGAAGAGTGGGCTGCGCCGCGTCCGCGGGCCTATGGTCCTCGACACCAGTTATTATGATGCCATTCGACACGGGACCGGGTGGACGCATGACGACACTCAATATGGCTATGGAACCGTCGTTTCTGCTCTGAACTTCCGTGAGAATGTGACGCTCCTGGAGGTTGCTGCCGCAACTGAAGCCAACCTTCGCTGCACCTTTTCGCCGCTGGATCGCACGTTTCCTTACAAGCTCATCAATGCCACACGCACGGCATCGGACCGCTTCGGGCTCGGCCAATTATTATATGGCTTCGAAAGCGAGAGCACACTGACCATTTATGGAACGCTTCCTCTTGGATCGACCGCGATCACCGTGCGCGCTCCGGTCCGCTCTCCTGAAGAAGCCTTCGCGCAGGCCCTCACCGCCGCTTTGAGATCCCGTGGAGTGCGCGTCGGAAAAGCCGAAGTCACGAGACGCTCGCCGCGCAACGAACCAACCAATAACGTGAACGACCTCTTCGAAGTGGCATCGGTCCAATCACCCCCGCTCCGCGAGCTTTCCGGGCCGATATTGCGCGATTCCCAAAATCTCTACTCCCAGTCGCTGCTCCTTCATCTTGGTGCCAGGTCCAGCAAAGATCCCGCCCTAACCGTTGAAGAAGCAGGCGCCGCGCAGGTGAAGGAAACACTCGCACAGCTCGGCATCGAGCCTGCCGACGTGCAGTTAGACGATGGCACTGGCCTTTCCCGCTCAGGCCTGGTCACTCCACGTGCGGTGGTTATGCTCTTGAAAGCTACCCACGACACACCGACTGGAACACTGTTGAAGGCAATGGTCCCCGCTCCAGGTGAAGGAACGCTCAAGAACCGGCTGCCTAGTTTAAGCGGGAAACTCCGTGCCAAGACCGGAAGCCTTCGCACTGTTTCGACGGTTGCTGGCTATCTGACAACCCGCTCTGCGGCTCGAGTGGTGTTTTGCGTGTTCCTGAACAACTACACTCCCGAGGGAAATGCACCCGCCGCCCGGGATGAGGTCGAAGCTGTCGTGCAAATGCTACATGACAAGTTGTAGAAACGCTAGCTGGATGCCCATAAGCACGTCGCGAGGTTTCTTAGTAGAGGTGAGCGCTACGCAAGGAACGAATACTGGGGTATCTACCTGAGCGCCTGCTTCAGCAGCTTTAATTTCGAGGAGGGATGAGTCAACGCATTGAAGGCGGATTGCCTTTCAAGATCTCTGTGCTGTTATCAATCAAGGAACAGCTTGTACCTCATCACTCATTCAGAAATCCGCTTTGCGTTCACTACATTTTCACCGCTTACCAACCGATTCGGGTAGCTT
>DASPKX010000085.1:0-28962 GCA_035627835.1 Candidatus Methylomirabilota bacterium
CGTGGCTGGCTGAGATGGTCTATCGCCACCCGCGGTTCTTTTACTACCCCCATTACCTTCTCGTCGCCCTCGCCATCTGGTTCACAGTCGAGAAACTCGGATTCAGCGCCAGCCGAAACGACTTGGTCGGGTCGGACAAAAAGTACCACCAGATCTACCTCCAATTTAAGAAGGAGTTCTCCGGGCAGGATGACATCGTCGCAGTCGTTGAAAGCGAGGACAAAGAGAAGAACCGCCAATTCGTGGAGCGGTTGGGCGCACGGGTCGAAGCTGAAACGAACCTGTTCACCGAAGTCCTCTACAAAGGCGACCTGAAGATGCTCGGGAAAAAAGCGCTGCTCTTCCTCGAAGAGGGCGATTTGATCGAGCTTCAAAAAACTCTAAAGGATTACAAACCTTTCGTTGCCCAGTTCACGCAAGCCACAAACCTGAACTCGCTCTTCCGGTTGGTAAACGCCCAGTTCCGAAGCGCCGCTGTCCAGACAAACGCCCAGACTGACTCCATGATCGGCGCGCTCCCTGCCCTCAAGCGGATCATTGATCAAGCCTCGGATAGTCTGGTGCGGATGGGTGCCCCGCCCTCGCCGGGCGTCACCGCGCTCTTTGACCCCACCCAAAGCGCCGAAGAGCGGCAGTACATCACCTTTGGCGAAGGTCGGATCTATTTGCTCAACACCAAGGCCCGCCGCGAAGATCTGAATGCCGCCGCCGTGGAGCGACTGCGCCAACTAGTCGCGGAAGTTCAACGCGAAGTTCCTGGGTTGAATGTTGGGGTCACCGGGGAGCCTGTTCTTGAAGTCGATGAGATGGCCCAATCCCAAAAGGACAGCACGGTCGCCTCCATCCTTTCCTTGGCCGGTTGCGCCGCGATTTTTATCGCGGCCTACCGCGAAACCGGGCGTCCCTTGAAAGCCACGTTCGCCCTCGTTATCGGGCTTGGCTACACGATGGGATACACCACACTCAGTGTGGGGCACCTGAATATCCTCACGATCACTTTTCTCCCGATCCTGATTGGACTGGCCATCGACTTTGGCGTGCACCTGATCACCCGGTATGAGGAGGAGCTGCGCCATGGGCGCGGCCAAAAAGAAGCAATGAGCAAAGCCATGGTCTTCACCGGCCTCGGCATCTTCACCGGCTGCTTCACCACTGCGGGCGCGTTTTTCGCGATGGGCCTCACTGATTTCAAAGGCATTCAGGAAATGGGCATCATCACCGGTGGCGGGTTGCTGATCTGTCTGATTCCGATGATGACCATGCTGCCGGTCATGCTGATGAAAGGGCGCCAAAACCGGATGGATCAAGAACATCCACCCGCCTTCGATCGTCGCGAGCGCCTCGAGCAGCTTTGGCTCAAGCGCCCCGTGGTCGTCTCCGTGATGACGCTCGCCAGTTGCCTCTTCTGCCTGGTTGCCGCCCGCCATGTCCGTTTCGACTACAACCTGCTCAACATGCAATCACACGGCCTGCCCGCGGTCGTGTTCGAGCACAAGCTCATTGAGGCGGCGAACAAATCCGTTCTTTACGCCGCGGTGGTGTCGGACAGCGTGGAGGAAGCCTTGGCGCTGGAGGCACGGATTACCAACCTCACCTCCGTCGCGAGCGTCGATTCCATGAGCCATTTCCTCACAGGCGACCAGACACGCAAGCTCGCCATTATCGGCGAAATCAAACACGAGCTTGCTTCCCTGCGCTTCCCGCCGCCCGACCCCGACCCGGTGGACGTTTCTGAACTCAGCCGGACCCTCTGGGCTCTGCAAGGTTACCTCGGTTTGGGCATCCAGATGCTTGAAAACGAGAACCAGCCCGCGCTGCGACAGAGCCTCCACGGTTTGCGCGATTCCATCGTGGAGTTCCGTCATCGAATGCTGAACATGAACCAGACGTTGGCGGCCAGCAAACTGGCGGCTTATCAGCAGGCATTCCTGCGCGATTTGCGGGAAACATTCGCTGCGCTCCGCAACCAGGACAACAGCTCCCCGTTGCGAGTGCCCGATTTGCCAGAGCAGTTGCGGAACCGTTTTGTGGGGCAAACAGGCAAGTACCTGCTCCAGGTCTATCCGAAGAAAGATGTATGGGAGCGCGAGAACCAGGAGGAGTTCGTCCGTGAGTTAAGAACCGTCGCCCCGAACGTCACCGGCACACCGGTTCAGCTTTACGAGTACACCACCTTGCTAAAGGAGAGCTATCAGACCGCCGCGTGGTATGCGTTGGCGGCGATCGTGCTTCTGGTGTTCATCCACTTCCGCAGTGTCGTCTCCGTGATCCTGGCGCTGCTCCCGGTCGGGATAGGCTTTCTCTGGACCCTCGGCTTCATGGCCTTGCTGAAGGTCCCTTTTAACCCGGCAAACATCATGACCTTGCCGCTGGTGATCGGCATTGGCGTGACGAATGGGATTCATATTCTCAACCGATTCGCGGAGGAACAGAACCCCAGCATCCTGGCGAAAAGCACCGGAAAAGCCGTGCTCGTTTCAGCGCTGACGACGATCGCGGGTTTCGGCAGTCTCATTCCAGCGAAGCACCAGGGCATTGCGAGCCTGGGCATTCTCATGTCCGTGGGCGTGGGTGCGTGCATGCTGGCCGCGATCATTTTCCTGCCCGCCTTATTGACCTTGCTCATCCGTTTCGGTTGGGTAATGAAAAAAACCCAGTGACACGCATACGCATCACTGGGTCGGGAGGAACCGAGGCAAAAGCCTCAAGTGTAATGGAATTAATAGATAAAAAGTTGGGCATCGTCAACCGGCCAATCCGAGATTTGGAGGGGGAGGGGCCTAAATTCATTGATTACAGAGCCTCCGTTAGCGTTACAGCACGCATTGCTGGCTCCTCCTGATATAATGCAAATTCGCGCCATAGTTCGGGCAATGTTCCTCGCCATGCTTTCCCTTCACCGGGTGGTCGCGGCGGATCTGCCCTTGGATCTTGGCTTCCTATACGACCGCTTCCCACTCGTGCTGGAGAGAGGCGAGCGCACGGAAATCGGCGGCCCGCTCTACTACGAGCAGAAGGACGAAGGCGGCCGCACCTGGGCATTTTGCCCGATCATCAGCAAGCGAACCAGCGCAACACCGGATCTTACAGAGGTCGAGATCGGTTACCCGATTTTCGCGTATGACAGATTCGGCGAGGAATTCCGCGCGCACTTCTTTCAAGTGATCTCCTTTTCGGGAGGCAGGAGCACGAAAGGCGGGGAAACAAAAAGGGTGACACTGTTCCCGTTTTACTTTCAGCAGCGTTCCAGGGAGCGGCCGCAAGATAACTACACCGCTTTGCTGCCGATTTACGGGAGGCTCAAAAATCGGTTCTTCCGCGACTCCGTCCATTTCGTGGCATTGCCGCTCTACGTGCGCAGCACGAAACGCGATGTGGTTACCGACAACTTTATATATCCCATTTTCCACTTGCGGCGCGGTCCACAACTGAAGGGCTGGCAGGTCTGGCCGGTCGCCGGAAGCGAAACCCGGCAGCCATCGCAGACCACCAATAATTGGGGAGACACCGTCCCTCTCCCTGGACACATACGATCCTTTATCCTGTGGCCCTTCTTCATGCAGGCGCGGACCGACATCGGCGGGACTAACGAAACAAGGCAACTAGCCGCTTTGCCCTTTTACACGCGCACCCGCTCACCCGCGCGGGATTCCACGAGCTATGGGTTTCCTCTTGGGTTCACGCACACGGTGGACCGCGCGGCTGGCTATGAAGAATGGGATCTGCCCTGGCCTTTGGTGGTCTTTGCGCGCGGGCCGGGCAAGCATGTGAACAGGGTTTGGCCGATCTACAGCAAAGGACGCACACCCACTTTGCAGAGCGACTTTATCCTGTGGCCAATCTATAAAATGAACCGTGTCACCGCTGACCCGCTCGACCGGAAGCGGACACGGATCTTGTTGTTTTTGTATTCGGATCTAATTGAAAAGCACACGGGACGGAACACCGCATTCCGGCGACGCGATTTTTGGCCCTTATACACCCATCGGGTTGAGCACAATGGCAATCGCCGCTTGCAAGTCCTGGCACCGTTGGAGCCGCTGATTCCCAACAACAAGAGCATAGAGCGTGTGTATTCGCCCGTGTGGTCGGTCTGGCGAAGCGAGCGCAACGCCCAAACCGCTGAGAAGAGCCAGTCGCTACTCTGGAACCTCTACAGGCATGAACAGGGGCCGGACCGGAGAAAAGTCTCGCTCTTGTTCGGTCTGTTTCATTATGAAAGCGCGCGAGGGGAGAAGACTTGGCGCGTCTTTTATGTGCCCATGAAGTACTCGCGTTCCTGCTGGGCCGTAGATGCACGGCAGGTGAATCCGCCGGTCAGCACGAACGAGGAGGCCCGGGCGGTGACCGGGCCTAACAATCGCGCGAGTGTCTCCGCATCCGTGAGTAATTAGGTATGTTCCAAAGCATAGGCGAAGCGCTCCTGTTGTTCTGGCGAACGCTGGCAGCGCTTCCGCACGTCTGGAGGCAACGCTCCAAAGTGGCGGAACAGCTGATCGAAATCGGCACGGCTAGTTTGTTGATGGCGTGCATCCTCTCCATGTTCATTGGGGGTGTGATCGCGTTGCAGAGCGGGCCGGTGCTGCGTGAGCGCGGGCTGGCTGGGGCTCTTGGAGGCCTGGTGGGTCTCTCGATGTGCAGGGAGCTGGGGCCCGTGATGATGGCCGTGTTAATCGCCGGGCGCATCGGTTCGGCTATGGCGGCGGAGATCGGCTCCATGGCTGTCTACCAGGAAATCGACGCGCTGCGGACGATGAACATCAATCCCATCCGCTACCTGGTGCTGCCCCGCATGGTGGCTATCAGCATTGCGCTTCCCGCTTTGGTCGTGTTTTCGATCCTGGTTGGCTGGCTGGGAGGCGCGGTGGTGTCAGCGTTGAACGATCAGATTGCGGTGCCGTTCGACACGTTCTTCAACAACCTCCGCGACATGGTTAAATTCAGGGATGTGGTGAATGGCCTGGTGAAAAGCTTTGTGTTCGCGTTGTTCATCGGCATGGTTTCCTGTCATCAAGGCCTGAGCACCATCGGCGGCCCGCGCGGCATTGGGCGTTCTGTGACCAAAGCTGTGGTGAACTCTATCGTGCTGATCCTCATCCTCGATTACTTCATCACCCGCTTCTTCCTCGTTTTTGAATGAGCAGCGAGCGTCAGCGTGAGGCCAAAGGCGGTGTCCCGGTGGAAGTGCGGGGCTTGCGCAAGAGTTTTGGAGGCGTGCCGGTGCTGAAAGGGATCAGCTTAAATGTTGAGCCGGGGGAAGTGTTCGTGGTGATGGGCCCAAGCGGCAGCGGGAAAAGCGTTCTGCTCAAGCACATCATCGGGTTGGAAACGCCGGATGAAGGCGAGATCCTGGTGGCCGGCGAGCCGATCGAGTGCGAAGAGGTTGCTGAAAAATACCGCCTTGCGATGGTGTTCCAGAGCGGCGCGTTGCTGAGTTCGCTCACCGTCGGCGAGAATGTCGGTTTGTATCTGACCGAGCATCGTTCCAAGCCGCCGGAGGAGATTGCTCGAATTGTGCGGGAGAAGCTCGAGCTGGTTGGGCTTGAGAACGTGGAGGGCAAATTTCCAAACGAACTCTCCGGTGGCATGAAGAAGCGGGTGGCGATCGCCCGCGCCCTGGTCATCGAGCCGCAATTGCTTTTGTATGATGAGCCAACGAGCGAGCTGGATCCGCTGAGCGCCATCACCATCACCGAAGAAATTGTTAATTTGAATGAGCGGACGCACGCGACGTCGATTGTGGTGACGCACGATCGCGACCTGGCGTTTGATGTCGCTGACCGAATCGCTATAATCACGGATGGAGAAATTCGGTTGATCGGCACGCCAGCGGAAGTGAAAGGCTCGCGGGACCCGCTCATCCAACGATTCATCCACGCAGATTTCAAACCGGAGAGAACATGAGAAACACTCTTGAAACGCGCCTGGGGCTGTTCTTCGCCCTCGCCTTGGTGGCCGCGTTCATCATTTTAGAGATGATTGGGAGCCGCAGCTTTTTCAAGGCAGGGTTCCCGGTTAAAGCACGCTTCACCAACGTCCAGGAGCTGAAGAAGGGGGATCCTGTGAAAATGGCTGGAGTGGACATCGGCCGGGTGGAAGATGTCGAGCTGGGCGACAACCGCGTTGTGGTCACGTTGAAGATCAACAAAGACGCCAAAGTGAAGACCGACAGCAAGGCCTCCATTCGTTTCACAGGATTGCTGGGCCAGAACTTCGTGGCGGTGGACTTTGGCACGCCCGGGGCTCCTGTCGTCACCGCCGGCTCTGAAATCGAAACTGTGGAGCAAGCAGATTTGAACACGCTGATGACGAAGATCGAAGCCGTGGCCAGCGGCGTCGAAGGGCTGACCAAAAACTTCAGCGGAGAAAATTTCAGCAACCTGCTCGGGCCTTTCACTGACTTCCTGCGCGAGAACAGCCCGCGCCTCGCGGCGATTCTTGGCAATATGCAGGTCATCTCGGGTCAAATCGCGAAGGGCGAAGGAACCGTCGGAAAGCTGATTATGGACGAGCAGCTGTACACCGCGGCCCTCACGACCGTGACGAACTTAAACAGCACCGCAACCGACCTGCAAAAGCTCCTCGGCGACGCCGAGGGGCTGGTCGCGGACGCAAAGCTGACGCTCGGTTCCGCGCGCGAGACGATGGCTGGCGTCCAGCAGGGACAAGGGACCATTGGCAAGCTGCTGAAGGATGAAACCCTTTACCGCGAGACAACGACCGCCATGGTTAACCTGCGCGAAATCCTGCAGAAGATTAACCAGGGCCAAGGTTCTGTGGGTAAACTAGTGAACGACCAATCGTTCTTCGACAACGCCAAGCTCACTCTCCAGAAGGTGGAGAAGGCCACGGAAGGGCTCGAAGATCAGGGTCCGCTGAGCGTTCTGGGCATGGCAGTGAACAGCTTGTTCTAAGCGCAATAAAGCTGATTCACCCATGCTGGCAAAACGAGTTATCCCCTGCCTCGACGTGCATGACGGCAACGTCACTCGCGGCGTGCAGTTCGGCAAAGCGGAAGCCGGCGAACTGAAGAACGTTGGCGACCCGGTAGAGTTGGCCGTCCGTTATAACGACCAGGGCGCTGATGAAATGGTGTTCTTCGACATCACCGCCAGCGCGCACGGCCGCGGCACGATGGTTGAAGTGATCGAGCGCGTGGCTGACCGTTGCTTCATGCCCCTCACCGTCGGCGGCGGGATCCGGACAGTTGCGGACATGGGCGTGATGCTGAAAGCGGGAGCGGACAAGATTAGCATCAATTCGGCCGCGATTTCGAATCCCGATCTTATCCGCGAAGGCGCCGAAAAATTTGGCAGCCAATGCATCGTGGTTAGCATCGATGCGCGCCGCGTGGCTCCCGGCAAATGGGAGGTTTTCGCCCAGGGAGGACGCAAGCCTACGGGAATGGATGCAGTCGAATGGGCGCGGCGCGCAGTTGCTTTGGGCTCAGGAGAAATCGTGCTCAATAGCATCGATGCTGACGGAACCAAAGCGGGCTACGACCTTGAGATCACACGGCAGGTGAGTGAATCCGTGAATGTGCCGGTCGTGGCCAGCGGTGGCGCTGGCAAGCTGGAGCATATGGCCGACGTGCTCCTGGCCGGGAAAGCCGACGCAGTGCTGGCGGCGAGCGTCTTCCACTACGGGCAATACACTGTCGGTGATGTGAAGGATTATCTCGCCAAACAAAACATTCCTGTTCGCTTATGCCGGACGTGATCTCCGCGCGCTTTCTGCCGATTGCGCTGCTCGTTGTCTCGAACATCTTCATGACGTTTGCCTGGTACGGGCACCTGAAGTTCAAGAGTTCCCCTTTGTGGATCGTGATCCTGGCAAGCTGGGGGATCGCGTTCTTCGAGTATGTGCTGATGGTTCCGGCAAATCGCTGGGGGCACCAGGTCTACAGCGCTACGGAGCTGAAGATCATCCAGGAGGTGATCACGCTCGTGGTGTTCATTGGGTTCGCCGCGATGTATCTGGGAGAGAGGCTGCGTTGGAACCATTTCGCGGCTTTGCTTTGCATCCTGGCGGCGGTGGCCTTTACCTTTCTACCGAAGAAGTGAGCAGCCAAATGAGTTTTTACGACAAACTGAAGTTCACGTCCGATGGTTTGATCCCAGCCATTGTGCAGGATGCCGGCACAGGCCGGGTGCTGATGATGGCCTGGATGAACCGCGCCTCGCTCGAAAAGACGATCGAAACAAAGAAGACCCATTTCTGGAGCCGCTCACGGCAAAAATTTTGGATGAAAGGGGAGAGCAGCGGTCACGTGCAGCATGTCAAGGATATCGCCTTCGATTGCGACGGGGACACCTTGCTGATCCAGGTCGAGCAAGAAGGCGCCGCTTGCCATGAAGGCTATCGCTCCTGCTTCTTCCGCTCTGTTAACGAAGGCATCCAGTTTCGCGTGACTGAGAACCAGTTGGTCGATCCGAACTCGGTTTACGGCCAGAAGAGTTGATGGATCAAACCATTCCCTTCGAGTCAAAGCTCTATTTCGTTTTCCTGGGAATATTGCTGCTCGCGCGCGGAAGTGACTTTCTGAGCACCTGGCTGGCTACGCCTAACTTGTTGCTCGAGGCGAATCCCATTGCCAAACGGCTCGGCTGGCGTGGAGGCATGGTGGTGAATCTGGTCATGTGCGCGCTCTTCGCCGCCTGGCCGCTGCCCGCAATTGTGGTGAGCACCACCAGCTTCCTTGTGGCGGCGCGCAACTTCCAGTCGGCCTGGTTGATGCGCAGCATGGGCGAATACAGCTATCGCAATTGGATGGCGGCGCGCATCAGCGAAGGGGCCTTCGGCATTTATATGATCTGCCTGGTCGCGCAAAGCTTGCTCGTTGCGCTGGTGGGTGGAGCATTGATGCTTTTCAGCGGCGAGCAGCTCATTCCTTTTGGGATAGGGGCGGGGATACTAACCTACGCGCTGGCCGTTTTCATCTTCACGGCCTTATCCGTTTACCGTCTTCGAAAGAGCGGCTGAAAAGCCTCGTCTTGAAAAGTTGTCCATTTACCGGGTCACGGCTTCTGCGTAAGCTCGCGACCGCTGCTCTTTATGCACTCTCCGACTCTAGACGAGTTCCTGCAGTTGGCCAAACAGGGCAACCTTGTTCCGGTCACCCGCAAGCTTTTGGCGGACCTAGAAACCCCGTTGTCCGCCTACCAGAAGATCCGCGGGCAAGGTGAGTCGTTCCTGTTCGAGTCAGTGGAAGGCGGCGAGCACGTTGGTCGCTATTCCTTCGTCGGCTGCAATCCACGAGCGGTCATTCGCCAGCAAGGTAATCGCATTGAGTGCATCGAGAACGGGCGCGTCGTCGAAAAATATGCCATTCCAACGAACCCCAACGAGCAGTGCGACAAATGCATGCGCGATGGGTTGGAAGTGATCGAGAAGACGCTGGCGCGTTATCGCACGGTGCCGGCCCCTGGTCTGCCGCGATTCACGGGCGGCGCCGTGGGGTTCATGGCCTACGAATGCATTCATGACATTGAGCCTGTCGTGCCGCGCCCGCAGAAAGATGAGTTGGGAACACCGACACTTTACTTCCTCATCGCGGATGAGCTGATCGTCTTCGACCGCGTTGCGCAAACGATGACGGTGCTCGTGAATGCTTTCATTCCGGAGGGCGGGAACGCCGCCGAAGCTTACGAGGAGGCGCTCGGCGAAATCGAGCGCCTGGTTTCCCTGTTAGCCCAGCCTTCGGAGCATGCGCTCGCGACCATTCCTTCGGAGATCCCGGACAAGAGTTTCGAGTCCAACGTCACGCGCGAGCAGTTCCTGGCGAATGTTCGCAAATCCAAGGAATACATTACCGCAGGGGACATCATTCAGGTCGTCGGCTCGCAGCGCTTCTCCACGGAAGTGAAGGCGTCGCCAGCCGATATTTATCGTGCGGCGCGCACAATCAATCCGTCGCCGTACATGTTTCTCCTCGAGTTGGAAGGCTTCGCGCTCGTGGGAGCGTCGCCGGAGATTCATGTGCGCTGCGAAGATCGGAAGGTGGAAATCCGCCCGATCGCAGGCACACGTCCTCGCGGGAAAACGGCCGAGCAGGATCTGGCGAACGAGAAAGATCTGTTAGCTGACCCCAAAGAGCGGGCGGAGCATGTGATGCTGGTGGACCTGGCGCGCAACGATTTGGGCCGGGTGTGTGATTACGGCTCGGTGCAGGTGAAGGATCTGATGATCATCGAGCGGTACAGCCATGTTATGCACATTGTCTCGCAGGTTGAGGGCCGGCTTTCGGAACGCTCCTCACCGTATGACTTAATGCGCGCAACATTCCCCGCCGGAACCCTCTCGGGCGCGCCAAAGATCCGCGCGATGCAGATCATTTCCGAATTGGAAGGGACCGCGCGCGGGCCATACGGCGGCTGTGTCGGTTATTTCTCGTTCAACGGGAACCTCGATTGCTGCATCACCATTCGCACGGCGTTGATCAAAAATGGCAAGGCATACGTCCAAGCTGGCGGCGGGTGGGTGAACGACTCTGTGCCTGAAGCAGAATTCGAGGAAACCGTGAATAAATCGAAGGCGATGCTGAAAGCCGTCTCGCTCGCGGAAAGTTTCATTAGGGAATAATTATGCAGGCGCTCTCCCGGTTTGTTTGGCTTCGTCTCGTTCTCGCTCTTTTCCTTACAGCAATCAACGCCAGCGCGGCCGCAACGGGAGTTTCGCGTGACGATGTGCCGCCGAAAATTACGCGGGAGTTCCGTGGCGCTTGGGTGGCCACAGTCGGAAACATCGATTGGCCTTCGAAGCCAGGCTTGCCAGTGGAGCAGCAGAAGGCGGAGTTGGTGCGCATTTTCGAAACAGCTCAGGAGCTGAAGTTAAACGCGATTATTTTCCAGATCCGCACGAGCTGCGACGCTGTTTATGCCTCCAGGATTGAACCCTGGTCCGAGTATCTGACGGGGACGATGGGAAAGGATCCAGGCTACGATCCATTGGACTTGGCGATTAAGCTCGCGCACGAGCGAGGCATGGAATTGCACGCCTGGTTCAATCCGTACCGCGCTCGCTATCACTCCGCTATCTCACCGGTCGCCGCCTCACATATTTCAAAAACGCGACCTCAGTTGGTGCGCAATTACGGCAGGCATCTCTGGCTCGATCCCGCTGACAAGCGCGTGCGCGAATATACCACGAGCGTGGTGATGGATGTGCTGCGGCGTTATGACGTCGATGCCATCCACATGGATGATTATTTTTACCCGTACCCTGAAAACAACGCAGCGGGGCAGCCAATGGCCTTTCCCGATGATGAGACCTGGGCAGCGGCGCAACGCGCGGGAGTGAAGATGAGCCGCGAAGACTGGCGGCGTCACAACGTGAACACTCTCGTGCAGGAGCTTTACGCAAAGATCAAAGCGGAAAAAAAGTGGGTAAAGTTTGGGTTGTCGCCATTTGGGATCTGGCAGCCGGGATATCCGAAACAGATCAAAGGCTTCAATCAGCATGAAGCCCTTTATGCGGATGCAAAGCTCTGGTTGAACAAGGGGTGGATCGATTACTTCGCCCCGCAGTTATACTGGCAGATTGACCCACCGCAGCAGAGTTACCCTGTGCTCCTGGAATGGTGGGATTCCGAAAACACGCTGAAGCGCCATTTGTGGCCCGGGAGCAACTCCGCCCGCGTGGGGGCGCCTGCACCCAATGCGAGAACCGTGCCGTGGCCCGCGCAGGAAATTGCCAGGCAAATCGAGATCTCACGCAAGTATCAGAACCCAGGCCATATTCACTGGAACGTCAGCTCCCTTGTCAAAAACTCGGGCGGCCTTGCGGATGAAATGAAGAAGTCCGTTTACACGGAGCCTGCCCTCGTTCCCGCGATGACCTGGGTGGATAATGCCGCTCCCGCGAAGCCAACGGTAACCTTGGCTGGCTCAACCGCGCGGTGGAAACATAAAGGAGAGCCGGTGCGCTTCTGGGCCGTCCAGTTCAAGAGCGGCGGCAAGTGGAGCACCCTCGTGCTGCCCGGCGCAGCCATGGAGAAGCTATTTGAGCGCGCGCCAGAGGTAGTTTCAGTCGCTGCTGTGGATCGCGCGGGGAACCTTGGCCCGGCGGCCGTGATTAGCGGTCCGAAGAAGACGGCGGCGCGCTAAGCTTGCGTTGGGATTCGTCCCACGCGAGGTAGTCGGCGGGGGTTTGAAACTTCCATTGTGGGTCATCCTTGATGGTTCCGCGATAAAAGCGCTTTGCAGATCGCTCGAGCCGCTTCAGCCCAATCGAACGGCTGAGTTCATGAACGAGCCCGCGCTCGCGATCGCGAACATTCGTTAGCTCACGCACACGCGACTGCACCTCCAGCCGTTGAGCGCCAAGCGCGGTTTCCCAAGCTTTCAAAGCATCTGTGATGTCGCGGCCCGCCCGTTTCAATTCCTGGATGCTCTGGTGAACCTGGATGAAGTAATTCGTCGGGTTTATCGGGAACTTTGCCAGTCGCCCGCTGACGATTCTGCTCAGCCGCGCGTAATCATTGTAGATCGCGCCTTGGATGCTGACGGCTTTAACGGGAACCTCATCGAAGAATCGCGCGTCGCCCCCCAACTCCTGCGAGTAGCGCCGGAACGTGGCGCCATTTGTCGCGAGGCTCCGTCCATTGCTGTGCACGGTGCTTGTGAAAAGAGTGAGCGCTTCATCGACGTGCCAAATGACATCGGCATAGGCGAGTTGAAGGTATCCCAGGGTGAAATCAGGCGAGTTCGGCGGGCATAGACGGCCCACAGGCCCGCTCCTGATCCGTTCCGCCAACGCCCGCGTTATGCACGAGCGGTAGCCGAGCGGTATGCACCCTTTGTAATCCCGCTTAAGGTTCTGGGTGAAATCGCGCAGCAGATCTTCCGAGGGGATTGCGCGGATTTCGCGGCTTCCCTTGGCGCGATGCACACGTGGGACGCCATCGGCTTCATCAAATTCATCGACAATCCACTTTATCGATTCGGGCCGCTCCCTTTCGATCAGCTTGTGCAACTCCAGGAGCGCGTAGGATTTGAGAACCTGCTTGTCCTCGATGATCGTGAGGTGCTCGCCAGTGGCCTGGCTGCAGCCGAACTCCCAATTATCCGGCATGGACAGATTCCCACTGCGCACACGGCGGATGCGTGAATCCTTGAAGGCGTCCACAGCTTTCGCTGTGGCGTCGGTGTCATCGTTATCGGCAATGATCAGCTCCCAATCAGGAAACTTCTGGTTGAGCAGGGATGAAATCGCGGCGCCGAGAAGGAAACTGCGGTTTTTGGTGGGGAGAACAACACTGAAAAACGGCTTGGGCATGGTTTAACGCGCGGGTGCAAGATAACTAGGTTCGCGAAACTGGCGAGCGAAACGTGCGGACTTTGGCGCCGGAATTTGACGTACAAGCAGTTTGCCAGCACTTTACGCGCCCCGTATTCTTTGCGGGCAATATTTCTTTCGCTGTGTTATTAGGGTAAACAAAAATGCCGTTATCCACGAAGTTTATGTATGTTCGGAGGTCACCAGCCATTCGGCTGCTGAGCCTGACCATTCTTTACCTCGTGGGGCTGATCGCGAGCTTTTATGTGGCGTACCAGCTCCGCTGGGAGTTCCGGATGCCGCCGCATCAAACAGCCGCCTTCCTCGACAACATGCTCTGGGTGCTGCCGCTGAAGTTGGCGCTTCTCTATGCATTCCGGCAGTTCGCAGGCCTGCTGGCCTACTTCAGCTTGCCCGACTTGCGCCGCCTGGTTTCGGCGATGCTTCTGGCTTCCGGCGTGATGCTTGGGTACCGGCTCTTCTCCGCGGACACCACAATAGCCCCGCCCAAGAGCGTCATTCTGGCCGATTTAATTTTGTCGCTCGGCGTGCTCACCTCCATTCGCTTGGGCTTCCGCATGGTGAAGGAACGGTTCTTCACCGGCATCGACGCCCCCGCGCGGCGCACCCGCCGGGTCGCGATCATCGGCGCAGGGGACGTGGGGGCGAGCCTGGCAAAAGAGTTGTTGGTCAAGCGAAAGCTCGCTCTTGAGCCGGTGGCATTCTTTGACGATGACAAGAGCAAATGGCGCTCGCGCATTCACGATGTGCCCGTGCTGGGCGCGCCAGAAACCTTGCTCAACCCTGAGCTGAACCTGCAATTGGATGAAGCCATTATTGCCATGCCCCGCGCTTCAGCGAAGCGCATCGGCGAGGTGGTCGCTCTCTTGCAACGCTCCCGTTTGAAGTTTGAAACCGTCCCCGCCCTCGACCAGCTTGCCACCGGCAAGGTGAAGGTCACCCAGCTCCGCAATGTTGAAATTGAGGATCTCCTTGGCCGCGATCCCGTCCAGCTTGAGATGGAAAACATCCGCCACATCCTCCGCGGAAAAATCGTGATGGTGACGGGCGCTGGCGGCAGCATTGGCAGCGAGTTATGCCGCCAGATTGCGGAGTTTAATCCTTCGCGCCTGCTCATGGTTGAGCAATCTGAGGTGCAGATTTTCCAGATTGAGCAGGAGATGATTGAGCGCGGCGCGGGCGCAATCGTGCAACCATTGGTGGCTGATATTTTGGACTCGGCTCGCATGCGCCAGATCTTCGAGCGCTTTCAACCTCAGGTGATCTTTCATGCCGCCGCGCACAAGCATGTGCCCATGATGGAGAGCCAACCGAGCGAGGCGATCAAGAACAACAGCATCGGCACGGCGCGGCTGGCAGAACTCGCGTTGGAGCATGGTGTGGAGCGGTTTGTGTTAATCTCCACCGACAAAGCCATCAATCCCACAAACGTCATGGGCGCATCGAAGCGTCTCGCCGAAATTTTCATTCAATCGCTTCATTCCAAGAATCCCTCAAAAACCAAATTCATGGCGGTGCGATTCGGGAACGTGCTCGGATCCTCTGGCAGCGTCGTCCCAACATTCAAAAAACAGATTGCCGCAGGCGGGCCGGTGCGCGTCACCCATCCCGATGTCACCCGCTACTTCATGACGATTCCCGAGGCGGTGGCGCTGGTGTTGCAAAGCGGCGCGCAGGGCTCGGGCGGGGAGATTTTCGTGCTCGATATGGGCAAGCCGGTGAAGATCGTGGACCTCGCACGGCAGTTAATCGAACTGAGCGGTTTGCGGCCCGATGAGGACATTGAAATTGAGTTCGTGGGCCTGCGCCCCGGGGAGAAGCTCTACGAAGAGCTGAGCCACAAAGGCGAAAACATCACGCCAACAACACACCCGAAGATCATGCGGTTCGTGGCGGAGCCGGAGCCATTTGATCGTGTCTGCAAGCTGCTCGAGGAAATGAATCAGGAGTTGCATCACTCCGAACCGATGCAGCTGAAGATGATGTTGAAGAAAGCCGTTCCTGAGTATCATCCCTACGTCACCTAAGTCTCATCTATGCATATGAACCGGCGGGAATTTATCGGGACCACAGCTCTGCTAGCCGGCGCAACTTTCCTCAATGGCCAGGCGGCCGATCGCGCAGCCCAACGCCGGTTCAACCTCAATCTCATGCCGGGCATGATCGGCGTGGGCGCAAAGTCCCAGTGGGAGTTAAACGAGTTGGCCGCAAAGCACGGCTTCGAATCGGTGGAGCCGCTCGGCGGCGATTTGGCAAGCATGGATGCCGCAGCGCTCAGCGCCTTGAAGGAGGAGATGCAGCGGCAAAAGCTGGTCTGGGGCGCTGCGAACCTACCCGTCGATTTTCGCGGAGAGGATGAGCCTTTTCAGCGCGGTGTGCGCGAGTTGCCACGCATTGCGGCCGGCCTCCAACGAGCGGGCGTGAAGCGCGTCGGAACCTGGATCAGCCCCGCGTCGCAAACTCTCACCTACCAAAAGAACTTTGGTCGCCATGTGGAGCGGCTCGGGCAAATCGCCCGCATCCTGGATGCGCATGGATTGAAGCTGGGTTTCGAATATATCGGCACTTACACGCTGCGGGCCAACCGCCGGTTTCCTTTTATCCACACGATGGAGGAGTGCGAGGAGTTGATCAGCGCGCTGCCGACAAAAAACGTGGGGCTGGTGTTGGACAGTTGGCATTGGTGGCAAGCGGAGGACAAGGTCGAAGACATTCTGAAGCTAAAGCCCGAGCAAATAGTGGCCGTTGATCTGAACGATGCTCCTCAAGGCCGGAAAAAACAGGAGCAGCAGGATGGCCAGCGCGAGCTTCCCTCAGCCACAGGAGTCATTCCAATCGCGGACTTTCTCAAGGCTCTCGTAACCGTCGGCTATGATGGGCCCGTTCGCGCAGAGCCCTTTAACAAGCCGCTGAACGAAATGAACAATGATGACGCTTGTGCGGCCACAATCGCCGCGTTGCGGAAGAGTGTGGAAGGGTGGGGAGCTTAGCCCCGGCAATCGGCGCCCGATTGGCGCCCACTTCACCCCAATGTCCGCTACTCGCTGAACGTGGAGATCGCGTCGGCCAACTCTTCCTTGGCTTCACCTTCGCCGCGTCTGGCCCGATTCTTCTCCTGAATTTCCTCCAGAGGGCGGAAGCGTTCCGCGTTGAAGCCGCGCTCGGGAAAGGGAGCTTTGGAACTCTTTGGATTGACCAAGCCGACCAGGTAAACAGCGACCTCTCCCGGCTCGCCAGCCATGTTCACGCCGATCTTCACTTCGCGGATGACGTACACCACGTCTTTCTTTGGCAACGCCGTGTAAAACTTCTCGATTCCCAACGGGAACTTGTCATCCACGCACACAACTTTCTGGCCAACGATCATGCGGCGGTATCTTACTTCAGTTCTGACGGAGCAGAAGCAGATTCTTGAGAAACGGTCAGCAAAGTTCGGAATGTTACGGAAACACGGCGTTCTCGGGGTTGCTTCACTCCGTGGATGACATCGGTGAGCCGAGCTGGGATGCCATGCTCCCAATCGCTTCGTGCCTCCCCTCCCAGCATCCAGAGGCTTCGGCGTGGCACTAGGATCTCGATTCGCTCGTCACGTGCAGGGTGGCGCAACTCCATAACAATGTCAGAGGCGAGGCTCACACACGCGACGACCGGACCGAATTGCGGGAAGTCTTTGTGCGAACCAATGCCGAGAGGAGGTATGTATTCGTTGATCACGCAATTCTCCGGGATGCGATGGAACTCCGGCTCGGCTGCGACGCGCTCAGCGACGGTCTGCAGCCAAGGAGGAAAGGGAAGGCTTTGGGCGGTCGTTGTGTCGCGGGGTGAGCCATAGCTCACGCCATACACTTGAATTCGCCTGCGCCAATCATTGCGCCACGGTTGCTGGTCGATGTGCTCCAACAACTGACTTTCCTCGGAAGTGGTGAGGTAACCTTCCCGCAATCTAAAACCAGGAACCTGAGCCGCTGCGGGCTTGATGGAAAACAACTGCTGCTGCACAACCAAACATAACATACGACGGTTTCTCCGCTGCTCAGCAGAAGCCAATCAACTCACCAGGCAGATGTGGGGGATAACCTGATGGCGCTGGCTCTTGAAGCGTGCATCATGGTTGCACCCCTTTTCGGAAAACAGCATGAGCAGCGCTGAATGGCTTATATCCATTGTGTCTGCGATCACGGTAGCTTCGGTCATCGGGATCCTGGGCAAGAAAATCTCGTCCATCCTACGGCAACGCGCGACAGACAGGCGCAACGCCCGACACGAAGCGGCTATGCGCGCGCTAAGCGTCCGCAACACTGCGGCGCGATAAAGCCAGGGGGCGCTTAGGATGCTCGTAAGAGCGTCTAGTCCTACCGCTTGCCTGTGACGCTTTTGATGTAGTGAACTTCCTGGATGCTGTAGGCGTTGCCGTTGGTGCGGAAGATGTCATGGAACCAGACCGCAGGCTCGTTCGTGTAGGTCTTGCTCCAGGTTTCCCATGGATAGATGGTCTGTGATTTCCCGGCGACGAAGCCCCAGTTGTAGGCGCCAATTTTCTGCTCCTTTAGGTAGCCGAGGATTGGGTCGAAGGTGCTGTTTCGCGGGCGCGCCATATACTCAGTGCACAGGATCGGGCGATTGTAGCGGCGGAGGTTCTGCACGCATTGCTTCACTTCGTTGATGTCCGCGTAATTGTGGAAGGAGATCACGTCAGACTCTTCGAGCATGAAGCGCTCCCATTCAGTCAGTTTCGCCGGATCGGCCCATGTGCCGAGCCACACAGCGGAGGTGATCGGTTGGGAGGGATTCGCTTCGCGAGCCCACTGAAAGCTCTTCCTCAGAAAGGCAGTGGCTACTTCCGCCTTCTTCGGCGTCTCTTCTTTGGGGTAAGCGGACGTGTTCGGGTTATCGGGCTCGTTGAAGATGTCCCAAACCTGCACCCGCTTGTCGTTCTTGAAGCGAGTGATGACGCCCATGAGGTAAGGCTTCATCTCGTCATGGCGGTTCGTGTTGCTGAGGATCTCGACGCCAGGGCTCTGGACCCAGCCGGAGTTATGAACGTGTGGTTTGGGGTCGCGTTGTTTGCCCGCTTTAGGATGCGGATCCCAGACGCCGTCAAAGGGCACGAGCATGACGCCAATATTATGGCGGGCGGCTATCGTGAGGAATTCGTCTATGCGTTTGAGGAACGCGTCCTTGTCCTGCTGCCACGGTATGTGATGCAGGTAAACACGAATGCTGTTGAACCCGATGTCCTGCGCCCAGCCGAGCTCCCGATCGATGGTCTTTGGATCCCAGGTTTCTGCCTGCCACATTTCCAACTGATTAATGGCTGTGCTGGGGGTGAAGTTGCAGCCCACCAGCCATGGTTGCTGCGCGTACCAGGCATTAGCCTGGTTAGTGGTCCATTGCTCACGGGCGGTCGCCGGCAAGACGGCAGCGGCGGCCATGCTGAGAATTGCTGCGAGGCGTTTCATGAGATTACTTTTGGGGTAACGCTTGAGCACGCTCACCTTCCGGCACGACGCGGATGTAATCGAAATTTGCGGTGGCGTTCTCACGGCCACCAACAGCCAGCGCGACGCGGACCGCACGATCCCATGGCGGGAGGTGCTTGCCGTCCGCTTCTTGATTCAGGTCGGTCCAATGCACCCCATCCGCGCTAAACGCAAATCTGTAATCGCGGCCGTTGCGCGCCTGCACGCGCAAATGAACCTGCTTCCCCGCAGACAATGGCCGCTCCGCAAGAATACGCTGGTTGTTCCCGGCGCGATGCCAGAGAAACGCGCGGCCAGCAGTCACGCCTATGCCCGTGGCGTTCGCGCGATCGCCCACCGCAGCAAGGCTCGCAATCGTGCCGTTGCTCAGACCTGATGCGTCCACAAGGGTTGTCGCGGTGAAATCTCCACTGCGAATCGAACGGCCAAGAACAGCTCCGAGAAGATTCGTCTTTTGCTCCGGAGCGGCAGTCAGTGTCAGCGCACCGCCGCGCACCAAAGCTGGTGATGCGTCAGTCACTGGCCAGTTCCAACCAGGGCGCAGCTTTGAGCCGGTAAACTGATCTTCGTACCGCAGCTCCGCGAAACGCTGTTGCGCGCCGTAAGGCGAGGCTGCCTGCTTGCTCGGGCCTTTGCCGCCGTTGATCGTCGGCCATCCGTCCTCGCCAAAGATCACCTCGTCAATGAGCGCTTCACGTCCGGTGAAGATGAAGCTGTCCGCCGCGTAGGCGTGATACATGAACCAATAACGTCCCCGCTCATCCTTAACGACCGTGCCGTGACCCGGGCACTTCCAATCATTGTTCCCCGCCATGATTGGATTCATCGGATTCTTCTCCCATGGGCCATGCAGCGATTTCGAGCGAGCCACGCCCTGGGCGTAATTGCATCCCGCCCCGCAGCAAGCATTGCCCGCGTAGAAAATGTAGAAGTATTCCCCGTGCCGCACCACGAACGGGCCTTCGACCACCGCGCCCTCCCACGGGGCATCGTTGCGGAACAACTCCTTCGGTTCGCCAAGCAGCTTGGTTCCACTTTTATCAAGCTGCTGCATCCAAATGATTGTTGGAATTCGCCGGCTGTTGCCATCTTCCTTCCAAACCATGTAGAGGTCGCCCTTCTCATCGGTATGGATGTGGCCATCGATTGATCCAGGAGGCTGCGCGACTAGCGGCCCGTGATCTGTGTAAGGGCCTTCCGGCTTGTCCGCGCTCGCAACGGCTACAGCGAGCGGCCCGCCGGCTTTGCGCCCGACGTAATAAACGAAATAGCGCCCATTGTATTCCACCAACTCTGGAGCCCAGAAGTTCGCCACCGCCCAATCCGGACGTTTCTGGAAAATAGACCCGACCACTTCCCAATTCACCAGGTCACGCGACTTGAGCAATGGGAATTGCGGGGACCATTCCGAAGAAGTGGCGGTAGCCCAATAAGTGTTCCCGACGCGAATCACTGAGGGATCGGGATAATCCCCCGCCGCAACTGGGTTGGTAAAGGTGACGTCGGTGCGTGGAGTCGTCGTTGCGCAGCCGCAGAGCAGCAAGCCCGTCAGAGCGCCGAGGAGTTGGTGAGAGAGCTTCATATGGGGCGATGCGCAGAGATTAATATTGGCGGGTGGCAATCACATCCTTGGCGGTGCTTTGGTCGTAAACCTTGTCTTCAACCACCGTGCGTTTCGGGAGAGTTTCACCTTTAACTGCGCGCTCCACGGCGTCGAAGGCGAGCGGCCCGAGCAGCGGATTGCATTCGACCGTGCAGTTAAGCTTGCCCGCGACCATCGCTTCGAAAGCGGCTTTGACGCCGTCGATGGAAATCACAAACACATCTGTGCCCGGCTTTTTGCCAGCCTCCTCCAGGGCCTGAATTGCGCCGAGCGCCATATCGTCGTTGTGCGCGTACACCGCATTCGCTGAAGCTCCTGCTCCCTTGAGCAATGCCTCCGTGACTTCCTTGCCGCCGCTGCGACGGAAATCACCGCTTTGGGAAGCAATGATCTTCATGTTGGGATGAGCTTTAATCCCTTCTTCGAACCCTTTCTTCCTATCGATGGCTGGAGCGGAACCGGGGGTGCCTTGCAGTTCGATGATGTTCGCTTTGCCATCCGTCTTCTTGGCGAGCCATTCCGCGGCCATTCGTCCTTCCGCCACGAAGTCCGACGCGATCAAAGTGGCGAACAGCGATTCGTCGGAAGTCTTGATGCCGCGATCCACCAGCACCACCGGGATCTTTGCCCGCTTCGCTTCCTGGAGCACCGGTTCCCAACCTGTTTCCACAACAGGGGCGAGAATGATTGCATCCACTCCCTGGGCGATGAAGCCGCGCACCGCGCGAATTTGGTTTTCCTGTTTGCCCTGCGCGTCCGAGAACTTGAGGTTCACGTTGCGTTTGGCCGCCTCCGCTTTGATCGAATCGGTCTCCGCGGTCCGCCAGGCGCTCTCAGCGCCCACTTGCGCGAAACCAACGGTGAGTTGCTTGCCAGAGCTGCCGCCAGTGGAAGAACTGTTCGTGCCTGCAGCAGTGTCGCCGCCGCTGTTGCTGGATTGATTGCACCCGGTAAGCGCGAGCATGACTGCGGCGCTGCCCGCGGCAAGCGCGCAGAGGAACGAATGACGTGTGAAGTTTTTCATGTTGGTTTTAGTGACGTCCTTGAGAGTGTCCGTTGAAAGAGGATGAACACAAGGAGCAGCAGCCCAACGGCAATGCGCAGCCACCACGAGTTCAATCGTCCATCAAATACGAGAGCTGTTTGGATTACGCCGAAGATGAGCGCGCCCGTCAATGTCCCAAGTTGCGAGCCGACCCCGCCGCTCAAGAGGGTTCCGCCAATGACCACGGCGGCGATGACATCCAGCTCGAAACCCATCCCAATCGCCGGATTCCCCGAGCCCATATAAAACGTGGAGACGACGCCCGCTAACGCTGCGCAAAAGCCACTCAGCGTGTAGATGAGCACCTTCGTGCGCGCGACCGGCAGCCCCATCAGCCGCGCAGAAGCTTCATTCCCCCCAACCGCAAAGACGTTTCTGCCGAAGCGTGTATGGTGTGTGAGCAGCACACCCGCCGCAAAGACTATCAAATAGATAATCGCTGTCGCGGGGAGCCTCGCTTTATCGGTCAAAGGAATGCCGAGATCCTGAATGGAGGCATAGAACGGAGACGTTATGCCGAGCGACGCTTCACGCACCACGAAAGCCATGCCGCGCGCAAGGAACATTCCGCCCAGCGTGATCAGGAACGGAGGCAACTCATACCGTTGAATGAGAAACCCCATGAACGCGCCAAAGAGCGACCCAATCGCCAGCGCTGTTGGAATGGCCAGTAACGGCGAAACGCCTTTTTCCAATAACGACGCTATAAGTATGGTGGTAAAAGCCAGCACAGAGCCTACCGAAAGATCGATGCCTCCAGAAAGAATGACGAACGTCATTCCGACTGCGGCAATGCCAAGAATAGCGTTGTCTCCGAAAAGATTCGCCAGCACGCGCAGGGAGAAAAAGCCGGGGTACATCACCGAGGCGGTGATGTAGAGCGTGAGCAAGACGCCCACCGTGCCGATCAGCGGCAGATGTTGTGAGCGGAATATTCTCATGCGGTTGCCTTACGCCCTGCCAGCGCCAGCAGATGCTCACGGAACTTAGAAGATTGCATCAGGCACACCGCGAGAATGACAATCGCCTTTGGCACCGGCGCCACGGATGGGGGCACACCGAGATTGTACATGGTTGTGGTGAGCGTTTGGATCAACAGCGCGCCCAGAATGGATCCAAGGAGGGTGAATCGTCCTCCCGTAAGGGCTGTTCCGCCAACCACCACCGCGAAGATGGCATCCAGTTCGAGCATCTCACCAACACGGCTGGAGTCGGCCGCTTTGATATTCGACGCGGCTATTAGCCCGGCGATCCCGGCGCACAACCCGGAGAACACATAGACGAGCGTTTTGATCAGGCGCGTAGGCACGCCGGAATAACGGGCCGCGCGCTCGTTGTCGCCAAGCGATTCCAGGAACAAGCCGATCGCCGTCTTCCGCGTGAGCAGCAACGTGAGGGCAAGCGTCACCAGCACGACCGTGAGCGTGAACGGAAGCCCCAGAAAGTGTCCGTTCCCAAGGAACACGAAACCTGGGTTTTCGAACGTCAGGATTTGGCCGTTGGTGATCAGCATCGCGACTCCACGCCCCGCCACCATGAGAATCAAAGTCGCAATGATCGGCTGGATCCCGGCGACACTTACCAGGAGGCCATTGCAGAGCCCCGCCACGCACGCGATCCCCAATGCCGCCAGCAGCGCCGCAGGCAGGCCGATATTTGCCTGCACCATAGCCGCAGCCACAGCTCCTGCGATCGCCATGATGGACCCGACAGAAAGATCCACACCGCCCGAGCCAATCACCAGCGTCATGCCGATCGCCAGCAGCATCACCTTCGCGCCTTGATGCACGATGTCGATCATCGCGCCGTAGAGATGGCCATCGCGAACCTCAATATTCAGGAAGCCGCTGGCGAAGATCGCGTTGAATATGAAGAGGAGGCCGAGCCCCACCGCTGGCCAGAACAAGGATCCGCCCGAGAACCACGAACGCACTTTGCCAAGACTGTCAGTCATGGTGAGCAATCACATGCACAATGTTTTCCGGCTGAATTTCCGAGCCGCGCAGCTCACCGACTTTTTTTCGGTCCCGCAGCACTGCGACGCGTTGGCAGGTGCGAACGATCTCCTCGACGTCTGACGAAATGAATAGAACGGACATTCCGTCGGCGCGCAGCGAGTGAATGAGCTTCTCGATCTCCGCTTTCGCGCCCACGTCGATCCCTCGCGTTGGCTCGTCCAGGATGATCAGCTTCGGTTGCGTGGCGAGCCAGCGCGCCAGCAAAGCCTTCTGCTGGTTGCCGCCGGAAAGATTCATGATCGGCGTTTCCGTGCTGGCTGTCTTGATGTTCAACGCCCGGATATAATGTTCAGCAATCGTTTGCTGTTCCTTCGCGGACAGCTGGCGTAAAGGTCCACGACTGGCTTGCATCGCCAGAATGATGTTCTCGCGAACGGACAAGTGCGGGATGACTCCCTCGGTTTTTCGATCCTCGGAGCAGAAGCCGAATTTGTGGCGCATCGCCACGCGCGGGGAGCGGATGGATGCTTCAGCGCCGTTGATCTTCAAGTGGCCGGTCTCAGAAGGATGAATGCCAAATAGCATTTTCGCAGTTTCGCTCCGCCCAGATCCGAGCAACCCCGCTAGTCCCAGAACCTCGCCTTTATGAATATCCAGGTCGATTTCGCCCATGACTCCGGCCTTGGAAATCCCTCTCGCTTCGAGGACGACCTCCCTCTTCACCTCGGCTTCCGCCGCGGTGTGCTCCAGCTTCTCCATCTCCGCGAACTCGCGGCCCAGCATGGCGTTAATCAGCTTCAGCCGTGGCAGCTCAGTCGCGACATATTCGCCCACGAAGGTTCCGTTCCGCAGCACAGTAATCCGATCGGAGATGGCGTAAACCTGATCCAGAAAATGGGTGACGAAGATTAAGCCAAGCCCTTCGGCACGGAGTTGGCGCATTACGTTGAAGAGCGTTTCCACTTCGCGCTCGTCCAGGCTCGAAGTCGGCTCATCAAGAATAAGCAGCTTCGCCTGCACATCCAAGGCACGAGCAATCGCCACCAGCTGCTGCTCAGCCATCGAGCAGCTCCCCAGCGAGCGGCTGACATCGAGTTGAACCCCAATGCGCGAGAGAGCTTTTGCAGCGCGGTCGCGGAGCGCGCGCTTTCTTAGGAAACCAAAGCGCGTCGGCTGGCGCCCCAGGCAAATGTTGTCCGCGACAGACATCGTCGGGACGAGATTCACCTCCTGGTAAACAGTGCTGATGCCGAGGTTCTCGGCATCGCGAGGAGATTCTGGCCGCACTTGCCGCCCAAGCAGACGAATCTCGCCCGCATCCGGCGCATGCACACCGGTGAGCGCCTTGATTAGGGTGGATTTCCCCGCGCCATTCTCGCCCATAAGCGCGTGGATTTCTCCAGCACGAACAGTGAGCTGCACCTCCGAAAGGGCTTTAACCCCGCGGAAGGACTTGCTCAGCCCTTCGATGCGCAGCAGCGGCTCGGGTGATTGAGGAGCGGGCAAGGTGCGCTTAATTAATCGCGGCTTTTGCCGTCATCGCCAGTGTAGCCGCCGCCGGTAATTTCATAGTGGGGTTGGTTATCATTGTTCCAACGCCGCCGCCACTTATCGCTCTTCGGGTCAACCACATCGCTACGCCTTGCTGCTTCGGAGTGGCCGTCAGCAAACATCAGGACGGTTTTGCCGTTGTGCCGTTTGGCAGGCCATTGTTCCCTCTCGCGCGGGTCTATATTGCCGTCCCAGTTCGTGTCGGTCTTGCTGTCGGCCAGCATGATCATCTCGGCAGGAGCTACGACGCGAGCCTCCTTAAGTTCGGGCAGAGATGGAGGATTAACGTCGCCTCCCAAGCCAAGTTGCTGACTGTAAACTAAGGTTGGATTTCCCAAACCCCAATCATTGTAACCGAAAGGAAAAGCTGCTGGGCCGGTGCGCCATGGATTGGCCCCGACATACTGGTCGTTCCCGCGCAGAGTCCTGTTAACATTCGTGTCCCACGCCCACTCTGGGCGCCCCTCAGGGCAGCGGAACACTGCGCGATTCGTGCCCATCTGCGAGAAGATGCGAGTTGGCCAAAGGTAATAGAACTCCGGAATCTTAATGCAACCCGGATATACACCGTGATCGTGCACATACATGGCAGCGCCGAGTCCAATCTGCCTTTGGTTGTTCAGGCAGCCGGTCTGCTTCGCTTTCGATTTAGCCTTTGAAAGCGCAGGCAAAAGCATGCCCGCCAGAATCGCGATGATCGCAATAACCACCAGCAACTCAATCAATGTGAAAGCGCCGAAGCGCCGGGGTGCGGCGTTCAAGGATCGGTGCGAGAACGGAGCGGATGACTCTTGGTTCATATGGTTCCTTGGCGGAGTTGGTTTCTAACGGCCGGGGTTCCCTCCAGCTATACCCTGAAACCGCTCCGCAGAGCAACCCGTTTTGCGCAAGATTGTTCCGGTTCGTTAACCGGCCAGGCGGCGCTCATCCGAGGGGGAGTTGAGCACGCGAATCTCGCGTTGCGGGAACGGCATTTCCAGTCGGTTCGCTCGAAAAGCCTCGACGATGCTTTTGTAAAGCTCCTGTTGCGCCGCGCCATAATCAGCCACCGTCACCCACGGCGTCACTGTAAGGTTAATCGCCGAATCCCCAAGCGCCCCAATGCCAACCCCTGGCTCATGCTCCTTAAGAACGCGCGGATTCTGCCGCAAAGTCTGCTGCACAACAGTGATGGCTCGGTTGAGGTCGGTCGAGTATGCTACCCCTATCGTCAGTTTGATCTGCCGTATCTTCCCGTAGTTGTGCAGGATCTCTCCGAGGATTTTCCGGTTGGGAATGATCACCCTGGATTTATCCGCATGGGTGAGAATCGTGGATAGCAGCTCGATTTGGGCGACCGTTCCCTCCTCCCCGTGAATCTCGATGTATTCGCCAACGCGAAACGGCTTCGTAAAGATGATCACAAGCCCGGCGAGTAGATTGCCGAGCACCCCTTGCAGCGCCAAACCAACACCCAGGCCAGCCACACCGATGCCCGCAATCAGCGGCGCGATCTGCACCTGCAGCTTGTCCAGGGCGATTACTAACGTGAGAACGAGGACAACCAGGCGAACCACCCGGACCATTAGGAGGCGCACCGGAGGCTCGATGTTGTTCTTCTCGAGGCCTTCGTTGAGCATCCGCGCCAGCCAACGGGAAAGCATGAACCCCGCGAGCATGATCATAATGGCGCCAATGATCTGAAACCCGTAGGTGACGAAGAAATCGATCACCAGTTGGCGTGTTTGATTGAGGCTCGCGCTGACCGCGTTCGTTTCCATGGGGCGTGTTTGTAGCCTGAAGCCTGAGGGGCGACAATGCAGGAGGTGGCCGCGTCGATGAAGCTGCGAGAACCTGAAAAAAACTATTTGAGCAACGGGGGGAGGATGCGTAGTTTATCGGCCCTGCTTGCGAGGGAGCGGAGATCAGATACCTTTAGCAGGCAAACGGGGCCAGAGTAGCTCAGGGGTAGAGCAGAGGACTCATAAGCCTTTGGTCGCAGGTTCAATTCCTGCCTCTGGCACCAAACTTCCTTCGTTGTTGTTTAGCCGCGGCGTCGCGTTTTACTTTCCACGTTGCTCACGCTACGCTCCTGCCGCGTGGATGCCTTGGGGCAGAATATTCGCGGGGTGACGCTCGATGTGGGCGGGACGCTCATTAGCCCTCATCCTTCCGTGGGGCATGTCTATGCTTCAGTCGCCAAAAAACTCGGCGTTGGCGATTTTTCCTCGGAACTGCTGAACAAACAATTCGTCGCTGGCTGGCGGGAGAAAGGATTTTTCGATTACTCGCTCGAGAATTGGCGCGATCTCGTTAAACGCTCCTTTGCTGGCATCGCGCCCGTGACAGATGAGTTGTTCAACGCAATCTACGAGGAGTTCAGCCATGCGGAGTGCTGGCGCCTCTATCCTGATGTCCTCCCGCTGCTGAAAGAACTCAAGGACCGCGGGGTAAAGATCGCGGCGGTGTCAAACTGGGACACGCGCTTGCGAGGTTTGCTGGAGGCCATAGACCTCGCGAAGCATTTCGACGCGATCATTGTCTCAGCGGAAGTGGGGGCCACTAAACCTCAAAAAGCGATTTTCGAAGCGGCCCTCAAGGCCTTGAGCCTGCCTGCGGAGCATGTGCTCCACATCGGCGATAGCGAACGTGAGGATTTCCAGGGCGCGCGCGATGCGGGGATGATGTCCCTGCTTTTATCGCGGGAAGAGCAGGGGAAAGTGCTCACCAAAGCAGAAGCGATCAGCGATTTATCTGCGGTCTTGCGGATATTAGATAAACCTGTTTAATTGCGGGAACAGAATTTGGGCAGCTTATAAGCCCTTTTGATGCCCGAATGAGGCGGCAGAATGCCGCCACTGATCCGCGCGCTTGCCCATTGCAGGCCGCCGCAATGAAATGAACATTTTAGCCGGTCTGTTTAAAACGACGCTGGGCCGCAAATTCATCATGGCGCTCACAGGAGCCGCCCTGCTGTTTTTCGTGATCGGCCATATGGTGGGGAACCTGCAGATCTTCCTCGGCCCTGCCGTCATCAACGAGTATGGCCACTTCCTGCAGAGCAAGCCATTGCTCGTCTGGACGGTGCGACTCGGCCTCTTGGCAATGGTCGCGCTGCACATTTGGGCGGCTGTCACGTTGGCCAAGCTCAACCGCGCCGCCCGGCCGCAAGGATACACAGACACAAAGCCGGTCGCTTCGACATACGCTTCCCGCACCATGCTGATGAGTGGGCTGATTATCTTCGCTTTCATCGTTTACCACTTGATGCACTACACCGCGCATGTGCAGGCGATTAACCTCACGGGCAAGGACTTTTCCACGCTTAAGGCAGCCAATGGTTACCACGATGTCTACGGCATGATGGTCACCGGTTTTTCGCAGCCAATCGTCTCCATCTTTTACATCATCGCGATGGCTTTGCTCTGCCTGCATTTGAGCCATGGTGTGAGCAGCGCCTTCCAGTCAGTCGGTTGGCGCAACGTCAAATACCGGCGGCTGCTCGATCGCGCAGCCCTGGTGGTCGGTGTTGTTCTGTTCGTTGGTTACGCATCTATTCCGGTGGCAGTCTTAACCGGCCTTCTTCCCCACAAATGAAATTCGACGCGCGCATACCTTCAGGCCCTCTCGACCAGAAGTGGGAAAAGTGCATCCGGGAGTTGAAGCTGGTGAACCCAGCCAACAAACGGAAGTTCGAGGTCATCGTTGTCGGTTCAGGGCTTGCCGGGGCCTCCGCTGCAGCGACTCTTGCAGAGCTGGGCTACAATGTTAAGTGCTACTGCTATCAGGACAGCCCGCGCCGCGCGCACAGCATCGCAGCCCAGGGCGGAATTAACGCCGCCAAGAATTATCAGAACGATGGCGACAGCATTTATCGGCTGTTCTACGACACAATCAAAGGCGGTGACTTCCGCGCGCGGGAAGCAAATGTTTACCGGCTCGCCCAGTTGAGCGTAAACATCATCGACCAATGCGCAGCCCAGGGCGTTCCGTTCGCCCGCGAATACAGCGGTTATCTCTCCAACCGCTCCTTCGGCGGCGCACAGGTCT
>DASPKX010000086.1:0-6725 GCA_035627835.1 Candidatus Methylomirabilota bacterium
CATTGGTGGCGCTCACCAGAGCAACATGTGCGCCCGACCACGGGGACATGATTGCTCCAGGCTTGCAGTCAGGCAGTGCATAGGTGCGGAAGCCGCGATCTAACGTGATCGTGAAGCTCGATCCATCCAGTGAAAAAGCCATCTGATCGCAGCCATGGTGCGGAAATACATGATGAACTTCCCCGCTCGCGCCATCAAGCAGACGCACCTCCATCGCATTCGGGTCATCTGAGGGTCCTGACGCTACTGCAACAAACTGACCGTTTGGAGAAAACTTTGAGCGAAGGGCCTCGCCGGGAAACTCGCGCGCCCAGATCTGCTGGCCTGTGCGGCTGTTGAGCAAGCGGAGCGGCTCACCAGCGCGCGTGACCAGGAGCCACTTTTTTGTATGAAGGTATTCAACATGCGCGCCCAAAGGGCCGACGGACGGGAGTCGGGCGATCAATTCGAGAGTTTGATGATCGCGGAGGGCTAACGAACCGTCCTTGTTCTGGAACAAGACTGAGTCAGCAGACTGAATGAGAGACTGGAATCCCGGAGGTGGATCAAAGGCCTCGTAACGCTCCGCATGAATCAGTCCCCACAAAAATTGCCATTCAACTCCTCTCAGGTCTGGAGCGTCAGGAGCAGGGATGTGCCTTGCCAACAGTTCGACGGCTCGAGGCATGGATCCATCAGCTAACAGTTTCTGGGCGAGGCTGATGTCTGCGGCATATGCCTGAAGTTTGGCAAAATCGCGTTGATCGTCTGCAATCTTCTTTTGAACCTGCGCAAACGTTTTCTGCGCCTCCGCAATTTCTCTTTGTTCGTCGGCCCTCTGCCATTGCCATGTGATTCCCACTGCGCCCGCTATTAGGCTCGAGATGAGCATCGCGCTCATGGCTGAGTACACGGGGTGCCGTGCCACCCATTTGAGGACGCGCTCAGCTCGGGTGATTGGGCGCGCGAGGATAGGCTCGCCGCGAAGCCAGCGGTCCAGGTCGGCAGCCAGATTGCTGGCCGAAGGGTAACGTTCGGCAGGCGCTTTTGCTAGGCACTTCAGCGTGATTGTTTCCAAGTCACGATCAAGCGCTGCATTGAATATAGAGGGCCGGTGCGGCTCGTGCTCGATGACTGCCTTTAAGGTCTGCATTGAAGTGCCGCCTGCAAAAGGAGGTGCACCGGTGAGCAGATGATACAGCACCGCGCCAAGTCCATAGACGTCAACGCTGACGGAAGCATGTTTCATTTCGCCGCGCGCAATTTCTGGCGCAACGTAAGAGGGCGTCCCCAGCAGAAGATTTGTATGTGTGAGAGCCGAGTCCAGGTTCAACAGCTTGGCGATGCCAAAGTCCATCAAATGCGGTTCGCCCTCCCTGTCGATTAATATATTGCTGGGCTTAATGTCGCGGTGAATCACCCCATGCTGATGCGCGTGATGAACCGCCTCTGCCATTTTGCGGATGATAACCGCCGCCCGCTTTAAATCGGTCCACGGCTCCGTCGCCAGCGCGTGCAAGGGGCGTCCATTGATGTAAGCCATGCTGAAGTACGGCTCCCCCTCATGTTCCCCGATGTCATAGATGGGCACGATGTTCGGGTGATGAAGTCCGCCAGCCGTCTCAGCCTCACTTTTGAAACGCTTGATCATCTCCTCAGATGCGTAAGCGCCGCCGGTAAGAAGCTTTAGCGCCACGACTCGGTTGAGGCTCCTTTGCCGGGCCAGAAAGACCACTCCCATTCCCCCGCGAGCTATCTGTTCAAGCACCTCGTAATCTCCAACCGAGCGAATGCGCGCTGGGACGTTGCCTGGCGGAATAACGAAGCCCGGCTCCTCATCACTCGTTGCTTGGGCAAGAAGGCACGAAGTGCAAAGGCCTGTTGGGGAGCTAATGGGCCGTGCGCAGTCTGGACATTTCCCCTGAGAACTCACGCAAGAGCCTCCAGTAGGTGGCGCACCTCAGAATCAAGATCATCAGGGTTTGCTAGGGTATGCAGCAATTCTTCCCTCAGCAGAGCGGAAAACCTAAGTCGCATTCGCCGCACGACTGTTTTAACACCCCCTTCACTGAGCGCCAGCTTTTGACCCAGCGTCGCGTAATTATCCTCAGTCAGATGCCCGAGCATGTTTGGTTTTAGCAAGTCAAAGCGAGCGCCTTCTCCCACTCGCACAAACTCTTCCCTAAGCCGCTCAAGCACTAATGCAATCACTGTCTCCGCCCAGTTTTTATCAAAGAGCTTATCTGGGGAGGCTTCGTCGTGTGGCTCATGCAGGAACCGATCTTCCGCCTCAAGGGCATTAAGCGAGAAGGCCCGAGCGGCTCCACCACGTTTAAGGCGGGTGCCATGAGCGAAGCGATTGATTAAAAAACGGTTGAAGGCGGTAACGATGAAGCTGCGAAATTTGCCTTTATGCCGGTCGACAGAGTTTAGAAAGTCCTTCGACAGCAGCGCTTGGAAAAAGCTCTGAACAGCATCCTGAGCGTCCTCGGTGTTTAGCCCTTTCCGGCGCGCATAGGCGTAGAGTGGAAACCAATAGGTGGCGCAGAGCTTCTGCAGTGCTGTCGTATAGTCCGCCGATTCCGGGTCCATCGCACTCAGAATGACGGTCCAAGCCGTGGTGCAAAACGCACGAGGGCCATCTCCGGTTTGATACGCCATAAGAAGTCGAGTTGTATTCTTTGCCTGATCAGGAGCCTTCCGCTCCAAAGCAAAATCGCGGATCATGAATGTGCGCAGAAGGCGCACCGCTCACGGCATATCCTATGCACTTTCCAGGCGTTTACACGAAGAAGTTAAGCAAAACAGAGAAATAGTTTCAGCAAGGCGCCAAAGTGGGCATTGGTTCGAAGGTCCCGCCTGCGTCTCACAGCCTTAAATGGAGCGTCTCGCTTCTTAAAAAAGTTAAAAAAAACGGGGGGTCCGACATCCTGTGTCGGACCCCCCCTTTAAGATGCCGCACATGAAAGTTGAAAAATCGATCCTTACCCTTGCTGGTTTTCGTGTCCTGAACGGCCTCTCCGCTCGCGGGTTATCTGCAAGCTCCGCTTTAAAGTCCGAGCCTGCATTGGTCCATCGACTTTCTCCTCTGCGCCACGGCGTCTCCGCGGGAAACTCTTTTCTGTGCTCTTTGAGATCCATCGAGGCCATTGCTGTAGTTCGCGGCTGCGGAGCGAATGCGACGTCCCGATCTATCGGGATACATGTGGATGCAACGTCATGTTGCCGCCGCCTGCGCAGGGCAGTCCACCCATTGGCAAGATGCCTGCCAACCTTCACGCCCGGTCCATCCCTCTCTGCGCCCTCCGCCCTCCCTCTGCTGCCTCTGTGTTCAACTTTTTCGTTAATCTGCGAAAAACTGCGGCGCAGTCCCTCCTGCCTTTGGCAGCACGCCTGTGCTCTCACGCACAGCCCCACGCACAACTTTGACACAACCCTAAAACACAACTTTTCCTAAGGAATTCGCAAAAAGACACAACTTTGACACAAGAATTTTTTCCCTGCCCCACCTCACAAGAGACACAACCCATCACCAACCCTGAATCTTGAGCACGTTCACAGCACCCGCTCGCACCTGCGGAGATCCGTTACATCTGTCCAGCTGCGGATCTCCTTTGTTCGCCTCTCCTGACTACATATAGATGTGGATGCAACGTCACGTTGCCGCCGCCTGCGCAGGGCTCTCCACCCACTCGCAAGATGCCTGCCAACCTTCCATGACGTTACTCACACCCCAAGGCTCGCTTGCCTCTGCTGCCTCTGTGTTCAAGTTCCTTGTCCAGGTTCCCTGTCCTGAAATCTGCGAAGATCTGCCCCATCTGCCGATACCCTCTTTGCTTCTCCTTCAGTCGCACGAAAACGTTCCAGACACGTTTTGGACACGTTTTTACCGCCCCAACAAACACGATTTTTCTTAGGCAAGACACGATAACCACGATTTTACCCCCATTTTCTAAAGGGGGTGCCCTGTGTGACAAAATGCGAGCCCGACGGTCCTTAAGCCATAAACGACTGATCCCTCCCGACCGCTCCGCCCCGTTATTCTAGTCGCTAACATCCCCCCTTAAAAACATGCGAGTCATCTGCCCTAAGCCTCCCGCCCTATGCGCTCCTCTCTGTGCCCTCCGTCCTGCCTCTGCTGCCTCTGTGTTCAAGTTCCTTGTCCAGGCTCCCTGTCCTGAAATCTGCGAAAATCTGCGCCATCTGCGGATACCCTCGTTTCCTCTCCTTCAGTCGCACGAAAACGTTCCTGACACAATTTGGACACGTTCTGTGACAAAACGCGACCCCACGATCTCGAATTCAATCGAACTGGTTCGCCCCTGATGCTTCGAACGCTCGATCTGGTCGCTGAAACCTGCCGCTCAAAAACATGCGAGTCATCTGCCCTAATCCCCCCGCCCTATGCGTTCCTCTCTGTGCCCTCCGTCCTGCCTCTGCTGCCTTCTGCGTTCAAGTTCTTTGTCCAAGTTCCCTGTCCTGAAATCTGCGAAAATCTGCGCCATCTGCGGATACCCCTTTTCCTCTTTCCTCTTGGGAAGCCGTCATTGACACCCCCCCTTCGTTTGTTAGATTCGCCCCTCGATTTCCACCCCGAAGTCGATTATCCAGCACAATTTAATATGGCTACAGCGACAAAGTCGTCGAAATACGTTTACACCTTTGGCAACGGCAAAGCCGATGGCGATGGTTCCATGAAGAACCTCCTCGGCGGCAAGGGCGCAAACCTTGCTGAAATGACCCGCATCGGTCTGCCCGTGCCTCCAGGGTTCACGATCACCACCGAAGTCTGCACCTACTACTACGCCAATAAGCGCACTTACCCGAAGGAACTCCAGGCGCAGATGCAAGCGGGCGTGGCGAACATGGAAAAGATCCTCGGCAAGAAATTCGGCGACACTAACCGCCCTCTGCTCGTCGCTGTCCGCTCCGGCGCACGCGATTCCATGCCCGGCATGATGGACACGATCCTGAACCTCGGTTTGAACGATCAAACCGTGCAGGCTCTCGTGAAGGCCAGCGGCAATGAGCGTTTCGCCTGGGACTGCTACCGCCGTTTCGTTCAGATGTATGGCGACGTCGTTCTCGGCGTGCAAAAGCGCCCGGACGAAGATCATGAGCCATTCGAAACGGTCATCGAAGAGCTGAAGCATGAGCTGTTCGGCGATGGCGAGGTCGAGGACACCCGCATCGACGCGAACGGCATGAAGGAGCTGGTCAAGCGTTTCAAGAAGCTCGTTAAGCAGCGCACCGGCAAGGATTTCCCAAGCGACCCATGGGAGCAGCTCCGCGGCGCTGTCGGCGCTGTGTTCGGCTCCTGGATGAACGATCGCGCCATCGTTTATCGCCGCAAATACAACATCCCTAGCGAATGGGGAACTGCCGTGAACGTGCAGGCCATGGTGTTCGGCAACACGGGCGAGCGGTCCGGCTCCGGCGTTGCGTTCACCCGCGATCCTGCAACCGGCGAAAAAGTTTTCTACGGCGAATTCTTGATCAACGCCCAGGGCGAAGACGTCGTGGCTGGCGTCCGCACTCCAGAGCCAGTGGCTCGTTTGCACGACACGATGCCTAAGGCTCACGATGAGCTGGACCGCATCCGCAAGGTTCTTGAATCCCACTTCAAGGACATGCAGGACTTCGAGTTCACCATCGAAGAGGACAAGGTGTTCATGCTCCAAACCCGCAACGGCAAGCGCACAGGCGTGGCCGCTGTTCGCATTGCAGTTGAGATGGTCAAGGAGAAGCTCATCTCCTGGGAAGACGCTGTCACTCGCGTTCCAGCCGATCAGCTCGACCAGGTTCTGGCCCCAGTGTTCGACCGCGCTGCTGTTAAAGCCGCCAAGGTCATCGCCAAAGGTTTGCCCGCAGGTCCCGGCGCTGCTACTGGCCGCATCTACTTCAACGCCGAGCGCGCTGTTGAAGCCGCTGACCGCAAGGAAAAGGTGCTCCTCGTCCGCGTCGAAACTTCTCCGGAAGATCTGCGCGGCATGATCGCTGCCGAAGGCATTCTGACCGCTCGCGGCGGCGTCAGCTCGCACGCGGCGTTGGTTGCTCGCCAGATGGGCAAAGTCTGCGTTTGCGGCGCCAGCGCGTTGCAAGTGGATTACGCCGCGAAGACCCTGACCGTTGACGGCAAAGTCTTCAAAGAAGGGGATTTCCTCTCCATCGACGGCACCGCTGGCGAAGTTTACGCCGGTGAGCTGAAGACCGCTCCTTCTGAAATCGTGCAGGTTCTCGTGGCTCGCAGCCTCAAAGCCAATGAGAGCCAGACCTACCAGAATTTCGCGAAGCTCATGGAATGGTGCAGCAAGGTCACCCGTATGCAAGTCCGCACCAACGCGGATTCACCTGAGCAGGCAGCGAACGCGGTCGCGTTCGGCGCCACGGGCATCGGCCTCTGCCGCACGGAGCACATGTTCTTCGAAGGCAACCGCATCGATGCGATGCGAGAAATGATTCTCGCTGAGAACACCGACGAGCGTCGCAAAGCCCTGAAGAAGCTCCTCCCTTATCAGCGCGAAGACTTCATCGGCATCTTCACTGAACTGAAGGGCTTCCCAGCCACCATTCGTTTCCTCGATCCGCCATTGCATGAGTTCCTCCCGCACGAGAGCAGCCTCATCAACTCTCTCGCGGAAAAGATCGGCGTCAGCCCAGAGAAGATCTCCAAGCGCGTGGCTGAACTGCATGAGTTCAACCCGATGCTCGGCCATCGCGGCTGCCGTTTGGGCGTGGTTTACCCT
>DASPKX010000087.1:0-9752 GCA_035627835.1 Candidatus Methylomirabilota bacterium
GCAGAGATACGGCGCAAGGATCCATTTAAAGCCTTGTTACGAAGCGCCCTGAGACCGTTCCACTCCGGCAAAGTCGATCCGGAGAATGTTTCGAAGGCTGCTCGGATTTTGGGGCTCGGTTCCGCTGGGGTCCAATTAAAACAACTCCGAATGCTGGCGGAAACGAAGTTACTCGGCGACCTATTTCGTTCACGTGTTGCGGAATTGCAGGTTTCAAGCTCCGACTTCAAAGCTCTTCGGGAGTCTATTACATTAGTCGCTTTGCCTTACCTTCTTGCAGAGACCGACGCTATACTCACGAATCTGTTCCGCGCGGTCAGATATACAGCTCCCATTCGGGCAACTGCGGAACGTTATTACCGACACCAAGACTTGGCTGTAGACGAAGCCGATCCCCAAGGAGGTAACCTTGCTATGTTCTTGCGCAGTCTTACATGGAACGAGACCAATGAATTTAACGATTGGTGCCGTCTCCACTTTGGTTTTTCCATAAGCGCAAAGGGCGATGGTCCCCACATATCGCTAATGCTTCATATGGACGGAGGTTCGGTAACCTACAATATCGCGGATGTAGGCTTCGGGTTCTCACAGATGTTGCCAGTTATCGTTCAAATATGGTCCCTAAACCGGCCACCACGAAGGGCTGTCGTGCAAGCCGAATCTGCGGGATTCGTTTATACGGACCCAATCGAACGCTTTCAAATCGGTGACATTGTCGCCATTGAGCAGCCAGAACTTCATCTTCACCCGCGCCTCCAAGCCAGAATAGCAGACATGCTTGTCGCTGCCGTTTCGAGAGCTAAAAGTTCAAAACGGTCTCTTACTATGCTCATCGAAACTCACAGCGAGACTATCGTCAATCGAGTCGGCAGCCTCATACTCGAAAGAAAAATCAATCCAGAAGAGGTGCAGATCCTCGTTTTCGAACGCAACCACCAGGAAACTGAGACCCAGCTTCGTGTCGCGAGATATAGCGAGCAGGGTTTCTTGGAGAACTGGCCAGCCGGGTTCTTTTTGAGTGAAGAAATGTGAGCCAGGAGTGCCGCAACTATGTTGATCGAAATCGACGACGAAGTTCGCTCAGTTTCCGACAATGACGGTCAAGTCCGTCAGTCTATTGAAAATCTCGCCACTGCGTTCCGCGAAGGAAAACACATAGTAGCGGCAAGTAGGCAAACATTAGCCCGCTTCGCACAAATCCCCGGACTGGGGAACGCAACAAAGGCAACCCTCAGGCGAATCAGTGAATCCTCGCCGCAATTGATGGCTCTACCCACACGATTAGGTTGGCACGTCAGAGCTATGTTACCCACCCACGTAATGGAAACGTTCAGTACTACCGGCAAAACCGTTGTCAAGGTGCCAATTACGCTCTTTCGAGACACAGCAGCGATTCAGCCTGCAGTGCTGCTTTGTGAAGACCTCACGGACGTGAACGCGTACAATGCGTGCGCAAATTATTACAAATGGCAGTCTGGGATGACCCAGATCCCAACCCGCAATGAACCCCAGCCCGGGGGTGGGGCGAACACCGGTCGCGTACTCAGCCACATTCTAAGCCCGTGTCTTCGACTTGTACTCGTGATAGTGGACAGTGATAAAGATGCTCCCACAGGAGCGGCAGGGTCGACTGCACGTGCGGCGGAAACAGCGTACACGGAGTCCAGTTGCCAATTAAAACGGCTATTTGTTATTCCGTGTAAAGACGTTGAGAATATCATTCCAGACACATGCCTTTTTGAGGCATGCAGCCTTGACCAAAATGGCCGTGAATTGCTTCGAGCTTTATCCGAACTAGGCGACGAATACCGAAACTTCTTTGACCTGAAGGAGGGCCTGGTTCTTGCACGGATTTTATCCATGAGCGTGGACGCACCGGCCCGAAAGTTCTGGTTGGATAAGTTTAAGCAGCTTGATCTCGCGAAGAATCTCTTACCATCTTGTATGAGTGAGCTGCTTTGCTCCAATGTAAAAGAGTGCCGATGCATTATAAAGCTCGTCCCTGGTCTTAACCTCGTTACGATCAACAATCTAACTCAGCGGTGGGGCGCGAACGAATGGCAAACATTACCCGCGCGCTGCGCAAGTCTTTGGGCAGAAATCGGGCGCTTCGTTTTCGAAGGTAGCTGTGCGTGGACGCCACAGTTTACGTGAAAAGTCGAGGAAGGAGTCGCGATAGGGCTGCATCTGAAGATCTCTCAACAACACGTTGTAGCAAGCTCTGACCCCCGTCACGCTCGCATCTGCCTCTACGGCCTTGCTGAAACCGGCTAACACAGCGCATGGTCCTATCGTGCTTAGCTGGACGAACTGCCCAGATGCGCAATCGTCTACCCAGGCCTCACCTCTGGTGGAGGCGGAAGAACTGCTTCTCTCCGACAGCTTCAACATTGACTTCGCGCGCTGACCCGTTCGCCAGCGGCTGCAAAGTGGAGTCCGACCAGGAGGCAGATTCGAGGCGTCGTTCAACCAACACCGTGTGCTCAGCTGTGACCGCATCCACGCGCACGAGCACATCCGAGGAAGCACCTCCCACAATCAACGCGCCATCCGTTCCCGGAACTCCTCCTTCCCAGCCATGGCGAGACCGGATAACGGAGCGCTATTTGGGCCTCCGCGTTGCACCCGAAATAAGCCAAATCGCGAGCGCGAGGAGAAGCACGATCCACCAAAGATAACGCACGTTCCGCGCCGCGCGCTCCGCGAAAGCCACCGCCCCTGGGAAAAGGAACAGGAGCAGGGCCACCACACCAACGAGCACCGCCAGTTGCCAAAACGCGCTCCTTTGCGGCTTCATCTTAACGGCGTGTTGGCGGGGCTTGCTGCGGGCGCGGGCGGGCTGGCGCGCTGGCCTCTGGCTGGGCTCGGAGGAGGAGGCGATGGGTAGCAGCTGTGCTCGCCTTTATGGCAACTTCTCTTCAGCCCTCTTCAACATGGAGCATTCTGCCGCGACTTCAGGCGATCACGCGGTGGTATGTCAGTTCTTTCCTTCCGGCTTACGCCTCGCTATACCTCCAGGCACCACCATGCGCGCCAGCCTCTTCCTTCTTGGGTTTCTTTTGCTCGGGTTTACTGATGCTCGCGGCTCTGACAAGCCATTCCTCCGCACCGACTTCATCTTCCCGCACCAACGCTTGCACGTGCATGGCTCCTGCATTGTCGAAGCGCCCAATCGAGACCTCATTGTTTGCTGGTTTTATGGCTCCGGCGAGCGCACTGCCGACGACGTTCAAATCCTCGGCTCGCGCAAACGCAAGGGTCAAAGCTCCTGGGAAAAGCCGTTCACCATGGCCGACACTCCGGACTACCCGGATACGAATTGCGCGATGATCATCGATCCGCAGGGTCGCCTCTGGCTGTTTTACCCAACCATCCTCGCCAATCTGTGGGAAAGCGCGCTCATGAAATTCCACGTCTCCTCGGACTATGGCCGCCCCGGCTCTCCCCGTTGGGAGCGCACGGAGGTGCTTCATGTCACGCCGGGGGAGGACTTCGCCAAAGCAACTCTCACTTACCTGGACAAGGTCCAGTCGACCAATCACCTGGATATACCCCGTGAGTACCAGAGTCGCATTCAGGAATATGTCTCCCGCTTGCGGCACGATGCGACCAACAAACTCACCCGCCGCCTCGGCTGGATGACCCGCGCCCACCCATTCATCCTCGAAGAAAAGCGGATGATCGTGCCGCTGTATTCCGATGGCTTTTCTTTCTCGTTGATGGCGCTCACCGATGATTGGGGCAAAACCTGGACCGTCAGCAACCCACTCATCGCCGCTGGCAACATCCAACCGAGCATCGTCCAACGAAAAGATGGCTCCCTTTACACTTTGATGCGCGACAATGGCCCCGCCCCAAAGCGCCTGCATCAAAGCGAGTCCCACGACGGGGGCAAAACCTGGAGCCCGGTGACCGATTCTGTGCATCCAAACTCCGGCACAGGGGCTGAAATTATCGCTCTGCGGAACGGGAACTGGGTTCTCATCAACAACGATCTGGAGAATGGCCGCCATTCACTCGCCGTTAGCTTGTCGGACGACGAAGGACGCACTTGGAAATGGAAGCGGCACCTGGAGCGCGATCCTGATGACGCGCCGCATGGCCGCTATCACTATCCTTCAATCATCCAGGCCAAAGACGGGAGCCTTCACGCGACTTACAGCCACCATCTAAACCCTGCTGAGCAAGGCGGCCCGGAACGCAAGAGCATCAAACACGCACACTTCAACGAAGCGTGGATTAAAGGCGCTGCGAACGTTCGCTAGGCAAGGGGGAAGCTCAATGCAGCTCCAATATCGGCTGCAATCCCGCTTCGCGCAGGGCTGCGTTTAATTGGTCCGCACGGAAGATGCCTGCGTAAATCTTTGGGCCCAGAATGATCTGCGGCATCTTGGTTGTTCCAACTTTCTGGGAGTTTAGCTTGTAGAGTGTGGATGACGTCCCGAGCACGTTTGTGCTCCAGGGATTATTCAGCTTCTCGCGCAGCTTCTCCGCCCCGACCAACTCGGCTCCGAGGCGTTCGCTCTCCTTCGGCGGTTGCGGTTGCGCGGGGCCAAACACCTGCTGGGTGTATGTGTCGAACTTGGTCGGGTCCGCTTGCCACACAGCCAAGCCGACCTTCGCATGCTCACACGCGCCGATATGCGCTTGTTGCGTCTGGCGAATCAAGGGATTGCACGCTCCATCCAGCGGGTTGGGGAGATGCACAATGGCCATTTTATTCGAATTCACCAGATACGCCTGGTGCAGCAACCCATGCAGATCACGGCAAACATGGCATGTGTAATCGAACAGCGAGACCAAAATATACGGAGCCGTTGGCGACCCAGTGATCGGCACATCATTCAAGTTCAACACAACCTGACCCCCATGCAGGGGCAGTTCGCGAGCGGGCTTACCATCCTCGCGGTTCGCAGCGCCCGAATTCTGCTCCATTCGCGCGCCCACAAGCGGGGCAGGGGCCTTCCCAAACTTTTGCCCTGTAATCATCAACCCTACCGCCGCGGCCGTCGCCCAAATGGGAACGGCGCCCATACGCGCGAACCCAATATTCCGCAGCGCCAACACCGCGCCCGTCGCTCCCGCCAGATGCGCCGCCATGCACCAGGGGCAAAACTTCTTCAATATCAGCAACTGCACCGCCACAAACCAAGCCACGGAGGCCAGAATGATCAACGAGACCGCCGCCACCGCGCTCCTTCGCTCACAAGTAAGTTTCCCTTTCCCAAGCGCAATCAATCCCGCCGCATACACAAGCAGCCCCAGCACACTCACCGGGACACCGAAGGTGTAGCCCCATTTGCTTCCGAGCACATCGGCGCAATTGCCGCCTGCGTCGCACCCAGGCAAATACTTGCCGGTAAAGCTCCCGTACGCCAGGAACGCGCTAATCGCCGCCGCAACGATCCAAGCGCGTCTGATAACACCTGCCCCCGGGATCGTCGCGTCAGCTGCTGCGGTGGCTTTCGAGGCCTGCTTACCTTTCTTCATTGTTAAGGACACTCTTACAAAGCGCGGCGGGAACATGCCACGCAATTTCCTCGTTCCTGCCTCTGTGCCTCCTTTCCTCCTCACGAATCCTCTGTGTTAAATCCTGCCAGGCCGTTCACCACCCTTGACAGCCTCGCTCGGGAACGGAACTGTAAACCGCCTGCTTTGGAGGAGCGGCTCACCCGGTGACTTGCTCATGAATTTCCGAAGCCGCGACTCGTCCAATTCGCCGAACTTTGCATAAAAGGAACAACCAGGTCCGAATGAACATGCTCACCCAATTATCGTCCGCCGCCGGCGCCCTGACGCTCGCCTTGACTCTTGCCGTTCCCGCGCAAGGCGCATCCGCCCAGCCGCGCTCCAACCTTCTTCAAACTGATTTCCCGTTCACCACAGCCTGCATTGGAGCGAAGTGGCCTGAAAAGAACATTGCGTATAAAGGCATGGCCATTCGCCTTGGCGACAACGCCGCTGTTGCCTTCGACACCGATTTGCTCCGCTACACGGCAGGTTGGACCGGGGGCTACATCCGTGCGCATGGCGTGGCGTTCGACGGCGCCCACGGCGGTTATCCAACCATTGAAGGGGAGCAAGCTTTCGGCACACGCCAAAGCCCCGGCTGGGCCGACAAGAACGGGCAGTTCAACGACCCGCGCACAGAACCGTACGGCCCCTTGCCCCAGGAATGGGCCCGTTGGGACGGCGCGTATGTGGTCGGCATGAACGTGGTGCTCTCCTACACCGTTCATGGCAGCAAAGTTTACGAGCAAGCCTCACGCGTGGAGAGCAACGGCCAAACCGGCTTCGCCCGCACCTTCCGAGTCGAAAAAGCTCAAGCGCCTCTCACCGCTTTGATCTGCGATGCGCAGGGGGCAGGGGAAGTTAAGGAGAATGTGGCGACCCTCGTGTCCGGGGACTCCGTCACCAAGGTTGCTCTCGTCGGCGCGCCGAAGAATGCGAAACTTGAAATTCTCGATGGCGGCCGCGTCGTTCTGCGCCTCCCGAAAGGATCGAACAAATCAGATTTCGCCACGGTCCTCTGGAACGGAGCGAAGACCAATGAAGCCGCATTCGCAGCTCTGACCAAGTCGGTTCCACCGATCGCCGACTTCAAGAAAGGCGGCTCACCTCGCTGGCCTGAGCCTGTGATTACCAAAGGCGTCGTCGGCCCTGGCGAAGGCGCTTACGTCGTGGACACACTCACCCCTCCGACGGATAACCCTTGGAAGCGTCGCGTCCGTTTCGGCGGCTTTGATTTCTTCAAAGACGGCAAACGCGCCGCATTCTGCACATGGGACGGCGACATCTGGATTCTTTCCGGCATCGACGACAAACTCGAGAATCTGCAATGGCGCCGTTTTGCGTCCGGCGGGTACGAGACCCTTGGACTCAAGATCGTTGACGACGTCATCTACACTTCCGGCCGCGATCAGATCACCCGTTACCACGACACGAACAAAGATGGTGAAGCGGATTACTACGAGAACTTCAACAACCAGCTCACCTCTTCCCAGGGTTTCCACGAATTTGTGTTCGACCTGCAAACAGACAAGCAGGGCAACTTCTACTTCGCGAAAGCGGGCCCAGTCCGCGGCGGTGGCCGCGGCTTTGGCGGCGGCGGCGGCAACGGCGAAATCACCGCGCATGCTGGCAGCCTGCTCAAGGTTAGCAAAGACGGCAAAAAACTCTCCGTTTACGCCACCGGTTTCCGGGCTCCGAACGGCATCGGCGTCGGCCCTGACGGCCAGGTGACTACCGGTGACAACGAGGGCACATGGATTCCTGCTTGCCCGCTCAATTGGGTTAAGGAAGGCGGCTTCTACGGCGTGGAAGATCTCGCGCACAAGAATCCTGTTCCTGAATTCAATCAGCCTGTTCTCTGGATGTCCCACAATGAGTTCGATAACTCCGGGGGCGGCCAGGTTTGGGTCACCAGTGACAAATGGGGCCCATACAAAGGCGAACTGCTTCACCTTTCCTACGGACAATGCGCGCTTTACCACGTGATGAAGCAAAATCTCGGCAGCGGCAAACTCCAGGGGGCGGTGGTTAAATTCCCGGTGAGCTTCTCTTCGTCCGCGATGCGCGGAAAGTTCAATCCCGCTGACGGCCAACTCTATGTGGCTGGCTTGCAAGGGTGGCAGACTAAAGCTGCCAAGATCACCGGCTTCGACCGCGTTCGTTACACGGGCAAACCGACTTACACTGTGCAGAACGTCGCGGTGAACAGGGAAGGCATTCACCTGACCTTCTCACAACCGCTTGATGAAGAGACAGCCAAGGATCCGCAGAATTACTCCGCTAAACGCTGGAACTACAAACGCTCCAGCGACTACGGCTCCGGTCAGTTCTCCGTCGCTAATCCGCAGAAGCGCGGTCAGGACACCGTCGAAATCACCGAAGCGAAGCTCTCCTCCGATGGCAAGCGCGTCACCTTGAAGGTGGCCGATCTCGCTCCCGTGATGCAGATGCAAATCAAGTTCATGCTCAAGGCCAAGGATGGAACTCCCATTGAGCAGCAAACTTTGCAAACGATTCACGAAGTTCCAGACGTCGGCATCGCTGCCAAGTAAGAAGTAACCGCAACGCGCCGCCGCCAAACGGCGGCGCATTGAGCAAATCAGCCGCACCCGTTAAGCTCCACGCAGAATATGGTTAGGACCTTGCTGAAGAACCTGAAAAGCCTCGCAGCTCTGAGTCTCCTCGCAGCTTCGCTCGCAACGCGCGCGCAGGACGACGCGGGTTTAGCGGCGACCTTTACTGCTGGAGGCCAATCGGATTCGACCATCTTGTCGAACGTGTGGCTCCACGTTCCCGCTGGCGAAGCGCCAACCCCCTTCCTCGCTCCCGGCAAGTTCCAAACCGAATGGCGCGGGTTCGTAAGTGTGGATCTCCGCAGCGACTACACATTCACCGCCTCTTTGAACGGCGCGCTGAAGCTGGAAATCAATGGGGCGGTCATTCTGGAAGGCGCAACCAACGGGGTGCTCACTGCGGCCAAACCAACCCGCCTGAACAAAGGCACTAACTCCTTTGTTGCCACTTACACCAGCCCGGCTTCCGGCGACGCCCGCATTCGTGTCACCTGGATTCCGAAGGAAGGCGCTGCCGGCCCCATACCAACTTCCGCTCTCAAGCCAGCTCTCACCCCCGCTGTGGAGCGCGGCCAACAGCTTCGTTTGGGGCGGCACCTTGCGCTGGAGCATCGCTGCTTCCAATGCCATTCCGACCAGGCTCCCAAAGGGCAGGGAACGCCCGAGCTGAAGATGGATGCGCCGACATTTGAAGGCATCGGCTCGCGCCGCAATTTTGCGTGGATGGCTGCCTGGATTGAGAACCCGCATACCAACCGCGCTCGCGCGCAGATGCCGCAGATGTTCCACGGCCCCGCAGCCAAAGCGAACGCTGAAGCCGCCGCCGCTTTCCTTGCATCACTGAAAGCGACCGATGCTCCGGCTGGCTCGGCTTCAACTGCTGCCACTTCCGAACAAGCGGAAGCAGGCCAGCACCTTTTCCAGACCCTGCATTGCGCCGCGTGTCACACCGCGCCGGACTCGAACGAGAACGATCCAACGAAAGTTTCCCTAAGCCAGGTCTCCGCGAAATTCACGGAGGGCAGCCTCCTTGCGTTCCTTAAAGATCCAGCCGCTCATTACAAGTGGATCAAGATGCCCAATTTTAAGTTCACCGACGCGGAGGCGCAGAATGTGGCGGCCTTCTTGCGCAGCAAAGCGCCTGCCCCGAAGCAAAGCCCCGCGGCACCGGCGGACCTCGTCGATAAAGGCCGCAATATTGTTCAGACCAGCGGCTGCTTGAACTGCCATACCGCGAAGCTCGAGAACCAATTCAAAGCCCCCGCTATTAAGCTGACCTCCGAACAAGGCTGCCTCGCCGACGCTCATGGCTCCACCTCGAAAGCCCCTCGTTTCGACCTCACGAAGGAAGAGCGCCAGGCCATTCGCGCCTTTGCGGCCACTGGGCTCTCCAGCCTGGAGCGGCCGGTCGCGCGCGAGTTTGCCAGCCGTTATGCCCAAACGCTCAACTGCGCCGGTTGCCACGGCCATATCGAGCTGATTCCGCACGTGGACATCCTCGGTGGAAAACTGCGTCCGGAGTGGGCCGAAGAATTTATCGCGGGCAAAGTTAAATACAAACCACGTCCCTGGATCGAAGCACGCATGCCAGCATTCCCGGCCTATGCTGAAGGTCTCGCTAAAGGCATGGCTGCGGAGCACGGTTACGCTCCGACAACGCCCAAGGAA
>DASPKX010000088.1:0-2938 GCA_035627835.1 Candidatus Methylomirabilota bacterium
GCCACACGTGCTTTATCTCACCGCGACGCAACCGGGCAAACCGTTCGCCGTCGCCTGCCAGCTCACACCTGAGCGCTTGAGTGTCCTGCGCGAGTTCGTCAGCGATGGAAATCGCGTCATCGGTTACAACGCTGTGCGACGGAATGCAGTTGGCGTCTGAAATCGTTCTTCAAGACGCGGCCTGCCAACCCGTCCTGCCTTTGCTGCCAATGAGACGCGCATTTCTGGCGTTTGCGTCGCAACATCAAAGCCGCCAGTTCCACGGGTTTTCACGTTGAGGCCCAGACGCTTCGCCGCCTTGTAAATCGTAGTCCGCATCGCGGCTGGAGCCACAAAGGATTCATCCCAATTCAAACCCGTCAGCAACTTCTGCCAGTGCCTCGGCGGGGTTCGCGTCTCGGCAGAGGTGGGCGCAAACGCGCTTTCAAGAGGATGAACGGGCGGGACAGAGAAGGTCTTTCGACGCTCTCGCCACTCCACCGCTCGCTGGCTGCGTATCGGTGATGCTTTACCGCTGCGTCGGCCACCAATCAATTCGACGCGCACCAGCGCCGATGAGGTAACCGGGCACGCCTGCTTCTGGCTGGCGGCTTTCAACTTCAAACGAAGTCGGCGCGCGATGATGTAGAGCTTTTTCATGGACCCCGCGTTGGTGATGAATGAATCGCCAACCCGCATCGCCTTCAGCCGCTGTGCCCACGTCAGGGACTTTGATTTGGGAGAGCCCGCGCGCATGTGATGAGTATGCGTGATTCAATCGGGACAGTGACCTGACCCCACTTACTGGGCACCTCAGAACTGGAGTCCTGCCCTGGGTTTGATGTTGTTGTTTGTCTCGGTTCTTCGTGACGGAGGGAGGGCGCAGCCCGACCGCAGTCGCGAAGAACCGTGCGCCGCCGCAAACTCGTCGGGCGTCTGGTAGCCCAATGACGAATGCGGCCGCAAGCCGTTATATTCCAAGCGCCATTGCTCAATGATCACCTGCGCCTCCAAGAGGCTCCCGAACAGCTCCCGGTTCAGGCTCTCATCGCGCAGCTTATCGTGGAAGCTCTCGATATATGCGTTCTCCCATGGGCTGCCAGGCGTGATGTAAATGGTCTTCACTCCTTTGCTCTTCAGCCAGTCCTGGATCGCATAGGCGATGAACTCCGGGCCGTTGTCGCTGCGCAAGTGCCCCGGCACGCCAAAACGTTCCATCGCGGCTTCCACCACCGTGATCACATCCACCGCGCGAATGCTCCACGCCACATGCACGGCCAAGCACTCGCGCGTGAACTCATCGATCAATGTCAGCACACGAAAGCGTGTGCCGCGCTCGGTCTGGTCCTCCACGAAGTCCCAGCTCCACACATGACCACGATGCGTGGCCCGCTGGCGCTGGGCCGTGGACTCGCCCACACGCCGCATCCGCCGCTGTTTCTTACTCACCTGTAGGCCTTCCCTGCGCCGCACCCGCTGCACGCGCTTGGCGTTCACTTCGTGGCCATCTCTTCTGAGCAAGACCGTGATGCGCCGGTAGCCATAGCGCGGATGCTTCTCACTCAACGCTTTGATCTCCCTCTGCATCGTTCGGCTCTCCCCGCTCAGTTGGCTGGTCAGGTAAAAACTCGATCGCGCCAGGCCCAACGCCCGGCACGCCTCCGCCGTCGTGCCCATGTTCTCTTCCACGATGAGTTGGACTGCCCGCCGCTTCTGCGACGGGCTTACCACTTTTTTGAGTTCACCTCTTTAAGGATTTGGATCTGCACCGCCTGGTCGGCCACCAATCGCTTGAGCCGGCTGTTTTCCTCCTCCAGCGAACGCAGGCGCCGCGCCTCGTTCACATCCATGCCGCCAAACTTCTTCTTCCAACTGTAGAAGGTGGCCACTGAGAGATTATGCCGCGCACAAACGGCCTGCACCGTCTGCCCGCCCTCCGTCTCGCGGAGAATATTGATGATCTGTTCCTCGCTGAATCTGCTCTTCTTCATGTTCTGCTCGCTCACTTTCCTTCGCAGCAGAACTCCAGCTTTGTCACGTCCAGCTTTTCGGGGTCAGGTCAACAGCAACACAGGCGGTTTGGCGACAGAGTCGGCTTTGTAAAGGAACCGTAAAGAGAGTTGCTCACGTCACTCAAAGGCTGCATCAACGGAGCACTTCGAAATGAAAACGACGTGCCGCAAAACGTTGTGTCTGCAATTGGACGAACCCATTCCATTTCGGATAACGAGCCTGGGCTATCGGTTGCTGCGCAATTGGCGCAAGACCCGGTTCCTTCGCGTCAGGAAAGCCAGGTTCTGGCGCAACTGATGGTCATTCAGGGTTCGAGTTCCCCCGCTGATATTTTGAGTGCGGTTCGGTTGCACCATCCCGAGTTGCTCTTGGCCTACCGCTCCGGACGTTAGCCGGAGCGCGGTTTTGCTTTCGAGGTGACTTCACGAGAAACACCTCGACGACTGTGGTGAATGTTTCCGGGCAAACTCGCTTGAGGCTTTTGCGGGTGACTTTGCAGCCGACCTTCTTGGCAGCGATGTAGATGTTCGTCATGTAGTAAACGCTGGTGACGAAAGAGTCTCCAACCTTCATGGCGCGCAGCTTGCGCTGCCATGGATGAGCCAGGTTATTGCCGCCGGAATTGGAACTCACATGGGACATTCTGAGAGGACGTTGCGCGGCGTCAACGTTTCAACATCGGAATCAGGAACGAAAAAGCCGCCAGCGTTCGCCAGCGGCCCTGCCCAAGTGCTCGATAACCCAATACCGAGGCTTGAGGCCCCGGCAGCCCGCAGGGCGGTGAAGCTCCGCTGTGCCGCCGGTCAATTTTCGTCACGTCTTTTTCTTCGAGGTGACTGTCTTGCGGTCTCCCTTGTCGCCCTGTCCGCTCTTTGCTTTCGTCTTCGCCTTAACGCGCCGGTCTGCGGTCAGGGATTTCCCCACATCATCCGATTCCTTGAACGTG
>DASPKX010000089.1:0-41726 GCA_035627835.1 Candidatus Methylomirabilota bacterium
TAGCTGGGTTTGGCCGGCCTTGCCGGTCCAGAAGGCTAGCTGAACCACGATAGACATCCCCACAAAGGAGGCGACCGCACCAACGAAGAGGAGCGGCTCGACGCCAATCTCGAAAACCTGGCGAGCGAGGTGCGTTCTATTGAAGGCAGGCCAGAAGGAGGGCAGAAAGCAGGAAAAGAGGGCAGCCCCGACCACGGCGGCGGCGTGCCTCAGGGCTCGCCACTGCTCCAATGCAAGCATGCCGAGTCGTTGAGTTGCGCTAAACACCATGGATCGAGTTCCATGCTGAGGCCATAGTGGCACAATTGCAACAAGCTGCCGCCGTAGCGTTGGAGGTGAGATTCAGCGGCGGCCTGCGCCATGCTTACCAGGCGGTAACGCGCGAACAACAAGCGGTGGTGATCAGAATTTCATTTGTGTGACGCCCGGAGGATTGAAAACAGCGCGAGATCGGGAGCCGTTCGATACCAAGGAGTATAGCACGCCGAAGCGCACGTATCTTTCTGCGGATGGCGAAGGACGGGAGCTTTGAAGCCGGGGAGGAACAACGCCAGGCGCGGCTGAAGCCTAAGATGGAAATCTCCACTCTGGGACAGTGAAGCCGAGCAATTCTTGCTGTGGTGCGGTGGATGGCCTAAGTTCCAGGGAAGGATGAATGCGACCACTGAACAGGTAGTGACTTTGACCGACGCCGCAGCCAGCCATGTGAAGGAGATGCTGGCCAAGGAAGGGCCAGGCAAGGGGCTGCGCTTGTTTATCGAGGAGGGTGGCTGCTCCGGGATGTCTTACGGGATGGTGTTCGACGAAAAGCGTGATGGGGATCATGCCCTGGATTTCCACGGTGTGGCTGTGCTCGTTGATGATGTGAGCGCGAATTACATGCGGGGGTCGGTGGTCGATTACGTGGATGCGCTGACGGGTGGCGGATTTAAGATTACAAACCCGAACGCGAAGCAATCTTGCGGGTGCGGGAAGTCGTTCAGCGCGTAAGATGGGGAGGCGATCCGGACAAGAAGGAAGAAGAACGTCCGCAGATTGCGCAGATTTCACTGATTTAAACGGCAGGAGGGACACCCTTAAGAGCTGAGGGGGGAGGAATTCTAGAGGAGGCGAGCTGTCCCTGGGTGCACAGAAATCAGGGCATGAAAAAAGCCAGGTGAAGCGTTGCCGCCGCACCTGGCTCTGAGAATCTTTAAAGATTAGTAACGGCCACCGCGCCCGCCGCCGCCACCGCGATCACCGCGGTCACGCCCGCCGCCGCCACCGCCACGGCCGCCGCCGCCACCGCCGCCACGTGGGCCGCCATAGCCGCCGCCACCACCACCGCCGCCACGCTCTTCACGTGGGCGAGCTTCGTTCACAGTCAGGTCACGGCCATTCACGTTTTTGCCGTGAAGGGTCGAGATGGCGTTTTGAGCGCCTTCTTGGGTTGCCATAGTCACGAAGCCGAAACCACGGGGACGGCCGCTCATGCGATCCATAACCAGGTTGACTTCGGTGACAGGTCCGCAAGCCTCGAACAGGTCTTGCAGTTCAGTTTCCGTGGTCTGGAACGAGAGGTTCCCCACGAACAGTTTAGTACTCATTTATTGAACTCAAAGAGAAAAAGAAGACCCCTGACTGTTCCCGACCACCGGGTTTCAAGCCGTCACTGGAGAGAACCTCCACCTGCCGACTTTCCAAGCCTGAACTCTAACAACTCTACTTTGATCGGGTAAAACATCCCTGATCCAATAAAAAAATCAAGCTGTCATTCAGCAGGGTAAAAACGGGGGGATCAGGTGTGCTGCCAAATCTGGATCGATTCCTGCAGGTAAGCCTCGATGGCATCGACCACAGCGACTTCATTATGTTGGGCGGCAACTTCGGCCTGGGCAGTTTCACACATCTGCACACGCAAGGCAGGCTGGAGCTGCAGCTCCTGGATGCGTGAGCAAAGCTCAATGGCGCTTCCAGGGGTGTAGGAAAGGGCGTTTTCTCCGTGGCGAACGATTTCCGCGATCCCTCCCGTGCAGGTGGCAATCACGGGCACCCCCGCAGCCATGGCTTCGAGCGGCGTGGTGGCATATGGCTCGTCCGAAACGCTCGTGTGCAGGTAGGCGTCGTGCTTGTGCATCAAGGCGAGCAACTCACGCGGGTGGGGGCCGATTGTGGCGAACTCGACCGGGAGTTGGTCGAGGATCACTTTGGAGCGGAGTTGCGCGACGTAATCGCTTTCGCCACGGCCCACAATGGTGAGGCTGGCTTTGGAGTTCCGGTCACGGAGCTGCTTTAACGCTTCGACAGCGGTTAAGACGCCGGAGCGGTCATCGAGCTTGGCCACGGTTAACAGCTTCTGCACAGGCGCGCCCATGGGGCGAATCTCGTGCATGAACTGGTCCACCTTCACGCCGGGATGGATCACGGAAGCGTGTCCTACGCGGAAGCCCGCGTTCAATGTGGCAGCTTTCAGGTAATCGCTGCAGAAGTAGATGCGATCGAAACGAAAAGCGGTGATGGAATCGGGCTCTGGATGAGCGCCGCGGGTGTATAACTCGGGCACGCGCTCGCACCCTTTCATCATGCGCGTGGGCGCTTCCTTATCAACTCGCCCGCGACCGCCCATGAGTTCGAGAGACATCCGCATGACGCTGGAGCCGCCGGCGGGGGAGGGGGCGTTCCAGAACTCAAGCCATGGATCGGCTTTGATTTCTTCCGCGATCCACTGGTCGGCCACATCGTAAACTGTAGGGATGCGGGTATTGCGCGCGCTGAAAATTAGTGATTTGGAGAGGCCGCTCAGGCTCCAGATGTAAAGGAGGTCGGGCTGGAAGGCGTCCACCGATTCCCTCAGCACATTGGTGTTATGCACCTCGATTTTCTTAACGTCGTTGTAGCCGGTGACCGACGGTTCGCCGAAAGCGCCATTAAGGTGCAAGCGCCGCTCAATCTCGGCGTCGCGCTGCTCGGTGTTCAGGCCGAGATTTGAAGTGAGAATTTTAACCTCGTGCCCGCGAAGCTTTAGTGCGTCCGTCACCGCCTGGCAGCGGAAGTCGAACGTGCCGCCATGATGCGGCGGGAAAACATTCGTTATAACCAGTATCCTCACGGCTGCCCGCAGAATACGCAGCGCTGCGGCTTATGGCGAGTGTTATGCTTGGACAGCGGGCAGAGGCTCAACCTTGGGAATGGCCGCGTTCAAGCTGCCGCGGCGATAGCCTTCCAGGTCGAGAGTAACATAGGCGTAGCCAACCTTCCGAATCGCAGCGGCGGCGCGGTTGTACAAGCCGCCATCCAACAAACGAGGCAGTTCGGATTGGCCCAACTCGATTCGAGCCAGGTCGCCATTCTTTAGTTCGTGATGACGAACGCGAACATCGTAGAAGCCGAGGTCGCGGAGCACGTTCTCAGCGCCTTCGATCATCAGAAGTTTGCGAGGATCGACCACTTCACCATACGGGATGCGGGAGCTGAGGCACGCCATTTGGGGCTTGTCGGATGTCGGCAGCCCGAGCTTTGCGGAATATTCGCGAATCTCGATCTTGGTGAATCCAGCTTCCTTGAGCGGGGCGCGAATTTGAAACTCAGCAGCGGCTTGGGCGCCGGGGCGATGATCGCCGATGTCGCTGGCATTTTCGCCGTAAGCAATCACTGCGAATTTTTCGTTCCTGGCGATGGGCTCAAGTTCGGTGAACAGCTCGTGTTTGCAGAAGTAACAGCGGTTTGTGGGATTGGCGAGGTAGCTCGGGTTATTGAACTCGGCCGTTTTTACAACGCGCACTGGAAAGTTGAACTTCTGCGCGATTTCCAATGCCTCACTCAGCTCGCGGCGTGGCAAGCTCGGGGAGTCTGCGATGACAGCGAGGCTGCGGTGAGCGAGGACTTGGTGGGCGACAAATGCAAGAAACACAGAGTCCACACCGCCGGAGTAGGCCACCAGGCAGGAGCCGTAGCCGCGCAGCAGTTGCTTGAGTGTGTCGAGCTTGTCCATTCGCACGAACGTGCCACTGACCGATCAGACGATCAACCCAAGCTTCATTGCGCCAGCATTGAGCAGGGCTTCCATTGAACCAGGGTCAGACGGGAGGGCGTGCCCTTTGATCTGCACTTTGGCTGAGATGCGTTTGCGCAGCGTTTGGAGCACCAGGGGCAAGCTGGGCATCGACCCCGGCGCATAATCGAGCGTCACCCAATCGGGGCCAATTTCCTGGACGACTTCCACGAAGCGCTCCGTTTCTTCGGGCTGCAGTTGGTGAAGAGGGACGGAAAGGCGAATTGGGGCCTCGTCCAAAGCCTCGATGACATCGCGCAACTCCCGAGTCAGGGTCGGGTAGTCACCGCCCAGGGAGTGCAATCCCACGAGCAGCTCAATCTCATGAGCGCCGTTGTCCAGAGCGGCTTCTGCCTCGTAGCGCTTCACATCGGCATCCATGGCGCCAGCGGGGAAGCCAATGGCAGCCACGACCTTGACCTCGGTGTCTTCGAGGTAAGTCCGCGCTTCCATCACTCGCCCGCTCGGGACGACCAGGCCGGCAAGGCCCCTATCGGCGGCTTGGGCGCAGAGATCTTTGAAGTCCTTCGGGACCAAACGCGCGCTGAAGACGGGCAGCTCGCACCAACGCGCAAGGTGGACGGAAAATTCAGGAATGCTCATCAGGCCGGCAAAAGATCGCTGACCAGCGACTTCTCCTCTTTCAACTCGTTGACAGTGGCATCGATTTTTTGGCGGCTGAAGTCGTTTACGGTGACGCCTTGAACGATCTCAAGCTTCTGGCCGTTGCTGCGGATCGGGAAGGAGGAGATGATTCCTTTTTCCACTCCGTAACTGCCGTCGGAAACGATGGCCACGCTATGCCAATCACCGGCGGCGGTGGGTTGAACGATGGAGCGCACGCTATCAACGATGGCGTTGGCGGCGCTGGCCGCGCTGCTGGCGCCACGGGCTTTTATAATTGCCGCGCCACGCTGCTGCACCGTGCTGATGAACTCGCCTTGCAACCAGCCCTGGTCGGTGATGACCTCGGTGGCGGGGCGGCCGTTGATTTTGGCGTTGTAAAAGTCGGGATATTGCGTCGCTGAATGGTTGCCCCAAATGGCGACGTTGCTGACTGCGGTTACATCTACGCCCGCTTTCTTGGCTAATTGGGTTTTGGCGCGGTTTTCATCGAGGCGTGTCATTGCGTGCCAGCGATCCTGCGGAATTTCCTTCGCGTTGCGCATGGCGATAAGGCAGTTGGTGTTGCAGGGATTTCCGACCACAAGAATGCGGACATCGGAAGCAGCGTTGCGGGCGATCGCTTGCCCCTGGCCGATGAATATCTTCCCGTTGATGCCGAGGAGATCTTTGCGCTCCATGCCCTGCTTGCGGGGCACGCTGCCCACCAGCAAAGCCCAATTCACACCACGGAAACCTTCATCGAGGCTAGCGGTGGGGATGACACCCTTCAGCAATGGGAACGCGCAATCCTCGAGTTCCATGACCACCCCGCCGAGGGTGGGGAGGGCTGGCTCGATCTCAATTAGATGCAGAATGACAGGCTGGTCCGGCCCGAACATGGAGCCCGAAGCGATGCGAAACAAAAGTGAGTATCCGATCTGACCGGCGGCCCCAGTGACCGCCACCCGAATTGGCGTTTTCATATAATGGGCGCGAGTATGGGATTACCCCTCCCAAGGCGCAAGCACGCGGCGGCAATGGTAGAAAACAGGAGGAGATCCGCAGATTTCACAGATAAAGAACAAAATGAAAAGCAGAGCGCGGGCCGAGACTTGCTTCGCAATCGTTGGCTTCTATTCGGGCCTTTTAATCTGTGTAGTCTAGGCAATTTGCGGACGTTCTCGTTCTCTCTGAATTCTTGCGGCGAGCGGACTCTCCGCTAGCATGCGGCGATGCCCGAGACGATTGCCCTGGAACAGGAGCGCGCGCGCTTGTCTGCCATTAAAGATCCGCCCACCCACTGGCTGGGTGTCCTCAAACAACTTGGACCCGGGTTAATCATCTCTGCGGCCGTCGTGGGTTCTGGCGAGTTGATCGTCACGACCAAAGTGGGGGCGGAGCATGGGTTCAAGCTGCTCTGGTTCATCATCTTTGCCTGCATGATCAAGGTGTTCGTGCAGATCGAAGTGGGCCGCCACGCGCTCACGCGGGGTGTGACGACCTTGCAAGCGATGGATGCTGTGCCGGGGCCGCGCTACAAAGTCTCGTGGATGGTCTGGATCTGGATGCTGATGTTCGTCGCGACCTTTTTCCAACTCGCGGGAATTATCGGGACAATTGCTGAAGTGTTCAACCTCGCAGGCAGTTCGTTATCGACGACGTCCTGGGCGGTCCTCGTGACAGGGTCTTGCGCGGTGCTTCTTTATATCGGCCGATATGGCTTCATCGAAAAGGCTTCGACCATTATGGTGGCGATCTTCACGATTTGCACGATGGTAGCGGTCTTTGGGCTTATCGGAACGCCGTACTCAATCGGAATGGGCGATCTGGCGGAGGGTTTCAGCTTTCAGCTCCCGTCCAACTTTGCGGCGGCTTTCGCGGCGTTTGGGATTGTGGGGGTCGGCGCGTCGGAGCTGATTTATTACCCGTACTGGTGCCTGGAGAAAGGCTACGCCGCCTTCACCGGACCGAATGACGGATCGGCTGCGTGGGAGAAACGGGCGCGCGGGTGGCTGCGCATCATGAAGATCGACGCGTGGATTTCCATGGTCGTTTACACGGTGGCGACCATCTCCTTTTACCTCCTCGGAGCGGCGGTGCTCCACGGCAAATCGCTCGCCATGACGAACGCGGACATGGTTCCGTCGCTCTCGCAACTCTATCAGGAATCCTTTGGCCGGGCGGGACTTTGGATTTTCGTGATCGGGGCGTTCGTGGTTCTTTATTCCACTGTGTTCATCGCGACGGCCTCGAATGGGCGGCTCTGCGCAGACATCCTGAAGCTCCTGGGGGTTCTTAAGATTCCGAACGAGCAATCGCGCGGCAAAGTGGTGCAGATAGCTTGTGTGCTCTTGCCGGCTCTCTACCTGGTGTTTTTCCTAACCATCAGCAAGCCGCTGACGCTAGTCACAGTCGGCGCGATTGCTCAGGCCGTCATGCTCCCATTGCTGGCTTTGGCCGCGCTGTACTTCCACCGTAAATGGAACATCTCCTCCCTCCGCCCAAGCTCCACCTGGACACTGCTTCTTTGGATTTCTGCGATCCTGATGACGCTGGTTGGTGGGTACAGCCTGTCGCAGGAGATAGCGGGCGCGATGAAGTTGTTAGGCGTGAAATAGGTAGGAGGGGGCTAACCTATTTCCTTAGCTAAGAGGACTCGGGCTCGCGCTTATTTCTTCAAAGCAGACTCGACCATCTTTTTGAACTCGGGCTCAGCCGTTGCAAGGCCGTCCTTGGGCACAATCATCCGGATGAAGACATTCCCTGCATCGCTCTCAATGATTGCGCCACGCAGCGCGTGATTGGGTAGGGCCTTCGTGGGGCCGCCTGGCATGCCGCTCTTGTATGTTCCTTCGGCAGAAACGAAGGTGACTTTCTTCCCGCCAATCTCCTGGTTATCAACCTTGGAGTTGATCTTCTCCCGGGGTTCCTCGAACTGGCCGAGCCAACGATTCACGTTCGGGGTGATTGCGCCACCCTGGCCAGGAGGGAACTCGAAGAAGACGACTTCGCCAGTTTCCTTGGCGCCAGGGATCTTCAGGTTGGCTTTGCGCATGCCACCGGCTGGGAGCCATTCCCATGTAGTCGGGCGCGAGAAAGTGAACTCACCAACCTTGAAGTTCGCGGGAGCATCCGCGGCGGTGGCGATCAATGCCCCAGCCACTAATCCGAAAAGAGCCTTGGAAATCGTCTTAATCATGAGGGACTCCTTACCCGAGCGGGCGGCGAAAGTCAAAACGCCGGGGCAACCTTCCTCACGGCGTCTTCGTTGCCTCTTTGGCCCAGGCATCCTTGAGCGAGATGATGCGGTTGAAGACCAGCGAGCCGGTTTTCGAATCTTCTGAGTCGAGGCAGAAGTAACCCACGCGCTCAAACTGGTAGCGCAGTTCTGGCCTGGCCGTTGCCAGGCTTGGCTCGACGATTGCGTTGGAAATCACCTCGAGTGAATTCGGGTTGATGAAGTCCTTGAAATCACGGCCATCTTTGTTCCCGTCCGGTTCCTCAACGGTGAACAAACGATCGTAAAGGCGCACTTCGGCCTTGATGCCTCGTGTTGCTGAAACCCAGTGAATGGTGCCCTTGATCTTCCGGCTGGCTGTGGCTCCTCCGCTCTTCGATTCGGGATCAATCGTGCAGCGCAGCTCAGTCACGTTCCCTTGATCATCCTTCACCACGTTTTCGCACTTGATAATGTAAGCGTACCGGAGACGAACTTCACCGCCGGGCGTGAGGCGGAAGAATTTCTTCGGAGGGTTCTCCATGAAGTCGTCCTGCTCGATGTAAATCTCGCGGGTGAATGGAACTTTGCGTGAGCCAGAAGCGGGATCTTCAGGGTTGTTGATCGCTTCCAGTTCTTCGGTCTGCCCTTCCGGAAAGTTGGTGAAAACAACCTTCAGCGGCCGCAGCACACCCATCACGCGGAGAGCGCGTTTGTTCAAGTCTTCGCGGATGCTGTGCTCCAGCACGGCCACATCGGTCAGGCCGTTATACTTGGTAATCCCCACGCGCGAGCAGAACGCGCGAATGGCTTCGGGTGTGACGCCGCGGCGGCGGAACCCGGCAATCGTCGGCATGCGCGGATCGTTCCACCCGGACACCAAACCTTCCTGCACGAGTTGCAACAGCTTGCGCTTGCTCATGACCGTGTAGGTCAAGTTCAGCCGCGCGAACTCGATTTGGCGTGGATGCGCGGGAACGGGCAATTGGTTGATGATCCAGTCGTAGAGAGGGCGATGCACTTCGAACTCAAGCGTGCAAAGCGAGTGCGTGATCTTCTCGATGGCGTCGCTCAGGCAATGCGCAAAATCGTAGATCGGGTAAATGCACCAGGCGTTGCCAGTGCGGTGATGCTCGACTTTGCGGATGCGGTAAATTGCTGGGTCGCGCATGTGGATGTTCGGCGAGGCCATGTCGATCTTGGCGCGCAATGTTCGGGAGCCGTCCGGAAACTCGCCCGCGCGCATGCGCGCGAAGAGGTCGAGGTTTTCCTCAACTGAGCGGTTCCTGTAGGGACTCTCGCGGCCAGGCACATTTGGGCTGCCACGATACTCGATCAGCTCTTCCGCACTGAGGTCATCCACGTAAGCCTTGCCCGCTTTGATCAGCAGGACGGCGAATTGATAGAGCTGCTCGAAATAGTCAGAGGCGTAAAACTTCTTATCCCCCCAATTGAAGCCAAGCCAACGAACATCTTCCTGGATCGAATCGACGTACTCGACATCTTCGCGGGTCGGATTGGTGTCATCGAAGCGGAGGTGGCACACCCCTTTGGTTTCGAGAGCCACACCGAAGTTCAGGCAGATCGACTTCGCATGTCCGATGTGGAGGTAGCCATTCGGCTCAGGTGGGAAACGGGTGACGACACTCTGGTGCTTCCCCGACTGCAGGTCCGCAGCGATGATGTCGCGGATAAAATCAGAGGGGCTGACCCCCGCTTCCGTAGCGGGAGCTGGGCCTGCAGTGGGAGCGGCGTTCGTTATCGGAGTTTCCATGTTCAAAAACTTGGGCCGATAACATAATGCAACTCCCGTAAAAGGACAGAGAAACGTGTCCTGCTGCTCAGGTCGCCGAAACAAACGCAGCGCGTGCCAAGGCGCCGACCTAATACAATGTGCGGAGCCGTCTCTCTTGCACGCTCGACAGTCTGAGTGAGCGCTGCCATAAGAATTCTCGATGAATGGAGCTTTTCGCCGGTTTGCCATGGCTCTCATGGCAACGTTTCTCCTCGAATCCCGCTTGAGGGGCGTTGAGACCAACCAATACACCGTCGAGATTCCGAGCGGCTTGTCAATGTGGGCCAACCAACTGAACCACGGCAGTAACACTGTCGCGGAACTATTCGGGACGAACGTGCCCCAGGGGACGATCCTCTATACGTTCGATGCGCGCTTTCAAATCCATCGCGTTAACCAGTTTGAATTAAGCAGGTGGACGTCGCCCGACGAGGTGTTGAAGCCTGGAGAGGGCGCCTTGATTCGCAATCCAGGGATGCCTTTTACTCTGACTTTTAGCGGGACGGAGCCGCCGCCTGAATTCCCGAAACTCCTAGGAGGCTACAATTACGTGGGGTTCCCCTCGCGTTCGCAGCAACGTCTGCCTGCGCCTCTACCCGGGGACGAGTTGATCTTGTGGCGGAACACTGAGCAACGCGTGCACGTTTGGTCAGCGGAAACTTCAACATGGGTGCCGGAACTGGCAGGGCTTAGACCCGGCGAGGGGTTTGTTTATTGGCGCGCTGAGCCACTCAGCCCTGACGCAGTAACTAATGGAACATTGCTGGCCAGCACTAAGATTACCGGCGTTGTTGATGCGCCGGTGAGCAAAATGAGCGGCCTGCCTATGAGCGCCAGGTCAGTAGCGGAATTAGTCGTCCTCGAGGGAGGGAACGAGCTAGTGATCCCAACCAGACTGCGCTTTGCAAAAGAAAGTCCTTACTCCTACTTCCTCCAACCCCAGGTAGTCGAAGTTCCGGGGACAACTCCGGGACAGCGCATCAACATCAAGTTGCGCGCATACAAAGGATACAGTTATCCGCTCACTATAAATCGTGGGGAATCAGTTGTTATCTCCGTCACGCTCGGCGGCGGTGGCCTTGATCTGCCAGGGGAGTTACGGGACTTATATGGTTTCGCAGCCGTTCCCGCTATCGCTCATTTCGCTGAAAACCCTCACAACACCACGGTTGCGCCAGGGTCTGACGTGACCTTGTTCGCCGACCCCGGAGGTAACGTCCGCCTCCAATGGCGCAAGGACGGGCAGGACATTCCTGGGGCAACGAATACCCTGCTAGTTTTGCCGAAGGTTAGCGGCGCAGACATTGGCGTGTACTCGGTAACCGCGGACCAGCCTAACTGGTTTCCGATGCAAAGCATGGCGGCCACCTTGTCGCTTTTCGAAGCTAAGATCCCGGGGCAGCTTACTCTTTGGGGGCCTATCGGCACCCGTTATCTAGTCGAGCACGCTTCTTCACCCGATCAAGAACAATGGACCGCCTTGATGGAACTTGTGCTTCCCACTAGTCCGCACACCTTTACAGACTCAACGCTGCCTCCCGATTCGAAACGGTTCTATCGCGCAGTCGCAATTCCCAAGTCGCTATACGGATGGTAAGGACAAGGCGGCAAAGGGCCGTTTCCCCAGCCGTCCTTTGTTATGGCGAGGCGAAAGGTCACCCTAACGAACAACCGTTAGTAGGCTGACCGCTGCGGATAATGCTCCCAACTCTCAACAAGCTCCTGAGCGAGCCCAGCAATCCCCGGATTCTCGTGCTTGGCGAATTGCCGGAGGACGTTCAGGCTGGTCTCAGTTGGCGTGACCGCCTGGCGCGGTGTTCCTTTCTTCAAGCCCTGAAGAGCTGAAAGGATCATCCGCGGCGGCTTCAAGTCGGCCATCATGCGGACCCCATCCTCCTGGCGGAGTGGATCTGTGTGCTCGGCAACCTGCTGGCTGAGGAGTTCGAGCGTCCAGCGGGCAATGGGCACGCCTTCCTTGAAGTCGTCCATGAAGAATCCGATTGGATGACCGGGGTCATACGCGCTGATCGGGCGGACTGCGTTCCAGTAAAGAAGATCGAATGCTGCTGAGTGCGACTTTTCGGTGCTGAACCAGAGGGTGCTCAGCAGCCCGCCGGTAAACACCTCGCGGATCGGCATGGCTTTTGGCGGTGTGTCCACTGCGAGTGTCGAAGATACAAACATGCGGCAGGCTACAGCTGCTGCCATTCGCACGTTTAGACTGTTCGTGCCACCAGCGAGCTTCATGATACGCTGGAATGCCACCCCGGTGGGATAATTTCGCTCGCCAAAAAGGAGCAGTCCCCAGATCTGGAGAGCGGGCTCGGGCTCTTCGCTCGCGGTCTCGACTAAAAACTCGTCGAGCAACCCTGCCCGGTGCACTGCCAGTAGCGCATTAACGCGCGCATGGATCGGAGCGTTAGTGTCTCGAACAATCGGCGCCAACGGCGTGCGCGGGTGCAAGCCGCGGGCCTGGCGCAACTCTTCGCGGTTTTCCAACGTTCTCACGGCTGCATCCCGCGCCCAGGCATTGTCTCCCTTCAGCAGATCGGCCAGATCCTGCAGCGTGAGGCTGGGAATATTGATTGTGCTCGGCTCCTTTTCGATGAGTTTTGCCGGGCCAAGTCGCTCAATCGATGCTGATCCGCTCTCGTCCCGCATGAGCGCCCAAACAGCGCCGTCGGGGCCGGTTTGAATGTCCACGGGTGTGGCCCCTCGTTCCCATCGGGCAAGATTGCGTTTCTGATTAAGCCGCTCTCCTTCTTCGCCAAATTGTTGCAAGGTGGAAGTGGCGGCATCGGCCACGAGCCACGTTCCCCGATCTTCAGCAGCCCAACCGGAGCCTGGCTGGAGCGCGATTGCCCTGGGCTTGAGTTGAGATTTGTCCGTTGGCAGCGAGAGGTCGCTCTTGGAAAAGTTGTGCAACCCGTCGGCGTAATCCAATCCATGCCGCACGATGAAAAGCTGGTCAGACTCCAGATCGGAGGCGACAGGGAAGCCGTTTAGATCGTAAGCAAAGTCGCCGCTCAGGCCCTTAACAATTACATCCCACCGCCCGCTTCTGGGTTCAACTCTCCCGACGCCGCTGGCGCGCCCCGCGGTGTAAGCAAAGGTGATCCCGCCAGCCGGAGCCCAGGTCAATGCGCCGATATGCGCGCTGCTTGGGAAGAGCGTGCCGGGGGTCACCCATGGCGTTTGTTCCACAAGATGCTTGCCATCGTTCACCTTGAACCAACGGACAGCATCCCCGTCCGCCACATAAATGTTTTGCTCGTGAACGAGCATCCCACCGCCCTGGTTGCCGCGACGTTGGAAAGAGCTGACCCATTGAAGCTGGCCTGCTGCAGCGGCTCTCTCGATCACGAATGCGCCGCTTTGCTCCCGCAGGATCCAGACGGAGGCATCCGAATCCCATGTGAACGCGGAAATGTTTTGCGTTTCAATGAAGGGCTTCACCACAAACTCGGACGCGGGTTTGAGCCGCGCTGCTTGAGTAGTGGCCGCGAAAGACAAGGCCACGACAGCCAATAAGCGGAGCGGGCAGGGGAGGTATGGGGCATTCATAAAATGTTTTAGCCTTATGGCGGAAGGCAGGAAGGTTGCGCGGTAGTCTGCCGCTTGGAAGAGGCCTCTAATTGTGAAGCCAGCAAGCCGAGCGCGATGACCCCGCAGATGAACACGGAGGCCGGAGCCATGAGCGAGCGCGCATTCAACTCTCCACGGCTTCCGCGTTGCTTCAGGATAGTTCGCAGGCGTTCCTCCAGGGTCGAGCGGGTGACCATAGCTGTTTCGCAGAAGCGCCGCGCCCGGTGGGTTCCAAGGCCTGCGGCGAGGGCCAGTAGTTCCTGCGCGTATTCCGAGGGCTTAACCCCGCCAGCGATGGCAAGGTCATCCGCCGCAATTTCTGACTCCGCCTCAAGCCGTCTGGCGGACAGCCACAGCAACGGGTTGAACCAAAACAGAGCGCAGACGAGCAGCGCGAGGAGTTGCGAGCCATTATCGACTCGGCGCACGTGGGCGATCTCGTGCAGCAACACCACGCGGAGGCGACTTGCGTCCCAACTATATGCCTCCTCGGGGAGCAGAATCACAGGTTTCCACACGCCCCAGGTGATCGGCGCCAAAGCATCGCCCTTTGCGGCGATCCGAACCTCCAGGCCTTGAAGCTCCGCATGAAGCGATGCCCGCAGCTTGGCGAGATCCCTGGGGCGCAATGGGGAGCTTCGCTGGAGCCAGCGATTGGCAGTCAAGCGTCCGAGCGCGGCTCTCATGAAGACGCTTATGGCTCCGCCTGCCCACGATAGAAAAAGCGCGGGACCTGCCCAGGGTGGGAGCGCGATAGTAGTTATCGTCGTCGGGCAGTAAGCGCTATCGATGTGATCAGCCAGGATGGGCCCGAATAACCAAGCGGCGCAGAGCAGCACATTTAAAAACAGAGCCAGCCAGGCAAGATTTCTCCCGGCGGCGCTGCTCATCAGCTTCGTGGCCAGGTGGGTGAGCCCCCACAACAGCCCCGCAAAGAGGTTGCAACCGATGAATGCCGAAAAGAGGTCCGCACTCACCGGCCTTCCTTTCGAGCTTCATCAATCAACTTCTCCAGCCTTTCGATCTCCTCACGCGAGAGTCGCGCATCCTTGCGCTTGAACAAAGCGCGGATGACGAGGTCGACAGACCCGTCGAAAAATGTTTTTAGGACGCCTTCAATGGCGCGCTGCCCCATTTCCTCGCGAGGCACGACCGGAGAATAGATATATTTAGCGCCTGCCTTCTCGTGTTTGATTTGGCCCTTTTCCTCCAGCAATGATAGGTGAGTGCGAATGGCGGTGTAGGTCGGCCGGTCTGGAAGCGCTTCCCAGATTTGGGCTGCGGAAGCGCGGCGCAGGCGATAGAGGGCATCCATGATTTGGCGCTCCCGACGGGTGAGCTGCGGGAGATCACCACCGTCGGAGGAGCGGGATTTGCCCCGGGCGGATTTCGGCATGCCAATTTTTTGGCACCTTTGCTCCCGCGCGTCAACTGCAACCTGCTGGAATGTTTCCCAACTTTTGGCTAGAGTCCCCCAGCGCCGCGATTTCCGCGGCCCAACAAGGGAGATTATGAAGAAAACTTTGGCTTTAACGGCAGCGCTGCTGAGCGCTGGAATTCTCACCGTAAACATTTCCGCCGCGGACCATCACAACGCGGCGCAGCACGCCCAATCCTGGGCCAGCATCAAGGAAGCAGTCGCAACATTGAAGCCGACTGAGGGCAATAAAACGGAGGGCACGATTCGCTTCACCCAGGATGGCGACAAAGTGAAAGTCGTCGCTCATGTCACCGGTCTAACTCCAGGCCAAAAGCACGCGTTCCATATTCACGAATTCGGTGATGCCTCTTCCAAGGACGGATCGAGCGCGGGCGGTCATTACAATCCCGAGGGCCACCAGCACGGGCTGCCAGATGCCTCGCAAAAGCACGCGGGCGATCTGGGCAACCTCCAGGCGAATGACCAGGGCGTGGCTCATTACGAAATCACGGTGCAGAACATCAGCATTGCTGGCGTGAAGAATCCAATCATTGGCCGCGGGGTGATTGTCCACGCAAAACATGACGACGGGGGCCAACCGGTTGGCAACGCTGGCGGCCGCATTGCCATGGGTGTGATCGGCATCGCTGGGGCGCCAAAGAAGTAACGCCAACGCCCCCGTAGGTTTACGCAAAAGGCCCGCAGTCGCGGGCCTTTAGTTTTACTGCACAAGGACGCGGTAGAAGCCCGCCCTGTGCTGGCCGAGAGGGATGACGGTGTGGCTGGTGTTCCCCGTAGCCGTCACTGTCTCGATCGTTTCCCAAGTCGCTCCGGCTTGAATGGCAACCGTAGCCTGCACTTGATAGGTTTGCCCCGCGATTGACGGCCATTCAATTGCCAGAGTTCCGTTCGCACTTTGGCGCGCAGCCACTGTAAAGCGTGACGAGGCATTCACAGGTGAGGTGCCTCCACGATATTCCGCAAGGTTGCTCTGCCCATCGGCGTCCGCATCAGCCAGGCCGTCTGCGGTCAGATTCCCGAAGGCGCTCAACTCCCAGGCATCCGGTAAGAAATCGTCATCAGTGTCGCGATCTTCCAACCGCACGGCATAAACGTCCGCCTGCCCGTTAAAATCGTTAGTCACAAGCGGCATGGTCGTGCTGAAGAAGGCCACCCTCGAATCACCGGAAAATACAGCAGGAGTATGGAACACATCCGGACTTGGGGACTGATCCTCGACCACAACTTCGTGCGATCCATCCACCAGGTTGAAAAGTATTAATGGAGCCCCTGTCACCACACTGTCCGCAGGACGCAAGCGCGCGGCCAGGTGCTGGGCATCCGGGCTGAGCGCCAAGCCATCGAAGGTCGCACCATTATACTTCGCAGGCACAGCGAGCCTCCAGGTGAGGCCAAGGTCGAAATGATCCACTCGCAGCCCGCGTGCTCTCCCTTCCATGAAAACTGGCGACGCCAGCATCGTTCCAGAGTGACTCAAGACCGGAGCCACTGTCACATTCGTTTGCAGCAACTCCGCTGTATTTGCATTGCTGCGTACGAGGAGCCAACCCTGATTTCCCCTGAACAACAGCGTTCCGTTGTTCCCTACTTCAATGCGTTGGCTACTTATGGGTGTGTTAATAGAAATTGTGTTGGATTGCGCCGAGCCGAGGAGATTTCGAATAATTCCACCGGTCGAAGTAAATGCGATCACTCTCCCATCGCGGCTCATTCCGTGGATGCCGCGTGAGGTCACGTGGGATAATAGTTTTCCTTCTCTGTTTACGACCCCGCTCATCCCTCCCAGTGGGGGACGGACGTATCCAGCTAGGAACGTGTTAAGGTTTTCGTCGGCAGTAAACGTCAACTCGTAGCCCGCTGGCATCGCATTCGTGCCGAACACGCGTTTCGTTTCTCCCGTCGCTATATTTTTCAATGTGGCTCCGAGTAGAACCGTCCCCGCTTGCGGAAAAGCAAATGCAGCGAAGTTTCCATCCCGGCTCAGCGAGGGCTCCAGCGGCACCGCGTCGGGAAAGCCGGGATCTGCATGCAAAATGCTTGCGGCCCCACTTGATAGCCCGCTCAACATAATGTGCAGCCCAGGTTCAAGAGCATTTGTGCCGAGGTTAGTTGCGAATGTCCTCAGCAGCAGCCGTGAGCCTGTCCCATCCACTCCATTTCTGATGATGCCACTGCTCCCATTGCCCATAATATCTTGTCGGCCAGTTGCCGTTTGAGTCACCAATCGGAGAGCCCCCGTGCTCATATCCTTGAGGAACACATCGCGGGCTCTGTTTAAGTCATCGCTGGACAACGGTAAGTCTGTTTCAAAGGCTACGAGGTTCCCATCAGCGCTAAAAACGGGCGGTTGAAAGTCTTCCCCATCAATGAGCGTGCCATCTGTTCCCGCTGTGATTGCTTCAACGTCTCCTGAACTGAGGTCCGCTCTAAATAAAAGCGCGTGGCCATTGGTAGCCGCTGGCGCTTCCGCGGCGTCGCTTATAAAGATTAAGCTTTTGGCGTCGGCGGCAAAGGCGGCCCAGGAGATCGATCCAGATTCATCGTCCACCCCAATTGTTGTCACCTCGCTGCCTCGCAAAATGCTCAGACCACCTCCTGCGGACCCAAAGGCGATCATGATGCCGTCGTTGCTGACGATCGGCCCAACCGGTTCAACCCCCTCCCAAGCGGTTTCAGTGACAATCTGCAAACTCTGATCAGACCTCCGCCACTTTAGAATAAATACCCGCATCGACGTCTCTGCTTCTGCGCGGAAAAGGACTGCGCTGCCGTCCCGCAAGAGAACCGGTTCGCCGGAATGGACGACTTCCGTTGCGTTCGCCGTTTGCTGCCGAACGAGCGAAGCGGCTTGAGCGCTTACCCACATACTTGCGCCAGCTTGCATATCCCGAAGGTACACTTCGGTCGTTCCTACATTGCGCCCCACTCGCTCGTCGCGCTCAAAGGCAATGATCTCCCCGTCAGCGCTGATCGAAGCCGCCCCTGCAGCGCCGTCTGCGGGTATGTTATCTGTCCCCACGCTCACCACGCGCACAGCTCCAGTTTCTCTGTCAAAGCGGGCGAGTTGATAGGAGTTGTTCGTATGAGCTTGCCCCAGCACCGCCTGGGACGGCGTTTCAAAAACGATATATCGTCCGCTGCTTGAAATGATTGGAGTTCCCGAATGAGCCGTCCTGAGCCCTGGCTGCCCCGCCACGCTTGCCAGTGTGGTTTGCCCCGTCTGACGGTCGTGCAGAAAGACATCTTCGACGTCGTTTGTGTCGCCGGGCACCAGGTCCGATGCATGGCTCGCAAACGCGATCCAGCGATCATTTACAGCAAACATGGCGTCTCCCACCGAGCCATTGCCTCCGCGATTCGCCCCGTGCGCTTTGGTGACCAAGGTAACTTTTCCTGAAATCTGATCGACGATGTACAAGTTCAGGTGCCTGCCTTCGGTGGCGATCTCGCTCAGGTTCGCAGCTGAGCTCATCACCAACAACAGTTTGCCATCGGCTGTCATGTCCACAACCGACGAGTCCCCCGACGGCGTGGCGCTCACGCGCGCAGCGAGTGAAACAGACTCAATCTGGGAGGCCTTTAGATCTCCTGGCATGCCGAACTGCGCCAGGGCCGCCGTAATGCAGATGATAGTCCTGAAATAAGCCGGGGGTTTCCTCATGAAGGTCGAAAGTAGCAGTTCGAATGCCAGATGTGAACCGCGAATCTCTGACGTTCGCTCCCCATACAGCGGAATCGCTGGCGTTTGGCCTCAACTCGGATATTACTTACTCAGCCGTAGGTGTTTACCTTCCGATGCCGAACTTGCTTGCCGAAATCGAATCTGACGCCCGCGAGAAGCTCGCGCTTCCGCCTAACCGCGAGCCGCGCCAGGAAATCAAGCGTTACAAGGACTTTCTAAACGCGCAAAACACTCGTTTGATGGAGGTTCATCGCTCCCGTGCCAAGGGCGGCCTGGAGGTCGCTCGCGCGCGTGCCGCCGTCCTCGATCTCTTGCTTCGCTCGATTCTTTCGGATGTGCAGAAGTTCGTGCCCACACCAGGCCACTCTGTTCCCAAATTCGCTCTCGTCGCCATTGGGGGTTACGGGCGCGGTGAGCTGAATCCTCACAGTGATATCGACATCATGTTCCTGCATGAGCGCGACCAGGCCACGGCGGGCAAGCCAAGCCCGTGGCTCGCCGCCCTTGCAGATGGATTGCTTTACACGCTTTGGGACATCGGGCTGAAGGTCGGCCATTCGGTGCGCAACATCGATGATTGCGTGCGCACGGCGAACAGCGACATGCAATCGAAGACCTCACTCATCGAGGCGCGATTAGTGGCCGGGGACAAGGCGCTCTTCGATAATATGAACGCCGCGGTCATCACGAAGTGTGTGCGTGGCTTTGAAAAGGCCTACCTTCAATCCCGCATCGAAGACCAGGCCACACGCCGCGCGAAGTACGGCAACTCCGCGTGCATGCAGGAGCCGAACATCAAAAACGGCTGCGGCGGCATGCGCGATTACCAGAACCTCATCTGGATGGCTTACTTCAAGTATCGCACCCGCACGCTGAAGGAGTTGGAAGCGAAGGAGCTGATCACGGAGGACGAGCTGACGGAACTCGATGATGCCTATGAGTTCCTGTTTTGGGTGCGGAACGAGCTGCATTACCAGGCGGGCCGCCCAGTCGATGTTCTAACCCGTAATCTTCAGGCGAGCATCGCGTACCAGCTTGGTTACATGGATCGCTCTCCGATTCAGCGCGTGCAGAAGTTCATGCGCGAACTCTACAACCACATGCGGAACATCTACCTGATCACCCGCATTCTGGAAGAGCGACTCGCGTTGTTGCCCGAGCGAACCCGCTTTCCGACTTTGCGCGCCCTTTGGCAGAAGGGTCGTGCTATCGGCGGCGAGAAGACTGTCGATGGCTTTAAGATTTCCAAAGGGCAAATTCACTGGGCTAACCCGCGCGTCTTCAAAGACCAGCCCCGTCGTTTCATGCGCGTCTTTCTTTACGCGCAGCAGCACGGCGCGTCCCTCCATCCGGATCTCGCGCAGGTTATCCGCAATGAAGCGCCGAAAATCCCCAACGAAGTTTGGCGCGACCAGCACGTTCACACCTCCTTCATGGAAATTCTGAACGCCCGTGGCAATGTCGCGCCGACGCTTCACGCGATGCACGACGTGGGGCTGCTTGGGCGGTACATGCCGGAGTTCGGCAAGCTCACCTGCCTCGTGCAGCACGAGTTCTATCACCAATATGCTGCGGACGAGCACACGTTAAAATGCATCGAGAAGCTCGACCAGGTTTGGGACGCCAACGAGCAGCCATTCAGCCGTTACACCGAGCTGTTCCAAAACCTTGAGCGCCCGAACGTTCTTTACCTCGCAATGCTCCTGCATGATGTGGGCAAAGCAGCGCCGGAGGAGGATCACACCGAGCTGGGCGGCGAGATTGCAATTAAAGTCGCGCGCCGAATGGAACTTGATGGCGCCACCACCCATACTTTGCGGCTGATCATCGAGAACCATCTCGCCATGGCTCAGATTTCGCAGCGGCGTGATTTGGATGACCCTGCGGTGATCCGGAACTTCGCCAGCCTCATTCAAAGCCCTGAAAATCTGGTGATGCTCACGCTGCACACCCTCGCTGATTCGCTGGGAACGAGTGACCAGCTCTGGAATGGGTTCAAAGACACACTCCTCCGCGCGTTGTATGAAAAGACCATGGCTCTCTTTAAAGGGCCGGAAGGTTACGCCGCCGCTGAGGAAAAGCAGTTCGAACTGTTAAAGGAGCAAGTCGCCTCAATTTTGCCCCCAACCTTCAGCCTGGAGGAGATCGAGGCCCATTTCGAAAATCTTCCTCCCCGCTATTTCCATATTCATTCGGCGCGGCAGATCGCCTCTGACCTGACGATGGCTCATCGCTTCATGCACCTGCAGCTCGATGAGGAGGATAAAGCCCTGGAACCAGTCGTGCTCTGGCATAATGAAAACGATCGTGGCTATTCCTCCGTCCACATCTGCACATGGGATCGCGCCGGCCTCTTCCACAAGGTCGCGGGTTCGCTCACCGCCGCAGGGATGAATATTTTGAGCGCGCAGATCTTCACGCGCGCAGACGGCATGGTGCTGGACACGTTCTTCGTGACCGATGCCCGATCTGGCGGTCTGGCCAAGAAAGAGGAGAAGGAAAAGTTCGAGTCACTCCTCAAGGAAGCGCTCATCGACGAAATCGATCTCACCCCGTTGATTGCCCGTCAGAAACGCCTAAACCGTCTTTACCAATCCTTCGAAGGGGAGCGCATACCAACCAGTTTGCGCTTCGATAATGAAACTTCAGAGGAGAGCACCATCATCGATATTGAATGCGAAGACCAGGTCGGGTTGCTTTACGCGATCTCCAAAATCTTCCACGAACTTGATCTCGATATTGAACTCGCGCGGATCACCACGGAGAAAGGCGCCGCGATCGACACCTTCTACGTTAAGCATCGGGATTACGGCAAAATCCTGAATCCCGAGCACCAGCAATACCTTCGCGAACGCCTGCTCGAAGCGGTCGGCCAATGGGAAGCGCTCGCCACTCCCTCCAAGAGAGGGTAGCAGCCGAGGTCACGAGGCTCATGCTGCCGTCCCGCGTGGCTGAGCTTCGCAAATGGGCGCCCGTGAAGAAAGCGCGCTCGCCGAACCCGAGCGTTGCTACTGTTTTAATCTGCGAAATCTGCGCAATCTGCAGACGTCTTCTACTCATTTCCCGTTAAACACAGCACCTTGCGTAAGGGTCTTGCGGCGGTAAACTTTGTCACTCGCGCAGGCGTAGAGCCACTCATGGTTTGCGCCGCCAAAGGCCACGCTGACGCTGGCCTTCTCATTTGGTTTGGCGATGACTCCGCCCATACGGCCTGTCCAATCAAACATTTGGATCCCCACGTGGCTTGTGATGTAGTAGCGGCTCTCCTTGTCGGTGGTCATTCCGTCCCCGCCGCTGTCTGCTCGGTTGTTTGGGGTGCGTAGCTCCATGTAACGCTCCCCGCCGGAAAGCGAGCCGTCTGCTGCTATCACGTAGGTCCAAACATTGCTGCCGCCATACTCGGAGACGATGAGGAAGCGTTGGTCGGCTGAAAGCGAAATGCCGTTTGGCTTGTTGATGCCACCGGCAGCCACTCGCGGGCGGGACATTCCTTTTGTGTCGGTTGGGCACATGATCACCTGGCCTGCGCCCGTGTCCGTGAAATAAATCCATCCGGCTTTGCTAACCACGAGATCATTGGGGACCACAGTCGTGGCGATGTCCGTGATCTGTTTAGACGAAGGATCAATGGCGACGATCTTCTTCGGCTCATTTTGTGGGCCGCCCACGGTGCCCTGGCTAGCCGCGTAGAGGCGTCCATCCGGGCCGAACTTCATGCCGCTGACTTTAGGGCCGTTCTCCAGCCAGAGGCTTGGCTTTCCGTCCGCGCCCACTTTGTAGAGGTTGCCCTTGGGCAAATCGCTGAAGTAGAAATTACCTTCCGCATCGCTGCAGGCTCCATCAGTGAAAGCGTAGTTCTCGCCAACCAACTCCCAACCACCCTGCGCCGGCAGAATCTTCACGAGAGCTTCATCGCCATTGAGGTTGTCCTTGGTCAGCGGGGCAGGGGGTTGCGTCACCGGGCGCCAAAGCCACCGCAGAGAATCCGGCAGAATCGCGCCACCATGTTTGCCGTTATGCGCGCCGTCGCCCATGACGAATTGCACATCGTAGCCCGCGAACTTCAGGGCGGAAGCCATGTTCTGGTTCGCTAGCGGCCAATCCCCATGCAGGTTGTTCAAGTCGTTAGACCCTTCCTGCAGGAAGACACGGATCGGTTTGCGCTCGGTCTTCCGAATCAGGAAAGGATAAACATGGCCGCCGCGGATGTTGACGAACGAGCCAATCTGCGAAAGCACTTTGCGGAAGGAGTCTGGACGTTCCCAGGCCACAGTGAACGCGCAGATCGCGCCAGAGCTGATGCCCCCAATGGCACGGAGATTTGGATCATCTGTGATGTTCAGTTTGAACTCCTTCTTCACGAATGGGAGCAGTTCGTTTAGGAGAAACTTCGCGTATGCGTCGCCAAGCGAATCGTATTCAAAACTGCGGTTGCTGCGAGGCGCGCCGGTTTCAGCTGCTTGTTGGCCTGGGTTAATGAAGACGCCGATGGTCACTGGCATTTCCTTGGCAGCGATCAAATTGTCGAAAACGGTGGGAACACGCTGCTGGCCATTCGTGCTCACGTAGCCTGAGCCATCCTGAAACACCATCAACGCAGCGGGCTCCGTTTCCTTATATTGCGCCGGCACGTAAACCCACCCATCGCGCGTGGTGCCTGGAAATACTGTTGAGTTCGTGAAAGTGAACTTGGTCACGCGCCCCTGCGGGACGCCGGCCTTCGGCATGGAATCCGGCCCGAGTTTGTAATCATCAGCCGCATAGATCAGGAGCGGAGCGGCGCAAAGTGTGATTGCCAATGTCAGCAGCGGGCGTAGCAGCATAGTTTTCCTCAAGGTTGATCCAGTCGTGCCGGTGGCGCGGAAGGGAACGCGACGGTTTTACTATAGCGCGGTCTCTTTGCAATCCATCAAACGGAGCAGCCGCGGCGCCCCGGCTCCTAACAAGTGTGTTGGTGCAGGCGGCTTAAACGCTCAGCGCATACTTACGGCCCCTGTTATACCCGTGCATTTTTCCGGCAAGATGTTTGCCTTGGCCCCGGAGGGGCCGAACAGAGTAGCCCACGGGCAAGCGCCAGCGCAGCCCGTGGGTTACCGTCCTTCAAGTTCCGCAGCCTCCGGCAGGAGGCGCACAATGTTTTGATCATCTCAAACTGCCAAAGGCACCCCAAACGCGCTTGCCAACTTCACGCCCGATTACAAAGCTGGGGCTCTATTTATGCCGCCTGAACTAGCCCAGTTGATGGAAACTCTCACCCCGGCGGAGTTGGATGCCGCTCACCGCGGAGAATCCTTAACGGCAGCGGATATAGCCAAGCAGGTTGAGGCAGTTCCTGGCCTGAGCGGCCGCCAGCGGGAGCTTGTAAAAGCCTTGGTGTTGCTCTGGCACGATCACCTGGATCCCGCGCACAAGATTGTGCAGGACATCGAAACGAGCGATGGCAGCCTCATCCACGCCATGCTTCACCGGCGCGAAGGGGATTACTGGAACTCAAAGTATTGGTTCCGCAGGGTGGGGGAGCATCCCGCCTACTCAACACTTGCTGCGGATCTCAGCGCATGGCTGCCAAAAGACGACCCCAAGCTGGCGGCCAAGTTGCTCCCGCAGAATAAATGGGACCCACTCGCGTTTGTGGATGCTTGCGAAGCGGGTCTCGGCGGCGGCAGCGTAGCCGCGCGCGAGATCCTCAAATCAGTGCAAAAAGCCGAGTTCCAAGCCGTCCTGCACACTTTGATTTAGCGGCGTTTGAGCGCTTTCTCGATTGCGCTAACGAGGCCGTCCAAATTGTGCGGATCAGCCTCGGTGGTCGGCTTCAACCCGTGCTCCAGAAGCTTCTTCGTCGTTTCAGGCCCGATGCTGGCGAACTTTAAATTCGGGAAGCGTTTGGCCACTTCCGGCAGGTTGAAGCGATTGTGGAAATTCTCCACCGTCGAGGCGCTGGTAAACGTCAGCCAGTCCGCGCCCTTCTCCAGAAAATCTGCCGCAACGCCTAACTCGTCTTCTGTTTCTGGAACAGTGCGATAGCACGCGACGTCATCCACGATGGCGCCCCTCTCTTCCAGCTTGGCGGTAATCTCGCGGTTTGCCACTTCCGCCCTCATCAGCAGGATGCGGACGTTGTCCAGGCTTTGGTAATCGCCCAGAGCTTTCACGATGGCCGAGCTGACATATTTTTCCGGCATCACGTCCACATTCAGGTGGAAGGAGCGAACGGCCGCAGCAGTGGACGGCCCGACTGCTGCGATCCGCAATCCGCCGATCGCGCGCACGTCGTCAAAAGCCTTGAAGAAATAATCGAAGAAAGCTTTCACCCCGTTCGGGCTGGTGAACACGAGCCAATCATAAGCGTTCAATCCCATAATGGCGTCCACCAGGTCTCCCACGTTTTGGGGCTGAGCAATCTTGATCGTGGGGATGTCCAGGACATCCGCTCCACGATCGAGGAGCTTGCGCGCCAGCTCGCTCGCCTGGTCGCGGGAGCGCGTCACAACGATGCGTTGCCCGAAGAGAGTTCGCTTCTCGAACCAGTTCAGCTTCTCGCGGAGTTCTATAACTTCGCCGATGACCGTGATCGCAGGGGCAGTGAGATTCGCTTCCTGGGCACGGCCCGCGATGTCTTTCAATGTTCCGGTGATCGTTTGCTGCTGGCCGGTGGTCCCCCAACGCACCATAGCCGCGGGTGTGGTCGGAGAAAGGCCATGCTGCATCAACGCGTCAGCGATGACCCGGATGCGCTCAGCGCCCATCAAAATGATTTTGGTGCCCGGGGTCCGTGCGAGTTGAGCCCAATCGACGCTTGAACCTTCCTTCGTGGGATCCTCATGCCCGGTGATGACAGTGAACACAGAGCTGTGCTCCCGATGTGTGACCGGAATGCCCGCGTAACCCGGGGCAGCAATGATCGAGGATATTCCGGGAATTACTTCGAACTGCACTCCCGCTTTCGCGAGTTCCTCGGCTTCTTCGCCACCCCGTCCGAACACGTACGGATCGCCGCCCTTAAGCCGCACTACCGTCTTCCCGGCCTTCGCGTGATTTACGAGAAGCTGGTTCAAATCATCTTGGGGAATAGCGTGGTGGCCAGAGCGTTTGCCTGCATAGATGATTTCCGCGGACTTCGAGGCGAGCTTCACAAGCGCCGGGTTCACAAGGGCATCGTGCACCACCACGTCAGCGTTTTTGAGCAGCTCTGCGCCTCGCAAGGTGAGCAACCCTGGATCTCCAGGGCCGGCGCCGACGAGGTAAACTGCTCCTTTGCGTTTCATGCGCGGGAATAGTACGCCGGGCGTGAGTCCCACGCAATGAAAGTGCGGAATCGCGGCAATTGAGGCGGCCGGAAGTCTGGCGCGAGTTGTGCTATTTTGGTGGACCTGAACGCCGTTTACCGCTCGTCCATCAGCTTGCACGCCGCTGCTCAAAAGCTCAGCGGCTCAGCCACTTGACAAATGAAAAGGGCTGGTCGTGTGAGTTGTTGACACTGCTGGCGGCGCTCCGTAATGTTTGCCAACTCTTTAACCTGACGCGTCTGACATGTTACTAAGAATCAGTCTTATTATCGCCATCCTGGCGGGGGCAGCCACCTTCTACGTGGCTCACTTTCAAGTGGGGCCAAAAATTGAAGGGCTGAACACCCAAGTTGCGGACCTGACGACGCAAAACACCACTCTTCAATCCGAAACCTCCGCAGCCAAAGCCGCTCAAAAGAAAGCGACCGAGGAGATGGAAGCAGCAGTGGCCAGCTACAACACGGCCACGAATGAACTTTCCCAGGCTCGCCAACTGGCCACACAGCAGGAGACGCGCGCCAATCGCCTGGATACTGATTTACGACGCGTCACGGAAGAGCGAAACGAGTCCCAGCGCGAACTCGCCCAATGGCGCGCGACGGGCGTTCCTATCGAGCAGATTGCTCGTCAGCGTGACGACATCCGCAATCTTCAACAGGAGCGCGATGTCCTCCGCGGGGAACTGACCGTTGCCACCCGCGAAAACCGCCGCATCGCCAACGAACTGCAAAAGTATAAGGGCACTGATGCGGAAGTTGAGCTTCCAACAGGCCTCAAGGGCAAAGTGGTCGCCGTGGATCCCAAGTATAATTTCGTCGTTCTGGACATCGGGGAGCAACAAGGCGTCCTCCGCGATGGCAAGATGATCATCAACCGCGATGGCAAGTTAATCGCCAAAGTTCGCATCACCCAGGTGCGTCCTAATCAGAGCGTTGCGAACGTCATTCCTGAATGGCAGCGCGACGAGATCATGGAAGGCGACCAGGTTCTTTACTAAGCCCATGCGCTTCAACCTTTCAAAAGGTTTTCTGCTCCTGTTGAGCGCAGGTTTTTTGTTCCTGGCCGGCTGCGCCAGCACCGACCACGACAATATGTCCGAGCGCCCGTGGAATTCCCCTAAAAACTGGGAGCACGGAATGCCCACGGGCATCATGCGCGAGCGTTAAGCTTCCGAACTCTTTCAAGCCGCAGCCAACCGCTGCGGCTTTTTTTTTGTTCGGGAGCGGTCTTTCCGCCTCCAATCCACCGCAATATTTTAGAACATCTGGTGGAATCTTCCGTCTAATGTGCGATGCTGCGGGCCGTCAGCTCGGCGATTAGTGTTGACGAACCGGGCGATTAGCTCTTGGCTTGGTTCAAGCTGCGTCATCAGGCGCCGTCGCAGCGGCGGGCTCAATCATCAGGAAGTATGGCGAGATTATTGGTTAAAATTGGTTGGCAAACTCACACTTTCGAACTCCGTCGCGGCGTCAATCGCGTCGGGCGCGCCGAAGGCAACGAAGTCCAGATCCCTGACCCCTCCGTGTCCAGCTTCCATTGCGTCCTCGACGTGAGCGACATCGCCACCACCGTTCGCGACCTTGGCTCCACCAACGGCACCTTCATCGACGGCAACCAAATGGGGCCGCAAGTCGTTGTGCTGCAACGCGGCCAAGCCATTCGATTCGGGCACATTGACGCCTCTTTTGATTGCGAAGATGTGAACATCGCCATTCCGGAGCTGACCGCGCCGGAGATGCCGACACAGGTGTTCTTTGCCGACGGGACGGCAGGGTGTTTGAATCACACCTCGCTGCGCGCCACATTTTTCTGCCCTCATTGCAGTGAGTTTTACTGCGATCAATGTGTGCGGCGCATGAGCTTTCAGGGGCGCCAGCGCACTTTCTGCCCTCATTGCTCCAAGATGTGCGAGCCCGCTCCGGAACCGGAAGGTGTTTCACATGGCCGCAAGCGCACCTTCGGCAGCATGATTCGCGACACAGTTCGCCTGGTTTTCAAGCAATAACACGCGCGAGTTGCGCGTCTTTGGCCTCACCGCAAAGCGTTGTTTCCCAACGCATAAATGGCGCTTGCACCAGAGCAAAAACCTTTTAGAGTGACCGGCCATTTTATACATTCTGGTAATTTTTTAAGGTAACTACGATGTATCCGAAAGTCCCACAGTCCCTCTACAGGCCCGAATTCGAACATGATGCGTGCGGGGTTGGCTTCATCGCCAATTCCAACGGTAAACGTGAAGCTCGCATCGTCGAATACGCGATTCAGGCCTTGATTAACCTCGCTCACCGCGGGGCGCTGGACGCGGATGCCAAAACGGGCGACGGGGCTGGCATTCTCACCCAACTCCCCACTGCTTTCTTCAAGCGCGAAGTCGAGAAGCTCGGCGGCAAGGTCTTCAACGAATCGGACCTCGCGGTCGGCTTCATTTTCCTGCCGCGCGGCAACAAATATCTCGCGAGCGCCAGCCAACGGATTGTTGACGAAGTCATCGCCCAGCACGGGATTCATAACTTCGGCTGGCGCCTCGTCCCGACCAATCCCAAGGTCCTCGGCGACAAGGCTCGCGACACCATGCCGGAAATCCAGCAGGTCCTCATGGGCCGCTCCAACGGCTGGAGCAACGAAGCTTTCGAACGCCGCCTTTACCTCGCCCGCAAGAGCATTGAGAAGCGCGTTCTCGCTGAGAAGATCGACGGTTTTTACATCCCGTCATTCTCCTCGCGCACCATCGTTTACAAGGGCCTGTTCAACGCCCCGCAACTGCCGAAGTTTTACCCTGACCTGAAGGATCCGCTCTTCGTCAGCGCCCTGGCCATTTATCACCAGCGCTATTCGACGAACACCTTCCCAAACTGGCAGCTCGCCCATCCCTTCCGCATGCTCGCGCACAACGGCGAGATCAACACGCTGCTCGGAAATAAGAACTGGACTCGCGCCCGCGAGAAGGAAATCGAGAGCGAAGTCTGGGGTGACCAAATCGATAACCTTAAGCCAATCATCCAGCCGAACGGCTCCGACTCCTCCACGCTCGACAACGCCATGGAGCTGCTCGAATTGAGCGGCCGCGACGTGTTGCACAGCGTGATGATGCTCGCGCCTGAGGCCTGGGAAAAATCCACTGAAATCGCCCCGGAACTCAAGGGCTTCTATCAATACCACGCTTGCTTGAACGAGCCTTGGGATGGCCCGGCCGCCGTGGTGTTCAGCGACGGCAATTTCGTCGGGGCCACCCTCGACCGCAACGGCCTCCGCCCCGCCCGATACAAGATTTACGAAGACGGCCTCGTCGTCATGGGCAGCGAAGCTGGCGTTGTTCCGCTCGATGAAAAGAAGGTCGTTCGCAAAGGCCGCCTCGGGCCCGGCAAGATCCTCGCGGTGGACACCGTGAACGGGAAGTTCATGGATAACAACGACGTGAAGACCCACGTCGCGAAGAAGCGTCCATACGGCGAGTGGTGCAAAAAGAACCTCATGCTGCTCTCCGAGCATGCGAAGCCGCAAGGTTCCAACGTCCCTCCGGTTAACCTGCTCGAAAACACGCTCCAGCAGATCGCGTTCGGCTGGGACAACGAAGAGCTGCAGGAAGTCCTTAAGCCCATGGCCACAGAGGCTGCGGAGCCTGTCGGCTCAATGGGCGATGACACCCCGCTTGCGGTTCTCTCGAAGCGCCCGCGCCTGCTTTACGATTACTTCAAGCAACTGTTCGCGCAGGTCACAAACCCGCCCATCGACAGTATCCGCGAGAAGATCGTGATGTCCCTCTCGACCTACCTTGGTCGCCGCCGCTCATGGCTGACGGAGACTGAAGCTCACGCGAAGCTCGTCCGCATCGACAGCCCATTCCTTCTCGATTACGAGTTGGATGCGTTGCGCAAGCTGGACGAGGACGGCCATCGCGCCGAAACCATTTATTGCCATTTCAACGCGGAAAAAGGCGTGAAGGATTTGGAAGCTGCGTTGCGCTCCATTTGCGAGCAGGCCTCCAAAGCCATCTCGACCGGCAAATCAACGCTGATCCTGAGCGACCGCGGCACGGACTCTGCCAAGGTTCCGATCCCGATGTTGCTGGCTGTTGGCGCGGTGCATCATCATTTGATCAATGAAGGCAAGCGCCTCTGCGCCTCCATCGTTTGCGAATCCGGCGAAGCCCGCGACGTGCACCACTTCGCCTGCCTGGTTGGTTACGGCGCATCGGCAGTCAATCCCTACATCGCCATCGACACCATCCGCGCTGCGGTTGAAGCAGGCGAATACGGCGCGATCACACTCGAAAAGGCCGTCGCCAATTTCCGCACCGCCATCGAAAGCGGCATGCTCAAGATCATGTCGAAGATGGGCATCTCCACCATCAGCAGCTATCGCGGCGCGCAGATCTTTGAAGCGATCGGCATCTCCAACGCCGTCATCGACCGTGCCTTCTTCGGCACCACGTCCCAAGTCGGTGGCATCGGCCTTGAAGAAATTGCGAACGACGCCCTGCGCCGCCACCAGGCTGCTTACGGCAATCCGGAATCCGCAGCCCTCGACGAAGGCGGCAACTACAAGCCAGCCAGTGGGGGCAGGGGAGAGTTCCACGCGAACAACAAGCCGGTCGTCTCCTCCATGCACAAGTTCCTCAAGTCAGGAACTCGCGAGGATTTCGTCAAATACCTGCAGATGGTTGAAGGCCGCGAGCCGGTTACTCCGCGTGACCTGCTTCGCTTCAAGCCCGCCCCGACACCCGTCCCGCTGGATGAAGTCGAGCCGATCGAAAACATTCGCGTTCGCTTCACCACGGCTGGCATGAGCCTTGGCGCTCTCTCGCCCGAAGCGCACGAGTGCCTTGCCATCGCGATGAACAGCATCGGCGGCAAGTCCAACTCGGGTGAGGGTGGCGAAGATCCCGCTCGTTACACCGTTCGCCCGAACGGCGATAACGCCCGCTCCGCCATTAAACAGGTTGCCTCCGGCCGCTTCGGCGTCACTCCGGAATACCTCGCGAGCGCTGCTGAGCTGGAAATCAAGATGGCTCAAGGCTCCAAGCCCGGTGAAGGCGGCCAATTGCCCGGCCACAAGGTCAGCCCGCTGATCGCGCGCTTGCGCCATAGCGTGCCGGGCGTGCCTCTCATCTCGCCACCCCCGCACCACGACATTTACAGCATCGAGGATCTCGCGCAGTTGATCTACGACCTCAAGCAGGTCAATCCTCGCGCCAAGGTCTGCGTGAAGCTGGTCTCCGAATCCGGCGTCGGCACCATCGCCGCTGGCGTGGCCAAGGCTTACGCGGACGTCGTTCTGATCAGCGGCCATGACGGCGGCACGGGCGCTTCCCCGCTCAGCTCCATCAAGCACGCTGGCGGGCCTTTCGAGTTCGGCGTTGCTGAAGCGCACCAGACGCTGATGTTGAACGATCTCCGCTCACGCATCGTGTTGCGCACAGACGGCGGCATGAAGACCGGCCGCGACATCGTGATGGCTGCAATCCTCGGCGCGGAAGAATTCAACTTCGGCACCGCCGCTCTCATTGCGGCGGGTTGCGCGATGTTCCGCGTTTGCCATCTCAACACCTGCCCTGTTGGCGTTGCGACGCAGAAGGACGAACTGCGGCTCAAGTTCCGCGGCAAACCAGAAAACGTTGTCGCCTTCTTCAATGGCGTTGCCCAGGAAGTTCGCGAAATTCTCGCGCAGCTCGGCGCGCGCACTCTCAACGATGTGATCGGCCGCACCGACCTCGTTGAACGCCGCCCAGTCGAGGAATTCCCGCAGGAGATTCGCAACAAAGTCTCGAGCCTCGACCTCAGCCCGCTCCTTTACCAGGTTGACCCGACCGGCTCCGCCCCGCGCATTCACACCCGCGAGCGCAACGAACGTTTCGGCGACAGCCCGCTGGATGACCAAATCGTCAGCGACGCCCAGGTCGCGCTCACGGGCAAAGGCAAGGTCAAGCTCAGCTACAAGATCAACAACACGCACCGGAATATCGGCACGCGCGTTTCCGGTCACATTGGTTACAACTACGGCGACAAAGGCCTGCCAGAAGCGTCCATCGACATCACCTTGCGCGGCAGCGCTGGCCAGAGCTTCGGCACGTTCCTCGCGAACGGCATTCGTTTGAAGCTGATTGGCGAAGCGAACGATTACGTCGGCAAAGGCATGAACGGTGGCGAAATCATCGTTCGCCCGCCCGATGGCTCCAAGTTCATCTGGCACGAGAACTCCATCATCGGCAACACCGTGATGTATGGCTCAACTGGCGGCCGCCTCTTCGCTGCGGGCCGCGCAGGCGAGCGCTTCTGCGTCCGCAATTCCGGCGGCACAGCGGTCGTTGAAGGCCTTGGCGATCACGGTTGCGAATACATGACCGGCGGTTTGGTCGTGGTCCTCGGCAGCACCGGCCGCAACTTCGGCGCCGGCATGAGCGGCGGTCTCGCTTACGTGTTCGATCCTGAGAACATGTTCCCGAACCGTTACAATAGCCAGATGGTCGGCATTGAGCGCCTCAGCGACGCTGAGGAAATCAAGCGCGTCCAGGGCCTCATCTACGCGCACCTTGAGTTCACCGACTCACCGCGCGCCAATGAGATCCTGAAGAACTGGAAAGACACCGTGAACCAGTTCTGGCGCGTGGTTCCGAATCCAGCGGCGGCCAAGCCCGCTTCCAAGCCTGTCCACGAGCTTAGCGAAGTGAAGCCGAAGCCCGCTCCAGTCGGGGGCTTCTAATTCCGAACAGACAAAGGCCTCTCTTCACAGGCGCACCCACTCGGGTGCGCCTTTTTGTTGCCATGCGAAATCCGGGTGGGTGCCTTGACGCTACTTCACCCCTTTGGCTTAATCTTTCCACACTCGAACGCTGCCGCTGCCGCCTGGGAGGATGCTGCTGCGTTTTAACTTTCCGGGAAGGACACTGCCATGGCCATCAATGTAAAAACTGTAATTAAACGCCGGATTCTGCTCGTTGATGATCACCCTATCGTTAGACAAGGCCTCGCGGAACTCATCAACAACGAAGCGGACATGATGGTCTGTGGCACAGCCGAGGACGTTCACAAAGCATTGGATGGTGTCGAGAAACTCTCCCCGGACCTCGTTGTTGCGGACATCTCGCTGAAAGGCAGCAATGGGATCGAGTTGCTCAAGCACATCAAAGTTCGTTGGCCCAAGCTGCTCGTCCTTGTCCTCTCGATGCATGATGAAGCGCTCTATGCCGTTCGAGCGCTTCGAGCTGGCGCTTCTGGGTACATCATGAAACAGGAAGCCACTGAGAAGGTTCTCACCGCCATTCGCCAGGTCATCAATGGCGAAATCTATCTGAGCGATCGGATGGAGAAGAAGATGATGCACCAGCTCGTCGGCGGGCGGAACGCTCGGACCGGTTCTCCGATCGAAGATTTAAGCGATCGTGAGCTGGAAGTTTTCGGCTTGATAGGGCAGGGGCATGGCACCCGTCAAATTGCCGAGGAACTCCACCTAAGCATCAAGACGGTGGAGTCCCATCGCGCACACATCAAAGAAAAGCTCAACCTGCGGAACGCAACTGAGCTGGTCCAGCACGCTATTCAGTGGCGCGAGGCTTAGCCTGTTGCTGCTGGGTTTGGGCGTTGTTCGGCTCGTGTTGGTCAGGCAGTGACTCGTTGGCATTGCCTTGCACACTCGTCGTCTGGGCTGGCTTTTCATCCACAGGCCCAACCTCCAGCTCAGCCTTTACTCCTTTGACTCCTTGAAGGCCCTGCACCTGCTTTATGATCGATTGAACCTCATTCTGCGATTCCACTCGCCCGCGAATAGTCACCTCACCGTCCTTCGCCTCCACCTGCAGCGGCGTTAAGTCAGTGTTCGCGATCAGCCCCGTGGTCCCCGTCGAGCCCGTGGAGATAGCCACCCGCACGCGGCGAGCGAGTTCATCATCCTCAGCGTTGCCCGTCTGTTGCCCAGCCGCCTTGCCGGAAGCCTCCGTCTGCTGCCCGGGCGCGGTCAGCGTTCCGGTCACATGCCCATTCGGGTTCGTGTTCGTCTCCTGCATGGTGGCGACCCCACGCTTAGGAATGAGCACCTCATTGGTTTCTGTTCCTGATTCCGTTTGAGTAACGACCTCTTTCTTAGTGCAACCAGCCACCCCGAGGAGGACCACGCTTAATGCAATCTGCAGCTTCATAACCCGCGTCAAATTCGTTCCCGTTCGCTCTTGCGGCAATGAGGCGTCCAAGCCGATTTCCTCTCCGGGAAACTCCTGATGAAATTCAATCCGTTAGTCGAACCCGCCCGGAGACCACATCCGAATCTTCCTTCTTTTATCTCCATGGCTTGATAACTCTCGTCCTGTGACTGCGCCTGAAATCTTGGCTGAGCTTGAGACCTTGGGTTCCGCATCCTACAAAAGATTGCTCATGACGAACCACGGCGTTCGCGAGCCGTTCTTCGGCGTCAAAATTGGCGACCTGAAAAAGTTGCAGAAGCGCATCAAAAAGGATCACAAGCTCGCTCTGGAGCTCTACGACACAGGCAATTACGACGCGATGTATCTGGCAGGGCTCATTGCGGATGATTCCGAAATGACCCGTCCCGACCTGGACCGCTGGGTCAAGGCTGCTTACGGCGGCGCTCTGGCGGGGTTCACCGTTCCCTGGGTCGCTGCTGGCAGCCCTCATGGATGGGCCATGGCCGAGAAGTGGATCGCTTCGTCCAAACCGACCATTGCCTCCGCTGGTTGGGCGACCTACGCCTCGCTGGCATCCCTTGAGCAAGAGCTCAGCGCCCCCTCCGAAGTGGACGGCCTCTCCCGTCTCGAACTGCTCCGCGAGCGATTGAGGCAGGTGGAAGAGAGCATCCACCAGGCGCCAAACGAAGTTCGGTACGCCATGAACTCGTATGTGATCGCGCTCGGGTCCTATGTGGCAGAACTCGCCGATGAAGCCTTGGCCGCCGCGCGCCGAATCGGCCCAGTCGAGGTGGACCTCGGGAATAACGACTGCAAAACCCCCGACGCCGCTGAATACATCCTCAAAAGCCAGGCCCGGGGCTCCCTAATGAAGAAGCGGAAGAGCGTTAAGTGCTAAGACGGTGCGGACCGCAAACGGCGCAGTGGGTTTTTAGCAGCCAGTGCCTTGGCTCGCCAACGTGCGGACCTCATGTGAGATGTCATGAAGGGCCGCCGCAGCGCGTGCGCTGTAGATGCCTCATCCCCCCGGCTCGCCTGGCGTGACGCGGATCATAATCTCACCATCGCAGAGAGCGCCTCTCCACTACTGAGCTGTGTCACCCGTCAATGAGTCTTCACTGGCTCACCATTCGCGGCTCCGCCACCGGCGGCGGATGCTCCCAAAGAAAGCCTCCTCGCCCTAAACGGCTGCTAAACGACCAAGCCCTTCTGGATTCAGAAAAACCGCGTTAAACCCTGTCCCGAGGCCGCAAGCTTATCCCAACCTACACGCGCCAGCGACTATGATCTCCAGAAACGTGAGCGCAAAGCTCGAGCGGCTTCTGCTGGTTCTGCATGCGGTGTTCACCGCACCACGATTAAAAAGCTCTTGCTTCAGCTCGAATGGTGCCTCCTCTCGCAGAGCCGAAGAAATCTCGCGGAAGGCGGTGCGATGCATCTTGGAGTCCGATGACAGTCATAGTTTCCTGGCGCACATCCGCTTTGCCCCGTCCGACGCGCACGCTAGATCCTCCTCCCACGGCCCCTCTATATTTTGTCGGATTTATTGTCCCATTCGTCACTCCGCCCACGAAAGGCTGGACCCGACGGCGACCGAGGGCCGAGGCGGGCATTTCTGAACGGCATCAATGCCGCGAGAACAGTTTTGAAACCTTTTTGCTGAAAAACGGAATTACATTTTGACGCGCCCGCTGATCGGCGTGTGCTTGAGGAAAGTGGAGCCAATGCCGTAATGAGCAAGACCACTGATTGTGGCTGAGGCCAGAGCAGCGCGAAAACGTGTAAAAAAGCTAACGCCGTTTTATGAAAACCGACTTTTGTTTCGTGGTGTTATTATTGTGCATTGCAGCGTTTGCCGTCTGTGAGGCTGCTGCTGAGCTGCCCGGTCGCTTATTCGTCCCTACTGGCGGATTTGGGACGAACGAAAACCGTTACATCGGAAGCGGCGTTGATGCTGTGGAGCTAACAGATGGTGACGTTGTCCTCCTCCTTCAGCGGAACGGCGCGACCTGGGTGGAAAAGCTGCCGTTCAATGGTTCGCCACGAGTGCCCTTCACCCGCATTGACCAGCCTCGTATGAACAAGCTCCTGGCGCTCAGTGACGGTTCCTTTGTTGCGGCCAGAAGTCTCAACGGTACCGTTGTTCTCACTAAGTATTCGTCCTCCGGTGAGGTGCAACGATCCTTTTCATTTGAGAACGCTGGCCATGTCAGCGATATGATAGAAGCTGCGGACGGCGGCATCATTGTGGGTGTGACCGAATTGTACCCCGTCGGCGGCCGAGTGCTGAAGGTGAAGCTCGACGGATCGCTTGATCAGGCATTTTCGATCATCCGACTCCCATCAGACAAGTCACCAGGCCAGTTGGTCTCTCAAAGCGCCGGTCGGTTCGTGCTTTCCTCACCATGGCGGCAGCCCTTTTTGACGAGGCATTTGGCGGGTGGCGAGCACGATCGCTCTTTTCAGGCGCCAACGAACTGGTCAAATGCCGGGCATATCATCTCCGATAACAAAGACCGGCTCTACCTTAATATGTACATGGCCCTGCCTGGTGAAGCAGAGGCTCTGGATCACCTTGTGCGCCTTCACGCTGATGGTTCGCTCGATCGCTCGTTTAAGCCTCAAACGACTTATGCGGCTCCCCCACGCGCAGTGCTAAGCGATGGAAGTTTAATCACGTCCAGCACGCGGCTACTTTCCGACGGCACGCCTGACCTCCAGGTTTTTGCTCTTCTTCAAGCAAGCGATGCGTTGCAAATCGGAAAAGTTTTACAATTGCGCGACGGCACGATCGTCCTCGCGGGCTTGTTCAATGGCTTGGACCCGTTGGTCCATCACTCTGTTGTTTACGGAAAGCTGGAACAATACACAACAGTCCTGCAGTTTAAGAACCAGATTAGCCGCTTGCCTGAAAGCAACGCCCGGTGGGAGTTAACGGTGCAGCGCACGGGCGACGTTTCGGCGGAGTTTGAAGCGACCCCCGAGATAACGAGGGTTGCCGGGAGCAATGTCGCTGCCTCTATCACACCGACTACCCTTCGCTGGGAGGCGGGCCAGAGCAACGCAACCGTGCAGGTTCGTATCGAAGATGACACCCTCCGTAATGCAGAGCTGAAGACCGTCCGCCTCACGATCAAAGCGCCAGTTGGCGTGTTTTGCAGGAGTATCACCCTTGTTGCTGAGGACGATGACCCCGCATTTAACCTTCCGATCGATTCACTTGCCGCAGAGGAACAGCCCCGCTTTACTGTCAGAATCCCGCGACCAACGAGCGCAAACGTGGAATGCTCCATCGACTTCAGAACCGAAGATGGATCGGCGGTGGCAGGTTCGGACTTTGCAGCAGCCGCTGGCACACTCTGGTTTGGGCCCGATGAGTCCTCAAAGGACATTATCCTCAACATTCTCAACGACGTCCTTGTCGAGGGTGACGAGTCATTTAAGCTGGTTCTATTCAATCCGACTGGCTCCGTGTCGCTCGGGCGGTCGGAAACCACTATCACAATAGACGATAATGAGGATGGCTATGCCATCTCCCCGGCCAATTTCAGCGAAAATGAAGGCGTGGGACTGGTAAAAGTCGAGCGCTTGGGCGATTTCGCCATCTACTCCGAGGTCCAAATACTTGCGGAAGCGGGAACTGCCCGCACACCACAGGATTTCGTCCTACAAACACCGATCTTAAACTTCGCTCCAGGGCAAAAGACTGCCTATGCAAGGCTTACAATTGTTAATGACACCGCGCAGGAGGGGCACATCCACACTGCTTTGCGCTTGGTGAGTCACAGGGGAGGCGTGCCTGTTTCTTCTTATGGAACCGCCTACATCCAGTTCATGGACAACGAGCGAGGGTACCACGTCGATGCGCCTACACCGACACGCGCCTTGCGGTTCACGGAGGACTCCACAGCGAGGATACGCGTTTCCCGCATAGGTGATTACGATATTACATCTGAAGTCGCGTTTTCGACTGTTCCTTTGGAGTACGAGGACCCCTCCGTTGCCCGAGCCGGTCTCGACTTCCCCGTTTTTCGCACAAACATCGTCTTTGCTCCAGGAGAACAGGAGCGTTTTATCGACCTTCCTTTGCCTCCGGACGGCGAAGCAGATGGTGAACGTGTGTTCCAGGTTTTGCTTGAGAGCATCGGTCAAGCATCCTTGCCCAGCGAAGCAGATTTCTACGTGAAGATCGATGATGAGGATGTCCGCTCGGCTCAGATCGGCGGTTTTGGCAAGCATCCGGTGGTAGGCTTCATCCTAGGATCCAATCTGCTGCCGCTTCGTGGAGGGGGCGCGATGATCAGCGGCATGAATGCTGTTTCCAAGGTGAATTCATCGGGTGTTGTTGAGCAGGAGTATCCTTTGTTTCTTCCTATGGCGATCGGCGTTGATTCAGAAGGGCGGCTCATTGCGTTCGGGTTGGGCCGCGAAGGAAGGAAGGTGTACCGTTTTCGTAGCGATGGCGCCGTCGACCTTTCCTTTGAGGCAGACGACGATAGCATTGTGAATGCAATTCGTGCTGAAGCGGATGGCAAGGTTCTAATTGCGAGTTCTTCGCGCATTGTGCGGTTCCTGGCGAGTGGTCTTCGTGATCCTGAATTTCACCACTGGCAAGCGCCTCCGGATGTTTACATGTCCGTCGTCAAAGCTGAAAAAGGCCCGCTGTATGTCACGAGCAGTGGACGCAATTCACCATTGCCGCCCCTCGCGCGGCTAAACGCGAACGGCACGCTTGACACCAACTTTGTGAGCAGACTTCCTGAACTGAGCGATATACTCGGCGTCGACAGCACAGGGAGGCTACTCTTCCTGCAACGAGTCAACGAGGAAGCGGAGATTGCGCACATTAACCGATTGACGCTAACAGGTGAACTCGACGCATCGTTCTCGCCTATACCTTTAAACGCCTGGGGCTCTGATCACTGGCTAATCAGCGGCGACACGCTCTATATAGCTCGTTCTCGGGTCGTTCATCGCTACGAAATCGAGCGCCGCCTTGCCAATGGTCAACTCGATGACACGTTTGGGATCTGGACGCTGGTTTTGACCTCCGACGCAGGCCCCGAACAGGGACTAAATTGGGCCGAATCGCCGGATGAACCCGGCCGCATATTAATTTGGGGACCTTTCACTGCGGTGAACGGTCGCCCGCGCGCGAGCATGGCTGACCTCCGACTGCCTCCGGCTTCAGGACCTGTCGCACTTCACTCCGCCAGCGTGAGTCATCTGGAAACCAACGGGTTGATCTTCGTCCGCCTCGTTCGTGGTAACACTAATGAAACCCTTACGCTGGACTATCATACTGCGGATGGGAGCGCCCGCGCGGGCCTCCACTACGATTCCACCGCCGGCTCTATTACATTTAAGCCTGCAGTAAGCGAAGCCGTTATTCACCTAATCATCAAGGATGACGCTGGCGTTAACCATGACCGAACGGTGCAGTTAATCTTTTCCAGCATGACCGGCGCGGCATACCCCCCGCTCGAGATCAGCATTGCCAACGACGACCCCGGTTTGCTCATTGCGTACAGTGGCACGGGCTCGGCTCTCCGCCGAACCGGCATCTTCACTTGGGAATCGAGGCTGGTCGAGTTTTCGGAGGATCTCAAACGATGGTTTAAATGGGCCGACTTTGATGCGTTAGAAGATACATATTGGCTTGACCCTTCCCACCCTCGCCGATTCTTTCGGTTGCGGGAACTCGAAGCCCCTCCGGCGCAATAAATTCCGATCCAGTTGTGCGCTCCATCCGGCGAGTCGTCACGCTCTCCGAAGACTCATGCCACGAGAGATGGATACAGTATCCGGGGTGCGTCTCCGAGCAAAGATTGAAGGCGGTGAACAGCTCATTTACATACCCCGTCGGACGGGGGGAAGTTTGATCGAGGAAAAGGGTCTCAGCTTTGAAACCTTTTCCGAGAAAGCCTGAATCTGATAATATGCATACCAATCGAATGGGTTTTCCGAAGTCAAAGCGGGGTTTCACTCTGATCGAGCTGCTCGTGGTGGTGGCGATCGTCGCCATTCTGGCCAGCATGCTCCTGCCCGCTCTAGCGCATGCAAAAACACGGGCGCGCAGTTTAAAGTGCAAATCAGCCCTCCAAGACATCGGGCGCAGCATGCACATGTATTTAATCGAAAACGATGGCCAGTTTCCAACTGCGTTTCCGGAATTGACAGCTTGGATGACTAAGCTGACCAAAGGACGTGACTATCGTCTGAGCACGCCTTCCGCCCCCAGTTGGTTCGGCGGCGAGGAGTATGCGTATAACGCGTTCGGCCAATCGTTTTTAAACTCTTTCACAGGATTGGGAGCCAAAGGGAATCTTGCTCAGGTGCAAGCTGCAATGGCTAAGAATCTGCCGATCCAGCCGGTTAAGGAAGGTGACATCGTGAGCCCTTCAGGAATGGCGGCCATTGGTGACTGGGTGAACTACGACACAAACGCAAGACGATACTTTGGAAGCTTAACTCTGGAGCGCCCGATGCCTGGTGGGCCGGCGGGTAACTCTTTCGAAGATCAACTCCTGCGGAAGCTGCATGCTGAGAGCTCGAACTTGCTCTTCGTTGACGGGCATGTGCAGGGATTCAGGTTCAAGAACCTGTACGAAAAACAGAGCCAAGATTTAGATGCGATGTACAATCGCGATAATAAGGCTCACCCGGAGAAGGTTGTGCGTTGACGCAGACGCCTGCCGCTGAGCCTCACGAAAGAAGTGCGCGACGTGTTTTGAAGCCTTTCGCTCATTAGAAACTTAGAGGAGCCACCCTGTGCACCTGGGGAAAGTCAAAGTTTCTATATTCAAGAAAAACAGGGGCCGGAAACCGGACCTGGGTTCCCTTAGGAAACCAAAGCAGCTCACGGCTTGTTTTTAGATCCCACAACACTGCGGGCTGATCGCGTGGCGATAGGGCGTCGTTGGGACCGAAAACGAATAGAGACGTGCCAGAGGGCGTGAAGGAACCGGAGAACAAGCCATGAAGCCCGGTCGGAATGGTAAGAACGCGTTCAGGCTTTGGAAGACTGTAGATATGGGCTTCGCCGTTGACCATGAGCACTGCAAGCAGGTTTGTGGTTTCGGCTGCGGTGATTGAAGCGACCGGATGAGCAAAGTCCAACGTGAATGCCTCTGAGCCATCAGCAACCCGCCAGCCCCGGACGAGTTTTTTAGCGACGGTAAAGTAGAGTCGCTCGTCAGCCGAGAAAATGGGGCTGCTAAAAGTTTCCGCCTGCTGCAGAACCCTCTTGCTGCCAGTGCGTGTGGACCAAATGGCGATCCGCTGATCAGGACCAAGTCCGGCGACCCAATTGCCTCTCGGTGACGGGCTGAGTTGGTCCATGAACCAAGCCGATTCGAGAAGGACCTTGTTAGTTAAGGCTCCGCCCACAGTCCACCTCGCCACATAGACGTCATTCGATTGCTGAGGGGTTTCCCCTCCAGTCGACGCTATCAGGACTGTTGAGGTATCCACAAACATGAGGGGAAAAACGTTACCCATGATTGCATCCACCTCTCTTTGCGACTCGTAGTTGTAAACACGACAAAATCCATCCTGATATCTCGCAGCCACTAATTGCCCGTCGGGCGAGAATATGCCGCTATGCGAGCTGTAGGTCCTCACACTCTCACCTGCGACGAACAACGCGCGTAGATTCACCCGATAAATGCCAGGCCCGCAGACCACCAGAACTGCGTCCTCGTCTGCGGCAAAAGCAGATGAAGACGGAGGAGCGGGAAGCTGAAGGCGTCGAATTTCCTGGAGTGGTTCAAGGCTCCAAAGCTTCAACATTCCGTCAGGCGCGATAGTAACAACGTTGGTTTTGCACACAACCAACTGCTTGACGGGGCCCGCTCGTGACGCCAGAGCTGACTGCGAATTGAAACCCAGACCCCTTAGATTCCAGGAGCCGATCGTGCCGTCTGGTTGCGTGAAGACCAATAGTGGCGC
>DASPKX010000090.1:0-3572 GCA_035627835.1 Candidatus Methylomirabilota bacterium
AGAACCGGATCGGGGCTGTTGATGACAACAAACTGAGAGGGATGAAATGACAGCCGCAGGTTCAGCTTGCGCGCTTTGGCCCCAATCGCGCTCAGGTCGCTCTGGCTCTCCTTGATCATGCCGTGAAATTGCGGCATGTCAGAGTGGGTCGCATACGGAGCCAGATCGGACGACATACGGTACATGCCGATCTGGTGCTTCGAGAGATAATCGAAGATTTTGTTGAGGTATTCGAGTGAGACCCTGAGGTGCGGGTTGTTTTTCCAGCGGCGCGAATCGTTGCTCTTCAAGTCCGGTTGACCCAGAACCTTGACGGGAAATCCGATCCTGAGGGGTTGGGCATTCATGGTCGCACTTGCATCTCCGGCCCAAAACCCAAACTGGTTATGAACTCGTTCCAACTGGCATAGGTCAGCGCACCGCCCGTTGCCTGCACATGACCACTCCCGTAGTTTTCGTCAGCGGCGGAAGGTGCGTTCTGACTGAGGAACTCAAGGAGGTTAATGCCGGTTGCGGTTCGCACGCTGAAATGAACCCACCCAGGCCGATAGCCCTTGTTCGCTGCCATTACGACGTTTTTGTGCAGACGGTTCTTCCACTGTTGCGCAATCAAAGGATGGATCTGGCAGGGAGAATCCATCAGAATCAGAGCGATCTGGCCTATGATCTTAGGAGGGATCCGTTTGACGGCATCGAGCGCTGCAGCCACCTCTTCGCGCGCTTTCTTCAGCACCTCGGTTTCCGCAAATTTGCCTGAGGTTACGTCCTTCGGTCCGGACGCCTTCATCAACAGATCAAAAGCTGGCTGCGCGGCGCCAGAGCTGGAGCGCCGCGCGGCATTGAGGAGAGACGTTGCGTCGCGCAATGCCCCAATTCCAAACCTTGCCCGCGCTTCCGCGAGCTCCCGGAAGCCGGCTTTCTCCTGCATGTCTCCGATGATGCTGATGGCAGCAAGCCAGATTAGATCGTCCGCCTCGCAAAATGATTGAGCGCACCAGAGCGCCAGCAGGCCGGAGGTCGGTGTCGGCTCGTGGCCGAAGCCGCTGATCACTGTTGCGCCTGGCGGGTAGCCAATGGGAAGATGATGATCTACGACGATGGTTTGCGTATCCGGACAGACGACTCCTGGACGAACTCCCAAGTCAGCGATCACCAAGCCTCCCGGATGCTGGTTTTGCACTTCGAGTCGAACCGAATCGGACCACGGATTTTCTCCTCGTCCCAAAATCCGAGTTACCGTCGGACGACGGATCTTGGTGAACGCTTGTGCGAAGATGGCGCCAGCTGCCAGACCATCTGCGTCATGATGCGCGAGAGTTAAAATGGGGCGGGCTCGATCGAACCGTTCCAAAGCGTGACGGAATTGCGACTTCCATTGCTCTACGCAAGGCTTCAAAACCTGGGATATTTCCGTCGTTTCTATCATCGCAGGACCTTGGGTTCCCAGTTCGTAGCCTTCGGCTGTGGCACTCTTGGCCACTTACCAAATCCGCAATTTGGCCGCCATGACATCGAAACCGGCTGCCGCCGTGGCCCCCTTTTGGGGGCGACATTGTTTCCCTCAACGACACCAGCCCGGTTCATCACGGCAGGCTTCTTCCATGGTTCCTCAGTGTTGGTCGACTCCGAGCGCCTTGGAGTATCCGCCAAAAAGGGAGGACTCCTCAACAAGAGCAGATGCCAAAACCAATCCGAAATAAGCCGCAGCGAAAGGGTGCACTGGCCAGAGGTGAGCAACAACAGCCTGATTGTTGTGAGGTGCCATCAGTCGATCTCTCCATGGCTGATCACCCAAACCACATCGATGTCGCTCCTCTCGTAATGTTGGATGAAATCTGCCCAGCCATCTGGCCCATTCGCGCAAAAAAATCGTCCCTATTCCAACGCCTATCTGGCTGATCGTGAACTGCCGGTGGCTTCCGTGTAACGTTATAAGTCATAAAATGTTAGGGACTGACGCCGCCCCTCATGGACAGAAGCTAACTCACGGCGACCGAAGTTTCCCGATGGCTTGCTCGGGTGAATTCCCCGAGTTGCAGGGGGGGGCAAATCGGGGGGCCCCTCTCTTGAGTGCATGATTTTGCAACGGAGTTTGTTGAAAATCAACGGCTTCATCTCACCTAGGCCCTTTCGTTCGGGACGACTGATGCAGCCTCAAGTGGACTGAGATGGACTCATCCGGACCTAATCTCTTCCTGTCTCAGCACCATTCCAGCAAAAGACGAGCCCGTGATGCTCCGCTCAAAGGGCACCCGACTTGGACTTATCAATCAGGTTTATGAGCGTTGGTAGGTGATTTGCCAAAATGAAGAAGAATCGCTTGGCGCAGGTCGGCCGCACGCACCGGCTTTGTCAAATGAGCTACAAAGCCGCTCTCTTTGCTGCGCAGAACGTCTTCTTCCATCCCATAGCCACTGAGAGCGATGCCCGTCAGCCCGTGCTCATCCCGCAGTTGGCGCATCAGTTCCAGCCCGCTTCCATCGGGCAGCCCAACATCACTCAACACACCATTGAAACGCCCGGAGCGGGCGCACTCCAAAGCAAGCTTGACACTGGATGCTGTTGTGACCTCACATCCACTGCGCTGGAGCAGCGCCTTTAAGGCATCCAATGTCGGCAGGTGATCCTCGACGAGCAACACGTGCATGGTCTGGTTTAACGTCTCGTCTGGGGGCTAGCGACGCTCTGTTGTTGGGTCAGGAGGCGTTACGGTCTGAAGTTGTATCGTGAAACAGGCTCCCAAACCAGCCCCGGCACTGCTTGCCCGGAGCAGTCCCGAATGCTGGTCTACCACCGCCTTTGAAATCGCCAATCCCAAACCCATCCCGCCAAAACGGTGATCACCCGTGGCTTTCCCTTGCTCGAAAGGCCTGAAGATTTGCTCTAAAGATTCCGGGCTGATGCCCATTCCGGTGTCGGAGACGCTCACGCTAACATGATCCCCCTCATTTGCGCTTTCCAAAATGATGCGTCCGCCTTCGGGAGTGAACTTTGCCGCGTTGCGCAGAAGGTTCCAAAGCACCTGATGCATGCGCACTGCGTCTGCCCATACCCACGCGTTTTGTGCGTTTTTTCGAACCTCCACAGCAAGCTTCTTGGCGATGATCTCGGGGCGCACAATTTCCAGGGAATGATCCAGTAACGCATGAAGATCACAATCTTTCTTTTGCAGCGTCAGCTTGCCATTGACGATCCTTGTCAGGTCCAGCAGGTCATCGATTAGGCGAACTTCCAGTTCGATGTTCCGCTGCATCATTTCGAGAGCCCCGTGAAACTCTTCCGGAAGCTTCTCGTCCTCCAGTAGCGCGGCCGTCGCTATGAGAACCGGTGTCAGCGGCGTCCTCAACTCGTGGCTCAGTGAAGCGAGAAATTCATCTTTTGCGCGGCTCGCCGCTTCAGCGCCGATTAGCGCTTGGCGCAACGCAGAGCGGGCTTGATCCACAGATGCTGCCAGCAACTGGGCCTGGGCCGCCGCCGAGCGTGCCATCTGTGCGTTGCTGCCCGCGACGGTCGCGTTTCTCTCGCCGCGAAACACCGCCGCCAGCAAGGGCAAAAGGATCCTCAGACACTCG
>DASPKX010000091.1:0-5131 GCA_035627835.1 Candidatus Methylomirabilota bacterium
AGAATTCGCACCCAGGGCGGGGGTCCCGATCTACAGTACCAGGTCATCTGGCGCTTGTTGAATGCCGCGGATTATGGCGTCGCGCAACGGCGAGAACGGGTGTTCTTCGTGGGTTTTAGAAAGGATCTGAATATTCCCTGGTCATTCCCGGGGCCGACACATTCACGCGACGCGCTGTATTACACGCAATGGGCTAGTGAGGAGTACTGGGACCGGCACCGCGTCGCGCGGAAGGAGCGGCCTGCCTGCCCAATTCAGAGCGAGCAATGCCGCAGTTTCTTCGATTTTGTTCAAGTGAACGACAGCCGCATGCCATGGCGAACAGTTCGGGATGCGATCGCGGATTTGGGGGAACCGGCCCTATCACCAAGCCTAGCAGCCGTCCCCAATCATGTTTATCAGCCAGGCGCGAAGGTGTATCCAGGGCACACGGGCAGTCCTTTGGACCTCCCCGCCAAAACGCTGAAGGCGGGCGATCACGGTGTTCCTGGCGGTGAAAACATGCTGGCTTACCCAAATGGGGCGGTGCGCTACTTCTCTGTCCGTGAGTCCTGCCGCCTTCAGACATTCCCGGACGAGTACGTGTTTGAGGGAAGTTGGACGGAGAACATGCGCCAACTCGGCAACGCTGTGCCAGTGACTCTCGGTGAGCGCGTCCTAACGGGTGTCCGCACTGCACTACAGCGCTAGGCGCATGTTCGACTTTTTCCAGTTCAGCCTTCCTCGCGCTGTGACCGAGCAATTGATTGAGAGGCTCGATCAAATGGAAACCACGCCGCTCGGGGCGACGGCAATCGCTGATCTGCGAAGGTTCAGCGCGCAATGGAAAACAGCGCAGGGCGTGTACCTGATTTATGTCGAGAACTGCGCAACCTACGCCGGGAAGGCCGTGCATCTTGCGGACAGGCTTGAACAACACCTGCGCAAACTGCGGGGGCGGAAAAACATCGACCTAAACGCCGTTGCGTTTAAGGCTCTCCTTCTTGATGAGAATTGGAGCACGAGCGCCAATGAAGATTTGTTAATTGAGCATTATCGCAGCAAAGACGAGTGTTCCTGGAACAAGAAAGGTTTCGGGCCCAAAGACCCGGGCCAGGGACGCGACGACACCCGCCCGAGTTGGTTTGACACCACTTTTCCGGTGAACGAGCTATACCCGGTTGTGGATATTCCGGATGAAATCAGCGTCGCCAACGCGCTTGGCAGTATCAAGGGCCAGTTGCCCTACTTGATGCGCTACGAAGAAGCTCCCGAAGCGCAGTCCATCCCCGTCAATTTTGCGGGCGTTCCGCGAAACGCGAGAGACGTTCTGAAGCGGATAGCGGAGGCGCTTGGGCGTGAGTGGCAGCTCATGCTATTGCCACACGGCTTTACGTTGTACAAGGGGAGCAAGACATACAGGCATGGGGTGCGTCTCTTCCCGTGAGATGGACCGCCTGACGAAACAAAGCCGCAGCGCGTTGATGGCGAGCGTCCGCAGCTCGGGTAATAAGTCGACTGAGCTCCGGCTGGCCAATGCGTTCAGGCGCAGCGGCATCAAGGGGTGGCGTCGAAAGCACAACATATTTGGGCGTCCTGATTTTGCTTTTCCCGTGAACAAGATAGCTGTTTTCGTGGACGGCTGTTTTTGGCACCGGTGCCCGAAGCATGGGCGTGTTCCGAAAAGCCGCCGGGTGTTTTGGATGTCCAAACTCTCTCGGAATGTCAGTCGAGATCGCCTGGTCAGCCGCACCTTACGCCGAGATGGGTGGTGTGTGGTTCGAGTTTGGGAATGTCAGTTGAAAAGCGGAGTTCTACCTCGCACTCTGGCGAAAATTAGGCGAAAGGTCGAGCGTTGCGGCGTTGCCGCCTTCCGGAAATCGGGAAAGCTGGAAGCAAAAGCGCAATACGAAAGCCCACAAAAAGCAACCAAAAGGGGCTTGCGCAGTTTGCCAGGGCCGCTTACATATACGACAAGTCACAGGTCTAACTGACTGCCGGGGAATGGTGTTTCCATTATTTTGGTCGGCTTTCAGTTCTCCCTATTCACAGAGGATCTCAATTCCAGGCATTCCACATTTAGGTTTATGCCTCAGGGACAGACCCTTCGGACTGGCAAAGAAAATATGAGCAACACGTCAACTGCGAGCGCCACGGACATTGGTTCAGGGTGGCTCGAAATATCTGAAAAAGGCTTCGGTTTCCTGCGTTCTTCCGCAAATCATTACCAGCCTAAACCGACCGACATTTTCGTCACCCCGGACACGATTAAGAGAAACTTTCTGCGCGAAGGCTGCCTGGTCGAAGGCCCAACCCAGCCCCCGCATCGCGGCACCAGCCCTCAATTAAAAGAAGTGTTGAAGGTCAATGACCTTCCCTTCGGCGAGTACACCCGCGCTGTGCGCTTTGAGAACCTGACGACGGTTGACCCGATTGAGAAATTCCGCCTGGAGACAGCCCCGGACATCATCGAGACCCGAATCATCGACCTGGTCACGCCAATCGGCAAAGGCACTCGCGGTTTGATCGTGGCGCCGCCTCGCACGGGCAAAACGACCATTCTCAAGCAAATCGCGAACGCGGTTACTGCGAACCACCCTGAAGTCCACGTGTTGGTGCTGCTCATCGATGAGCGCCCTGAGGAAGTCACCGATTTCCAGCGTTCTGTTAAAGCGGAAGTGGTTGCATCATCAAACGACCAGGACCTGGAAACGCACGTGCGTTTATCCCGGTTCATGATCGAGCGCTGCCGCCGCATGGTTGAGGCCGGCAAAGATGTTTTTGTGCTGCTCGACTCTCTCACCCGCGTCGCGCGCGCTTACAACAGCGTGCATGGCGGCAGCGGCCGCACAATGACCGGTGGCGTGGATGCTCGCGCTCTGGAAATTCCGCGCAAGATGTTCGCTTCCGCGCGTAAGATCGAGGAAGGCGGTTCGCTGACTATTCTGGCCACGGCTCTCGTTGAGACCGGCTCCAGGATGGATGAACTGATTTTCCAGGAGTTCAAAGGCACCGGCAACATGGAGTTGGTTCTGGAGCGCAAGCTCGCTGACCGCCGTCTGTTCCCCGCCATCGACATCCCGAAGAGCGGCACACGCAAAGAAGAAAAGCTTTTCGCGGCCAAGAACATTGAGGCAATTCGCAAGCTCCGCCGCATGATGGTGGATCTGAACCCGGTCGAAGCGATGGAAACGCTCACTGCAGCGCTTCGGAAGCACAAGACCAATGACGAATTGCTCTCAAAGCTTCTGTAAATCGTTGTAGATGGCGCGCGCTCCCAAGAAATCGGCAGAGGCGCGTCGTGGGAAGGAGTCAATTGAACGGCTCCTGCGGATCCATCATTTAATCCAGGCGGGCAAGTTTCCCAATGCGCGGAAACTTGCCGCGGAGCTGGAGGTCAGCCCCCGCTGCATCGAGCGGGACATTGAGTTCATGCGCGATCGGATGAACCTTCCGATCGCTTATGATCAATACCGCTACGGCTACCATTACACGGAGGAGGTCAGCGCATTTCCCACGGTGCAGATAAGCGAGGGGGAGTTGTTCGCGCTCATCGTTGCGGAAAAAGCGCTGCAGCAATATCGCGGCACAAGCTTCGAAAAGCCGCTGGTCAGCGCCTTCGAGAAGCTGGCGGCATCACTTCCAGACACAGTTTCCTTCACCCTGGACCAAATGGACCAGGACATCTCCTTTCGCACGCGCGCCGAGACGAAGGTGCCGCTGGACATCTTTGAAGTTATCACCCGCGCGACCAGAAAGCGGGAGCAGCTCGAACTTGAGTACCGCAAACCGGGAAGCGCCCAGCCAGAACGGCGCATTGTCGACCCTTATCACCTCGCGAACATTAATGGTGAGTGGTTCCTGTTCGCCCACTGCCATCTTCGGAAAGACCTGCGGACCTTCGTTCCAAGCCGAATCCAGGCGGCGCAGCCGACCGGCCGAAGCTTCGTTCGCCCGAAGCGGTTTTCCATCGAGGCATCCCTTCAAAACAGCTTTGGCGTGCTTTCCGGGCGTGAACATCACGAAGTGTGCGTTCATTTCACGAGCGCTGTGGCCGATTACATCACGGAAAAGATTTGGCACCCGAGCCAGCGGTTGACGCCTTTGCCCGGCGGTGGCGTGGAGCTGAAGATGACCCTGAACGGCCTTGCCGAGGTGCTGAAGTGGATTCTTTCGTGGGGGCCGGACGCGAGGGTGGTGAGCCCGCCAGAATTGGTCAAACTCGTGCTCAGCTCCGCGGAGAAGCTGGCGCGCCAGTACAGCGAAGGGCTGTAATCCCTCCGTTGCGGCTGAGGCCTATCCGCGAGCGCCAGCTCTGCTTCCATTCATTGACGACCTGTTGCTGCAAGGCATTCCCGCAGCCCCAGCATCTCTGGCCTGGGCTATGCTTACTTTCATTGCAGCCATGCAAGGACAGTCAACAGCCAGCGTGAGGTTCGCCGCGGAGGTGACTCTAATTTGCTGCGCCCGTCCGGTGCGATGGCTGGTCCGTAAGACGCTGCGGCGGCACCGGTTGGGAAAATCTTGCCGTTCAGAAGAGCTGAGAATGAGCGGTCCTAAAATCCCATGTCGAACGTTTGACTTTGATTTTGCGAGTCGTACTATTTGCCGCAGTCCCTGACGACTGAAGAGCTGAGAAAGACTTATTGTGGCCGCACGTGATGATTTTCTGATCGATACTTTGACGGATATGGGCTTGATCACCAGCGACGCGCTGGACACAGCCCGCATCCAGGCTGATGGCACAGGCCAAGGCGTTCTCGACACGCTGATTGCCAATGGCGCGCTCAAGTCCGCTGACGTTGCCCAGGCTAAAGCCGCCACCTACGGCGTCGAGTTCGTTCCCCTTTCTGAAATGCGCCTGACCGACGACGTGATCGCGGCTGTACCCCGTCACATCGCCAAGCGCTTCAATGCTGTGCCCGTGTTCCGCCAGGATGGCACCGTGGCCGTGGCCATGGCCGATCCTTCGGATTTGGACACGCTCGATGGCCTTCGCCACTCCTTAAATATGGAGGTGGAGCCACGTGTGGCGACCCCGGAAGACATTGAGGCGGCGTTGACCAAATATTACGGCGGCGGCGTTGGCTCTGGAGGCGGAGGGCGCGGTGGCAACAGCGAGCTGGGCAAGATGATCCAGGACATCACCGAA
>DASPKX010000092.1:0-12148 GCA_035627835.1 Candidatus Methylomirabilota bacterium
GTTAAATCTTTAGCGGCTGGAGCATTGGATTCAGACACAACGATAATTTCCTAAAAAGTGGGTTAGAACTGCAGGCCAGCTTCGCGAGCGGCATCAGCCAGAGCTTTGACTTTGCCGTGGTAACGAGCCCCATTGCGATCAAAAACGACGGCGGAGATGCCCGCTTTCTTGGCGGCTTCAGCAGCGATGGAGCCGATGCGCTTGGCGCTTTCCACGTTGGCTTTGAACTTGTGATCGCTTGGAAGGTCTTTGCTGCGGGTGGTTGCGCCAGCCAGGGTGCGGCCAGCGGTGTCGTCAATGAACTGCACATAAATGTGCTGCCCAGTGAAGGAGACACTCATGCGGGGGCGTTCTGGAGTGCCGACAACCTTCTTGCGGATGCGCCAGGCGCGAAGCTGCTTAAGCTGATGTTTCTTTTCTGTTCTCATTTTAACATAAGGGCCACGGAAGTTGCCGTAGCCCAACTAACGTAAATAACGGGTTCCGGATTACTGGACGGTCTTGCCTTCCTTGCGCGTGATCTTCTCGTCGGAGTAGCGCACGCCCTTGCCCTTATAAGGCTCCGGCGGGTAGTAGCTGCGGATTTCCGCGGCCACCTGCCCTACGACCTGCTTGCTGGGCCCTTCAATGGTCACCTTGGTGTTTTCATCCACCGTGACTTTGATTTGGTCAGGAATTGGATAGCTGATCGGGTGCGAATATCCCAGGCTCAGATTGATCTGCTTGCCTGCGACAGCGGCCTTGAAGCCGACGCCATGGATCTCGAGCTTCTTCATGAAGCCATCGCTCACGCCCTTGAGCATGTTGTTGATGATGGAGCGGCTCAATCCGTGCAGGGACTTGGCTTCGCGATCGTCACCTTTTCGGCTGACGACGATGTTGCCGTTTTCCTGGGCGGCGGAGACGCGGGAGGGCAACTCCCAGTTGAGCTTGCCTTTGGGCCCCTCAACAGAAATCTGCTGCCCTTTGATGTCGACCTTCACCTTGGCGGGGATGGTGACGGGCTGTTTACCAATTCGTGACATAACCTGCGGAGCTTAAAGTTTTACCAAACGAAGGCGAGCAATTCGCCGCCAACATTATTTTTGCGGGCTTCGATGCCCGTCATGACACCGCGAGGAGTCGAGACGATGGCAACACCCATGCCGCCGAGCACGCGGGGAATCTCGCCCACGGCCACATAACGGCGAAGACCTGGCTTGCTGACGCGCTTGAGGCCGGCGATGACGCCTTTGCGGCCTTGATATTTCAAGCGGAGCTTGAGCTTCTTGACGGCGTCCCCTTCGACGGAGAATTCGCTGATGTACCCTTCCTTCTTCAGAATGCGGGCGACGCTTTCTTTCAGTTTGGAATGGCTCATGGAGATCTCAGGGATCTGCGCGTTGCTGGCGTTGCGGACGCGCGTGAGCATGTCGGCCAATGGATCGGTTATCATAAGCTTACCAGCTCGCTTTCGTTACGCCTGGGATCAGGCCGTTCAATGCCGCTTCGCGGAAGGTCAAGCGGGAGACGCCGAACTTGCGGAGGTATGCATGGCGGCGGCCGCTGTAATTGCAGCGATTCACAACGCGCACCGGGCTTGCGTTCTTCGGGAGCTTGGAGAGGGCGGCATAATCATGCTTGGCCTTCAACTCCGCGCGGAGGGCCGCGTACTTCTTGGCGGTCTCCAGCTTCTTCTTATTGCGTTCCAACCACGCTTTCTTAGGCATAACAATTAACGATTTTCAGCAAAGGGGAAACCCATCAGCTTGAGCAGGTCGAGAGCTTCAGCGTTTGTCGGGGCGTTCGTCACGATGGTGATGTCCATCCCCTGGGTTCTTTTAATTTTGTCCAATTCGATTTCCGGGAAGATAGTCTGATCCGGAATGCCAATCGAGTAGTTTCCACGGCCATCAAAGGCGCGAGTGGTCATGCCGCGGAAGTCGCGAATGCGCGGAAGCGCGGCAGCCACCAGGCGGTCAAAGAACTCGTACATCGCCTCGCGGCGGAGCGTCACATGGCAGCCAATGGGCTGGCCTTTGCGCAGCTTGAAGTTCGCTATGCTCTTGCGGGCGCGGTCCACAACGGGCTTGCGGCCGGTGATGGCGGTGAGGTCGCGCGCCGCGTCATCGATGGCGTTCTTTTCCAGGCTGGCGGGCACGCCCATGTGAATGACGATCTTCTCGATCCGGGGCACCTGATGCACATTGCCGTATTTGCGCTTGTCCATCAGGGCAGGACGAACTTCGTCCTGATATTTTTTATAAAGTCTCGCGTTCATTGCTTACTGTTGCGCAGCGGCGGGAGCTTTGCCCCGCTTGCTCGCGCGCTCATCAAATCTTGCGGCAGCCATGACATTGGAGAGAGCGATGCTGCCTTCGCGTTCCACGATTGCTCCCTGCGGATGCTGCTGGCTGCGGCGAGTGTGGCGCTTGATCATATTGATCCCCTCCACAATCACGCGCTGCCGGTCGCGCATCACTTCCAAAACTTTGCCGCGTTTGCCGCGGTCATCACCTGCGATAACGACGACTTCGTCGCCGCGTTTAATCGAAACTTGCGCCATAACTCAGAGAACCTCCGGGGCCAGGGAAATAATTTTCATGAACTTCAGGTCGCGCAGCTCGCGTGCAACCGGGCCGAAAATGCGGGTGCCGCGTGGGTTGTGCTCCTTGTCGATGATGACGATGGCGTTGGAGTCAAAGCGCAGGTAGGAGCCATCCGCGCGGCGGATGGGCTGCCGGGTGCGCACGACCACAGCGGTGACGACTTCACCCTTTTTGACGGTGCCGTCCGGGGCGGCCTCTTTGATGTGGGCCTTGATGACGTCGCCAACACGGGCGTAGCGCTGGTTGCGCCCGAGCACGCCGATGGCAGCGGCGCGCTTGGCGCCGGTGTTGTCAGCCACGTCTAAAATGGAACGAACTTGCAACATAACTTCCTCAATTAGGCAGTGGCAGCTTCGTCAGCAGCCCCGCGTTCGACGACTTCGACCAACCGCCAGCTCTTCGTCTTGGAGAGAGGACGGGTTTCCTGGATGCGGACGCGATCGCCCACATTGGCCTCTTCGCGCTCGTCATGAGCGTAAAATTTCTTGAAGCGGGTGACCACCTTCTTAAATTGAGGGTGGCGGATGCGGCGCTCGACGCGAACCACAATGGTCTTGTCCATTTTGTTGGACACCACCTGGCCGACGCGCTCTTTGCGCTGGCGGCGTGCTTCTTCTGTCGTGGGCGCTGGGGCAGTCTGAGTCTCAGCCATATTCTAAAATCCTGTTAAGCAGCTTTGGAGGTCAAGCGCAGGTGCGAGAGCTGCGTCTCAATCCGGGCGATATCGCGGCGGAGGGTGCGCAAGCGGGCGGGCTTCTCCAATTGGGCGGAAGCCTTCTGCAGGCGCAGGTTAAACAGCTCCTGGCGCATGTCGCGGCTGCGGGCAAGCAGCTCGGCCTGGGTTAAATCACGAATTTCGGACATCTTCATATTGGGTTCTCCGGATTAGGCGGCCAGCGCGTGGCGTGAAACGAACTTCGTGCGCATCGGGAGTTTGGTTGCGGCCAAGCGCAGAGCTTCGCGAGCAACAGCTTCAGTGACGCCATCAACCTCAAAGAGGATGTTGGCCGGGCGAATGACGGCAACCCACGATTCAACGCCGCCTTTGCCAGTGCCCATTCGGACTTCGAGGGGCTTCTTGGTGAACGACTTGTCCGGGAAAATACGAATCCAGACCTTGCCGCGGCGCTTCATGAAGCGGGTGAGCGCGACACGGGCAGCTTCAATCTGCTTGGTGTCAAGCCAGCAGCGGTCCATGGACTGCAAACCGTACTCGCCGAATGCAACGGTGGCGCCGCGTGAAGCGAGGCCAGTGCGGCTGCCGCGCTGCATTTTGCGGTACTTAACTCTTGCGGGCATCATTGCCATACAAATCCTTCAGTCAAAAAGTTGCTCTTACAATTTAGGCTTGGACGGGAGCCGCAGTGGCAGCAGCGGCGGCTTCAGCGCGATCTGCGCGCTCGTCACGTTCCGCTTGCTTTTCCTTCTCGGTCTTCATCTCGCCTTTGCAAATCCAGACTTTGCAGCCCAGCTTGCCATAAAGGGTTTTGGCTTCAGCGAAGCCGTAATCAATGTTCGCGCGAAGGGTGTGCAACGGCACGCTGCCTTCGTGATAGCTCTCAACGCGGGCCAGTTCAGCGCCGCCCAAACGGCCTGCGACGCGGACTTTGATGCCAACCGCTTTCATGTCCATGGCGGTCTGGACCGCTTTCTTCATGGCGCGGCGGAAGGAAATGCGGCGCTCGAGCTGGAGAACGATGTTCTCAGCGACGAGCTGCGCGTCGGTCTCAGGATTCTTAACTTCCTGGATCTCGACGTAGATTTCCTTGCCGGTGAGGCGGCTCAGCTCTTCCTTGATCTTGTCGATCTCAGCGCCTTTGCGGCCGATGACAACGCCAGGACGAGCGGTGAAAATAGTGATGCGGCAGCGGGTGGCGGCGCGCTCAATCTGGATCTTGGGCACAGAAGCTGACTCGAGCTTCTTCTTCAGGATCTCGCGGATGATGCGGTCTTCGTTCAGCAGTTTGCCAAAATCTTTTTTGTCGGCATACCACTTGGAGCGCCAGTCTTTGGTGACGGCAATGCGCAGACCTGTTGGGTTTGTCTTCTGTCCCATATTACTTGGTGTCAGTTAAAACGATGCGGATGTGACAATTGCGCTTAATGATAGGGCCAAAAGAGCCACGGGCTTTCGGAACAATGCGCTTGTAGGAGGTCGCCTGGCCGGCAACTGCTTCCTTGACGATCAAGGATTCGCGGTTGAGCTGGTTGTTGTTCTCCGCGTTGGCAATCGCGCTCATGAGAGTCTTGCGAACCAGAGCGGCCGATTTGCGGGGGACAGCTTGCAGCACAGCGGCGGCGTCCACTGCGCGCATGCCGCGGATCTGGCGAACGACTTCGCGCATTTTCTGCGCGCTCATGCGCACATTTCTAGTCACTGATAAAACATCCATAACAGGCAACTATTTGGCTTCGGCTTTGGCGGTGTGCGAGCCGTGCTTCTTGAACGTGCGGGTGAGAGAGAACTCACCGAGGCGGTGGCCGACCATGTTTTCGGTCACGAAAACAGGCTGGAACACTTTGCCATTATGCACGTTGAAAGTATGGCCGACGAATTCCGGCGTGATCATGGAGCGCCTGGACCAGGTTTTGATCGGCTTTTTGGAGCCGCTGGTGTTCAGCTTCTCGATCTTGTCGAGAACATGGTGGTCCACAAACGGACCCTTTTTAATCGAGCGTCCCATATACAGTCTTACTTAATTTTTGGGGGTTTGCCGTCGCGGCGAACCACAATGAAACGATTGGTGTCTTTATACTTCGCGCGGGTCTTGTAACCCTTGGTGATAACACCCCAGGGAGTCACAGGATGACCGCCACCAGAAGTCTTGCCGGCGCCGCCACCCATCGGATGGTCCACCGGGTTCTTGGCAACGCCGCGGCTCAGCGGGCGAATGCCACGATGACGGGCGCGGCCAGCTTTGCCGAGGACCACGTTTTCGTGCTCGGTGTTGCCGACCTGGCCAATGGTCGCCAGGCATTCATCGTTGAACTTGCGGATTTCACCGGAAGGCAAACGAACCTGGGCATACCCTTCGTCGCGAGACATCAGCGTGGCGCCACCGCCAGCGGTGCGAACCAATTGAGCGCCACGGCCCGGGAAGATTTCCAGGTTGTGAACAGTTAACCCAATCGGGATATTTTTCAAGGGCAATGCATTGCCGAGTTCAGGCGGCGCGCTGGGGCCGGAGCTGAGCTTCGCGCCAACCTGCAGGCCGACTGGAGCCAGGATGTAGCTGCGCTCACCATCCTTATATTCGAGCAGAGCCAGACGCGCGCTGCGAATCGGATCGTATTCGATCGCGACGACTGTGGCTTCCGCGCCGAAATTCTTGCGGCGGAAATCGACAGTGCGCACCTTTTGTTTGTGGCCCTGGCCGCGACCACGGGAGGTCACCCGGCCGTAGCTGTTGCGCCCGCCCGTTTTCTTGCGGGTGTAAACCAGCGATTTCTCGGGCTTGCTCTTGGTGATCTCGTCGAAGGACGCGATGCTGATGTAGCGCGTGCTCGGCGTTAAAGGTCTAAAAGTCTTCAGGGGCATAACTCAACTCTCTTAAGCAAGGGTGATTTTGTCGCCCTCCTTGAGGGTAACGATGGCTTTCTTCCAATCAGGGTCCTGGCCGGCAGCCTTGGTGTTCTGACGGCGATATTTGCCGCGAACATTGCGTGTGCTGACGCCGGTGACTTTGACTTTGAAAAGCTCTTCCACAGCCTGGCGGATCTGCACCTTGTTGGCGCGGCGATCAGCCACAATTGTGTATTGGTTGTACTTTTCCTGCTGCGCCGTCCCCTTCTCCGTCAGGCGCACCGTCTTAATGACATCGTAATGGTTCATCTTGGGACCTCGGGGCAAATTACTTGGCCAGCCGCTCGTTCAGCTTCTGGAAGGCGTCGCGCGTGAAGACAATCTTGTCAAAGCGCAGGGCCTGGTAAGTGTTGAAATCGCTGGCAGTGGTGACGTCCGCGTAGGGAACGTTGCCAACCGCAAGCACCAGGGAACGATCGCTGGCTGGAGCCACAACCAAAATGCTCTTGGTTTCGGTCAGGTCGAGCTTGCCGAGCACGTTGACGAATTCCTTCGTCTTCGGCGCCGCGAGCTTAATGTCGTCAACGATGGTGATGTCACCGGCGTTCAAGCGCTCTGTGACAGCCTTGCGCAAGGCCAATTGCTTGGTGGTCTTGCTGACCTTCTTTGTGTAATCGCGAGGTTTCGGGCCGAACACCACGCCACCGCCACGCCAGAGAGGAGAGGCAAACGAGCCAGCGCGAGCGCGGCCAGTCCCTTTTTGGCGCCAGGGTTTTTTGCCGCTGCCAGCAACTTCGCCCATGGTCTTGGTGGAGTGAGTGCCGCTGCGTTGGGCAGCCTGATACGCGACGATCACGTCGTGAACGGCCTGGTTGCCCTTTTCGGCCTCAACCAGCGGGAAGGTGACATCGAGTTCACCGGCGGTCCCGCCATCTAATTTCTTAACGGTAAGTTTCATGTGGCAAAGGGATTACTTCTTGGCCGCGGCTGCTTTCTTCGGGTTCTTCTTGGACTCGCGAATGAACACGTAGTCGCCTTTGGATCCGGGGATCGCGCCTTTGATCAAAATGAGATTGTCAGCTTCGCGAACCTGGATGACTTCGAGGTTCTGCGTGGTGCGCTGCACCTGGCCCATGTGACCGGGCATCTTCATGCCGCGCATAACTGTGCCGGGGAACAAGCGCTGGCCGATAGCGCCAGAGCGGCGATGCCAGCCCTTTGCGCCGTGCGTCATGTCACCACCACGAAAACCGTGGCGCTTCACAACACCTTCAAAACCACGGCCTTTGGTGATGCCGACAGCGTCCACATAGTCGCCCACAGCGAAAACAGTGGGTCCAACGATGTCACCTGGCTTCACGGCGACCGGGAAGTCACGGACTTCGCGAATGCGCTTCACAGCGGCGCCTTTGTGCTTGGTGATGTGGCCGAGGGCGGGTTTGGACAACCGGCTTTCCTTCTGGTCATCAAAACCGAGCTGAACAGCGTTGTAACCGTCCGACTCCGTGGTCTTGCATTGCAAGACACGATTCGGGCCAGCGAGAACGACCGTCACGCCGACTGCGTTGCCTTTCGCGTCGTAAACGCGGGTCTGGCCTAATTTTTTTCCGAGCAATCCGAGCATATACTTAGACCTTAATGGTGATGTCCACGCCGGCAGGCAGGTTGAGCTTCTTCAACTCCTCGACCGTCTTGGCCGTGGGGTTGATGATGTCGAGCAGGCGCTTGTGAGTGCGTTGCTCGAAGGTTTCCTGGGACTTCTTATCCGCGTGCGGAGAACGCAGCATGGTGAAGCGCTCCACGCGGGTCGGCAGCGGGATGGGACCCGCCACGCGCGCGCCGGTGCGCTTAACTGTGTCGACGATATCGTGAGCTGATTGGTCTATGACGCGGTGGTCATAAGCCTTCAGGCGGATTCGAATACGTTGGCCTGCCATAACAAAGAACGAGTTTCTAAATGGGTTTGGTTAACTACGAGCCGCCTTCGGCTTGTTGGTCTCCAGAATGGTTTGCATGATGCTGTTGGGCACCGGTTCGAAGGCGAGCGGCTCCATGGAGTAGCCAGCGCGGCCTTTGGAAAGAGAACGGATCGCGGTCGCGTAACCGAACAGTTCAGCCAGCGGAATTTCCGCGTTCAGAACGGTCGATGTTCCCTTCATTTCGATGCTCTGGATCTTGCCGCGGCGGCGGTTAATGTCGCCGAGCAGGTCACCTTGGTACTCATCAGGAGTGGTGACTTCGACCTTCATGATCGGTTCGAGCAAAATCGGATTGCACTTCTTGGCCGCTTCTTTCAGAGCGAAAATGCCAGCCATCTTGAAGGCCAATTCGTTGGAATCGACTTCATGGAAGCTGCCGTCGATGATCTCGACGCGAACATCCACCATCGGGAAGCCTGCGAGCACGCCGCCGGCGATAGCTTCACGCACGCCGTCTTCAACAGCGGGGATGTACTCCTTAGGAATCGTGCCGCCGACAATCTTGTTTTCGACTTCGATGCCTTTGCCGCGCTCGAGAGGGCCGAGAGTGATAACCGCGTGACCGTATTGACCACGACCACCGGACTGGCGGATGAACTTGCCTTCGCCTTCCGCGCCTTTCGTGATCGTTTCACGATAAGCGATCTGCGGCGCGCCAGCGCTGGCTTCAACCTTGAACTCGCGCAGGAGGCGGTCACGGATAATTTCCAGGTGCAGCTCACCCATCCCGGCGATGATCAACTGGCCAGTTTCTTCATTAGTGAAGCAACGGAATGTTGGATCTTCTTCAGCCAGGCGCTGGAGGCCTTCACCCATCTTCTCGCGGTCAGCCTTGGTCTTAGGCTCAACAGCCATGGAGATGACCGGCTCAGGGAAGGTCGGAGGCTCGAGCATGATGTCGAAGCTCTCATCACAAAGCGTGTCGCCGGTGGTGATGTTCTTCAGACCGACCAGCGCGGCGATGTCGCCAGCGTAGGTCGTTTCCACGTCGATGCGCTTGTCAGCCTGGATCATCATGACCTTGCTGACGCGCTCGCGCTTGCGGGTGCGAGGATTGTAAATTGTGTCGCCCTTCTTGAGCATGCCGCTGTAAACGCGGAAGAAGACGAGCTTGCCCACGAATGGATCGGTCCAGAGCTTGAACGCGAGCGAGCAGAATTTGCCGTTGTCATCCGAAGGAATGGGCACGCCTTCGGTTTCATTGCCAGGGACATGGCCGGTGGCCGGAGGAATGTCCAGTGGCGATGGCAGGTAATCAATGACGCCGTCAACGAGAGGTTGGACACCCTTCTTCTTGAAAGCGGACCCGCAGAACACAGGCACGAATTCAATCTTGCAGGTCAGGCGGCGGATCGCGGCCTTGAGGACCACAGGATCCACAGGCTTCTCCTCAATGACCAACTCAGCAATTTGATCGTCCTTGTTGGAAACCGCTTCGATCAACTCGCGAAGAGCGGTTGCAGCCTTTTCCTTAAGGTCGTCAGGAATCTCCGTGACAGAGTACTTCAGGCCGACGGGATCGGTTTCATCATAAACGATCGCCTTTTGGCTGATGACGTCGATGACACCCTTCAAGTAATCCTCTTTGCCGATCGGAATAACAACCGGATAAGCATACGCTCCAAGCTTCTTGCGCATCTCCTCGACAGCGTTGTCGAAGTTCGCGCCGGTGCGGTCCATCTTGTTGACGAACGCGATGCGGGGAACGCTGTATTTGGTCGCCTGGCGCCAAACAGTTTCGGATTGGGGCTGAACACCAGCCACGCCGCAGAACACAGCAACAGCGCCGTCGAGCACGCGCATGGAACGCTCGACTTCGGCGGTGAAATCGACGTGACCTGGGGTGTCGATGATGTTAACGCGGTGAGCAACGCCTTTATAGGACTTGATCAGACCGTCATCTTTTTGAGTCCAGTAGCAAGTGGTCGCAGCGGAAGTGATCGTGATGCCGCGCTCGCGCTCCTGCTCCATCCAGTCGGTGACGGTGTTGCCATCATCGACATCACCCATCTTATGAATGAGGCCGGTGTAGAACAGAATGCGCTCGGTCGTGGTGGTCTTGCCGGCATCGATGTGCGCGGCAATGCCAATATTGCGCGTGCGCTCCATCGTGTAAGCACGATTCGGCGAGTTGACCGGTTTTGCTGCTGCTTCCATCTTCTTAAGGGATAAAAAATGCCCCGGGTTTCTGGCCGGCGGGGCGACTCAAACTTTACTTCGGACTACCAGCGGAAATGCGCGAAGGCTTTGTTCGCCTGCGCCATCTTGTGCACCTCATCGCGTTTGCGAATGGCAGCTCCCTGCCCCTGGTATGCTTCTAAAATTTCCGCAGCGAGCGCATCGCGCATTGGCTGCCCTTTGCGATTGTCCGCGAAGGTCACCATCCAGCGCAGAGCCAACGAAAGCTGGCGGTCTGGATTTGTTTCCATAGGCACCTGGTAAGTGGCGCCACCCACGCGGCGGGCTTTCACTTCAAGGCGTGGCTTGGCGTTGTCCACTGCTTTTTGCAGGACATCCACCGGGTTCGTGTCCGGAGCCTTCTCCGTGAGCTTCTCGAACGAGCCGTAAACAATGCGTTGAGCAATGCTCTTCTTGCCGCTGAGCATCACAGTGTTGATCAGGCGGGAGACCAGGGTGCTGTTATAGCGCCCGTCTGGGGTCATTGGCCTCTTATCTGCGCGACGACGTCTTGACATACTTCAACTGCTAAAAATTACTTCTTGGCGGGAGCGGCGCCTTTGGCGGCAGCGGCTTTCGGGCGTTTCACGCCATACTTCGACCGGCTGACACGACGCTTTTCCACCCCGGCGGCGTCCAGAGTCCCGCGAACAATGTGGTAACGAACGCCTGGGAGATCTTTGACACGTCCACCACGCACCAGAACGATTGAATGTTCCTGGAGGTTATGGCCCTCGTCGGGGATGTAAGCTATCACCTCGAACCCGTTCGTCAAACGCACTTTAGCCACTTTGCGCATCGCAGAGTTAGGCTTCTTGGGCGTGCGGGTCATGACCTGGAGGCAGACCCCGCGGCGGAAGGGGGCGTTTTCCAAGGCTGGGGCCTTGGACTTATACGTAATTTTCTGCCGTCCCTTGCGGACCAACTGGTTAATTGTAGGCATCGCTGCTCTTAAAAGTATCTTCGTGACAACCGAACCCAGAACCCTCTGGAGAAACGGAGCGCGAATATTATCAAAGGAAAAACCCGTTGCAACTAGTATTTGGAAAAAACTTCCGTTAAGCGGCTCGGCCTGATCGGTCAACGTTTTTCAACGCTTCCGGAGGCTTCCTCGCCCACACTGCAACTGTTCCTTTTCCCTTACTGAAGGGGCCGAGACACTACGCCATCTCTTTGCCATTGCAAGTGTTATCCGAACTTTCCCCGAAGATTTTTCTAAGGGCGGACCCTGAGCGGTGGTTTATCCCATCGGCTGCCAACTTCGCATCCTTGGCGAGGCCGGGTTGCGGTCGAAGTCGACCACTCAAGCGGCTGTAGAAACTCGTGAGAAGTGGCTGTTGCGCTGTCCGGGGACTGACGCTAACGTATCGCCCGCTTCGACGCCAGTTTAGCTCAGTGGTAGAGCAACGGTTTTGTAAACCGTCGGTCGTCGGTTCAAATCCGACAACTGGCTCCAGCTCCCAACTCATTTCCTCAGGGGTCTAAGCCGATTCCCTCCCCCTACGTTCCTAAGAGCCTCTTGTGTTCTAGCGCAAAAAAAAACGCGCGCGCTGTTATAGGCGCGCGTCTGCTGGATGTGGACGTTTATTGACCGAGCGCTGCGCGAATGGCTTGGGCTTTTTGGAGCAGGCTGGCGCTTTGCTGGGCGGTGAGTTGCCCTTTCTGCGCGAGACGCTCAACGCTGCGCTCGAAGTTCACCAGGTGCTGGGCGGCGAGCGAACCTGTCACATTACGATCAGCGGAGAGCGCCGTGACTTCACCGATGAGGGCGTTCATCTGTTCTGCGATGGTCGGCGGGGCTTTGTGCGTGACGGTCACCGTGAATGTGGCGGTCACTTGTTGGCCTGCCGCGTCTGTGGCAGTGCAAGTGACCGTGGTGG
>DASPKX010000093.1:0-44928 GCA_035627835.1 Candidatus Methylomirabilota bacterium
AGCTGCTGGCGGAACTTCGCCGCCGGATCCGTCACTGGCGTATCTCGATCCTCTCGCATTATCAGCCACGCCTTATATCTATTTGATCCCAACAGGGGTCGATGCCATGCGCAGCCCTGGCATCGGTGACAGCAGCGCGATCAGAACGTGGGACGTCAATGATGTCGCGATTCCCCTGCCCTTCAATGTTGGAGGGTCCACCCTCGCGAATGATCCGCTTTACACATCGGCCGATTCATTGTCCGAGCCCCTCTTTGCTCTGCGAAAACATCAGGCATTCAGGCCGGTGTCCGATGCGCGGTTGTTCAACACAAGGCTTTATGGTGACCTGGGAACACTCCGGCGATCGCAGCACACGAACAATCGTTTGGTCGGACGGTCGGTGTGGAACACTCAATGGAAGCTGGTGATTCCCGCGACAAGCCTTCTCCACAACACAGCGGACGGGCTGGATCGATTCACTCAAACGGTCACTGATGTGAAGATCCATTTCGTGACGTATTCGCACTCCGGGAACTGAAGCCCCAATCATGAATCTCCTAAGAACACTTCTGCTCCGGTTGGCGCTCCTCAGCCTTGCGTTCTGTGATCTCGCCACTACGAGCCTCCATGGTTTTCCGCCAGCGCCGCACCACGTGATATATGGCATGGTGCGCGATGAGCTGGGCAGGCCGCTCGCAGGCGACAACGCGCGGATTATTCTTGAAACGCCTTCGGGGGTGTTGATCAAAGGGAATATCGAACCTCAGCCGATCGCTGGAGTGAATTACCGCCTCACGGTCGCTATGGATTCCGGCGCCAGCACGCAACCGTACAAGGCGCACGCCCTGCAACCTTCCGCGTCCTTCCGCATCAAAGTTCAGATAGGATCGGCAACATTTCTGCCGATTGAAATGTCGGGCGATTTGGCCGCGTTGGGCGAGGCCGGGGGCAGCACGAGAATCGATCTCACCCTGGGGCAGGATGCCGACAATGATGGCCTTCCTGATGCCTGGGAACGGTGGCTGATCAGCATGCTTCGAAACGGCTCTTCGATCGAGAGCATTGGCCCGGCCGCAGACTCGGACCAGGATGGCATCAGCAACGCGTCGGAATACCTGGCCGGAACTTACGCTTTTGATCCCACGGACGGATTCACGTTGAAGGTGATGGAAATCGATGAGCACGGCCCTTTGCTAAATCTAAGCGCTTTGCGAAATCGCAGCTATACCCTTTATGAAACAGCCGATTTCATCACCTGGGCTCCGGTATCCTTCCATGTGATCGTTGGCGGCACCCGGCAAACAGCGGTGCAATCTTATCACGCCAGTCAGACGGGGCTGCTGACCATCCAACCATCAAAAGCCAAGCCAGGGCTTCAGTTCTATAAAGCCCACGTGGAGTAGCGCGAGAATGTTGCCCCTTCAGCCATGGTCGCGATGGAGGAAACGGCTGTTGCTCACGGTATTCGCGGCGCTTGGAATCGTCCTTTGCTTCTGGAGCGGCCGATTATCGGTCACTCCATTACAAGCGCTCGAACTAACGGGCGCCCGCGTCAAACTGGAGGACGGAAGGCTGCTTCGGCGCGACAGTAACGAGCCGTTCACTGGGTTCCTGATTGAGCGGTATGAAGACGGTAAATTGAAGTCACGCTCCGCCATCTCCAATGGCTTGATGCACGGATTGTCGGAGGGGTGGCACACCAATGGGGCACTGCAAATCTCGGAGCCTTTCCTGAATGGTGTTTCGCACGGCACCCGTGTGAAATGGCATCCGAACGGGCAAAAGCTCTCGGAAGCCACCGTGGTCCATGGCCAATTGCATGGCCCATTTCGCCGTTGGCACGAGAACGGAAAGTTGGCCGAAGAAATGGTCCTTAAAAGCGGCGCGCCAGATGGCAAAGCCGTGTCATATTTCCCCAGCGGCTACATTCAGGCGGAGACCACGTTATCCAATGGAGTTCTCGTGCATCAGGCGCACTGGAAGGATGGCGAGCGTGCCAGCCTCCAGTAAAGCCGGGCGATCAAGGCAATTGGCGCTACTTTAAGGATTTGATAAGCTTGCAGGGATTCCCAGCGGCAAAGACATCGTCCGGGATGTCCCGCGTTACGACGCTTCCCGCGCCAATAATGCAGCGGTCCCCAATGCGCACTCCAGGGCAAACAATCGCACCCCCTCCAAACCAAACATCTGACCCGATAACCACCTTCTTCGCGAACTCGACACCTTTGCGCCGCGTCTCAGCATCTGCAGGATGCATCGCGGTGTAGATCTGCACGGACGGACCGAAAAGCGTGTAGTCGCCAATTGTGACTTCCATCACGTCGAGCACGACGGAGTTGAAATTGAAGAACACCTTTTTTCCCAGTCGGATGTTCGTGCCGTAGTCGCAGAAAAAAGGCGGCTGTATCCACGCGTCGGTTTCATACCCGAACAGCTCGTTCAATGTCGCTTTCCGCAACTCGACCTCATCCTCGGCCGAGTCGTTGAGCCGCTTTGTCAGATCCCGGCACGCTTTACGCGCGGCGGTAAGCTCAAAGTCGAGCGGGTCGTAAAGTTCGCCCGAAAGCATTTTCTGAAGCTCAGTCATTTTCTCCCTCTGGTCCCGTGCGTGTTCTGCAACAGCTTGCCATGGTTCCCGCTGCTCCGCAAAAGGAGGGGGCGTTCCAAGTTGTTGAGAGCACCCCGTCGTGCCAACCTCACGCACGGCAGATGACTTTGTTGGTTTTATTTCGGGTTGTTCTAAGTGTCTCGGCGAACGCCATTCAGAAGCGGTTGCTCAAGGATCGCGCCGGGATATCCATCACCTGGATTCTAACGTATGGGCTCATTCTGGCGCCTGCTTTCGCGCTGGCGCTTCTGGGCGGCTTTCCATCAGAACCGGCTTTTTGGCGCGATAGTCTCCTGGGCGGAGGGCTCGATGCCCTCGGGAACATTGCAATGGTTGCCGCCCTGCGCTCCACCGACCTCTCCGTGTTTGGTCCGCTGAATGCATTCCGACCAATTATTGCGCTGTTCCTTGGTTGGGTGTTCTTAGGGGAAGCTCCCACAATTTCGGGTATCGGGGGTATTGTCATCACAGTCGGCGGCGCTGTCATTCTGTTGGACAGGAAGCAAGGCAATGCCGGTGAGTTCCGCTGGAAGCCTTTGGCTCTCCGCGCTCTTGGGTTATCACTGGGCGTATTCGGCGCGGTGTTCCTGAAGCGGGCTGCGTCCCTGGGAACGGCTCAGGCAACCGTGGCCGCCTGGACTGTGTGCGGCTTGCTTGCGCTGCTCTGTTACTCAGTCCTGACGGAAGCGGGGATGGTAAATAAACTTCAGGGCGATTTCCGCGCCCATCGCGCCTGGCTCCTGGCGCACGCCGCCACTTTTCTGCTGATGCAGATTCTGACCGTGCGAATTTTTCAAACCACATTGCTTGCTTACTCCTTCGTCTTCTTCCAACTCGGGATGGTGCTGCAGGTGTTTGTTGGGCGATTTATCTTCGATGAGCCTGCTTTTGGCCGAAGGGTTTTGGCTGCTATTATTATGGCAGCAGGCAGCTTTTTGATTTTGTGGAAGGGTTAAGCTGGCTGAGGCCGGTTGCACCGCTTCCCTCAGAAAAATCAGAACTTTCCCGATAGCTCAGCGCGTGACTGAGAGCGATGTTGGCGCATGATTAAACGGCACGGTGGAGGAGAAGGCGCCGAGGGGCGGGAAAATTCACCAAAATCATCCCCGGACATGGCTCGGCGGTTTGATCAACATGGGGGGACGGCTTGCGAGGCCTGCGGCAATGAATACGACAAGCCGCTGGAAATCGTGAAGAACGGGATCTCGCACTACTTCGATTGCTTCGAATGCGCCATTCATGTCATGGCTCCTAAATGCAAGCATTGCCAATGCCGCATCATCGGCCACGGCGTCGAAACGGGCGGTGTGATGTTCTGCTGCGCGCATTGCGCTAGCAAAGCTGGCGTTAGCGAGATGGTGGACCGCGTGTAAGCCCCTTTCAATCAACCCCGCAGCTTCGGCCGCCGGAGTAATTGGCGGGCGTAGCCTTCGAGCGCGTCAATGAACTTGGGATGGTCATTGACGCAAGGAACGAGCGTGTACTCCTCCCCGCCCGCGTTGATGAAGCTCTCTTTGCCGCGAACACCCATTTCTTCAATGGTCTCCAGGCAGTCCGCCGTGAACGCGGGGCACAGCACAACCAATTTGCGGATGCCCTCCTTGCCAAAGCGCTCTAACTCAAAATCGGTGTATGGTTTGAGCCAGGGATCCTTGCCGAGGCGCGATTGAAACGAGACGCTAAACTTGCCTGCTGGAATTCCGGCGCTTTTTACGAATTCGCGCACCGTTCCAAAGCATTGAGCGCGGTAGCAAGTCGCATGCGCTTCACTCGGGCGCTCGCAGCAATCCGGGAACTTCAAGCAGTGCGCATTTGTCGGGTCAGACTTTCGAAGGTGGCGCTCTGGAATGCCATGGAAACTGAAGAGCACATGATCGTATGGCTTGGATAAAGCTTCCTTCGCTGTGGCCACCAGCGCGTCAATAAAACCAGGATCCTCTGCATACGGAGGCATCGTGTGGATGGTTAAACCGGGCGTGTGTTTCCGAGCCTCCTCTTGCACGTGCAACACAGCCGTTTCATAGCTGGACATTGCAAAGTGCGGGAACATTGGGATGAAAGCAACTTCAGTGACACCTTGCGCCTGGAGCGCTTCCAACGCCGTGCGCACCCGGGGCAATCTGTAACGCATGGCCAACTCGACGGGAATGCCAAGCCGGGCTTGCAACGCTGCTTGCTGCTTGCGGCTGATGACCACCAACGGGGAGCCTTCCTTCGTCCAGATGGTGCTGTAAGCGTGGGCCGATTCCGCTGGGCGCTTCGGCAGAATTCCCCAGTTCACCACCGCATAACGAATCGGAAACGGAGTGTCGATCACGCGCGGGTCCATGAGGAACTCGCGCAAGTACACACGAACATCTTCAACAGCCGTCGAGTCGGGCGACCCGAGGTTCATTAACAAGACTCCTTGCTTGCTCATTAAGTGCGCTCAATATGCGCGGCAGGGCGCGCGTTGGGAAAGTTGAAAGATGGAGCGGATGCTGCGGCAGTCAAATGATCCTGGATGCGGCCAGCCAAAGCGCGTCCATTCAGGATAGAATCACCCAACGCAATCCCGTCGCGGTAATTGCCGCCCAGGAAAACACCTGGGCACTCATTTTCTATTTCACTGAAGAACTTCTTAAACCGCCCATAGCCAAGTTCATATTGCGGAATCGCCTTTTGATAAACTGTCCGACTGGCGAACACCGGCGCATTCCGGACCCCAAGCAGCTTTCCAAGGTCGGCAATTGCAAGTTGGACTTGCTCCTCTTGATCCAGTTCAACCAATGCAGGCTGGCGCATGCCGCCGATGTAGCAGGTCAGCAGCACATGCCCTGCTGGAGCGCGATTCGGGAAGAGGCTCGATGAAAATATGCAGCCCAGGATGGAGCGGTTTTCCTTTTCCGGGACCAAGACTCCAAAGCCATCCAGCGGGTGAGCAACATCTTCGCGCCTGAATCCGAGCGCAAGCGTCGTTACAGGAGCGTAAACAATCTCGCTCAACGCAGCGAGCGAGACGCGATTTCCCGAGCTTACTTCCATGCTCGCGAGCTTGTGCGCAGGCAATGCGAACAGTAGCGCATCATGGCGAACAATTTCACCGGACGCGAGCTGCAGATCCCATTCGTTGCCGTTGCGCCTGGCCCCGGCCACCGGTGTGTTTAAGCGAAGCGCCGGCCCCAGTTTTGCCGCGATGGCGTCCGGCAATTCCTGCAACCCATCGGTGAAGGTCACCTTTGGCGCGTCCTGCTTGCTCACCTCACCCTTCGCGCGCAGCTCCTTGGCGCGCGCAAACTGCCCGATCAGCAACGACCCATGCTGTTGCTCAAGGGAGTGAAGCTTTGGAAAGCCTTCGCTGACCGAAAGCCGTTCCGGATCTCCGGCGTAAATCCCCGCGATCATTGGGTTAATCGCGTAATCCAGAAATTCCTGGCCCAAACGGCGCCGAACGAACTGGGCGACTGTTTCTTCCAACGCTGCGGGAGCGCGCCGAACGAACGGCTCCCGAAAGAGTCGAAGTTTCGCTCCGGACGAAAAGAGTTTGCTCTTGAGAAAGCCCGGGGGCGAAGCGGGAACCGGAACCAACTGCCCGCCTCTCACTATGTAACGATTGGAAGCCTCAGGAGCGCTATAGAGCCTGCGTCCATCCAGTCCAACCTTGCGGATCAGTTCAGAAAAATACGGCGCAGTCTCAAGCAGTGTGTTTGGCCCGCTTTCTACGATGAAACCTTGGTGGTGTGGGGAGCGGATCACACCGCCAGGACGCGGGGATGCTTCATAAACGGCAACCTCCACGCCGCGTTCCTGCAGCTCCAATGCTGCCACGAGGCCGGTGATCCCTGCCCCAACCACACCGACCGAACTCATATGGTCCTGGAAAAGCGCCGCTCGTTTTCCTTCGGCAGAGTGGCGTCGAAGCGCATCGCGATGTTGCGAATGAACAGACGGCCTGTGCTGGTGACTTCCACCCCCGCAGCAGTTTTGCGCAGGAGACCGTCAGCAATCAGGTCGCTGAGGCTCTCAATCTCCCTTGCAAAGTATTCACTAAAGTTGATGCCGAGGAGTTGCGAAAGCGCGCTATAATCGAGCCCTAGATCGCACATCAAGCGCATGATTGTCTTGCGGCGGATGCGATCATCTTCAGTCAAGAGAAGCCCGCGATGAATCGGCGATTTGCCCGCCGCGAGCGCGCCGTAATAAGCCGGAAGCTCCTTCTGGTTCTGCCAGTAAGCATTCTCCGTTTGCGAAATCGACGACATCCCAAATCCATAAATGTCCGCCCCTGCCCTCGTGCTGTAACCCTGAAAATTGCGGTGCAATGTTTTACGCGCCTGGGCGACCGCAAGCTCGTCATCCGGGCGGGCGAAGTGGTCCATGCCGATGTAAACATACTTGCCGTCGGACGTGAGCTTCTCGATGACGAGCTTGAGAAGATCAAGCTTCGCTTCCGGCGTCGGCAACGCCTTCTCGAGAATCTTCTGGGACGGCTTTAGCCAGGGCACATGCGCGTAGCTGAAGACGGCCAACCGGTCGGGGCGCAATTCCAGGGTCTGGTCGAGCGTTCGGTTGAACGACTCCACTGTTTGGAACGGCAGCCCGTAAATCAGATCAACGTTGATCGACTTGAAGCCAAGCTCGCGCGCCCACTGGATGGTTTGCGCGGTCATCTCATATGGCTGGATGCGGTGGACAGCCTCCTGCACTTTGGGATCAAAGTCCTGGAGCCCCAGTGACGCGCGGTTGAAACCAATTTCCCGAAGCGCTTCCAGGTGCTCCCGAGTGAGCCGTCGCGGATCAATTTCCACGCTCGCCTCAATATCCGGTGAAAACTTGAAGCGCTTTTGAATGATGCTGCCCAGCTCGCGAATTTGGCTCGGTGGCAGGAACGTCGGAGTGCCGCCGCCAAAATGCATCTGCACCAATGGCCGGTCGGGATTCAGGACGGTTGCCATTTGGGCCACCTCTTTGTCCAGGTTGGCCAAGTACTCTGTGGCCTTATCGTGCTGCGTAGTGATGACTGTCGTGCAGCCGCAATACCAACACAGCGTTTCGCAGAACGGAATATGGAAGTAGATCGAGAGATCCCGCGGCGTTTTGTTGTTGTTAACCAACTCTTCCGCCAGCTCGTTCCAACCAGTCTGCTCGTTAAAACGGGTCGCAGGCGGATACGAGGTGTAGCGCGGGCCCGCAACATTGTATTTGCGGACCAAATCGAGATCTACGTGCAAGCCAGGCATAATTCAACTTAGCGCTGCGGGTCGGTTTAACGAGCGCCCACTCGCCCGGACAGTTTGAACAACTGCGGCGATGTTTTCCAGACGCCCTTCCGGTGGCACTCCATGACCTAGATTAAAAATGTAACCCGGTCGGCCTTCCATCACCTGCAAAAGCTGCCTGGTCTGCGCGGAAATCTCCTCCGCTGAGAGGCTAATGAGCGACTCTGGCGGCAGATTTCCTTGCAGGGCAATATTGTCAGGCACCAGGGCGCGGGCGCTGCTCAGCGTCATTTCGTGGTCGATGCCCAGGACGTTGGCTCCCAGCGCGTTCAGGGTAGCCCAATCGCGGCCGCCACGCGCGAAGACAATAACCGGAGCCTGAGGCCGAACCTCTTGAACAATTTGCTCAATCCAGCGGCCGGAAGCCTCCGCGTACAGCTCCGTGGGCAGCTCCCCTGCGTTGCTGTCGAAGATCTGCACGGCATCCGCGCCAGCGGCAATTTGCATCCGCAGAAACTGCGCGACGGCGCCAGTCAGCTTGGACATCAGCCTCCCGAACAGCTCGGGATCTTCCTTGAACAGCGCAAGAGCGCGATGCTCGTTGCTCGAACTGCCACCCTCGATCATGTAGTTGGCGAGTGTCCAAGGGGCGCCGGCGAAGCCGAGTAGCGCACGAGTCGGGCCCAAGGCTGCTCGAATTTGACGCAACGCGGCAAAAACGTACGCTAGCCTTTCCGCTACAGCGGTCGCATCCAGTCGGTCAATATCAGCCCGGCACGAGACTCGGAAATCCATCTCGACACCACCCGTTTCCCGGAAATGATAGCCCTGCCCCAACGCCTCTGGAATGACGAGGATATCGCTGAAGAGAATCGCGGCATCAAAATCGAACCGCCGAATCGGTTGCAAGGTGACTTCGGTCGCCAAATCGGGAGTGCGGACCAAATCGAGGAATGTGTAACGCTCCTTCAGAGCGCGGTATTCAGGAAGCACCCGGCCTGCCTGGCGCATCATCCATACGGGCGGAACATCCACAGTCTCACAGTGGCAGGCCCGCAGCATCCGTTCCCGGTGGGTAAAGGTTCGGTGAGCCACGTCAGCGTCAGCGGATTGGATATTGAGTTTCGGGGCAGCAGCTCCGGTCATCTGCCCCAACTTGCTTCACCAGCCGCGCGCAAGCCAACCAAAACTTGCGTTCAACTTAGCCAAATCCGCCAATCCCAAGGCGCGCCTGCGCCGCGCCGTGGCCAAAGGCCCCACCAGACGCAAAATGATAGACGCTGATTTGAGGCTTCCCTTACAGTTGGTGAGAGCTGCTAAGCTCAGACTATGGACCGTGTTTTAACCAGCGCCCGGGAGCGCTTCCTGATGCCCGAAGTGGCCGCGCGCGACGATTTTATCCGCGAAGAGGCAAAAAAGATCCCCGCAGGGAGCTGGGTGCTGGATGTCGGCGCGGGCTCCAGCAAATACCGGCAATTCTTTACCCACTGCCGGTATGAGACGCAGGACTTCTGCCAATACGAAGGCCCCACCGTCAAATACCTCGAGCCAATCACGTACGTGTGTGATGCGGTGGCCATTCCGCTGCCGAGCAACTCTATAGACGCGATTCTCTGCACGGAAGTTTTTGAGCATCTGGTGGACCCAATTCCGGTGTTGAAGGAGATGGCGAGGCTTCTAAAACCCGGAGGGAGGCTCCTTCTAACTGCCCCAGCCCTTTCCTACACACACATGGAGCCTTATCATTTCTACGCCGGCTTCACGCGGTACTGGCACCGGCATTGGCTCCCTTTAGCTGGGCTGAAGGAAGTATCCCTTTTATCTTCCGGCGGGCCTGCAAGAGCATGCGTCATTTTCGCGCAGGCCTTTTTGCACGAGTGGCGAATAAAAGAATCCGAGCTTTCGGGCCTCAGGCGGCTACGCTCCAAGCTGATCCGCGCGCCCTTGCACAAGTTTGCCACTGGCCCCCTTCCCCGTGTGCTCAGCGGTTTCGACCATTGGCTTGGGTCTGAACGCGTTTGTATTAATCACTTTGTCGTCGCAGAAAAGCTTCCCTCAGCGGCTGGTGGAGGACAGTAGAAGAACCGGCGGCTTTGCGTCCGCGTCAAGGCTCCAATCGGCATGTGATCTAGAATGCTGGCCGAGCGCGGAGCGAAGGTTCCTGTAGAAATTCTCGGTTTCTCGCAGGTCTCCGCAATAAACTCGGAAAAGCGCCGGTCGTAGGCCCCTCCCGCATGCTCTCGAGCAAGGGATTGTGCTTTCTGCCGCACGCCAGCCAAGGTGTCTGGAGGAAGCTTCGCTAATGAACCGATGGTCCGAACCAGTTCCTCCCACGCTTCGGTTTCGTAGAGTAAACCGTGGAAAAGTCGGGCTGCGTAAGAGTCCCCTCCGCTGTTGATGCGAGGGAACAAAGGAAGCACCCCCGCGCTTAACGCCTCAAGGAGGGAGATCGGCAACCCTTCATAGTCGCTGGTGAAGAGGATGAAATCCCACGAAGCGAGGATTCGCCAATAATCATCACCGGAGCGAAGCCCATGGAAGGAGGCGTTGTGGCCATGCAACGCGCTCTTTAACCAAGACATTTCCGGCCCTTCCCCAAGGAATTCAAGCGTCGCAGGTATACCGGTGCCCGCCAGGGCGGCAGCGAACCTCGGGATCCGATCCACACGCTTTTGCTCCCTAACTATCCTCCCGATGAATCCAATCTTTATTGGGCGGTTGAGGATCGGAAGTTGGCACAACGGAAAGGCGCTTGATATCGGCAACGGCAAGACGGTCGTGCGGCCCTCAACTTCCGGAAGGTGAGCGAGGGCACAATCCAGCAGTGGCTGGCTAACCGCTGCGATTCCATCGTACAGATGGTGAGAATGCCTTAACTCCTGTTCGAGGTTTGGATAGGCGGAATGCAGCAAGGCGATTCGCCTCGAGCATCGGTCCAGGTCTGCCGCCATGTGCACCCCCCAACCATTATGGTAAAACGCCACTTCAGTCGGTTCATGCGCCGAAGCAAACCTTCGTCGTAGCCCGTGAATGCTGTTGGCGCCAGTTAACGATAATCCCGTAATCCGCGAATCCTGAGCAGCTTCGAAGAAAATGCAAAATCGCGAATCGATTCCAAATTGTTCGTCGTGTCGATAGTGGCGGCGTAATATCGATTGAACCCCGCCCAGCGACTGGTAGTAGGTAAAAAGATGGGTCAATTTGATCATCGCTCTTGAGCGGCGGCATGATGCGCGCTGTCACTTTTCTCTGGAGTTCACAAACCGTTGATGCACTATGATGAACCTGAAACTAGTCAGTCATGTCCAGCGCATTTGATAGTCACGACGCGTTGCAGAAATTCGTAGCCCTGATCGGGCTGTTTCTGAGCGCCATTCTCTTGGGAATCTTCCTCGCGACAGATTCCATTGGTGTTTTGTACATGGGCATGGGTTTGGGGTGGCTTTTCCTGCTGCCTTATCATGCGAAGCTTGCGGTCTTTCTAGGAATTAGCACTTTTAGCTCAGCTCTCATCATTCCGTACGTTCCGGGACGGCCCTACGTGTGGGAGTTCGGGGCAATGCTCGCTTGGACCGGCCTCCTGCTGACGATTGCACTTCGCCAGTACTCTAAGGATGTCGGTGAGACCCTTCGTGCCCAAAAGTGGTTGTTCTTTGGGTTAATCGGTTACTGTCTCAACCTGTTGTTCATCATGAAGATGAGGGGTGTCGGTTTTCGGGTTCTTGGGGCGGATAGCATGGGTGGCCGCTTTTACCTGCAGCAGCTTATCTGCGCGATCTTCCCGCTGATCTTCGCTTTTGTGCCCTTGACGGAAAAGGCCCTCACGCGAATGCTCACCCTTCAATTCCTGCTTTCAACCACCTACTTAGTTTCGGACTTCATCTTCTCCGTGGCGCCTCAGAGTTTGTACTTTCTCCTCGGTTTCTTTGAGTTACCGGGCGACGCGCTCACTTTTGAGATGCAGGCCATGAACCTGGGCCTCCGGCGCTTGCAATCCTGGTACGTCATTGGGATCAGCATGTTTTTCCTGTTGTTAACGCGAGTGAAGATGTCCGACTTCCTTACGGGACGGGGCGTCTTCTTGATCCCGCTCGGGTTGGCCCCGTTGGCCATTGGATTGCTTGGCGGGCATCGCATGCTTCTGGTCCATGCGGGGCTGACCTGCTTGTTTCTCGGGTGGGGTCAGCGATTCTTTGTGCCTCGGAACCTTGTCCCACTTGGAGCCACCGCGGCGCTGATATTGGCAATCGCCTACACGAATGTTGAGCGCCTGCCGATTGCTGCGCAGCGCACCCTCTCTGCTCTACCAGGCATTGAGGTGAACCGTCTAGCGTTTGAGGATGGTTACGGAACTTTGGAGACCCGTAAGCTGCTTCGCCAGATAGGGTGGGAAATGGCCCCTCAATACTACTGGGTTGGACGCGGATTTGCGCAAAGTGTGGATTTCTCACATCATTGGGATTCCACCTCTATTGTGGCGCATGTCAACCAGGGCCGCTTCTACAACGGCTTTATCGGGCTCCTGGTGAACACCGGACTCCCTGGAACCTTCTTTTTGTGCTTATTTCTCTTGGGCGGCACTTTCGTTGCCTTCAAAATATTGCAGTTTACACGCCGACACGGAGCCAACGACGTTTTCTCCAGGGCTGCGGGCCTGGTGGCTTCAATTTGGTGCGCCATGACCATTGAATTTTTGTTCGTTCATGGAGATAGCGAATACGCTCTAAAGAGCTTCGGGTTGATGGCGGGTGTTCTCATCGGGTTTGAGCGCTTGCTTCGCGTCAGATCTGCTGCTTTAGCGGACGCTGCAACGGTCGAGCAAGAAGCTCCTCGCGAGACGGAAGAGGTGACTCCGCCACCGCGCGCCATCGTTCCGGTTGGTTTCTAGTCGAGCAGATCGCCGCGCCTGAGACTCTGCTGCGTGACATAAACCTCTTGCACGTGCGAGCATCGGGCTTGCACAGTCCTTCACAGTGAACCGGCTGCTCCCCGTAATCTTGGGTCAGTTGAGCACTTTGCTGATTGGACTTATCAGTGTAAAGCTGCTCTCGGCTTTGGTTCCACCGACGGTCAACGGCGCCTATAGCCTCTTTTTAAGCTTCGCTCAGATTGGCGTGTTGATAACCCACGCCGGGGTCATTAACCATTCAAGCCGTTTCTGGCACCGGGAGCGACATCGCCCGGAAGCTTACGCGGCGTTTTTGTGGCGGGAAAGTTGGCTCCGAGCGCCCCTGCTGCTTTGTGTGCTGGCGGGCGCCACGATTTGTTACAGCCTGAAGACGGCTGACCACGCATTCTTGCTCGGAGCGCCCATGATGGCAGCCGGAGCTTTCGCACTCGCAATCACGGAAATCGTCGCCCTTGGCGAAAACGCCCGCGAGCACCATTGGAACGTTCTGAAGCTTCGGCTGGGCGCCAGCATTTTAAGAACCTTTGCCCCACTTGCAGCGGTGCTGCTGTTTGCGCCCTCGTTTAGCGCTTTGATAGGGGCCTTCGGTGTGCAAAGTGTGGTTGCTGTTGTGGCGTGCGGTTTCTTTTGGCGACGCTCCTCACTCCCTGCAGACCAGCAGACTCACGATTGGAAGAAGGAGTTGAACGAATACGGGCGTCCATTCCTTTTCCTCGGAATAGGCAGCTGGCTGCTGAGTTATTCAGACCGTTGGGCTTTATCAATCTCCCATACAAACGCGACCGTGGGCCTGTTTGCATTAGCTTCAAACTTGGCGGCGGTGCCCGCGACCTTCGTTCTCTCACTGCTTATGCAGTGGAGATTTCCGCATATCTTCCGAGCGAGCGACTCAGCAAAGACAAAGTCTCATTGGGAGGGAATTGCGCGTTCTTGCGACCAAACAACGATACAGTTCTTGCTCTTGAGCGTCGCGGCCGTCGGAGCGCTTCACCTTATGGGGCCCCATCTCGTCGGCTGGCTTGTCGGTGAGCGTTATGAGCCTTCAATGGGTTTGTTGTTGGCTGCTGGCTTCAGCACGATTTCCGCCCAGGTTTGCCAGTTTCAGTATTTGCTCTTGCAGGGCCAACGCAAGAGCCGGGAAATGGTCTGGGTCATGGCCGCCCTTGCTTTTACAAAATCTATTGGAGCCTGCGTCGCTGCCTCATTTTCCTTGGAGGCGTTCAAATGGTGGCTAATTGCCTCCCCATTCGTCCTGCTCGCCGTCGGCCGGCAGTTAATCCGCAAGGCCGCGTTCAAAGGTTTGTGAGGGGACATGAAACTCCGCCGTATCTTCTGCCTGGTTCCTGACTGCCATAGCAGCTCTGGCCACTACAATACCCTCTGGAGAAATCACTTTGAACTGGGCGTTGCCGGGGTCGTGGAAAGGGTGGTCTTCCCAGTTGGTCTCCACTTCGACTGGGCACGGAGCGATTTTCCCCAACTTTCTGAGAACCTTGTTTCCCGAGCACGGGCCGAGCAGAGCGAGAAGTTGCGCGCGCAAATCTTTGCCGCGCACAGCGAGCACGGGCTGGATGCCGTTTTATCCTACTGCTACGGCCGCGATGTGGAGCAAGGCCTCGTGACCGAGTGCATTTCCCGAGGCATTCCCTGGATCAATTTTTTCTGTGATAGCACACATCAATTCGAGCATGTGGAGACGATCGCGAGGGTGGCTTCCCTGAACTGGTTTCCAGAGCATGCTGCGACGCGAACTTACCAGGCCCTTGGCCGGAAATTCGTATGTCTGCCATACGCGGTGAATCCTGATTTCATGCCGGATTGCACTACGGAAAGAGCGGAGCGGAGCGCCGCATTCATTGGTCTGCCTACCACAAACCGTGTGCAGCAGCTTGGCATTCTCCTTTGGCTTGGAATCCCACTCGAAATTCGCGGTCGCGGCTGGGATGCCAGGACCCAGTTTCATAACCCAGTCCCAAAGTGGCGTCGGCTTGCGCAGATTGCAAGGGCCGGAAATTTCGGCGAAAAACTGCTTCGCCGCGCCGTGTGGAAGCGGGTTGAGAGCGCCTTTCGAGGCCCTTTGCCTGACGCCGAATTGCAGTCTTACCTTCGCAAAACCCGGGTGTTGCTTGGGTTAAACCAAGGAAGAGACAGGTCGGGGGTTTACGAAAGCTACCTGAAGTTCAGGGATATCGAATTCCCAGGATACGGCTGTTGTTATGTTACCCAAGCCAACGCGGACACCACGCGGCTTTTTGCCCGGGACGAGGAAATCGTGCTCTATGACGGAATATGGGATGCTCATAAAAAGATAGACCTGTTGCTTAGGAACCCGGACCGCGCGAAGGAAATTGGCAAAAGAGCGCGCCAGCGCGTCCTAAGGGAGCACACTTGGCAGCGCCGCATCGCACAGTTGGCCGAAGCTTTATAACATGCAACCCATTAGCATCGTGATCCGAACATTTAATTGTGCGGCTGTGCTGCAGGCGACACTCCGTGAGCTTCGCCTGCGGCCTGCAGACCAACTGATTGTCGTGGATTCCGGCTCGTCGGACGACACGGTAAAAGTGGCACAGCAGCACGGAGCCGAACTCCTGCGCATTCCCGCGGCTGAATTCACTTACGGGCGCTCTTTAAACCTCGGTTTTGACGCCGCGCGTCACGAGTGGATCCTTGCCCTAAGCTCGCATTCAGTTCCTTCGACCCCTGAGTTCTTGTCAATCTACGACTCCGCCATCAGTGGATTTCCCGCTGATGTGGCGGCCGCAGTCGGTCCAATCGTCTTAACGAAGGACGCGCGCTTGCAAGGAGGGATCACCTTTTTGCGAAGAGCCGATTTCCGACACGGCTTTCCCTTCCCGTCGGGGAACCCGAACGCCATTTACAGACGGTCGCTTTGGCAGGAACACAAGTTTGATGAGGCTCTGCCCGGAGCCGAAGAGTGCGAGTGGTTCGTATGGGCCGTGAAGAAGGACTACCAGTTGGCTGCCGTTCACCGGGCCGCGGTCCGGTATGAGTCTCGCCGTTCGCTGCGCTCTTTCTACAAGAAAGGCCAAGTGGATTATCGTTGGCAAAGCCAGTATTTGGACGTCGGCGCTCCTTCTGCCTCCCGTCTTGGGTGGTATTTCTTGAAGCAGTGCGCCATGGCGGCCGCCGGACGCCTGCCTGCTCATCTGCCTCTCCGGAATGCCGCTCATGCTTTAGGGCAACTGGCAGAGCGCCGGAAGCTCGCTCGTTCCGGTCAGGTGCCGAAACCTGCAATCTTGCTCGATTAAGCGTGTAAGGGTTAGGCCCTATTTACTGGGCTCGCCAGTTTTGGCCAATTCATGGGGCATGGGATTGTTGAACCAGGTGGGCAAGGTAGCGGCATTGTTTTTGGCCCTGGCTGCTGCGGGGTGTGTTCAGACTCGTGTCACAGAGCCGGCGCGCACTGGCGTCGAGCAATTACTCCTCACCAGCGCCACCGATAAAGCGCTCGGAACGGCGGATTTCTCCGTCTTTTCAGGACGAAAGGTCTATGTGGAGGTCACCTATTTTGAGGCATATGAGGAACAGTATGCGCTCGGCGCCCTCCGGAATGCCCTCAGCCAATCCGGAGCTTTACTGGCGAAGGACGCGGACTCTGCCGACTTAATCCTCGAGCCACGCTCCGCTGCTCTTTCAACCGATAGTTCGAAAAGCCTCATCGGCTTGCCGGCCACGGGCCTCCCTCTGCCCCTGGCGGGGAGCGTGAACACACCTGAAGTCGCCCTGTTCAAATCAGAAAAGCAGTTCTCCATCGCTAAACTGGCTCTGTTCGCTTACGACAAAACCAGCCGCGCCCATTTTAATTCACAAGGGCCTTTAATCGGGAAAGCTCATCATCATTACTACACCTTCCTCGGGTACTTTAAATACACATCCACAACGCTGCCAGAGACCAAACAAAAGCCGTTCTGGAAGCGGGACAAGACCCGCAATCCAAAGTAAATCCCGCCAGTGTTTGTTGGCGTGGCTGGCGCCCTCATCTACACTTCGGCCATGCGGCTTGCAGATGCTCAGGTGATTGGCGCGGAACTCGCCCTCAAATGGGAAGATGGCTCCGAGAGCTTCATCCCTCTTGAGGCGCTGCGCAGACACTGCCCCTGCGCCGGTTGCAATGGCGAGGGCGACATCATGGGCAACGTCAGCAAGCCTGCTGCGCAAAAACTCACGCCCAGGTCGTTTGAGATCACACGAATTGGGATGGTTGGCGGCTACGGCCTGCAACCGCTCTGGGGAGATGGCCACAACACCGGCATTTACTCCTACCAATACCTTCAAAGCTTCAAGCCTAGTTAATCGCCCGAAAGTCCGTTCCCAATCACCGCCGAGTTTGGCATAGTCGTTTTGATGCCAACACTCTTACGCACCTATGGGTTCTGCGCGGCCCTTTGCGTCTGGTGGGCATCTCTCCCCTGCTCCATCGCGGCCACTTCTCAGGAACAACTGGAATTCTTCGAAGCGCGTGTGCGGCCCTTGTTGGTTGCCAAGTGCTATGAATGTCATTCGCCTGAGAAAAAGGTGAAAGGCGGCCTGCGCCTGGACACCCGCGAAGGATGGGCCAAAGGCGGCGATTCAGGGCCTGCGATCCACCCGGGCAAACCTGAAGAGAGCTTGATAATAAAGGCGGTGAGTTGGGAAGACCCGGATCTTCAGATGCCGCCGAAGAACCAACTTAGCCAAGGTGAGATCGCCACCTTGAAAGAATGGATCAGCAGCGGCGCGATCGATCCCCGGCAAGGCGTTGGAATAACAGCGACTCAGCCGACCATGGAGCAGGGCCGAAATTTCTGGGCTTACCAGCTTCCGAAACGGACACCCCCGCCCGCGACTCGTGGAGCCGCAACGCCCATCGATAAATACATCCTGCCCAAACTTCAGGAAAGAGGCCTCGCGTTCAGCGTTCCAGCCCGAAAGGAGAGCTTAGCCAGGCGTCTGCACTTTGACCTTCTTGGGATGCCGCCGACGCGTGAACAATTGCATGCTTTTCTGCAGGACACATCGCCCGACGCAACGGCAAGGTTGATCGATCGTTTGCTCGAATCACCCCACTTCGGGGAGCGTTGGGCGCGGCACTGGTTTGATGTCGTGCGCTTTGGCCAATCCGTCGGTTTGCGCGGGTTCGTCTATAAAGAAGCCTGGCGCTACCGCGATTACATGATCGAGAGCTTCAATGCTGACCGCCCAATTGATCAAATCATCCGAGAGCACATCGCCGGTGATTTGCTCGCAACGACTGACTTGAAGGAACAGCAACGCCGCCTCATCGCAACGACCTTCCTGGCGATGGGAAACAACAATCTGGAGGAGCAGGACAAGAAGCAGTTAGAGATGGATGTGGTCGATGACCAACTCGACACCATCGGCAAAGCTTTCCTTGGGCAGACGCTCGGTTGCGCGCGCTGCCACGATCATAAGTTCGATCCCATTCCAACCAGGGACTACTACGCCATGGCAGCGGCTTTCCGGAACAGCGTGGCCCTGGAGCATGCGAACTTATCCACTTGGATCGAGCGGCCTCTCCCGCTTCCTGCTGAAGAGGAAGCTATACATCGTGACCACGAAGCGAAGTGCGCCAACTTGGAAACTTCCGTGAAAGCCCTGAAAGAAAAGATTCGCGCGGTCAGCACAAAGAGCGGAGCGGCTTTGGCGGACACGAAGGAAGTTCTGCCAACCAGCGCGCTTCCTGGGGTGGTCGTGGACAGCGCCCAAGCGAAGCAAGTCGGTGCGTGGAAGCACTCCGTTCATTCCGGCCGCTACATTGGGGATGGGTATCTGCATGACGAGAATTCGGGTAAAGGTGAAAAGACGCTGAGCTTCGTGCCGGAACTGAAAACCTCCGGGATCTATGAAGTGCGATTTGCTTACAGTTATGCGGATAGCCGCGCCAGCAACGCATTGATCACGATTTCCCATGCACATGGCGAATCAACAGTCCGTCTCGATTTGCGGGAGCCACCCGTTATCGACGGCCGCTTCGTCTCTCTCGGAAAGTTTGAATTCGAAAACAACGGCTTTGCCAATGTGCTCGTCTCGAACGAAGGCACTCGCGGATTCGTCACTGCGGACGCAGTTCAATTTCTGCCCGTCACCTCAACAGCCATCACCAATGCCGTCGCCGCCAGCAACGATGCTTTAACTCAGGAATTGGTAGCGCTTACCCAACAGCTCACTGCCAGCGAAAAGGAACTGAAAGCCTTAAAAGACTCCGGCCCAAGAAGGCCAATGGCGATGTCAGTGAAAGAGTCTGGCAACGGCGCTGATTGCCCCGTGCATATTCGCGGCAGCGTTCACAACCTCGGTCATGCCGCGCCCCGAGGCGTGCTCACTGTGGCGTTGCACGGCGACCAGCCTGCGTTCGCAGCAAATGAAAGCGGGCGCAGAGAGATTGCTCATTGGATTGCTTCAACGAACAACCCGCTGACCGCCCGCGTTTACGTGAATCGCGTCTGGCTGTGGTTGATGGGGGAAGGGATTGTGCGAACCCCGGATAACTTCAACAGCTCCGGCGATGCCCCAACCCATCCAGAGTTGCTCGATTACCTCGCCATCCGGTTCATGGAACAAGGTTGGTCAACGAAGGCCCTCGTGCGGGAGATCGTTTCGTCGGCAACCTATCAGCAGAGCAGCGCCAGCAGCGAGAAGGGGTCGCGCCTCGATCCCGAGAATCGTCTTTGGTGGAGAGCCAACCTCCGGCGGTTGGATGCAGAATCTCTGCGGGACGCGATGCTGTCCACCAGCGGGAAGCTCGATCTCACAACCTGTGGTCCAAACCATCCCCCGAACCTGGCCGCTGATTACAATTTTCCTTTTAGCGACACCCGCCGCAGTGTCTATGCGCCGGCGTTTCGTAATGCGCAGCCTGCGGTTCTGGAGCATTTTGATGCGCCGAACAGCGGGGCTGTTGTCGGCAAACGCCATGCAAGTTCATCCCCGACACAAGCCCTGTTCCTCATGAATAATCCCTGGGTTCTCGAGCAGGTGGACGCCTTTGCAGCTCGCATCGCGACGTATCCGGGCAGCATGCGTCAAAAGCTAGACTATGCGTTTGAACTGGCGTTCAGCCGGAAACCAACTTCGGCCGAGTTGGCAGTGATGCAACCGGCTGTGGCGCTAACCTCCATTAATGATGCCGAGCCGTGGAAGGCCGTGGCGCATGCGTTAATTGCCTCCATTGACTTCAGACACCTCGAATGAGCATGAGCCTGTCACCTTTCCAATTCCCAATCTCACGACGCGCCGCCCTGAGCGCGATTGCCTGCGGGTTCGGACAGCTCGCTCTATCAGCGCTCGCCAGCGCGCCGGTCGTGGTGAGTCCCTCCTCAGCTCGCGTCCCTCATCTCGCGCCCAAAGTTAAACGCGTCATTTTCCTCTTCATGCAAGGTGGTCCGAGCCAGGTGGACACCTTTGATTACAAACCACGGATCAATCAGGACGACGGGAAGAAGATGCCGTTCGATGATCCCAGGACGGTCGCCAACACAGGCGCGCGCGGAACGGATCAACGTGTCATGGGCTCGCCTTGGAAATTCAAGCAACATGGAGCGTCCGGCCGCTGGGTCAGCGAACTCTTTCCTCACATGGCTCAGCATGTGGATGATCTCTGCTTTATCCATTCAATGCAGACCGAGGGCGTCGCGCATGGACCGGCGACGCTCTTCCTGCATTGCGGTTCAACGAACTTCGTCCGCCCTTCAATGGGCTCATGGATTTCGTATGGGCTCGGCTCCGCGAATGAAAACCTGCCTGCGTTCGTGACCCTCTGCCCTGCCCTTGGAAACGGAGGGCCTCGCAACTACGGCAACGCCTTCCTCCCAACGGCGCATCAAGGCCTGGCCATTGGCCGAGCTGAACAAAGCGTCAAAACCATCGGTATCCGCGACTTGGCCAAGGGCGGTCCAGCCGCTCATGAACGCCTCGACCTGCTGCAGCGGCTCAACGCGGAGCAAGTAAAAGCCCGCCCTGGCGCAGCCGAGTTGGAAGCGGTTATCAGCAACTACGAACTGGCCTGGCGCATGCAAATGAATGCTCCCAGCGTTCTGGATCTCACCCAGGAATCAGCGGCGACTCTGGCCATGTATGGCATTGGCGAGGAGCCTACGGATGATTACGGGCGGCAATGCTTGATGGCTCGAAGGCTTTGCGAAGCTGGCGTTCGGTTCGTGCAGGTGACCTACGGAGATAACACCGCCAACCCGCGCTGGGATCAGCACTCAAATTTGCCCAAGCACGCGGACCACGCGCGCGCGGTCGATAAGCCAATCGCCGGCCTGCTTGCCGACTTGAAACAACGTGGCCTGCTGGAAGACACGCTGATCTGGTGGGGATCAGAATTTGGCCGAACACCGTACGCGGAACGGAACGGGACGGGCCGTGATCATAACCCGCTTGGATTCACCGTTTGGCTGGCAGGAGCCGGGGTGAAGCATGGGCTTGCCTACGGCGAGACAGATGAATTCGGACAGCGCGCCGTCGTGAACAAGGTTCATATGCACGACCTGCATGCGACAATTCTGCACCTGCTCGGCTTGGACCATGAGAAGCTGACCTTCCGGCATGATGGCCGCGACTATCGTCTGACCGATGTTCACGGGCATGTTGTTACGGACATTCTTGCCTAAAAGCCGGTAGTGTCAGATTTCGCGGTTGCAGGGACGAACGGACACGGCATCATTTCGGTGATTGTTGATGATGGCGGATAATTTTAAGAAGGCAGTCTGCACGCACTACGGCTGCTCCGATGAGCAGTACGAGGAACGCCTTTTCTGGAAGGCTCTCTATTGGCACGCGAAGCTCCCTGCCCGGCTCTTTTGGGGCAAGCGGGACTCCTTCTTCAAAGAGGATCTCGAGCTTTTGCGCGAGCTGGCCCCCGTCACCGACAACGAAGTTTTCCGCGCGGAATTGAACCGTTATCACGGGCGCAATCGCCGCCGCCACGGGCCTTGGATCCGGCAGGCTTTTGGCATTCGGGTTTCCGGTCGAAAACTGCTGAAGATTAAGAACGACCTGGGACTCTTCGCATAGTCGGTTTGGCATTCACTTTCGGGAGCGGTGCTGCTAGCCTCCCCGCATGCACCACCTTCTTCGGCTCGTTGCGCTCTGCGCGTTGACCATTGCTGCTGCGGCGGCTGAACCTGCTTTCAAGCCTATCTTCGACGGCAAAACTTTTGCCGGATGGGAAGGAGACACCAACAAATCATTCCGCATCAAAGATGGCGTGATCATCGGCGGAACAATGAAGGAGAAGATTCCGCAGAACGAGTTTCTCTGCACCACTCGGAATTACACAAACTTCGTGCTGCGCCTTAAATTCAAGCTATTGGGCGAAGGCGCCAATGCGGGCGTTCAGTTCCGCACCAAACGTATTCCCAATCACCATGAAGTCAGCGGTTACCAGGCAGACATGGGGGATCCCGAATGGTGGGGTTGCCTCTACGATGAGTCCCGCCGCAACAAGGTGCTCGCGAAATCTGACATGAAGGAAGTCGCAAAGGTTCTGAAGCGCAACGATTGGAATGAGTATGTCATCCGCGCTGAAGGCAACCGCATCCGCCAATACATTAACGGGTTGCAGACTATCGACTACACCGAGGAAGATCCGAATATCGAGAAGTCGGGCGTGATCGCCGTTCAAATCCACTCCGGCCCTCCGAGTGAAGCCTGGTACAAGGATATTGAGATCCAGGAACTGCCTTGAGCTAGGGCTGGGTGGCTGCTGAAGGCGTTTCTGTTTTCGGCGGATGCTTCAATTGCTCGCTCCAACTAATCAGCGCCGCCCCTCCAACAATGAGCAGCACGCCGGCCCAGCGCAGGGGCGACACCTGTTCGTGCAAAAACATCCGCGCAGCCAATGTGGTGAGGAAGTAGCCTAGCGAGGTGAGCGGCCAAATAAAGCTCACATCACCCTTCGACATCAGAATCAGGAGGCCTGAGAAGAAAAGGGCTTCAAAGAAGACGCCAACAAGGACGTTCGGATTGGTCGCGCCTTTAACGACCAGCCGCATGACGCTGGCGACGTTGATTTGATCCGGTTGGCCGATTTGCTTTAGGCCCTTGCTCAGGAAGACCACTCCGATCGCTTCAAAGATCAAAGCGACCACCAGGATTATAATCAGGCGCACCATGCAGCGTTAGAGATCGGAGTAGCGGATCAGTTGTATGCGCCGGGAAGCAACGATTTCCCGCACAGCGCTGCTGACCAGCCCATCGAATTCGTGCTTAAATTCATCAAGTGACGGATGGGAGTAAAGCTCGTAGTTCCCTGGACCGATGTCGCGAAGTAAGGAGTTGATAAACGGCGCATCCACTTTTGCATTCTGGAGGAGGCCGTAAACTTTATCTGTGTAACGGATTTGTTGCTGGTCCAGGAAGTGTTTTGCGCGCCGGCTGAGAAGATCAAAGATTAACGCGTGGCTGACGCGGTAGGCCAGATTTCCCTTTGCCAGCCGGAGGTTTGGCCGCAGAGGGTCACGCGTGAGGCGCATTGCCTTCACATTGTATTCTTTCAACAACGGCCTGAGAGCATCCCAAACCGCTGGATGCAAGTGAAAGTGAAGATGGCCATTGACGTGATCGAGGTTCAGACCGGTTTTGCGGAACAGCTCGAATTGCGCTCGCAACTCTTGGGCAATCTGCCGCCGAGCTTCACTGGAGGCCCAGTATTTGAACCCCGCTTGAACAGGGTCTTCGCTGAAGTTTCCTTGCGCGTCTGCCAAACCCGAAACTTCTGCCGCCGGCAACGCCGAGCGCCCACAAGCCAGCGTTATGTGCAACCCGACCCCAAGCCTTGGATTTTCTCGCGCCAATGAGACCGCTTCCGCGCAAGCTTCTCCGGTGACCATCAAGCTGGCAGTAGTGAGAATCCCGTCGCGATGCGCTGTGATGACTGCCTGGTTAATCGAGGAGGAGCGCCCGAAGTCATCCGCGTTAACGATCAGGCGAATCGGGTGGCTAGTTGCACCCATAATTCGGGACCATCGCGCCGCGCCACATCCGCAACCACGTCCGGCCGATTAGAAACAGCTTTTGAGGCTTGGTTAGGCGAGTTTTCTGATCGTCGAAGACGTTGAACCGTTTCGATTCCAATTTGCGCAGCAAACCCCAGTAAACAGATCCCATCAGCTCAGCGCTCGCCATCGCTTTACGATCTTCGGCCGGGAGCAAGCGTGTTGCAGCCTGGTAGTGCTCTCTTGCCCGCGCGGCCACACTGGTGGCGAGCTGCACGTAGCGCTCCGAATATTTGCCCGCCAGAATTTCGTCTTGCGTCACCCCATGCGCCCTTAGCTCTTCGCGAGGTAGATAAACGCGGCCCCGCTCCGCGTCATTCGCAACGTCGCGCAAAATGTTCGTCAGCTGCAGGGCTTTGCCCAGGTGGATCGCGTACTCTTTGCAGGCCGGATTTTTGTACCCAAAGATTTCGATGCTGAGCAGGCCGACCACGGACGCCACGTGATAGCAGTAGCGCTCTAGTTCCTGCCACGTCTCGTAATGTTTGATGTCCAGGTCCATCTCCACGCCCTGGATCAGCTCGTCGAACAGCTGGAATGGAAGCTTGTATTGTTTAATAACTGGGACCAGTTCCTTGTTGACTGCAAACGTCGGGGAGCCGCCAGAGTAAACGGTTTGCAGATCTGCCCGCCAATGCTGCAAGGCCTGCGCGCGATCGGAAACGCTGCGCGTTTCGTCGTCAGCCACGTCATCGATCTCGCGGCAAAAGGCGTAAAGGACGCACATGGCGTCACGCTTCGGTTTCGGCAGCAGAATGAAGGCGAGCGCGAGATTGCTCGCGCTTTTGCGTGTAATCTCCGCGCTTGCTGCCGTGGTCTCCTGCATGTGGAGAACGCTTACAGGCCCTTGGGAATGGCTCCTTCAGGACGCTGAGGGGGCAAGCCGCCCGTTTCGGAGAGCGTTGGGTTCCGTTGGCGATGGTCGCGGCGGCGGCGGCGATTGCGTTTCTTAACGCGCAAGATTGTCTCGCCATCTTTCTCGATGATTTCCTGGCGGACACGCCCTTTGACACTCGGAGATTTCGGTTTTAGCGCAAATTTAATTCCGATTGCGATCAGAGCGCCCAGGACAAGCCCGGCGAGCAGGATAAGAAAAAGATCCGAGAAGAGCCAACCAGGGAGGCCGCCACCGCGGTTGACCGGGGTGACCGCAGGATCAAGCCCAGCGGCTAGCAAGGGTTTCAGCTGAAGTATGTTCATCTCAGTTCTTGGCGACTGTTGTGGTCGCTTCCTCTTCGTCAGTGGTCGTGATGTTCAGCCGTTGCATCCTGTACCGCAAAGCGTGCCTGCTGATCTTTAACTGATCAGCCGTCTTCGTGAGACTATAATGATTCTGCTCCAGCATCGCGGTTATCAGCTCGCGCTCAAAATTCGCCATCGACTCATCCAGCGAAAGCGAGCCATTGCCCAAGGGAGTCTCTGTTCTTCTTAGCCCCTTTTCAATGCGGAAATCAGGGAGGTTTGCGGCCTGAATTTGGTCCGTGCGCTCCAGGATCACAGCCCGCTCAATCGCATTCCTAAGCTCGCGGACGTTCCCGGGCCAGTGATGGCTCATCAGCTTCTGCTGCGCCTCAGGGGAAAGACCCTTTATTTGGCGGCCCATGGAGTGGGTGAAGTGCTTCAGAAAGTGTTCGGCCAAGAGGAGAATATCCCTGCCCCTCTCCCGCAACCCCGGCGGCCTAAATTGAACAACATTAAGACGATGGAACAAATCCTCGCGAAAATGGTTCTCCTGGATGGCATCGACGATGTCGCGATTTGTGGCCGCAATCAATCGAACATCCACCCGCAGCTCCTGATTGCCACCGACGCGGGTAAACGTGCCGTCCTCGAGGAAGCGGAGCAGCTTGGCCTGAAGCGGGCGGCTCATGTCGCCGATCTCGTCCAGGAAAATGGTGCCTCCATCGGCTTCCTCAACGCGGCCATGCTTTTGCTTGAGGGCGCCAGTGAAGGAGCCTTTTTCGTGCCCGAACAATTCGCTTTCCAGGAGCGTTTCGGGAATGGCAGCGCAGTTGATACGGATGTAATTCTTCTGGGCCCGCTTGCTTAGGCTGTGCAGCGCCCCGGCGATCAGCTCTTTGCCTGTGCCGCTTTCGCCCAGAATCAGCACAGTGGCGTTGGTAGGGGCGACGGTGGCGATCAACTGTCGCAGTTCTTTGACTGCGGGGGATTCGCCGATAATTTGCTCGACTCGGTAAACTTCCCCAGCGCGGGCTTTGAGAGCCGCATTCTCTTTGAGCAGTTTGTGCCGCTCGGCGCAGCGAGCGACGGCGTGCAGCAACTCCTCCGGAGCAAATGGCTTCGCCAGGTAATCGATGGCTCCTGCCTTAATCGCCTCCACCGCGAGCTTCGGCGTGGCATAGGCCGTGATCATCAGGATCGGCAAATCTGGCCAACGCGAGCGCACCTGGCCGAGGAATTCATACCCGCTCATGCCGCCCAGGCGAGCATCAGTGATGACCATGAAGAATTCTTCGGTCTGCAGAAGCTTCAGGGCCGCCTCAGCCGATTCGCTGGCGCGAAACTGGTATCCCTCGTTCGCCATGACGGCTTCGAGCGACAGACGCATGTTTTTCTCGTCATCAACGACGAGGAGTGGGGGCAAATCAGCGATCATCGGCGGAATCTAATAACGGTCTTCGCTGGCAAAAGTACCGTGAAACGGGCGCCTTTTCCAAGTTCAGATTCAACGGAGACCTTGCCGTTGTAAAGCTCGGTGTTGTGTTTAACGATGGCAAGCCCGAGGCCGGTCCCCTTCTCTTTCGTGGTGAAGTAGGGCTCAAAGATCTTGTCGATATGCCGCTGCTCCATCCCTGGGCCGTCATCTTCTATCACCACCTTGACGCAAAAATCGGGAGCTGTGCTGACGGTGGCACGGATCGTCCCCTTCCCTTCCATCGCTTCACGGGCGTTCTGAAGGATGTTCACGAAGACCTCCGACAAGTGGCCTTTCTGGATCATCAGCGGGGGTATGCCTGGCGAGTAATCTTTGAGCACCTTCGTCTCGTAGGAGGTTCCTTTGGGGAAGACCTGGTCGATGGCATGGTCCAGCTCATCACGAACGTCCAGTTTTTCCACCTTGCCTTCGGAGAGCTGCGCATAGCCCATCAACTCCGTTAAGATGCGATCGGATCTGTCCACTTCCTCTCGGATGATGGAGATCTGCTGCGTGATGGTTTTTCCCTCTTTGACGGTGCGCTGCAGCGTGAAGGCTGCGTTGTTGATGATGCCCAGCGGGTTCTTTAATTGATGCGCGATTTCCGCTGCCAACCGGCCCGCCGCCTGGAGCTGTTCCTGCCGAAGCTGAAGCTCCCGCGCTTCTTCCTGGGCCGTGCGCTGCTTCTCCATGAAGACCTGGACGCCGTAGCAACAGAGAGTCACCAACACGAGCAAGGCAATGCGCAAAAAAAATGGTTCCGCTGCTGCCTCCGAAGCCCCGCCTTCCTGCATCGCCACGAGCACCACGTCATCCAGCAGCCGTGATTCCCACTGTCCCATCACCACATCCAGGAGCCCTGCGGTAATGTAACAGCCGGTGACGATGATGTTCAGGACCAACTGCCGCGTCGCGACAGGGACGCTGATGGCATTCCGCACCATCAAGCCCGGGAACACCCAGAAGAGAATGCTGTCGAAGCCTCCGGTAACCAGCGTCAGCGCCGCGACCAGCAAAGCGTCGATCCACGCTGAAGCCGAAACAATGTTTTGAACGGCGGCAAACGGGATTTGCCTCATCCCAAGCAGCAAGGCAGCGACGCCCGTGTTGATGCAGACGTAAACCAGGAAGAATTGGCGAACGATGTTTAAAGCTATCTCACGGGGAGGGGTGTCGGTGGTGGCGCCGACGCCGGTCACGTCTTCGAACCAATTAGAGAAAAACAGGTAATAAAAGAGGACGAGGATGACAGCGGCCTTCGCGGGCAGGCCGATGTTCCGCTCCATGAGGCGGATGCGGTCGCGCTGGTAATGCTCGCCGGGCGCGCTCCCTTTGAGCAAAGCGCGAAGATTTATGTCATTGGCCAGTTGAATCACAGGGGGCGCAGCTCGCGGTTAAGGAGCCTGGAACCGCCTGATATTAGGCCAGTTCAGCGGCGAATTCAAAGCAAGCCGCGTTCCAATCCCGCTAAGGAAGCAGGGCTAAGGCTCTTTCCGCTATCTTCTGGACGGGCCATAAACGCCCCAAGCCTTCATAACCGCATGAAAGGAGGCCTTCCTCCGGGCCAATGAATTCGACGCTGCGCTCCTTAAGAACGCGGGCATTTTGCTGCGTGGCGGGGTGCAGCCACATCTTGCCGTTCATGGCGGGCGCGATAAGCACACGCGCTTGCGTGTTCAGCGCGAGCGCAATGCAGCTCAGAGCATCGTCCGCCAAGCCGTGGGCCATCTTGGCCAGGATGTTCGCGGTGGCTGGGGCAATCAGGAGGAGGTCCGCCTCGTCCGCGAGTCGAATGTGCGTCGGCTTCCAGCCTTCCTCCTCATCGTAGAGGTCGGTGACGACTGGCCCCCTCGAAAGAGTCTTAAACGCAAGCGGGGTGATAAAGCGTTGCGCGTCCGCAGTCATAACCACCCGGACGGTGCAGCCTTCTTTGGTCAGCAGGCTGGTTAGGTCCGCGGCTTTGTAAGCAGCGATGGACCCTGTGACCCCCAGGACGATGTTCCGCGAGCGGCTCATTTCCTTTCGTAGCTCGGCAGGCGCACCCGGGATTGGTGGAGTTGTTCTGCTGTCAGAATGGCGAGGGTCCGCTCGTAATCTTCAGCCACAGTGTGGCTGGTCACAACATAATGAAAATGGTTGGCGTGGCCGATTTCCTCCAAGGCCATGCTAAGTCGTTTTTCAATCACCGCCGGCTCATCAAGGCCGCGTTTGCGGAGCCGCTTTTCAAGGGTCTCCAAGTCCGGAGGAATGAGGAAGACGGTGACTAACGCCGCCTGGAGTTCCGGGTCATCAGTGTCTCGGATGCTTTCCGCACCCTGCACATCAACGCTCAAAAGAACATCCTTGCCCGAGCGCAGCTTGCCGAGAATCTCGCTCTTCAATACGCCGTAATGGTTTTCGTAAACCATGGCGTGCTCGAGAAACTCGCCAGCTTTGATCTTTTCCTCAAACTGGCTGCGGCTCAGGAAGTAGTAATCCACCCCATCCTTTTCGCCATTGCGTGGCGGCCGGGTGGTGCAGGTTACCGCGCGAACGGTGTTTGGGCGCTTGGCGAGGAGTTGCTCGCAAAGCGTTGTTTTGCCTCCTCCTGATGGAGCGGAAATCACGACCAACAATCCTGTTTGTGAATGCGTGTTGGTCATTGGCTATTCCACGTTCTGGACCTGCTCCCGGAATTTCTCAAGCTCTGCTTTCAGCTCCACAACGTGCCGGAGGATCACACCGTCATTTGCTTTGGACCCGATAGTGTTGATCTCGCGATTAATTTCCTGCGCGAGAAAATCCAAGGTTCGACCGACAGGCTCTTTGCTCTCGGCCAGATCGTCGAACTGTTTAAAGTGACTGTCTAACCGGGTGAGTTCCTCGGTGATATCGGAGCGATCAGCGAAATAAACGACCTCCTTAATGAGCCGTTCATCGTCCGCGAGCGGGCTCTCCAGACCGGCCGATTCAATCCGCTCAATGAGAGCTTCGCGGTAACGCTTAACCATCTTGGGCGCTTCTTTGTGCAACCTGGCGACCCCTTTGCGCATTACGCCGATGCGCTTGACGAGATCAGCCTTAAGATGCGCGCCCTCCTTGGTGCGCATGGCAACCAGGGCGGTCAGAGCAGTGTTGAGAGCTTTCTCCACCGGCGCCCAAAACGCTTCTGAATCACTGACTTCAAAATCACTGCGAAAGACGCCCGGGGCGCGAACGAGGTGATCCAGCGTTACACGGCCTTCCAGGCCCAAAGATTGGGCGAGGCGTGCAAGCTCGCGCGCGTATTCGCGGGCAACCTTTTCATTGATGTGGGCTTTGCCGGTAAGAGCTTCCTCGCCTGCGTGGATGGCCAGCCGGGCGGTTAAGCGGCCTCGGGCGACCTTGCGGTTAATCTCGTTCCGAACCCGAGATTCGAGAGGCTCGAGTTCGCGCGGGAGGTAAACAGTAAGTTCAGACTGCTTTCTGTTCACCGAGCTAAGCTCCACAGTGACTTTGTAGCCGTCCTGTGAAGATTCCCCCCGCCCGTATCCGGTCATCGACCTCATGCGCGCGAACTATGCCCGAGAGAACTGGTTGCCCCAAGCCCTTTCACAACTTGCTGAGGGCGGCCACCTGCGCGACGTCCTTATCACCGCGTCCGGAAAGGTTCACGATCACCAGATCCTCCTTGCTTAGCTTCGGAGCTTCCCTAATGCACGCTGCGACAGCATGGGATGACTCAAGGGCAGGAATAATGCCTTCCAGCCGCGCCAGCCGCGCGAAGGCGTTCAGAGCTTCGGCGTCCGTGGCGTAGGTGTAATCCACCCGATTGCGATCCCGCAACCAGGCATGCTCAGGCCCGACAGCGGCGTAATCCAAGCCAGCGGACACACTGTGGGTGAGCTGGATTTGGCCATACTCATCCTGCAGAACGTACGACCGAGTGCCTTGAAGAACGCCCAACGAGCCGCCCTGGAAGCGCGCGGCATGCTTCTCCGGCTGAATCCCCTCCCCGCCTGCTTCAACGCCAAGCATCTTCACGCTGGTGTCTTCGAGGAACGGATAGAACAGGCCGATGGCGTTGGAGCCGCCGCCGACGCAAGCGATCAGCAGATTTGGCAAGCGCCCTTCCTTCTCCTGAATTTGGCGCCTGGCTTCGTCGCCGATGATACGTTGAAAGTTGCGGACCATCACGGGGTACGGATGCGCGCCGTAAGCCGTGCCAAGAATGTAATGCGTGGAGCGAACGTTAGTAACCCAATCCCGCATCGCTTCGTTAACCGCCTCCTTCAGAGTTTTCTGGCCAGCAGTGACAGGGACTACTTCCGCCCCGAGCATGCGCATGCGGTAAACGTTCAGGGCCTGGCGGGCGCAATCGACCTCACCCATGTAGATGACGCACTTGAGTCCGAACATCGCGCTCACGGTGGCGGTGGCCACCCCGTGCTGGCCGGCCCCTGTTTCCGCAATGATGCGGGTCTTGCCCATGCGGCGCGCGAGAAGGATCTGGCCGATGGCGTTATTGATCTTGTGGGCGCCGGTGTGGAGAAGATCTTCGCGCTTCAGGTAAACTTTTGCGCCGCCTAACTCTTTCGTGAGGCGTTCAGCATAGTAAAGCGGCGTGGGACGGCCGACGAATTCCCGCAGGTAGTATTGAAGCTCTTTCTGGAATTCCGGATCCTTTTGCGCACGGAAATATTCCGCCTCCAGTTCCTGGAGCGGGTGCATGAGCGTTTCAGGGACATATCGTCCACCGTATTCACCAAAGTGCCCCTGCGCATCCGGCACCGCCGCCAACGTTGTCATAATGAAAGATTCGCCGAGGAATGCAGAACCGCCAAGCCGTTTTCGGAACTGGCTCTACTTCAAGCCTTCCATGTAGAGCGACTCGGGCTTGTATTCTGACCCGTCAGGATTTTGGTCGAGCTTGAAAGAGAGCCAATCGGCAATGCGGCTGGTCAAGCAGGTCTCGACGTGAACATCGCGGAAGCCGATTTTCTCCAGGAGATCCCGCAGGGAATATTCATCGTACATCCAGCGGTGCGTTTCGCCCGCAGCGGCAGCATTGCCGCGCACAAACTTCTCAATGCGGGCGGCGAGTGGGTTGGCCGCTTTGCCGGAGAAATCGCTGCGGACCATCTGATCGATCAAATCATCGACGGCGCGGGAGTGCTTCTCAGTGGCTTGAGGCCGCGATTGTTTGCGCTCCTCCACCGCCGCGAGATACTGCCGCGTCAGGTACTGCAAGTCGGGAACGACAACGCGCAAGACGCCGCCCGGCTTCAGTGCGTGGTAACACTGCTGCAACACGATGGGCCCCACGTCGCGATCCAGGTGCTCGAGAAAGTGTGAGTGGTAAACGGCGTCGAACGATCCAGGCTCGAACGGAATTCCTTTTCTCAGATCCCAATAAACGATGTCGGGATCCACCTGCTCAAGACGCTCCTGGCGCAGCGGTGTAATCAGGCCAACTTTGCGGGCCAGGTCCGCGGCTTTTTTGTGATGGCGGAGATACGCGTATGGCGAGAAATCAACGTTGTTCCATTCCCAATGCATCTTCGTGCCGCAAGCCAGGTTCAAGAGAGCCTGCCCGTTGCCACGACGTTTTATTGGGAACCGGCCGCTCATTGGAGGGACGTGACTGCGGCGACGCAGCGGTTGCAAAGAGTGGGATGCGCCGCGAGGGACCCGACTTCAGGCTCCCAATGCCAGCAGCGTTCGCACTTTTTATGACTCTCCGGCACGCGTGAGGCCGAGATGGCTAACTCTGGCCCTTCGCTCATCGCGACTGCGGAAACGTTCAGCAGCTCGCGGAGATCTTCGTGAGCGCCGGCCAAGCCATTCATCGCCGCGGGAGTCGCCACCTTCACCAAGGCTTCCAAGGCCTTGCCGATGGATCCGCTCTGGCGTTCCTTCTCCAGGGCGAGCAAGGCAGGCTCGCGCACCGCGAAGAGATTCTTCCAGGTGTCTTGTTCCTTCTGGTCACGGGTAAAGCCGAGCGGCTCCCACACGCTTAACAGAACAGATTCCGTCGGTTTGCCCGGAATAAACTGCCAGGCTTCGTCCGCGGTGAACGGAATCATCGGTGCGAGCAATTGGCAAAGCCGAGTCACCAGCATGTGGAGCGTGGTTTGGGTTGAGCGACGCTTCGCTGACTTGGCAGGGTCGGTGTAGAGACGATCTTTAACCAGGTCATGGTAGATCGCGGAAAGCTCCACAGCCGCAAATTGGCTGATCTTCTGGTAAACGACGTGGAACTCGAACGCTTCGTAAGCGGCAGAAGCTTCCTTCTCAAGCTCCGAGAAGCGTTCCAGGATCCAGCGATCAAGCCCTGTTAAATCGTTCAACGCAACAGCGTCCGCTGCCGTGAAGTCATACAGATTTGAGAGCTGGTATCGCAGGGTATTCCGGAGCAAGCGATAGGTCTCAGCGACCTTCTCAATGCGCTGCTCGCTGACCACGATGTCGTTGCGGTAATCCTGAGAGGCTACCCACAAACGAACGATGTCGGCGCCATACTTCTTTACGTAGGCCTCAGCGGTCTGGGGCTTCTCATAACCGCCCTGCCCTTGCTTGCTCTTCGAGATTTTCTCGCGATCCGCATCCACGAGGAAGCCGTGCGTGAGCACCGTCTTGAACGGCGGCGCACCGTTTCCGCCGAGGGAGAGCAGCAGTGAGGATTGGAACCAACCGCGATGTTGGTCGCTGCCTTCGAGATAGACGTCCGCTTGCCAGGCGCTTTTGCCAGCCTCTTTGTGCTGCAATTCGGCACGGCGCATCAACACGGAACGAGAGGAAGACCCTGAGTCAATCCAGACATCAAGGGTGTCCTGCGATTTGCTGGTGGCTTCAGCGCCGCTCCAGTTGGCAGGGCGCACCAAGGACCAAAGTTCTGCCGCTGATTTTTCAAACCAAACATTGGATCCGTGCTGCTCGACTAGCTTCGCGGTGTTGCGAACCACTTCTGCGTTCAGGATGGCATTCCCCTGGGCATCGTAGAAGGCGGGGATCGGAACACCCCACGTGCGTTGACGCGAAATGCACCAATCGGGACGCGATTTTACAGCGCCTTCAATTCGATTCTTGCCCCAGTCGGGCACCCAGTTCACCTCGTTGATGGCGGCAAGAGCTTTGGAGCGGAAGCCCTCATGGTCAACGTTGATGAACCATTGATCCATCGCGCGAAAGATCACGGGAGTCTTGGAACGCCAGCAGAATGGATAGCTGTGAGGATACTTCTCCTGGAAGAGCAACAGATTGCGCTCGGTGAGAACTTCCAGAACAGCATCGTTCGCTTCGCTTCGGCCTTGTTTAGCGAGGATCGACTTCCCAATCAGCCGCTCGTCCAATTGTTGGTCCTCGGGCAGATCGTTCGTGCGCGCGAGTTTTCCATCGTCATCCACCGGTGAGTAGATGGGGAGCCCGGCTTTGATGCCGAGATGGTAATCGTCGGTGCCGTGTCCCGGCGCGATGTGGACGAACCCCGTGCCCGTGGTGTTCTCCACGAAAGTGTCGCCGACATGCATGCGGCCACGCCGATTGATGAATGGATGCTGATACTCGGCTTGCGAGAACTGCTCACCCTGCAGCGTTCGAATGATCTCGTAGTTATCCCAGCCGCACTTCTCCGCCACCTGCGGCAGCAGAGCCACTGACACCGTGTAGATCTCCTCGCCAACACGCACCTGGGCGTAATCGAACTTGGAGTTGTAAGCGATCCCCAGATTGGCCGGGAGCGTCCAGGGAGTCGTCGTCCAGATCAGCAGGAAGGTGTTTGGATGCCCGACGAGCGGGAACTTCACATACACGCTCTGCGAAACGTGATCGTTGTATTCGACCTCGGCTTCAGCCAACGCAGTGCGGCAAGGGATGCTCCAGTAAACCGGTTTCTTTCCGCGATAGACGAAGCCCTTCTCGACAAGGTCCGCGAACAGGCGCAGCTCGTCGGCTTCATATTCCTTGTCCAGAGTGAGATACGGGTTACCCCAATCACCCAAAACGCCGAGCCGCCGGAATTGGGTGCGCTGCAGGTCGATGTATTTGCGCGCGTAGGCGTCACACGCTTTGCGAATGCTGGCCGCATCGCTCGAAGTGTCCCCCGCTTTGCGCATTTCGTTGCTGACCTTGAACTCAATCGGCAAGCCATGGCAGTCCCAACCTGGCACATACGGCGCATTAAACCCGCGCAGTGTCTTATGCTTGATGATGAAATCTTTGAGGATCTTATTAAGGGCCGTGCCGATGTGGACATCGCCATTGGCGAATGGAGGGCCATCGTGCAGCACAAATTTCGGCGCATCCTTCCGGGCTTGCTGGATGCGCTCGTAAAGGCCGCTTTGCTCCCAGTCCGCGAGGCGCTGCGGCTCGCGCGTGACGAGATCCGCCTTCATCGAGAAGTCGGTCCGGGGCAGGTTCAGCGTATTCTTATAGTCCATTGTTCATCGGCGACTGCCCCGCGCGAAGGAAAAACAGGCCAGAAGAAACAGCCTGGGTTCACCGCGCTGACAAGCGCCCGCGCAAACTAACAGCGGCCCGAAACGCCTGTCAACGAATGGCAACACAGCGAACTTACGTCCCGAACAGGGGCATTCGAGGGTCAAACAGGAGCGCGGACATTCCTGTCCGCCGGTTCTTAGGAAAGCGGGTTGAAAACCCGCGCTCCTGTCCCTGCTCCAGCGCCCTGCGGAAAACTAGCGTGCACAGCGTGCTTTAGCGTGTTTTGCTGGGGAATTAGCGTGTACACGATGGTGCACAAACTGTGCACAGGACTGTGCGCGAAGCGTGAACAGAACATCAGAGTGAGTCCGGTTCGGAGAATGCAAACTCGATCCTAAATTGTGTGGAGTTCGGCGGCGGCGGGAGGAAAATATTCTTGTGTCAAAGTTGTGTCTTTTTGCGGATTCCTTAGGAAAAGTTGTGTTTTAGGGTTGTGTCAAAGTTGTGTCGATGCGGCCAAGCGCAGCCTGGATGGAGGAGGTTTCTCTGGAGCGGTGAACCATGGGCTCGGCTACGCAAACGACGGATTGTTCAACTTTCATGGAGGGCATCTTAGGATCGGGGTCCGACACAGGATGTCGGACCCCTCGAAAAGTTTTGAAGTTCCCGCAGAGATGCAGAGGACACTGAGAAGAAGCGAGGATTCGGAAAAACAGATAAACCACTCCGATCGAACTCATTGAGAATCTCGTCGCGTTTCGAAGCGGACAACCGCAAGCGGCCGTTCCGATCAGCTTTAACAATCTGGGGCTCTCGAGAAGGATGATCCATCCCGGAAAACTTACCGCCCATCTCCTCGTCGCGAGAGGCACCTCGTGTGACGCTTACGCTCTTTACAAGTCAGTGCTGTTTCAAAGCGAGAGGCCGAGCCCCGTAACGAGGACCAGCACAAAAGCAACGGCCGTCCAGACCTGATTAGCGGGTCTGGGCTGCCGCTTTGCAATCTGGTAAGATACGATTAACGCTATCGTGGATAGTAGAAATGCAGCAGTTCCTAGCCAGTCGCGACGGATGTCAATAGACCAGCGCGAAAGACCGTAAACCTCGTAAAGGAATAGAGCGGCTGCCGCCGCAGCGAGAACACTATGTCGGAAGATGTTCATTAGAATCCGAAAGTGATCAATGGGGCGCATCTATACAGTTGATATTTGGCGAATGAGTTCATTCGCAAAGCGTCTTCGCTTAGCATCCGCCGCCATCCTCTGGCTGAACCTCTTCACAGCATTCGCTGCCGAATGATACTTAATCCCGGCGCGCGCCGCGACTTCCGTCCTGCGCATTCGTCCGTGCCGCACCGCAACGTGCATCAAAGCATCCCGACCCCAGTCCCGATGGCGGCCAGCCCACGCAGACCATGGTTCCCCTCGTGCCACTCGACTAAGAATTCCTTGTCTCACGCGGTTGCCATATAGCACTCAAAGTCCTCGTGCCAGAAGCGGCTGCCTTATCGCTGAAAAGCCACAGGAGACTTCGTCGTCAATCAACCCATGGGACGCCATCCTGATCGGCTGTTAAACACCCATGGCTCAGTCAAAGAAAGGGAACAGTTTCCGCAGTTCTTCTTTATCGGGGCGGCGGCCATATTCGCAGAGTTCGAAGCCTTCGGCGTGCTTGATGTTGGCCGCTTTTTCTTTGCCGTACCATTCTTCGAGGTGGGCTTTGAACATCTGGGCTTGCGATTGGTAGCGGCGGGAGAAGTTTTGGCGGACGGCAGCGGTGCGTTCCTTTTGCTTGGCTGGCTCTTTCGGCACGAGTTCTTCGGAGCCGTTTGCGCCACCCTCATAGAACTGGGAAGGCATGGCATCCAGAGCATCAAGCTTTTTCTCAATGACTGGATCGATGTTCACCACCACGTCGGGTTTGAAGGGGTTCGGCTTTTGAAAGCGGTCTGGGTAATACATGAAGACGGGGTTGGTCTTCATGTGGGGAACGTCCGGGCAGAAGAACGGGACTGTGACCATGTAAGCAGCGTCCTGCACCAGGATGCCGGTGTAACGATGATCAGGGTGGTAATCGTTGGGACGCGGGCCGAGCACGATGTCCGCGTTCCACTCGCGAATGAGTTTGGTGAGGATCTTGCGGTTCTCAAGCGTGGGCAGCAGCTCGCCATCGTGGATGTCCAACACTTCTGTGGTGATCCCAAGGATTTTGGCGGCGGCTTCCACTTCAGCTTTGCGGCGTTTTGCCAGCGGCCCGCCTGCTTCCCGCCAGTGGCCGATGTCACCGTTGGTGACGGAGACGAACTTCACAGCGTGGCCTTTTGCTGCCCACATCGCAGCTGTTCCGCCGGCCTGCAATTCGCAGTCATCGGGATGCGCTCCGAAGGCAATGATCCGGAGCTTGCGCGCAGGCTCAGCAGCCAGCGAGCTGAGGCACAGGGCAAGTAAAAGATATAACCTGAGCAAGGGGCGTGGGTTCATGGCACAGTTTTACGAATCTGTGCGAGGTTCTACAAACGAAATGGTTGCGCCTCGAAAGGCCTTCAGGAGCGGATTGTTGCGGTTGGAAGGTAAACCAAAACTGCTCGCACTTGATCGGCTGTATTCGGCGAGCCCGCTTCAGGTGGGCCTCCTCTCCCCGGCCCTCTCCTCCAGAGGAAGAGAGGGAGAATATTATTGGGGCTGTTAACCCAGGGCTTGCGCTTTGCGCTGCACCCTGGGCTACAAATATGCCGCGCCTCCGGCGCTTATGACCTCGAAGGCTCACTGGCCACAAGGTTTCAGCAATGGGGTGAACTGTAGGGGAGGCCGTGGGCCTGGGCGACGGCCTGGTAGACGACCTTGCCATCCTGCACGTTGATGCCGCTGAGCAAGGCGGGGTTGCGTTCGCATGCGCCTTTTAGGCCGTTATCCGCGAGCATTTCCACATAACGGAAGGTCACGTTGGTTAGAGCCTGGGTCGCGGTGCGGGCGTAGGCTGCTGGCATGTTCGCCACGCAGTAATGGTTCACGCCTTCCTCAACGTACACAGGATCGTGGTGGGTGGTTGGGCGGGAGGTTTCGGCGCAGCCACCCTGGTCGATAGCGATGTCCACCAGCACGCTTCCGGGCCGCATGCGGCGGAGCATTTGTCGATTGATCAGCTTCGGGGCTTTGGCGCCGGGAACGAGGACGGCGCCGATTAGCAGGTCCACATTGGGGAGAAGCTCCATCAAGTGCGCTTCGCTGGAATAGAGCGTATGCGCGGTGTGCAGACTGATGTCGAGGAAGCGCATGCGCTCCACATCGACTTCGAGAATGGTGACATCCGCGCCCAACCCTCCGGCCATGCGCGCCGCGTTGATGCCTGAGACGCCTCCGCCGAGGATGACGACCCGGCCGGGCAGCACACCAGGCACACCCCCCAGGAGCACGCCGCTGCCTTGGGAATGCTTAGCGAGAAAATAGCCACCCACGATGATGGACATGCGGCCAGCGATCTCGCTCATTGGCTCCAGCAGAGGCAGCCGCCGGTTCACTTCGATAGTCTCGTAAGCGACGGCGGTGACGCCGCTTTTCATTAATGCGACGGTGAGTTCCCTGGCCGCAGCGAGGTGGAGGTAGGTGAAAAGAATTTGGCCGCTGCGCAGCAGGCCGCATTCACTCGGTTGCGGCTCTTTGACTTTGACGATCAACTCGGCGCGCTCGAAAACTTCGGTGTGGTCATCGACAATGATCGCCCCGGCCTGGCGATACTCCTCGTCCGGGTAGCCGGCCCCTGCCCCTGCGTTACGCTCCACTATGACTTCGTGCCCGCGCTTGATGAGTTGGTAAGCGGCGGACGGAAGCAGCCCGACCCTGAATTCCTGCGGTTTAATCTCCTTAGGCGCCCCGATAACCATGGCAAAAGCGTAGCGCCTCAACGGGCGCGGGGAAAGCGGAGCAGATGAGTTGCGCTCCCGGAGTTCTCAGCCATACTGTTCAAGTGAACAGTAGTCAGTCAGGTGTAATCAAAGGCCGGGGCGCGGCATTAAACCCGCCAAACCGCTTTGAGCCACTGCACCTGGAAGCTGACCAGGATTGGAACCCGGAGGATAATCAGTCGCTGCGAACCCAGTTCCTGCGCGACACCACCAAAAGCATCATTGCGCATAACGACAGCCCGGATGTGGGCTTCGACAGCAGCGTCAATCCTTACCGCGGTTGTGAGCATGGCTGCATCTATTGCTTTGCCAGGCCGACGCACGAATACCTCGGTTTCTCTTCGGGTCTGGATTTCGAGAGCCGCATCATGGTGAAGGAGAACGCGCCGGAACTGTTGCGCAAAGAACTCACGTCGCCGAAATGGGAGCCGAGGGTGGTTGCTGTGAGCGGGGTTACTGACTGCTACCAGCCGATTGAACGAAAATTGCAGCTCACGCGCCGGTGCCTGCAAGTGCTGGCCGAGTTCAGAAACCCGGTCTGCATGATCACAAAAAATTACCTGATCACGCGCGACATCGATGTAATGCGTGAACTGGCCGCGCACGACGCGATCGCAGTGAATCTTTCTATCACGACGCTGGATGCGACTCTGACGCCCCGTTTAGAACCACGCGCTTCGCTGCCCAAACTCAGGCTCCAGGCGGTCAAGGAACTCGCGGATGCGGGGATACCCGTCGGGATCATGGTCGCGCCAGTGATTCCGGCTATCACGGATCATGAGATGCCAGCGATTATTGAGGCGGCGGTGGAGGCAGGGGCGCAATTTGCGGGCTATGTCCCGCTGCGGCTCCCCTACTCCGTTGCGCCGTTGTTCGAGCAATGGCTATCCGACCACTTTCCGGATCGCAAAGAAAAGGTCCTCAACCGGATTCGGGCTATGCGCGGCGGGAAACTGAACGACCCGAACTTCGGCTCAAGGCTGGAAGGCTTCGGGATCTTCGCCGAGCAGATGGAGCAAATGTTCCTTGTGGCCTGCCGTAAAGCAGGGTTGCCGGGCAAACGTCCCCTGCTGTCGGCGGCGCACTTCCGGCGCCCTCCGGGCCCGCAGCTCGAGCTGTTCTAGAAGCGGTCTTCTGACGGCGCTGAACCTGCTCTCCGCTGAGCTTGCGAAAGCGCCTGTTCCAGTGGAGATTGGGCCTCGCTTTTACCCGTGATGAAACATCGCATTCTCGTCGCTTTGTCTTTGCTCCTCCTGGGGCTCTCCTCTGTCTTTGCCGAGGGGCCAGTGGTCATCAACGAAATCCATGCGGACCCGGACGTGAAAACGGAACTGGTCGAGTTCATTGAACTGCACAACCCGACCGCGCAAGAGGTGGATGTTTCGAATTGGTCTTTTACCGAGGGCGTCACCTACACCTTTCCCGCGGGCACGAAGATCCCGCCCAACGGGTATCTGGTGGTGGGTGAGAACCCGACGCACTTTCAGCAGAAATTCAACCGCACCGCCCTTGGCCCGTGGCAAGGCAAGCTGTCCTCTGAAGGCGAGCGGATCATGCTTCGCGATAACACCGGCAAAGTCGTGGATGAGGTCGAGTATGGCATTGGCTTCCCCTGGCCGATCACAGGCTCTGCTCCTGGGCCGTCATTGGAGCTGGTGAACCCATTGTTCGATAACGACCTGGGTGGTCATTGGCGCCCGAGCGGCAGCGGTGCCAGCGGCACCCCAACCCTGCGGCACGAGCCGAATTGGCGCTTCTTCAAGGGCACCTCTGAAGCTTCGAGTCCAACGTCCGCCTGGCGCCAGATCAATTACAATGACTCAGGCTGGCTGAGCGGGCCGGGCCCAATCGGCTATGGGGAGAATTTCCTCAACACCACTCTTTCCGACATGCGCAACAATTACGCCAGCATCTTTGCCCGGCGGGTGTTCACGTTGGACAACCCTGCTGCGGTCTCGTCCCTTGCATTGGAGATCTTGTTTGATGATGGGGTGAATGTCTGGATTAACGGGCAGCATGTTTTCCGCAATAACCTCAACGCGAACGAACTTCCGTTTAACGCCACGACAGCGAACAAGACGGAGACCGGCGGTTACGAGGTGTTTGATATTTCCGCTGCGATCCCGTTCCTGGTTCAAGGGAAGAACGTCATTGCGATTCAAGCCCATAACAGCAGCCTGACGGAAAGCAGCGATTTTTATCTGGATGCATTGCTCGCTGTTGGCAGCGGAGTTGGTGGGAATCCCACTCCTGGGCGAGCCAATTCTGTGCTGGCGAATAACGTCGGCCCGCAGCTTCGGCAGGTAGATCATTCTCCCGAGCAGCCGAAAGGCGGGCAGCCCGTTCTGATGACTGTGAAGGCCACGGATGCTCAAGCGGTGACCTCGGTGAAGCTGCAGTACCAGGTTGTGCAACCGGGCGCTTACATTGAATTGAATGATCCGACGTACGCGACTTCATGGATTGAGGTGGACATGCGCGACGATGGGCAGGGCGGTGACGTGGCCGCGGGTGATGATGTGTTCTCCTACACGATGCCTGCCTCTGTGCAGGTGCATCGCCGCCTGGTGCGTTACCGGATTAAAGCCACGGATGGCGCAGGCCTCGTGACAATGGCGCCTTACGCCGAAGACCCAGAGCCGAACTTTGCCTACTTCGTTTACAATGGTGTCCCCGCGTGGACCGGCGCGATTGAGCCCGGCTCTGCGGATGCCACCCGCCGCCAGGTGGTCACCTACTCTTCCGAGGAGATGAGCCGCTTGCCGGTCTATCATATCATCAGCAAGAGCAACACCGTCTTTAAGGCCACCTGGGGCGATCGCTACGGCGATGACGATTATCCATACCGAGGCACGCTCGTGTACGACGGTAAAGTTTATGACCACATTGGTTTCCGCGCCCGTGGCGGCGTGTGGCGGTATGCAATGGGCAAGAACATGTGGAAGATCGACCTCAACCGGGGGCATTCGTTTGAGGCACGCGATAATTGGGGGCGGCGTTATAAGACTTCGTGGACCAAGCTGAACCTCGGCGCGAACATTCAACAAGGCGATTACCTTCATCGCGGTGAGCAAGGCATGTTCGAGTCCGTTGGGTTGCGACTGTTTAATCTAGCAGGTGTTGAAGGCCCGAAGACCCATTGGGCGCAACTCCGCATCATCGACGAGGCGTCGGAAACAGGCGCGAACCAGTACCAAGGCGATTTCTGGGGGCTTTATCTCGCCGTCGAGCAGGAAGATGGCCGGTTCCTGGATGAACATAATCTGCCGGACGGAAACCTGTACAAGATGGAAGGCGGGACCGGAGAGCTTAACAATCTCGGTTTTCTCGGGCCGTCCAATAAGTCAGACCTGAACGCGTTTCAGAACGCCTATCGAACGACGCAGACGGATGATTGGTGGCGGCAGAACTTTGATCTCAACGGCTATTACAATTACCACGCTATCGTTCAAGGCATTCACCATTACGACATTTCGTTTGGTAAAAATTACTTCTACTACCGCAATCCCGAGACCGGCCGCTGGTCGGTGCTGCCGTGGGATTTGGATCTTACCTGGGCGGACAACATGTATGAACCGAACTCTGGCGGCCGGGATGATTTTACTCCCGTTCTTAGCCGACCCGCGTTCAACATTGAGTGGGAGAACCGCGTTCGTGAATTGCGAGACCTGCTATTTAATTCCGACCAGGCCCACACTTTGATTGATGAATACGCGAACATCGTGAAAGGCACGAACACCGCCAACATTCTGGGGGCAGATCGCGCGATGTGGGACTACAACCCGATCATGGTTTCTCAATATGTGAACACGGGAAAGGCTGGTCACGGCAAGTTCTATCGTTTCGAGTATGAGAGCCGCACCAACGCCGCTCTTCGGGGGAGCTTCGATGCCGTTCGAGACATCATGAAGCTGTATGTGAACTACCGTGGACAACGCATGGACAGCTTGTATGGGGACACTGCGATTCCTCAACGGCCCACGATCAGCAATGCTGGGTCTCCAACGTTTGCGGCCAATGCCGTTCGCCTTCGCTCCAGCGCCTATGCGGGCCCCAGTCCCTTTGCCGCTGTAAAGTGGCGGGTGGCTGAAGTCACTCCGCAGCCGGTCGTCCCGCAATGGCCGGCGGAGCCGCGCAAGTATGAGATCAACGCGGATTGGGAGAGCGCGGAGATCACCAGCCAACAACTCGAGGTCAGCGTTCCCGCTCATGTGCTCAAGCCAGGCCGTACTTACCGCGCTCGCGTGAAGATGAAGGACTCCACGGGTCGCTGGAGTAATTGGTCGGAACCGCTCGCCTTCACTGCCAGCGAACCTGATGGCTCGCAATTGTTGGTCGATCATCTGCGGATCACCGAGTTATTGTTCGATCCTCCCGCAGGAACGGATTACGAGTTCGTGGAACTGCACAACACCAGCACGACAACCGCTCTCGATCTGGCTGGGGTCAGCTTCACTGCGGGCATTACCTTTACCTTTACGAACCTGACACTGCCTCCGGACACAAGGGTCGTCCTGCATAAAGCGGCCACGCCCACTCAACTGGCCGCGTTTAAACAGCGTTATAGTCTGCCAGCCAATGTTCTGCTTGCAGGCCCTTACAGTGGGAGCCTTAACAACACCGGCGAACAATTGCGACTTAAGACGAGCGCGGCAGGCCGCGAGATCGTCGATTTCGAATACCGCAACAACAACCACTGGCCAACTGCGGCTCAGGGCGCGGGTCATTCACTCGTTCTCACAACAGAGGGAATGGTGGCTCCGGCCATCGGCGGGTTGAATTATCCCGGGTATTGGCGGGCGAGCGTGTTCCCGAACGGATCCCCCGGCGTGGCTGAGCCGGCTCCCACGATCGGGCTGGTAATTAACGAGGTGAAGGCGAACACGGTTCACGCCGATCCTGCGCGTCCTGAATACGATTCGAACGATTGGATAGAAATCCGCAATCCGCTCTCAGTAGCCGTTTCCACCGCTGGGTATTATCTAAGTGACGACCCTGCGAACCTCCTTAAGTGGGCCTTGCCGCTCGCGACTTTAGCGCCCGGCGAAGTAAAAACTTACTATGAGATCGGCGGTTTTCATGACCCTATCACCACAGGCTTTGGGTTGAGCAAAGACGGCGAGAGCCTCTTCCTGAGCCGCACGGAAGGTTTCCTACCGCAAGTGATGGACGCAGTGGATTTCGACGGGCAGAGCACGAATTCATCGTGGGGTCGCGCGCCAGAGAGTCCGACCCTTTTCAGAGCGCTTGTTCCCACTCCCAATGCGCCCAACACTGCTTTGCCGCCGACGGTGGTGATCACAGAGATTATGTTCCAGCCCCAGACCAACACCTCGGGCCTGGATGTGGAATTCATTGAGCTTCAGAACGTCAGTTCCGCGCCTGTGTCACTCGGTGACGCTGCGGGGAGCTGGCAGATCACCGGCGGGGCTGATTATGTCTTTTCCGCGGAGACAGTTTTGCAACCTTCCGAAGTGATCGTGCTTGCGGACCTCGCGCCCACGAACGCTCCGGCCGTGCAGGCTTTTCGGCAAAGCTATGCGATGCCGGCCAATGTTCGAATCTTCGGACCGCTTGGGAGCAAGCTCGACAACTGGAGCGATTCACTGTTCCTCCAGCGTCCGAACTCCTCCAATGTGCCCGGCGAAACTCCCGGCTGGATCAGCGTGGACGAGATCACTTACGCCGCAGGCGCCCCGTGGCCGACCGACACGCAGAATACAGGCCGCTCGCTTCACCGCGTTAGCGCAACAACTTGGGGCAATATTCCGACGAATTGGCGCTCCGCCACCCCAACACCCGGCTCCCACGTTCCTGTGGCGGGCACTGGCGACACCGATGGGGATGGAATGCCGGATGAATGGGAAAGCGCTCATGGGCTTAACCCACAACTAGCGGACGCGTTGCTCGATCTGGACAACGACGGTTTGCGGAACCTGGACGAGTACCGGGCCGGCACTGACCCAAATAACGCCGGCAGCGCCCTGCGGTTTACCCGGGCCACGCCATCGAACGGCCTTGTGTCACTGGCGTGGCTTGCGCAGCCGGGGCGCACGTATCGTCTTGAGTTCAGGAGCAGTTTGGGCGCGGGGTCAACTTGGTCCCTCGTGAGAGAGTTTCCAGCGCACAACTCACCGAATGCCGTGAACTTGACCTATTCGGCGACCACCACAGAGACTGGATCGGGCTTTTACCGGCTTGTGATCCCGCAGTGAGGAGGGCCGTTGCGGGTGTGCCGCCTCATTTAGCCGCG
>DASPKX010000094.1:0-104342 GCA_035627835.1 Candidatus Methylomirabilota bacterium
CCAAGTCCGCTGGGGTTATGCAAACCGCTGAGAACCGCACCGCCCAACCCATCGTCACTGTCCGTGATCTTTGGATGACCTTCCCCGGCAAACAATCCGGCAAGCCAATCCATGTTCTTGAACAGGTAAACCTCACCATTCAGCCTGGGGAATTCGTCTGCATTGTTGGCCCGTCTGGCTGCGGCAAATCGACTCTCCTCAACATCATCGCTGGCTTCCTCCGCGGCTACTCTGGCGAAGTCCTCGTGGAAGGCCGCCCTGTCGAAGGGCCGGATCCCAAGCGCATCTTCGTCTTCCAGGAAAACGGCGTTTTCCCATGGCTCACTGTCACCGAAAACATTGGCTTCGGCCTCGGCAACCGCGAACCGGAAGACCGCGCCCGCATCGTCAAACACTACATCGAGATGGTCGGCCTGGTCGGTTTTGAAAGCGCTTACCCGCGTGAACTTTCGGGCGGCATGCGGCAACGGGTCGAAATCGCCCGCGCGCTCGCGGCCGATCCCGACATCATCTACATGGATGAGCCCTTCGGGGCGCTCGACTTTATCACGCGGCTCAAGATGCGTTCGGATCTCACCCGCATTTGGCGCGCTGAAAAGAAAACGATTCTGTTCGTCACGCACGATATTGAAGAAGCCGTCCAATTGGCCGATCGTGTTTTTGTTATGAGCCGCCGCCCAGCCACGGTTCAGGAAACAGTCGAAGTCAATCTGCCGCGCCCTCGCGATCTCGATTCTCCCGAGTACCTCCACGCCCGCGATCTCATCTTTAAAGCCATGGGCATGAGCGTCAAAATCGGGGAGCCCGCCTGACCTCCTTGGTTTGCCGCTTGAACAAAGTAGGAAACCTCCCGATACTTGCGTATGACTCGCGAGCAAGTCGTCGCTGCCGTCTCGAGTGGACAGCCGTTTCTGATCCGCATGGCTGACGGACGCGAATACCCCGTCCCCCACGCAGATTACATCTTCATGCCGCCAAAGGCCTCTTACGTGATCGTCGCTGAGGATGATGGCAAGTTCAACGTCCTGCCACTTCTCACCATGACAGGGCTCCACTACGCGGGCGCCAGCCACTGATGACCGAAAAAAACACCCGCTGCCAGTGAAGGACAGCGGGTGCGCGGTTGAACTGAATACCCCTCAGCGTTGGAGCTTTTTCTCCAAGTCGCCTACCTTGCGTCTAACCTCCGGATCCACTTCCATCCGGTCTTTGACCTGGCGACAGGCATGCAAAACCGTGCCGTGATCGCGTCCGCCAAAAGCTTCACCAATATGGCTCAAGCTGCTCTCCGTGAGCTGGCGAGCCAAATACATCGCAATCTGCCGCGGGAACGCAATGTTCTCGGGGCGCCGCTTTGAAGTCATGTCCGCAAGGCGAATGTCGAAATGCTCCGCCACCCGCTTCTGGATCGACTCAATGCTGACCGCGTTGCGCCCTTCTTCAGTGAGCACATCGCGGAGCAAGCTCTCCGCAATTTCGATCGTGATCTTTTGCCCAGTCAGCGACGCGTAGCTCGCCACCCGGATCAGCGCCCCTTCAAGTCGGCGAATATTCGCGCGAATCCGCGCGGCCAGGAAATTCAGGATTTCGTCGGGCAACTCCACGCCCAACGATTTCTCCTTCTTCCGCAGAATTGCCACACGAGTTTCGATATCCGGCGGCTGCAGGTCCGTCACCAAACCCCACTCAAAGCGCGAGACGAGGCGTTGCTCCAGGTTCTGAATTTCGTTTGCGGGCCGATCGCAAGTCAGCACCACTTGCTTGTGCGCTTCATGCAAAGCATTGAACGTATGGAAAAATTCTTCCTGGATGCGCTCTTTGCCCGCGAGGAACTGAATGTCATCGATCAGCAGCACATCGGTCTGGCGGTACTTTTTCCGGAACTTCGCCAGTTGGTTGTTCTGAATCGCGTCGATGTACTCGTTCGTGAACTTCTCGCTTGAGAGATACGCCACGCGAGTCGCCTTCTTGGACTTCAGCGCTTGCTGGCCGACGGCATGCAGCAAGTGCGTTTTCCCCAGGCCAACACCGCCATAAAGAAAGAGCGGGTTGTATGATTTGCCCGGAGCTTGCGCCACCGCCATTGCCGCCGCGTGCGCGAACTTGTTGTTATCGCCGACCACGAAGGTCTCGAAAGTGTTCTTCGGATTGAAGAGATGCTCAGCTTTGGTGGGCCGCTCGAACTCTTCTTCCTCCACTTCAATTTTCTTGTGAGCCCCATTGCCATTCGGGTGAGCGGCGGCAACCGGAACGTGCGGCCCGATGCGGAACTTAATCTCCAGTTCGCGGCCAGCGGTGTGCATCAACACATCCTTCAACAGGCTGTGATAGTTATCCTTCAACCACAGCTCACAGAAATCATTGGGAACTTCGAGAGTGATGGAGTCTTCCGTCAGCGCCCCCGCTCGGACCGGGGCAAACCAGAGATTAAAGATCTCCGGTGTCAGCATCGTGCGCAGCATTTCCTGCGCTTTCTTCCACAAATCGTCGGCTCCAGATTGCATATTGCAGAGCGGTCCCTAAATAACTTTCTTAACGCTTTATTCACGACCGGAGCGTCACCGGTTTGTAACCATCAGTTCCTCACGCACTTGCGCTAACCGGCCCCTGAAAACACGAAGAAAAATCGTTAAAGGCAAACGCCAATTTGCGCCGCGTTAAACACGCAAGTCACTGCTACACAATGACTTACATAGTTTAACATGGCGGCATGGCTTGGCATCTTGCGCTTTAGCTGCGTGAGCTGATGAACTGTTGCGGGAACGGTTCTAGTCCAACAGGTGAACCCTGACGAGGAGAAATTGAACCCACTTACTCACGAGTTATTCACAGGATGTTTATCGGTCTTTTCACCGCGAAAATAAGGGCTTTTTTCAATGTTTCAGCCCAGTGCCAATTCAGCGCCAAAATCCGCATTGCGAACAAAAAAGCGCCCGGCCTTGTGAGCCGGGCGCCTTGCTTGAAAGTCAACGATTAAACGTCGTAGTAGAGGAAGAATTCATACGGATGCGGGCGCAGGCGCAGGGCATCATGCTCCTTGCGTTTCTGGGAGATCCACATCTCGATGAAGTCAGCGGTGAACACGTCGCCCTTCAACAGGAAGTCGTGATCATTCTCCAGCTCGGTCAGAGCTTCGCCGAGGCTGCCTGGCACGTTCGGAACTTTCTTCAGTTCCTCTGGTGGCAGCTCATAGATGTTTTTGTCCATCGGCTCGCCTGGGTCGATCTTGTTGATCACGCCATCGAGGCCAGCCATCATCAACGCGGTGTAAGCGATGTATGGGTTCGCGGAAGGATCCGGTGGGCGATATTCGATGCGCTTGGCTTTCGGGCTGTCGCTGAACATCGGGATGCGGATCGCAGCGCTGCGGTTGCGGGCGCTGTAGGCGAGGTTCACCGGCGCTTCATAGCCAGGGACCAAACGCTTGTACGAATTCGTCGTTGGATTGCACAGCGCACAAAGAGCCTTGGCGTGCTTCAGAATGCCGCCGATGTAATGCAGCGCCATGTCGGAGAGGCCGGCGTACTTGTTGCCTGCGAAGAGCGGCTTGCCCTTCTTCCAGAGCGATTGATGCGTGTGCATCCCGGAGCCGTTATCACCGAAGAGCGGCTTCGGCATGAAAGTCACGGTCTTGCCGTGGCGGCGGGCGACATTCTTGATGATGTACTTATACAGCATCATCGTGTCGGCGGTCTTCACGAGCGTGTCGAAGCGGAAATCGATTTCCGCCTGGCCTGCTGTCGCCACTTCGCGGTGCTGGCGTTCGACGCGAATGCCGAGCTGCTCCATCAGCAAGCACATTTCTGTGCGCAAGTCCTGGAGAGTGTCAGCGGGCGCCACTGGGAAGTAACCTTCCTTGAAGCGGGTCTTGTAACCCAGGTTCGGCATTTCATCGCGGCCGCTGTTCCAGATCGCTTCCTCGGAATCAACAACATGGAAGCTGCTGTGCGCGGTGTAGTCGTACTGAACGTTGTCGAAAATGAAAAACTCTGCTTCAGGGCCGAACACAGCTGTGTCAGCGATGCCGGTCGATTGCAGGTACTTTTCGCCGCGCTGCGCGATGCCACGAGGGTCGCGGCTGTACGCCTCCTTCGTGCCCGTTTCAGCGATCGTGCTGGTCAGGCTCAAGGTTGGAACGCTGCAGAATGGATCAATGAACGCCGTGCGTGGATCAGGCATCGCCAGCATGTCCGAAGCTTCGATGCTCTTCCATCCGCGGATGGAGGAACCGTCGAAACCGAAGCCTTCTTCGAAGACTTCTTCGGTCAACTCAGCGATGGGCACGCTGAAGTGCTGCCAAGTGCCGAAGGTGTCGACAAACTTAATGTCGATCATCTTGGCGCCCTGTTTCTTGGCGTTCTCAATGACTTGTTTAGGTGTGCTCATTTTGTTTTGGGGAGGGTTGTTTGGACTCTGCCGCGCAACCAACAATCCCTTCGCCTGTCGCTTGAGCGAAGGGAAAATCTAAAAGCTTACACTGCGGACTCGCCCGTTTCCTCGGTGCGAATCCGGACGGCGTTCTCGATGTCTGAAACAAACACTTTGCCGTCGCCAATCTTTCCGGTCTTCGCCGCCTTGACGATCGCATCGACGGCGGCATCCACGTCGGCATCCGCCAACACTACTTCCACTTTAATCTTCGGAAGGAAATCGACGGTATATTCGCTGCCGCGGTAAATTTCCGTGTGCCCCTTTTGGCGGCCGAACCCTTTGACCTCGGTGACGGTCATCCCATCGATGCCGACGCTCGAGAGCGCATCCTTCACCTCATCCAATTTGAATGGTTTGATAATCGCCTCGATTTTTTTCATGGCAGCAACGCGCGCGGATAGTAGCAGCGCCCCCCCTCCTGTAAACAAATTTTGGGAATGGCCGGGGGGGGGAACTCTCCTCCGCTCGGTATATCATCAACGCGCAAATCGTTTAGCTGTTTGCAGCATCAAATCGAACTTCTCTTTCCCGCCGAAGTACGGGTAGTTGACTGGGCCCATGAGTTCGACCTGCTTTAGGAATGCCGCGTATTCCTGGCACTGGTAAGCGTAGTAGGCGTAATTGTGACGCCAGGAGGAATCTTTCGGGTTCAATTTGAAGAATTTCTCGAAGGAGGAGCGGATGTCCGGCCAGACACCCTGTTGTGTCCAGTAGTTGGCAGTTTGGTTATTCCGTTTAGCCCAGGCAGCAAGAGCGACATGAGCATCGAGAAGGATCAGGGGCACACGCCCGCCCCAAATCTCCGAGTTTACACACTGGCGGCCGAACGCGAGCATCTCCTCCGCGGAGCCATGCCATTTGGGCTCGAGGTAAAACAGCTTCGCGTTAGCGGCCTCGTATGAGTTTGGGTTCAGCTGCATGGCGCGGTTAAACCATAACTCCATCCGCTGGCGCCCTTGGCCCTGGCCCAGCTCCACCCGGAGCATTTCAATCGCTGCCTTCTCCAAAGGCTTAATCTTCCAGGACCGTTCTAAAGCTTTCTCTGCAATCGAGAGGTGCTCAGCGAAGCCTTGCCACCCTTCGTCGGTCACTGTTGAGGAAAAGCCGCTCCCGCGCGCTTCCCACGCAAATTCAATGTTCATCGCGCCTACGATGTGCCAGGTCAGAGCCTCGTTCGCCCAACGATTGGTCATCACAGGCTCAAGACGCTTGAATGCCGGCAAGGAAAACGACCGCGCCCTCTGCACAGGCTCCAAAAAGTTGTCGATTGCCGGGAGTGCTTCCTCTGCCGGGATTGTTGGATCCTCGATGGCAGAATGAAGGCAGTTCAGTGCGTTAATGCGTAGTTCCCAAAGCGCTGGAGGATTGGTCTTGCCCGACTCCTCCTTCAGGACTTGGGCAGCACGATGGAAAGCGTAGAACTTGCGGATCGGCGGATATTTCGTGCCATACAGTGCGGCAGCTGTGCTCTGCATCGCTTCAGCGGACGGAGATTTCCTCGAAAGCGGCGCCTTAAACCAGGTTGTGCAGTAGCGAACAAACGGGTCGTTGCACCCCGCTTCCAGCGCGGCTTCTCCAGCTTCGACCGCATTTCGAGCAAACGTTCCTAGATCGTTCGTTTTGAAAGTTGCCAGAGCGAAGTTCGTCAGCAGGTCAAGCGCGGCCGCGTTCCACCTGGCATCTCGTTCGCCAAAAGTCAGATATGCACCAACGGTGGTTTTCAGTCGCCACCTCCATCTGGCCTCGTCCTTTGGATTAAGCTCGTCGGGAAGAGCTGTCGAGGAGGGGTCCCATTCAGTCTCGAACGATGGGATCTCAACCCGAGCCATCCGGGGATCCTCGTGATGCGCCCGCTTACTTTCACGCACAGCCTCCTTTTCGCCTTTACCCCTGCAACCACAGATCAGCAGAACAAGCAGAAGGAAAGGATATATCGGCTGCATTCCGGCAGCGTATCCGGCTTATTAGAACTTACAAGAACTCACCAGCCGGGCTCGCGACCGTGCAAGACTCTCATAGCTGGGCCCCGTACCGCTCGCGCGCCTCCCGAGTCAAAAACACTAACCGCTTCTCCCCATTGACCTCCGCGATCACGCACGTTCCCGGTGGAAACAAACCCAACAACTCTTCATCCGTAATCTCCGTAGCCTCTGTGCGACGCATGTTTGCCGCACCTCCTGATGGCTCACCTTTCACCTCTGCCAGCTGCTCGCCCAGAACCTCTGCCTCTCCCCTCTTCAACAACGGAATACTCGCGATTCCTACCAACACGCCGAACATCGCCACAGCCACGCGCGCGCGTCTCACAGTCTTCTTGCGTCTAAAGGCGCCAATCGCTGCCGATCTCGATGTCTCCAAGTCCAACCTGGCTTCGCCCAGCACATCGCCCAGCAACCGCTCGTTCGGATCTTCATTTCTCATCGCGTAACTCCTCCAGAATAAAACTTTTCAACTGCTCACGCGTGCGGGCCAACTTCCGCTCCACCGCTTTGACGCTTTTCCCCAACAGCGCCGCCGCTTCCGCCTGTGACTTGCGTTTAAAATAGACCAGCTCAATCAGCGCCATCTCCTCCGCGTCCAATTTTCCCAGGGACTTCTCCAAGCTCTCGTGGAACCCATCCACCACCGGCTCCTCCGCCTCATCTCGATTCAATCGCCTGAGAATCCGCTGGAATATGGATCCCCGCCGCACGTGGTCCAGATGCGCGTTCCGAGTGATCCTGCACAGCCAAGCCCACAGCTGCTGCTCATTATCGAACACCTTCAGCTTCTGCGCCGCCCGGACGAACGTCACCTGGTGCAGATCCTTGCTGAGCGCTTCGTCCCCGCGTGTAAGCCAAAGCGCAAACCGGTAAACCCGCGGACTGTACCTATCGAATAGCCTATTGAACGCCGCCTCATCCCCCGTGCAGACAGCGCGCATCCACGACCGGAACTCCTCGTCGGGAGCAGTCACAAGATCAGTTTAAGATTGTGACACCCACGCTTTGTTTAAACGCCGCAACCACCTCAGACGCAACTTCGATGTAGGCCTTGTCCCCCACGACGATGAAGGTTCTAGTTTCTTCGTGGTGACGCATGTTGCCCACAGGGGTAACCCTTGCCTCCCTGCTGAATAGCTCTAACGCTGCTGCAATTGCCTCGTTCAGCTTCTTACTTTCGGCATTCTGCTTTGCGTCGAGATTAAAAACGCGAATTCCAATTTCTCGGCTGCTCGTTGCAGGAGGGACGAAGACTACAAACTGGGGCACCATTCTGTCAGGCCAGTGGGGATCTCCTTCTCCATCATGGCGGATAATCCACTTTCCGATCGGAAGCCCTTCGTCTGAGAGCGAATTGTAAGCCTTTAATAAGCCATGAATTGAAGCGGAGGGCAGCCTAAGTTTCGGCACCTCCACCCCGACGAGAGCGGCATCAGGAACAGTGCCGAGCTTCTGGAGATCAACACCGTACTGCTGCTTAACAGCACCGACAAAACGATCGAGCGGGCCACCTTCGAACGTAAAATCAACACGTTTGCTCACTTGCGGAACATATTCCTCTGCTTGTGGAACTGTGGCAGAGGACTTCGCTGCATCTGTGGATTTCCCTGTTGATTGGGCTGACGCTGTTGCGAGCATCACGGTGGCCATGAAGATGATCATTCCTGTTTTCATTTGTATGACTCCTTTATCTTATGAAACGCACGAAATTGACTTTTCCCCCTCCGCAAGAGCAACACGGAAGTCGTCGCCTCTATTTAGTTGACATGTAATTCAAGAATAGCAGACTCGAACCAGATCAAGCGAAATGATTACGAAGTGAAATGGCTTGAAACAGTAATGAAAGAATCTCGAATCCAAATTTGTAATTTCCTTTTGTGCTCTCTCGTTCTCTTTTGTGGCAAAAACCTCGTTCTTTTCCATCTGCGAAATCTGCGCCATCTGCGGATCTCCTTCTACTTTCTCCTAACGGCGTTCCTCACCGCCATCGCATCAGAGGCACAGAACGTGGACTGGCCCGTTTACCTCGGTGACAAAGCGCGCAATCTCTACTCGCCGTTGGCCCAGATCAACCGAACCAACGTCTCCCAACTGAAGGTCGCCTGGGCCTACGACACTGGGGACAAAGGCGAGTTCCAAGCCAACAACCTGATCATCAAGGGGGTTCTCTACACCGCCTCTCCTTCCCGCAAAGTCATCGCCCTCGACGCCGCGACCGGACGCGAACTCTGGAAGTGGGATCCCGCCTCGGAACGCCCTGGGCCGGTCGGTGGAAGACAACGTGGGCTTGTTTACTGGCAGAACGAATCGGGCGCTGAGCAACGCCTCTTCACCGCGGCGGGCAACCACCTTTACGCGCTCTCAACGACGAACGGCGAACCCATCCGCAGCTTCGGAACGAACGGCGCCGTTCACCTCGGAACCGGCCTCAGCGATGGCCCACCGCCGCGAGTCGGCCTGAACACACCGGGGGTGATTTACAAAGATCTCCTCATCCTCGGCGGCATTGGGGGGCCCGGCGCTGTCCGCGCCCTCGATGTGCGCACCGGGAAACTCCGTTGGATCTTCCACCTCATCCCGAGACCGGGAGAAGTCGGCTACGACACCTGGCCGCCTGAGGCCTACAAAACAGCCACGGGCGTTATGCCTTGGCCCGGGCAATCGCTCGATGAGAAGCGGGGCATCGTTTACGTCGCCACGAAAACTGCCGAGCCGGATTTCTACGGAGGCGCGCGCAAAGGCGCGAACCTCTTCGCCAACACCCTTCTCGCGCTTGACGCTGCCAGCGGCAAACGCCTCTGGCATTTCCAGATCGTTCACCACGATCTTCTAGATAAAGACCTCCCCTGCCCGCCCGTGCTTCTGACCGTCACCCATAAAGGCAAGAAGATCGACGCCGTGGCGCAAGGCACGAAGCACGGCTTGCTCTTCGTCTTCAACCGTGTGACGGGCGAGCCGGTCTGGCCTATTGAAGAACGCCCCGTCCCCAAGTCTGATTTGCGCGGCGAGGAAGCTTGGCCCACACAACCTTTCCCAACCAAGCCCGCGCCGTTGATGCGGCAGCAATACACGGAGGAGGATGTCTCCACCATTTCCCCAGACGCCTACACCAACACGCTCGCGCGCATTCGCGCCTCCCCGAACTTTGGCCCATTCCCCGCGCCCAGCTTGCGCGAAACCGTTATGTTCCCAGGGTTCGATGGCGGCATGGAATGGGGCGGAGGCGCGGCCGACCCGAACGGCATCTACTACGTCAACATCAACGTAATGCCCTGGCTCATGCAGATGATTGAAATCCGCCGCGCCGACGGCGCTGAAGTCCCTCCAGGCGAGCGCGACTACATGAGCTACTGCGCCGCCTGCCACGGCATCGATCGGAAAGGGAACCTACAAAGCGGCTTCCCCTCCCTCGCTGATGTCGGCCTGCGCAAATCGCGCGAACAGATCGCGCAGATCACACGTCAAGGCGCAGGCCGCATGCCTGCCTTCGACCAACTCACCGACGCGCAGCGCAATGCCATCCTCGACTTCGTCCTCAGCCCCGCTGCATCAGCCAGCCGCAACGAAAGCCCGGACGCTGCCACCAACGTCGAGACCCCACCCTACGCCTTCACCGGCTTCCGCCGCTGGCTCGACGCCGAAGGTTACCCCGCGATCAAGCCACCCTGGGGCACACTCAATGCCGTGGACCTCAACACGGGCGAAATTAAGTGGAAAGTCACGCTGGGCGAATACGCGAAACTCACTGCCCGAGGCATTCCCCCGACGGGCACGGAAAACTACGGCGGCCCCGTCGTAACAGCCGGTGGCCTGATCTTCATCGCAGCCACCGCCGACGAAACCATCCGTGCCTTTGACAAAGACACTGGCAAAATCCTCTGGCAAGCCAAGCTCCCCTTCGGCGGCAACGCGACACCCAGTGTGTATATGCTGAACGGCCGCCAGTATGTGGTGATCTCCGCTGGCGGCGGCAAATCCGGCCGCCCCGCTGGCGGCAACATCATCGCCTTCACCCTTCCATAGCCGCACCACGTGCTATCGAACTTCTTTAGCGTTTGTTGGGGGAGATGATAGAAGATATCTGATTAAGTGATGATTGAGGTGATTGCATGAAAACCAGTTTTCTGAAGCTCAGCCCCTTTCTGCTGGGATGTCTTTGCATCATCTCCATCTGCGTTCAATGGAGAGCGTGGGCGCATTCCGCCGAGAACGAATCGGTTCTGTCACATATTTCGACCCGCAGCGCCGGCCAGGCGCAGCCGGATATGCGTATCTATGGTCACAGGATTTTCCGTCGTGCTGAGGGGAATGGTTATCTCCTCTCCTACATTTCCAGCGGTTCTATCTTCGGCGGCACAGGTTGGTTCCTGAACGCATACGACCGAACAGGAAAACAGGAATGGGTCCGGACGTATCATCCATCCCTCAGGACTGGGAGTGAACGCGCGCTCACAGCGATTGAGTTGCAGGGTGGCGGCTTTCTCGTGGGCGTGAACGGCGCCTTCGGAATAGAACGATTAGGTTCTGACGGACAGACGGTATGGTCGCGGGAACTTCTACCGTTGTCCTCGACCCCTCCGACGGCCATTTGTTTTTACATGATGCCCTGCTCCAACACTCAAGTGGTGGGTTTGCCGTAGTGGGCACAAAAGTTGGATGGGGCAGCGCCAGTTCAGAGACGAATCGCGACATAGCGATTGGTTTCGTCACCGCAAACAGCCGGCCTGTGTGGACGGAAGTCGCGGGCGGAAAGGGTATCGATGATGCCAAGGCTCTTGCAGAACTCCCGGATGGCGGCCTCTTGGTAGGTGGCGTGAGTTCGAGTCCGGCCGGCGACGGCAAAGCCGCCCCACATTATGGCGGAGGAGACATCTGGCTAATCAAATATACGAAAGCAGGTGAGCGCCAATGGGACCGTGCTTTTGGAGGGCAGCGCTCGGAGAACCTGCACGCGATCCACACGAACGATGCTGGCATCTTGCTCTTCGGCCACACCAGTTCAGAGCCTGGCGGGAACAAAAACAGCGAACCGGTCGGAGGCGAAGATTACTGGTTGGTGCAACTCAATTCAGATGGCGAGATCGTTAAGGAAGTTACCATTGGAACCGCAATGCACGATTCGTTGCGCGAAGTCTTTCCATTGAAAGACGGAGGGTGGCTGCTGCACGGCGTGCATACCAGCGGTATAAGCTTGATCGCCCTGAACGCCGACCTGACGGAACGCTGGCGCCGCATGCCACCGCGTGGAGCCGTTACCACGACCCGGAGTGGCGACATTCGATTTATAACGGGAGGTGCATCCCCTTTGCTGCAGGATCTACTTTTGTCAGCAGGCGGCGAGGCTCTGTCGGAGCACTGGATACCTATCGCAGCTCTGGCAGGGGTGCCGCATCCGATCGGCCCGTTGTTTCTCACAGAGGGTGCTGGTGGGGACTATGTGACAACCGATCTTTGGTCGATCTCACATTTCCGTGAGGTGACGCAGCCTCGCGGAACGCCCGTGTTCCACACCGGGACAAACGCGTTTGAACCAGGCAGAACAAACGTGGCCATCTCTACCACGCTTGCAGGAGGCACCATTCGCTATACAACGAACGGCACACCACCTACCTTAGAGTCTGCTCGTTACAGCGGCGAAGGATTGCAATTCTCCACCTCCGTAGTGGTTCGTGCGATTGCGTATAGCGCGAATCTTCCCAATTGGAAGAGCAACTTTCTTGTTTTAGGCAACCCGACCATTTCTTCAACCAGCTTCACCATTCGTGCGAATGCGGGCGGCAAGGTTCGGGTGGAAGGCAAGCAGCTAACAGCGGCGGGTGAAATGGACCTGGCGCAGGAACTCACTGGCCCTTTCGAACAAACCTGGGTGGCCGCCGAAGGCAGAACAGTTCGCGCAACTGCCTTGCCACAGGAAGGGAACTCACTTTTGCACTGGGGAGCGCGGGGCTCAACGAATCTAAGCATCGACGTCCAACTCCAAGGTTCGTCTGCTCACGCAGAGGCTGTCTTTGGCGCACCGCTTCAATTCGGTCCATTGGAAAACGGGAGCATCCTCGTGGACGGCTTGCCCGCTGGAAGCATGGTAGCGTTCGGCCCAACTCGCCTGGAAGCTGTTCCTGCGACGGGGTACTACTTTGAACAATGGAGTGGGCACCTTCTCGGTTCGAACAATCCTATCAATTTTCAGTTTACCCCCACGAACACCATTTCTGCTGTCTTTGCTGCTCTACCCACGAATTCTGCAACTATCAGCGCGACGGCGCTGGGGCCAGGCTCAGTGTTCATTTCCCCGAAGAAGAACCTGTATACCCCCGGAGAGACCGTTCGAATCGAAGCCGTTCCTGATGCGGGGGCAGCGTTCCTCGGCTGGCATGGCTTCCCCACAGATGGGGATCCAATTCAACAGATGACTATCGACGGCTCCGTACGAGTCCGCGCCTTGTTTGCAGGGCCAAGCCGACATGGTTTCGTCGCTGCCCTGGCCGCCAAGACGCCGCAGGATCGGGTTTGGACCTCGACGAATCTCATGTCGTGGGTGGCTCTAGAGAGGACACCACACTTTAACGAGGCGCTTATCGTTCAAGACCTTCATGCAGGCGACGGGCGGCGGTATTACCACGTTTCGTCTGCGTCGCCGGCAACAACCGCCGAACCCTAACGACAGGAAGCCCCTTTGTTGCCGAGTGAAGGCAAGGAAAGCGCTTGCCGTAAGGGACGCATCTCCTATTGTCGAACGCAACTTTCTGGAACTCGCTTGTATGGGACGCATTTACAACAACATTGTCGAAACTGTCGGCCGCACTCCTCTCGTTAAGCTCAATCGTGTCACAGAAGGAGTCGATGCAACGATCCTGCTCAAATGTGAGTTCTTTAACCCACTTGGAAGCGTCAAAGACCGCATCGGCATGGCGATGATTGATGACGCCGAACGCCGCGGCATCCTCAAGAAGAACACCACCATCATCGAGCCCACCAGCGGCAACACCGGCATCGCCCTGGCCTTCGTCGCCGCGGCGCGTGGTTACAAGCTCATCCTCACGATGCCTGAGACCATGTCTCTGGAACGCCGCACATTGCTGGCCATGCTCGGCGCGAAGCTCGTTTTAACTCCTGGCGCAGAAGGCATGAAAGGCGCCATCGCGCGCGCTCAGCAACTGGCAGCGGAGACGCCTGACTCCTGGATCCCGCAGCAGTTCGAAAATCCAGCCAATCCTGAAATTCATCGCAACACCACTGCGGTCGAGATCTGGGAAGACACCGACGGCAAGGTCGACATTCTCGTCGCCGCAGTTGGCACCGGCGGAACAATTTCCGGCGTTCATGAAGTCATCAAGAAGAAGAAGCCCTCCTTCCAGGCTATCGCCGTCGAGCCAAAAGATTCCCCAGTAATCTCCCAAACGCTTGCGGGCATGCCTGTGAAGCCCGGCCCTCACAAGATCCAAGGCACCGGCGCCGGTTTCGTCCCTGCGAACCTGCACCTCAAGGACGCCCAGGGAAACGCGCAGATAACTGAGTGCGTTCAAGTGAGCAACGACGACGCGTTCGCCATGGCCCGCCGCCTCGCCAAAGAAGAAGGCATCCTGGTCGGCATCTCGACGGGCGCCAATGTGTGGGCCGCCATCCAGGTCGCCAAACGCCCTGAGAACAAAGGGAAGATGATCGTGACCGTCGCCTGCTCCACCGGCGAACGCTATCTGTCCACCGCCCTCGCCGCTGAAGCCAAAGCCGAAGTAGGCGGTTAATTAGAACGAAGCGCATTGGGACGCTGGGCTGGCCAAGTGTATCTTGGGCCAGCTTATGGTTAGTGCAGTTTACGTCGTTCTGATTGCGGCCACCGTGCTCGCGGTTGTGCTCCGCAAATGGTGGTTGCGCCTCCTAGCCGTCCTCCTCATTGGGGCGTTCTCTATGATGGTGTCGAGCGGTTTGCAGACTGCCCATCGGACCGCCCTAAAGACTGGCCTTGAGAAGCACGGCGCTTCCTTCGGTGGCCAGCTGCCTCCGGAGTTCCGAGCGGGAGTGGAGTCCATGCGCGCCGCCACAGAACCTTGGCGCATGCACACGAATGCCGTCGTCGCGTTGCTAGCAATCCTCGCGCTCCTGCCCAGCCGAGTTGGGAGCGCGTCAAAGCCTTAGCCGCCCTGGACGGGTGGAAAAAGCGAGATCTGCTCGCCATCCTTCAATGGATGGCTTTTGCCAACGTATTCAACACCCGAAGCAATCAGGGTGGAGTTCTGAAATGGGACGAGCTTGGGGTGCGTCTCGTGGATCACCCGGAGGAGGTCTTGCACTGCTGCTCCGTCAGGCAGCTCAATTTCGCCGGAACTAATCCCGGTCAGTTCTTTGAAATACGAATAGAACGTAACGTGAACCCTCATTCGTAGCGCTCCGGTTTGAGGACACCAACAAATGGCAGATTGCGGTAGCGCTCGGCGTAATCAAGGCCGTAACCGACCACAAACAAGTTCGGGATGCGAAAGCCCACGTAATCCGCCTGCACCTTGTGAGTGCGCGGCACCTGTTTTTCCAGGAGGACGCAAATACGAATATTTCGCGCCCCGAGTTCGCGCAGTTTGCGCGTGACTACGTGGAGCGTTTTGCCCGTGTCGAGAATGTCATCCACAACGAGCACCTCGCGGCCTCTGACATCTAGCCGCAGCTCCTTGGTGAAAACCAGCTCACCTGAGCTTGTTCCTTCGCGGTAGCTGGAGACCCCCATAAAGTCGAGTCGGCACGGCAGCGAAATCTCGCGAAGCAAATCGGCCAGGAACATGATCGTGCCAGTAAGCAACGGCACAACCACCAACTCTTCACGGGCAAAATCCCGCTGGATCTCGCGCGCAAGAGCCTTGATTCGTCTCGCCAGTTTTGGCTCCGGGATAAGAACCTGAGAGATGTCCTCCCGCCAACGCGCGGGAACGGGAACTGCGGCTGTGGCCTTCATCCGCTTCGGCGGGGGCTTGCTTCGACGAGGCCCCCGCTCCCGGGTAGTCGGTGCGACACCTGCCTTTGTGGGTTTGTTTAGCGGTGCCATTGGGTTCAGCGCAGCGCCGGGCGGGCGCGCCTATTATATATGCTTGGAATCAGCGTGGTCCTTGGCCGTGTACCCAGCTTCCTGGCGTTTGAAGTTAACCTCGTTCTTCTTCATGTATGCCTGGAAGACATCGTCCGCGCTCATCCCCAGGACTTGCGCGGCGCTAATCAGGAAGTGGAAAAGGTCGACCACCTCGACGCGGGCATTCTGCTGGTCGAAGTTTTGGTATTTCGCCCACCACTTCCAGGGGACTGAGTCTGTGAGTTCGGCTATCTCCTGGGTCATGGCCCGGCAGTAATTGAGGATCCACTTGGTCTTCTCCTCATCGGTCATGGAGTCGGTGTTCACGCCAATGCGCTGGTTCAGAGCGCGTTGCATGCGGAAAAGTTCACGGAGCTGGTCAGCTTCTTGCATGCATCCACGATTTTCGCAGTAGGAGCCCTAGGCAAGCTTTTTAAGGACGACATCCAAAGGCGCACTGTCAGCGGAAGAGCGCGTTGAGAGGCGCGGTGTCATCCTCGGGAGGTAAAGGGAGGAATTGCGATGTTTGAGGGTTGAACTGCACCCTCGAAAATCTAAAGATCCCGCAAGCATGCTCACAGGTAATCCCCTCAAGAGACCACGGTTTTCCGGGCAGGATGATTAGCTTGGCTGCGTGCAGTTTACCCTCGGGCATCTGAAGTGTGAAGCTGGCAATCTCGATCGGCTGCGGTTCAGAAGTGCGGCAGAGTGTCTTACTGAGCGCCTGCATCGCATTCGTGACGGCTCTGGAGTCGCTCAGGCGTACGGTGACCTCTTCTGCGCGGATGCAGGGGAGAACTCCAATGCGCAGAAACCCGCGTTTTTGCCGCCCTTCATAAAGCTTGCCGATCTTCACAATCACGCCCACAGCACCGCCTTCCGCAAGGAACAGAGGGATGGTGGCATCCCGCAAGATCGGCATCTCCGCTCCGCGAGAACCGCACAAGGACAGAAGCAAAACGAGCCATAACCCGGAGGCGTGAACCAGAAGTAAAGGTCTGAAGTTCCACATCAGTCGCGCAATGTTTCGAAAGCTAATTCTGCGGCTCAAAGGGGGGCCTGATGCTTCCTATGGGCCCTCCAGACCCAGAGGAGGCGGGTGGGGCTCCTCCTCCCGGAGCAACGTTGTTGTCTTGTAATAATCCGACGAAACTCCAAGAGCCAGTAAGAGTGAACGCATCGCCGGAATACATCCCAGTTCGAAAGATCGTCCCGCCAGTTGCCGAGGCCTGGGTGAAGACAATGGTCGCGCTATCGTTTGCATGCGCGGTGGGAGTATCGTAATTCAACAGGACACGAAGTTCGTTAGAGGCAACATTCACTTGCGAGTACGTTCCACCCCCTCCGGGCAGGAAGTCTGATTTGAAAGTGCCTCCATTATGCAGTTCAAAGAGTTCTTGTCCCGCGCCGTTATACTGCACCTGAATCTTGCTATTTATCAGCGTGAAGGCGCTTGTAGGTGGATCCGGAGGAGGCGGAGGTGGTGTCGCAGCGGTGTTGGACGACCAAGTTCCGGAAAGCGGCTGTTCGATGCCCTCGTAGTTAGCGGATCCTGTGAATGTGCCTCCGCTATCTCTCGTTTTCACAAGAATGATAGTCGCCCTGTCATTGCTGGCGGGCGGTGGGGTGTCATAATTAATCGTTACCGTAACGCCCACGGCCGTGGCACTCGTCTCGATGTATGTGCCGCCTGCCCCAGGAGTAAAATCCGAAGTGAATGCTGCTCCGCTGAAAAAAGTTAAGAGTTCGGTTCCTCCGTCGATAAAGGCCAGACTGACTGCGCTGCCTTTGACAGTCAGCGGCCCGGCCTTGGACTCCAGCGTGTAGGAGCCGGTCACTGGGTGGTCTGCGCCTTCGTACCGTAAATTGCCGATAAAAGTCCCAGCAGCTTCGTTTGTGAAGTTGAGCACAAGGTTGTACTCATCACTCGCAAAACTTGCAGGCGCGGTGAAATCCATAATGACTCGCAAACGCCCACTGCTCAAATCTTGAACAGTGTATGTGCCCATGCCTCCAACCTCCGCATTAAAGGTGTTGGCCCCAAACTCGATCGCTTCACCGCCTTGGGCGCTGAACATGTTCAGGCGCTTTCCTGCCAACGCCGCAGTTTGAGGCTCAGGGGTGAGAATGTTGAACGCTCCAGTGACCGCCAGAGGTTGCCCCTCCAGCTTTAAACTGCCACTAAAACTTCCGGCTGCGTCCATGGTCGCCATTAAGGTCAAGTCGTATTCGTCATTCGCCATCGTGGGAGGAGAAGCAAAATCGAGAATGACCTTCACCCGGCCGTTGGGGAGGCTTTGCACAAAGTACGTACCGCTACTTCCTCGGACCTCCCCAGTGAAGGTGCTGTCGCTCGCGAGGTCGAACCATTCGCTCCCTGCGGCAGTGTAAATAGTCAGCCGATTTCCTGTAAGCGTCAGCGGGAATGGTTTCGGCTCGATCATTCCGAAGGTTCCGACTTCTTTTGTGGACTGACCCCCGACAGCAGGAGTACGGGTTAATTCATAAGTTCCGGCTGTTTCAGTGCTAAAGTGCAATATTGCCACATTTCGCGCGCCGTGCTCAGGGGCGAGTTCGTTCAGTGCAAGCGTTGCTCGCCAGTTATTATTGCTGCTCGCCGAGTATGAGTAGGTTCCGAACACCGGGGGGCCAACGACCTGAGGAATCGTGTAGTCGTTTCCGACGGGCGCGAACGTTACGGGCCTGGTGGTTGCGCCAGCGGGTGTGAAGTAGAGGGTCTTGTTGTTGAGTGAGGTTGGAGCGACCTGCACAGGCGCTAGGGCAATGTACGTATTGCGCACCGCCCGGAGAAATATTCTCTTTTCAGGAGCAGCTAACATAAGTGATGCAAAGCCCCCCGATGGCCTCACACGCAAAGGAGCCATGAAGCCAAACTGGGAGGCCATCAATGGCTCCCATCGCTGCAGATCTGGGGAGGCGAGAACGTAATGTTCCACGCCTGATTCCCCGGCAATTTCGATTTTGACTCCTAGGTTCACGCCATGCTCGATCACCAATCTTGGAGCGATATCCAAGCCGGTGATGTCCGCCACAGGGTCTTCGAGCAACCCCAGATCACCTTCAACAACGCCATGGGGAGAAATGCTGAGAGCCTCCATCTCGTCCCCCACAAAGACAGGGAGAAAGTCTCGGAGCCCGAGCTGGCCGGCGAAGAAGCGGCTGGCGCGAACAGTGATGTTGGTATGGTGGCGGAGCACAACACTGCGCAGAAGCGAGCGCCTGACATCCTCAAGCGTCTCCCGAAACGCGACTTCATCGGCTCGGCCGTCCTGATCGAGCATAAATAAACGCTCGAGGCCCGCAGGGCGGGCGCGCAAAGCATCTGAGGCGGCATTGTACTGATCAATCGCGGCAATAAAATGCTCGCGCGCGCTTTGCACCCGGCTAGATGCGGAGACTTGCAGAAATGAAGGATATTGCTTGAGGAACGATTCCGCTGTCATAGCCCGGTTTGTAAACGCGTGCGTCAACGCGGCGAAGTTTACATCAAAACTCGACGCAGAGAGCCAGGTTCCCAGGCTCGCCACAGCAAGCAACCCTGCCCGCAACGTTTGTGTGTCGGCATAATCGATCGTAACAGCCCCTTTCTTAGTTTCGTTGCTGGAGAGGCTGACCAGGAATGAGGATGAGAGTTTTTGCAGGTGTTCGGACGCCTGCAATAACCTAGGCACAATCGAGTCATGGATGGTGTCAGCAACCAGCTGCGCAGTCCCGATTTTGGGAAAGATAATCTTGTCGCTTTCGTCCATGGGAAGAGAAAATCTCCATTCAAAGGTGCTCAGGTTTGTTCTCCCAATTTGCAATTGGTCCAGCGCCAAAGCGACTTGCGGGTCGTTCGGCGCCAACGCGAGGAGAGTCGCAGCGTGGAAGAAAAGCGCGTGTTGGTGGGTGGGCGACTGCTGCAAAGCCTGTGCGAACTTAGCATGCGCAGCCTCAGTACGTCGGAGTTCTAAGTCTAGGCGGCCCTGCGCGACAAGTTCATCAGGTGTTGCCGCGCGAAGCGAGGGGATGCAAAGCAACAGCAGCGTGAGAACGAGCTTTTGCATAAGGCAATCGTTATTGACCGCTTAATATTCGTTATCAATCAAAATCGCTTTATGTGAAGCAGGGCACCACGCCGACTTGCACCCTGTAGCCCGGGAGGCTGGGCGGGGACGACGGAGCTGCAGAGAAATTCAGGAAAAAGGGGCTGAAAGCACAAAAAAATCTGTTGTCAATGGTTCCGGGTTTCCCCTAATGTCCGCGCAAATGCACCGTTTTTGGTGCTTTGGGGCAAACTGTATTTGCCGCCAAGCAGTGAGAAAACGTTTACGTTTAGATAATTCATTCAGGAGGAACAGTAATGAAGATTAGCAAGCTCATGCTCGCTTTGGCTGCGGTTGGCGCGATTGGCGCGACCAAGGCTGAAGAGCAACATCCGTTGTTGGTGGCTGGCAGCTCCACAACGCTCAGCGGTTACATCGACACATCCGCGATCTACCAGATCGGCAATGACGCATGGCCCACCGGCGCAGGTGGATCTTTCCGCGCGTTTGACGGCCCAGACAAATGGGACGGCTTCAACTTGAACGTCGTTAAGCTCAGCTTGGAAAAGCCGCTGGACGAAGGTCAATGGAGCGCTGGTTACAAGGTTGACCTGCTCTTCGGCCCTGACGCGAACTATTACGGCTCCCTGCTCAACGGCGGTGGCGCTTCCGATTTCGGCGTGGGTGATGATTTCGCCATCAAGCAAGCGTATGTTGTGGCCCGCGTCCCAGCTGGCAACGGCATCGACGTCAAGATGGGTGTGTTCGACACGATCATCGGCTACGAAGTTTTCGAGAGCCTGAACAACCCGAACTACAGCCGCTCTTACGGCTTCGGTCTGGAACCAACACACCACACCGGCGTGCTGGCCAGCTACCATGTTTCTGATGCGGTCTCCCTGAGCGCCGGCATCGCGAACACCTACAGCGGCCCGATCAACAATCGCCTGACTGCTGGTGGCCTGACCGAAAACGAAGAGCTGACCTATCTCGGCTCGATCACATTGACCCTGCCTGAAGGCGCTGGCCCTCTGGCTGGCTCCGCGATCTACGCTGGTGTCGTTGACGGCATCGCTGGCGCTGGCACACATGTCCCAGGCGTTGCTCAAACCCAGGACACCACCAGCTACTACGCTGGCACCACTCTGGCGACCCCATGGGAAGCTCTGAACCTCGGCGCAGCATTTGATTACCAGGAAGATGGTTTCGCTGCTGATAGCTGGGCCTGGGCTGCTGCTGGTTACGCCAGCTTCGGCGTGAGCGAGGCTCTGAAGCTCAATGCTCGTGGCGAATATGCCAAAGGCGGCGCTGGCTCCTTCGGCCTCATGAACCTCTCCGGTCGTGAGAACGAGCTGCTCGGCGTCACTGTGACCGCTGACTACGCTCTCTGGACTGGTCTTCTGACCCGTCTCGAAGGCCGCTGGGATCGCTCCTTGAACGGCAGCCGTTACGGCACCGTTCAAACGGATCGCAACCTCCTGACGGTCGCGCTGAACATGGTTTACAAGTTCTAATCTGAGCTACATCAGATTTTAGCAAACCCTCCCGGCTTGAAGATGGGAGGGTTTTTTCTTTCCCAGCGCTGAAGAACGGCAAAGATGATTGCCATGGACAAGGGCCGTTATGCAGAACTCGTGGCGCAGTTTGGGCAGGCCTTGGGGCGGTTAGCGGAAGCCGTCGCGGAGCCGGAGAGCGGCTTGGTTCGCGATGCGGTCATCCAGCGGTTTGAATTCACGTTCGAGCTGGCCTGGAAGTGCTTGAAGGAAGTTTGTGAGCAAGAGGGGCACGCTGCGCCTGGACCGCGCGCGGCCGTCCGCACAGCGCGCGTGATTGGCCTCCTCACCGACGAGCAGGGAGACACGTTCATGAGCATGCTCGAGGCCCGCAATCTTACGACGCATGCCTATCATCAAGCTTTAGCAGAGCAGATCGACTTTCTTCCAGCGCTGAAAGAACTCGCGCACACGTTGAAGGAGCGCCGATGGGAGTAGAGATTGGCCAGGTGCAACTGCGAACCAAGGACTTTGAAGCCCTCAAGAAATGCTTCAGGAAACATCCCCGCATTGCGCAGGTGAAGTTGTTTGGCTCGCGAGCCAAGGGCGCCGCGAAGCCCACGTCCGACATTGATTTGGCGATTTTTGCGCCGGGCGCGAGCACGATGGAATGGAGTGACATTTACGAATCTCTTGAGGAATCATCGGTTCTGCCGATGATGGACGTGGTGCGGATGGATACTCTCGTCAACGAGTCGCTGCGAGAAAAGATCGATCGAGAGGGTGTGGTGATTTACCCCTGAGCGCGCGGTTGGAGCAACATCCGCTTGGCGGAGCCGGAATTGCACGTATATTCAGCGGCAGACGGAGATGCCCAACTTTCGCCGATTCATTCTAGGCTGCGCGCTTGCCGCCCTGACCGCAGGCCACGCCTATGCTCAGGAGCTGTTCGGCGATGCCACGGACGCCACCGCTTCCACAGTGGAACGGATGTACGTCAAAGGGTTGCAGTATCTGTTGCGCACCCAGACCAAGGACGGGAGCTGGCCCGAAGCTCCGTATGGGAAGGATCCTGCGGTTGTGGGCTTGGCAGTGGTCGCGATGCTGGCGCATGGGGATGACCCGAATGTCGGTCCTTACGCGGTGGCCATTCGGAACGGGCTGGATTACGTGCTGGATAAGGCTAATCCACAGACGGGCTATATCGGCACGTCGATGTACAATCACGGGTTCTCCACGCTCGCTTTGGCTGAAGCGTACGGAATGGTGGATGAGCCGCGCCTGGGGCCAGCATTGCAAAAGGCGGTGAACCTGATCGTTAGCTCGCAGCAGAAGAACCCCACAGGAGCATGGCGGTACGCCCCAGAGAGCAACGACGGCGACACCACAATTAGCGGCGCGCAGCTTATGGCGCTGTTCGCCGCCCGCAACGCAGGCATTGCGGTGCCTGAGGAGGCGATTCAGAAGGGCTTGAAGTTTTTCATTAATTGCCAGACTCCGGAAGGAGGTTTTGGGTACACGCAGGCCAGCGGGCCGAACGCGGCGCGCACAGCCATTGGATGCCTGGTGTTTTCTCTCGCGAAGGAAAAGAATTCCACGGTTTACAAGAACGCTTACAAGTTCCTGCAGAAAGCCCCCGCGGACTCGCATTACCAGCAGTACTATCTTTACTACGCGGCGCAGGCTTACTTCCACGCATCGCCGGAAGCGTGGGCGGACTGGAATCGCCGGAACATCTCCGCGTTGTCGGCAGCGCAAACGGCGGACGGAAGCTGGGAAGGGCATTTTGGCTCCACCTTCGGAACCGCGGCCTCGTTGCTTTCGCTCGCGCTGAACTACCGTTACCTTCCTATTTATGAGCGGTAAGCTTTGGCCTCTCATCACCGCTTTGCTGGTGGCGGCATCTTTGGTTGCCGAAGCTCAAACCAGTGCTCCTGCAGCGGGGACGAATGCGGTTTCTCGAGCGGGGGTTCTGCAGCTTTTTGATGGCTCCATTCTCCACGGCTCGCTCGACACCATGAGTCCCAGCAATGGGTTGCGTTGGGATTTCCCCGCCGCGGAGAAACCGCTCCGATTCACTCCCACAAACCTGGCATCGGTGCGCTTCGACACGACCGCTGGCGCAGTGGCGGGGGCGCGGCCGAACAGCCGGTTCAAGTTCAAAAATGGCGATGACATTTTTGGCGATCTCGCGCAGGTGACCGATTCGCAAGTGGCGCTGCAAACGTGGTTTGGCAGCGACTTGAAAGCGGCCCGCGAGGCCTTGCACTCGATTGTGTTTTCGCGAAAGGGGTTTGCCACTCTCTACGAAGGGCCTACGAGCGCTGAAGGTTGGAAAATGGGGAATACGCCGCGCCCCTGGATTTACCGAGATGGGGTGTTCGTCGCCCAAAGCGCAGACGCCCTCGGGCGGGATGTGGGGCTGAAAGGGTCCAGCCGGGTGGAGTTCGACCTGGCGTGGGTCGGGTCGCTCAGCATGAGCGTGACGCTCTACACAGAGAACGTCTCACGGTTCGATTACGGAAGCAGCTCCTACATGTTTTATCTTGGGCCGGGCTCCCTCTCACTGCAACGGGTGCAGGCTGGAGCGGGGGTGATGCTGCTGGGGCAGGCGCAAATACCCGCGATGTTCAAGAAGAACAAAATGCGCCTGGAGCTGCGTTGCAACACGGAGGAAGGCACCATCGCGGCCTACGCCGATGGGCAACTCCTCCAAAAGTGGAAAGACCAGAATGGCTTCGTGGCGAAGGGCACAGGTCTCGTGTTCTTCTCGCAGATGGATGGGCCCTCAGTGAAGGTGAGCAACATCAAGGTGAGCGAGTGGGACGGCCGGTTCGAGAATGAAGGCGTCACGGAAACCAAAGATGACGTGCTCTATCTCGCAAATCGCGACAAAGTCGTCGGCAATCTGATGGGCGTGGCTGACGGCAAGGTGAAGTTCAAAGCGAGCGACACCGAACTGCAAATTCCGCTGGAACGCGTGACGCAGATTGTTTTCGCGCCCGGCGCGACGAACCAGGCGCCAACTGCCCCCTGGGAAGTGCGCGCGCATTTCTCCGCTGGCGAAACAGTGGCGCTGAACCTGGAGCATTGGGATGGAAAACAATTCCTGGGCAAGAGCCGGAACTTTGGCCAAGTGAGCTTCAAGCCAGAAGCGGTTCGCGAGATTCATTTTAACCTCGATCGGCATCGTCTCGCCGAAAGCGGCAGCGCGCCGGTGGACGAATTCCTGGAGCTGGAGTGAGAATGATGCCGCGATTTTTTATCCTTCTCGCGCTCGTAGGATTCCTTGCTTCAGCAAAGGCTCAAGACGTGGTGCGGTTCGCGAATGGGGATCTGCTTCGCGGCGCCTTGGAGCAACTATCACCGACGAACGGGTTGCAGTGGAAACGCGCGGACGTGTTGGATCCTTTAAAGTTTCGGGTGGAGGAACTCGCGGAGGTCGAGTTCGGTCCGCGCCCCGAAGCGCCCGCTGTGAGCGGCGATTTGACCGTACTGCGGTTGAACAATCTTGATGAGATCCAAGGGAAGCTCATCTCTGTGGACCAAACAAACGTCGTGCTCGCTCCATGGTTTGCCAACGCGGGGGGGCCAGTGACGGCGGACAATCGGTTGACGATCCCCCGCACGAACGTGCTGCTGGTCGCTCCTCTTGGGCCGGGACGCAGGTTGGTCTTCGAAGGCCCGACTGGTTTGGAAGGATGGACCAAGAGCAAAGTTACCGCCGTGAATGGTGAAGCAGGGGAATGGCGCTTTAAGAACAATGCGTTTTACGCGACGGAATCGGCGTCCATCGCCCGCGATTTAAAACTGCCGGACATTTCCAGTTTCCAATTTGATATGGAGTGGCGCGGGTTCTTCTATCTGGCAGTGGCCCTCTACACCGATTACCTCCACCCAGTTAATCTTGCCTCGAAAGAGACGGAGCCGGATTTCGGGGGATTCTACAGCCTGCAGTTGAACAGCTTTTCCGCGAACCTGCTGCCTGTCACGAAGACAGATCCTCTAAAGTACCTGGGCCAAGCTCCCGTTCCGGGCCTTGCGCAAAAAACGAATGCCCGAGTGGACATCCGGGTTAACAAGCCGAAACGGACCATCGGCCTCTTAGTGGATGGGCAACTTGTCAAGGAATGGGTGGATAGCGAGACATTCGCAGGCAAAGGCACGGCCGTGCGGTTGGTGCACCAGGGCCAGGGCGCAGTGAAGCTGCACAACATTCGGGTGTTTGAATGGGATGGGTACTACGAAGAGAAGCCGACCAACTCGGTGGCTCTCAAGAGTGATCTGGTGAAGTTGCGCAACGGCGACCGTATTTTTGGAAGCATCACCAAGGTGGCGGAGAACACGCTCAGTGTTGCGTCAACGGCACAGAACCTCGACATCCCAATGGCCCGGGTGAAGCAGCTCGATTTTGCGGACCGAACCTTGCAGACGAACGTCCCACCTCGATCCGTGCGAGCGCACCTGGCGACTGGCGGACGGCTCACGTTCGAACTTGATAGTTGGAGCCCCTCGGCCGCTCGGATTCGGCATCCTCTCTTTGGGGTGGCCGAGCTGAAGCCAGAAGCTTTCACGAAATTAGAGTTCTTCCCACTGACCGGGAAAGCGCAGCCATGATCCCTGGCAATTGTCCTGAGGCGCTGTCCTAATTCTTATAGGAGCGCCCATCGTCTGGGCAGTTAACGGTAAATCAGATCAGCTTCTTTGAATCTGCCGTCGATTCTACAGCGTCTTTCTTGACCAACAGCAATAATCGAATACTGTGCCGCCCCTTTTCCTAAGGCAGTATTCGATGAGAAGTTTGTCAGTTATTGTTCACGCGCTCATAGGCTTCGTCGCTTTGAGCGTTCCTGCGCGCGCGCAGTACTCACCCACCAACCCCGCAGCCATGCCCGCAGTCGGCGCTCACGAGCTGCGCATCCTCACTCCAACACTTCTGGAGCTAACTTTAATCACCACCAAAGAAGCGAATCTCGCCCCCGCACACTGGAACTTCGTGGGCGAAAATTTCACACTCCAGCTTCCGGCGGCAGCCGAGTTCGGGGTGACGTTGAACGGCTCTCCGGTGAGTGTGACCCAAGTCGGCTTTAAGCGGCGCCCGCTTTATGCCCCTTTGAAGAAGCGCGACCTGCGCATTGCGAACCATCTGTATCTCTCGTTGGCCCAGCCGGTGCAGGAAGGCGAGAAAGTGGTGGTAAAGAACGCGAGCAAAGCGCTGTGGGACGATGCGATCTCCAATTACTCGGCTACAGCGGATCCGTTGCGCTTCAACCCAGCCATTCACGTCAACCAGGTTGGCTACTCCCCCACCCTGCCAAAAAGGGCGATGGTCGGCTTCTACATCGGCACATTTGGCGAGCTTTCGATCCCTGCCACCACGTTCACACTGGTGGACGCAAAGACTGGCGCGACTGTGTTCTCCGGCCAGCTCACCTCACGCAAAGATTTCGGCTTCACCTACAGCCCAACTCCGTACCAGCAGGTGCATGAGGCAGATTTCTCGGGGTTTACCGGACGCGGGGAATTCCGAATCCAAGTGCCGGGTATGGGCGGTTCGTATCCGTTCCTGATCAATGACGGGGCTTCCGCGGCTTTTGCCCGCTCGTATGCGCTAGGGATGTATCATCAGCGTTGCGGAACGAGCAACAGCCTGCCGCACACGCGCCATGAACATGGGGAATGCCATGTGGCGCCCGCCGCTATTCCAACGATGGACTTTGCCGTTGTGAACAACCAGCTCGCGAAAATGAGCTATGACTACGCCAATAACCCGCTGCACACCGCGCCGCAGTTAAAAGACGTGAACTCTTCCCTGTATCCATTCGTGCGGCAGGGAACTGTCAACGTCGCGCGCGGCCATCATGACGCTGGCGATTACAGCAAGTACACAATCAATAGCGCCGGGCTTATTCATCATTTGGTCTTCGCCGCTGACGCTTTCCCCGGCGTCGCGCATTTGGACAACCTCGGCCTGCCAGAGAGCGGTGACGGGAAAAGCGACATTCTTCAAGAAGCCAAGTGGGAAGCGGATTTCCTCGCACAGATGCAGGATCTCGACGGGGGATTCTACTTTCTGGTTTATCCGAAAAACCGCGCCTACGAAGACGACGTGCTTCCAGACGCAGGCGATCCGCAAGTGGTGTTTCCGAAGACAACAGCTGTGACAGCAGCGGCAGTTGGCGCTTTGGCGGAAATCGCGTCGTCCCCCAAATTCAAGACGCAGTTCCCGAGTGAGGCCGCTGCATACATGCGGAACGCGCATCTTGGCTGGCAGTTCCTCACGAACGCAATCGCCACGCATGGAACGAACGGCTCATATCAAAAGATCACGCATTACGGGAATGAGTTCATGCATAAGGACGAGATCGCCTGGGCGGCGGCGGCAATGTTCGCGGCAACAGGTGAAGAGCAATACGCGGACTACTTGAAGGCGTGGTACGATCCAGCGGATTCCAGCACGCGGCGTTGGAGCTGGTGGCGTCTGTTTGAAGGTTACGGTTCAGCGGCACGAACCTATGCTTTCGCAGCGCGCAGCGGCCGTGTCAGCGTCGATAAGCTCGATGCGGCTTACCTGGCTAAGTGCGAGGCGGAGATTATTGCCGCCGGGAACGACATCGAGCGTTTCGCAAGGGAAACCGCGTATGGGACCAGCTTCCCTGACCCGAGCAAAGCGGTGCGGTCCGCCGGCTGGTATTTCTCGAGTGAACGAGCGTTCGAATTAGCAACGGCGCAACAGCTCCAGCCGAAGCAGGCTTATCTCGACGCACTTGCGAGCAACTTTGCGTATGAAGCCGGCTGCAATCCTGTGAACATGCCATACATCACCGGCGTGGGGTGGCAGCGTTGGCGCGATGTCGTTCTGCAATATGCGCAGAATGACCGGGCAACGCTTCCGCCGAGCGGCATTACCCTTGGGAACATCCAGGGCGGCTTTGCTTACCTGGACAATTACAAGTCTGAGCTTGGGCAGCTTTGCTACCCACCCGACGGTTCCACGACGAGCCCTTATCCTTTCTACGACCGTTTCGGCGACAGCTTTAACACCACCACTGAGTTTGTGGTGGTGGATCAGGCGCGCGCGCTGGGCGCCGCAGCGTATTTGATGGCTCAATCGCCCGCGGGGAGCGCTCCTTCCGCAAATGGGATGGGTGTCGTGGCCGGTCTGCCTCTTACTGCTCCAGCCGAACAGCCGGTGACAGCCAGCTTTGTGGTGGCCGGCGTTAGCCTTGAAGGCGCGCGCGTGGTGTGGGAAGCGTCTGGCCAGGAGCCGTTCATTGGGAATCCGTTTGTGTTCGCGCCGAAAGCGGCTGGAGAACAGTGGGTCGAGGTTGAAGCCCAATTGCCCGACGGCACCCGCTACTTCGCTCGCACAAATTTCACAGCAACTTACACGTTGAATGTCGCGCCTAATGCGCATCAATCGGAGCCTCTGACGGTGAACGCTGACACAGCCGTTCTCTATCATTTGGACGCCGGGCTTGAAGACGCGGCCGCGCGTAATGGATCTCTCGTCCTGGCCGGCAATGCGCAGTTCGACAATTCAAATATTGGGTGGATGAGCCAGCGCAGTGGAAGCGCGCTCCGGTTCTTTGACCTTGGTGACAATGCAAAGGTGACAATTCCGAGCGCGTTGATCTACACGAACGGTGAGACGAGCGAAATCACCGTCGAAGCCATGGTGTTCATCAACGGGTATAAAGGCTGGGCGCGCGGGTCGGCCGAGATCGTCTCGTTAATTCGGGAGTGGGACGCGAGCTTGCGCTATGCGGAAGACACCTGGGCTGGAGCCCACATTTTCGCCGGCAACGAGCTGGACGTTTCGGGAGCAACGCTTAAGGACGCGCTGCCTTTGGAAAAATGGCATCACCTGGGCATGACGATCTCTTCCACCGGATACTCCGTTCGTGTGAATGGACAGGCATTGGCGACGAAAGCTAGCGCCTCGCTGCCTCGATGGGGGCAGGGCAGCGCGCAACTTCAGTTGGGTAATTTCGACGGCTGGATTGATGAAGTGGTTGTGCGGGTAAAGAGCCCGGCGACACCAACGGCCACACCTGCGCCGCCGCGAGTAAAGGTGATTGCTCCGGCAGCGCCAACAGGGTTGGCCGCACTGCCGGGCATCGCGAGCGTTCAACTCGGCTGGAGCGCCGTGACTGAGGCGACATCCTACAACGTGCTGCGCGCTCTCAGTGCGGAGGGGCCATTTGAAACCGTGGCTTCTGAACTGTCCCAAACCGTGCACACGGATAGCGCTGCAATTCCTGGGGTGAAACATCACTACGTGGTGACAGCGGTGAACGCGGCAGGCACGAGCGTAGCTTCGGCAGCGGCATCTGCGACCCCGCTTCCCACCAAGCCTTCGGCTCCGGTCTCCTTTGTGGCCACGGCCACTTCAGCGAATTCTGCCAGTCTGACATGGACCGATGCATCCACGAATGAGGATGGTTTCGTGATCTACAGATCGCTGGATAATGTGATGATGGACCAGCTCGCAACGCTGCCAGCAGGATCATCGAGCTGGAGTGACGCGGGGCTCTTGCCGGCGACACGGTATTATTACTACCTGGCGGCGTATAACGTCACGGCGCAATCGGCAGGCGTCGAGGCCAGCATCACCACGTTGCCGCTGCTGCCCACAGCGCCCACAGGTTTGACGGGTGTTGTGCTGGGAACCAGCGTGACGTTGAATTGGGCCTCCGTGACTGGAGCTGCGAGTTACGCGGTTTATCGTGCGAGCGCAGCAACCGGCCCATTCGAAAAAATTGCAACGGCAACAGCAAACAGTTGGATCAACAGTGGGCTGCAGGCAGGCACGACCTATTATTTCCAAGTTGCGGCTGTGAATGCGGCCGGTGAAGGACCGCACTCCACGACTGCTGCAGTCTCGATTGCGGCCGCAGCTCCGTCCGCTCGTTTCCTCGGCCAGGATGTGACTACGAAGGGAACTTGGCGCGGCGTGTACGGGAATGAGGGGTACGCTGTTCTGCGGCATGCGACGCTAAACCCAAGCTACGGCAGTTGGAGTTCACCGGCCGCGGCCAGCGCATCATGGGCGGATCCTTCAAGCGATGTTCGAGCCTTGCAGAAGACAACAGGCACAAGCCGCATTGCAGCGTCGTGGCAGGGATCCAGCGCGAAGGCTGCGCTGGATCTGGACTTCACGATGAAGGATCTGAACCCACATCGCGTGAGTTTTTATATGGTTGATTTCGATCGCAAGGGACGTTCGCAGCGCGTGGATCTGATCGACCGCACCACGAGCAAGGTTGTTCACAGCCAGACGGTCTCTTCGTTCGGCGAGGGGATTTATCTGACCTACGAAATGCGCGGAAACTTCCGCGTGCGCATCACCCCATTGAGCGCAGAGCGCGCGGCGGTGAGCGGCATTTTCTACGACGCTGCGGCTTTGTAAGCACAACCCGGTGAATAGCGCCGTTTGAAAGGCCTCACCTCGGTGCGGCCTTTGCCGTTGAAAGTGCTGGCGGAAATGACGCAATAGGAGCAGAAGAGTTGCATGCACATGCTTCGTTCACTGCTCTGCGCGGCCGTGGCTTCCCTCGCGGCATTTACCTCTCAAGCTGACGTCGGTGTCGGCGCTAAACCCATCCCTGGAGCTGAGATGCTTTTGGATGGCTCGCGTGAAATGTTGGATGCGAAATGGGCCTACTGGGAAGGGCCGCGTTTCGCTTCCTCGTTGCCGATCAAGTGGAAGATTGTGGAGGATCCAGTGGACGGCGGCACTTGTGTGATGACCTTTGATCCCGCGGCCGCAGGGGGAAAATATGGCGCTGCGGACATCGTCACCAAGAAGGCGTTTCGAGATTTTCGTTTGCACGTGGAGTTCCTCATCCCAAACAAAGGCGGGAACAGCGGCGTGTATCTACAGAATCGTTACGAAATTCAGGTGCTGGATGGCGACAAAACGAAGCATGGCATGGGCGCCGTGATCAATGAATCTGAGTCGCCTTACGAGGCTTACAACGGGTTAGGCAAATGGAACGCGTATGACTTCGTGTTCCGCGCCGCCCGCTTCAAGGATGGCAAGCGAGTCGAACCAGCGCGTGTGACGATGTATTTCAACGGCAAGAAGGTTCATGAGAACTTTCCCATTCAACAGGTCTGGGGCGGGCCCAACTCCGGCATGGATGGGGGAAATGATGGCGGAAAAGGGATCACTGACAAACCCGGTGGATTGAAGCTGCAGGCCGAAGGGCACGATGTCCGTTACCGCAACATCTGGATCAAAGAACTGAACCTGGAGACTGCGAACACCGACTTCAAGCCGAACGAGTGATTGGCCGTCCTCTGGAGCAGAGCCGCTACCGGGTGTATCTTCTCCCATGGAAAGGAAGGATTCTACCAACCCAGTGGCGTGGAACCGGCATAACCCAACGAAGCCAAGTCGGGAACAATTAAGAACTCGCGGCCCGCGCTTTAACTCACCAAGGCAGTCAGCGCGGCCCATGGAGCGAAGCGGCCAGCGGCGCAGCCACTAACCTCAGGTGTCCTGCTTGAGGACCACGGTCTTGAACACCAGCAGCGCGATCAAGCCGACCCACCAGAGCTGAAGGCCCAGCCCCAACAAAATGAAAACGCCTGGGTGAATGCGCCCTTTGCGTCCTGTGGCTAGCTGCACCATGCCGACGATGCCGAAGACGGCCCCGGCGAGCAGGGTTAAACCAATTCCGAGAACAAGCACGGCCTACGCAGCTTTTCGGCGGACCTTTTCCACGAATCGCGCCATGCGAGCGGTGGCTGTTTGGATTTGATCCAGACTCGTGGCAAAGCAGCAGCGCAGAAAGCCTTCACCGGTCGGCCCGAATGCGCTTCCCGGCACGCAGGCGACACTTTCACTTTGGAGAAGCTGGAAGGCGAAATCCCGGGAGCTTAGGCCAGTGGAACTGATGGCCGGGAAAGCGTAGAACGAGCCGCGAGGGAGATGGCACTCAAGACCCATCTCGTTGAAGGCATGCACGATGTAATTTCGGCGAATGCGATATTGCTCCCGCATCTCTGCGGTGTCAGTTGCGCCGTGGCGCAAGGCCTCCGTCGCGGCTTCCTGGCTGATGATGCTCGCGCAAAGCATCGCGTATTGATGAATGCGCATCATGGCCTCAATCAATTCGACTGGGCCGCAGGCATACCCGATACGGAAACCGGTCATTGCATACGCTTTCGAGAAGCCATGCAGGAAGATCGTGCGCTCCCGCATCCCTGGGAGCGACGCAATGCTGACGTGCTCCCCTTCGAACGTTAGCTCCGAGTAAATCTCGTCCGTGATGACAAGCAGATTGTGCTTCACCACCACGCGCGCAATGTCCTCCAACGCCGCCCGCGTCATTGTTCCCCCTGTTGGATTCGTGGGGAAATTTAACAGGAGCGCTTTGCTGCGTGGCGTGATCGCCTTCTCGATCGCTTGCGCGGTCACGGCGAACTGGTCCTCGGGCCTGCAGGACACTCCAACCGGGATCCCATGCGCCATCACAACGCTGGGCGCGTAGCTGACGTAGCAAGGCTCGTGGTAAAGGACTTCGTCACCCGGATCGATGATCGCGCGAAGCGCCAGGTCAAGGGCTTCACTCACGCCGACCGCCACGAGGATTTCGTTGGCGGGGTTGTAAGCGATGTGGAAATTCTTCGCGACGTATTCTGCAATGGCCTGGCGGAGCTTCGGCAAACCCAGGTTGGACGTGTAGCTGGTGCGGCCGCGTTCCAATGCGTAGATAGCGGCTTCACGAATATGCCATGGAGTTGCGAAATCAGGCTCGCCGACACCAAGGGAAATGACCCCGGTGGTGTTTTGGACGAGATCGAAGAACTCGCGAATTCCAGAGCGTGGGATGCCCGCGATATGTCGCGCGACAAATTGCTGTGGAGAAGTGGGCATAGGCGTGGATTCCCGGTGAACCGGGATGCAAATCGGACCGCAGGAATGCGGCCCGTGTCAGGCGGCTGCTTTGTCCTCCTTGCGGCGGATCAAAGGCTTGATCTCGTCACGGACGACCGCACTCGTGATCGTAACCGTGACAACATCCTTGCTGCCTGGAATGTCGTACATTACGTCGAGCATAAGTTTCTCCAACAAACCGCGCAAGGCCCGAGCGCCAGTGCCCTTCTTGAGAGCCTGGGCAGCGAGTTCGACGAGCGCGTCTTCGGAGAATTCGAGATCCACGCCATCCATATTCAGCAGCTTGGAATACTGCTTGGTGAGCGCGTTCTTCGGCTCTGTCAGGATCGTGGCGAGCTGCTCCTGGGTGAGTTCTTCCAACGCAGTGATCATTGGCAACCGGCCAATGAACTCGGGGATGAAACCGAAGGAGAGTAGATCTTCCGGCTCCACATGCTGGAGCACGTCCCGACGCTCAACCGTTGCTTTGCTGACCGCTTCCTGCGGAGCGCCAAAGCCCATGACTCGGTTCCCAAGACGCCGTTGAATGATGCGATCCAGGCCGACGAAAGCCCCGCCGCAAATGAAGAGAATATTGGATGTATCGACCCGGATGTACTCCTGCTGCGGGTGTTTGCGCCCGCCCTGAGGTGGGACGTTACAGGTTGTGCCTTCCAGAATCTTGAGAAGAGCTTGCTGAACGCCTTCGCCAGAGACGTCGCGTGTAATGGAGACGTTTTCCGTTTTGCGGGAGATCTTGTCGATTTCGTCAATGTAAACGATGCCAGTCTGCGCGCGCTTCACATCGTAATCAGCGTTCTGCAAGAGACGCAGAATGATGTTCTCCACATCTTCGCCGACGTAACCAGCTTCGGTCAGAGTCGTGGCGTCCGCGATCGCGAACGGCACATCGAGAATCTTGGCGAGAGTGCGAGCGAGCAATGTTTTGCCGCTTCCGGTTGGCCCGATCAGGAGGATGTTTGCCTTTTCCAGCTCAACATCCCCTTCCTCACGCGGCCCTTCCGTGCGATTGCTGTCCTGAAGACGCTTGTAATGGTTGTAAACGGCAACCGAGAGAGTCTTCTTAGCCTGATCCTGCCCGATGCAATAGTTATCGAGCTGGCGTTTGATCTCAGCAGGCTTGGGAATATTGCTCTTGCCGCCAACCTTCTTGGTCTCGATTCGCAAGTCCCGGTCCAGGACGCTTTTGCAGACAATCACGCAATTGTCGCAAATATACACGCCAGGGCCTTGTATAAGCTTTTTGACCTCGGCGTGAGATTTGCCGCAGAAGCTGCAGAGCGTCAGTTGGGTGGGACGAGCCATGTTAAATGAGCGTAAGGGGCCTACCGCGCCGCAGTCCCGGGCGCGATGTTGTCGCCGCCTTTGGTCCCCTGCGCCAAGGCTGCCGTTGTTTCTTTATCCACATTCACGAGCGCTGGAACCTCTTTGCGGGACTGAACCACTTCATCCACGAGGCCGTAAGCTTTGGCTTCATCCGCGCTCATAAAGTTATCTCGGTCGCAATCCTTCTCGACTTGAGAGACATCTTTGCCGGTGTGCTTGGAGATGATCTCGTTGAGGCGCTTCTTCAGCTTGAGCATGTAACGAACGCGGATTTCAACGTCGCTGGCCTGGCCTTCCGCCCCGCCGAGCACCTGGTGAATCATGATGTTGGCATTCGGAAGCGCGAAACGTTTGCCCTTTGCGCCGCCGCAAAGAAGCACGGCGCCCATGCTCGCGGCCTGGCCGATGCAGTAAGTGTTCACGTCGCACGTGAGGAATTGCATCGTGTCATAAATCGCCAGGCCAGCAGTCACGCTGCCGCCAGGAGAATTGATATAAAGATGAATGTCCTTCTTTGGATCGGCCATTTGCAGGAACAAAAGCTGGGCAATGATGACGTTCGCGATCTGGTCATCAACCGGGGTGCCAAGGAAAACAATGCGGTCGACCAGCAAGCGGGAATAAATGTCATAGCCGCGCTCGCCGCGACCCGTTTGCTCAACAACCATTGGGACCAAAAAATTCTGCATGGTAATTACTTCGTTATGAGAGTGGACAAACGTAGCCACAAATCGCTCGAAAGTAAAAAATAAATCGAGGTAAGACGCAATCGGGAGCGGGCTGGATTCTTCTGCGACGAAAGGCAAACGCATGCTTCTTTGGGCGCGCATGGAATTCCCGTGCGCCTGTGGCAGGTTGCTGCAGGGAGGCGGGCGCTGTTCCGCTTCAGTGAACTAAACAAGGAGCAAGAGGGGTATGAAGAAACCGAAGTTGAAGCCGATTTCAGAACAAGTGATTGTGATCACTGGCGCATCGAGCGGGATAGGTCTGGCAACAGCCCGGCTGGCAGCCGAACGTGGGGCCAAAGTCGTGCTCGCCGCGCGCAGCGAAGAGGTCGGCGCTGAGATTGCCGACCAACTCAGTGTTGGGCGTGGCAAGGCCATCTTTATTCCATGCGATGTGAGTGACCGCGACCAGGTGGAACGCCTTGCAGCCGAAACGATCGAGCGGTTCGGCCGAATCGACACTTGGGTCAACAACGCGGGAGTTTCTATCTACGGGCGCCTGGAGGAAGTAAGCGTGGAGGAAAGCAGAAGGCTCTTCGACACGAACTTCTGGGGCGTTTACCACGGATGCCTGGCAGCTCTGCCGCACCTTCGTCGCAACGGGGGCGCTCTGATCAATGTTGGCAGCGAAGTTTCTGAAGCAGTGATTGGCTTTCAGGGAATGTATGCGGCATCCAAGCATGCGGTCAAAGGTCTCACCGACGCGCTGAGGGTGGAAGTCCAACACATCGACGAGGCTCCAGTGTCGATTACGTTAATTCAACCAGGGGCGACGGACACACCGTTCCCGCAGCATGCACGCAACCACATGCCGCGTGAGCCTAAACTGCCAACTCCACTCGATAATCCAGTTGACGTCGCAGAGGCGATATTGAATGCGGCGGTTAAGCCGATCAGGAGCAAAAAAGTGAGCGCCTTAGCCAAGATCAACACGACCACTGCAAAAGTGGCCCCCGGCTTGGGCGATAAAATGGCAGCAATGCAGGCGCATCGGCAGCAGTATAAAGAGCCGCCGCGGAATCCAGAGGGCGCTTTGGAAGAGGCGAGTGAAAACGTCGATGGCGCGGGAGGGGAGCGCGGCTCTGGGGGGCGAACCAGGTAATGAGTAACAAAAAGCCTCCGTCCATTGGACGGAGGCTGAAAGACTGCGCGGCTCACGGCCGCTTGTTTACGCCTTAGTGGCGATGCTCGCCGCCACCGTGGGAATGCCCGCCACGGCCTTCACCGGAGCGATGCTCACCGCCGCCGCGACCTTCACCACCTGAGCGATGCTCGCCACCGGTGCGGCCTTCACCGCCACCACGGTACTCACCGCCTGAGCGATGTTCACCGCCGCCACGGCTTTCGCCGCCCGAACGGTGTTCGCCACCGCCGCGGCTCTCGCCGCCAGAGCGATGCTCACCGCCACTGCGGCCTTCACCGCCCCCACGGTATTCACCACCGCCGCGCTGCTCGCCGCCACCACGATATTCGCCGCCCCCGCTGCTGCGGTGCTCACCGCCGCCATGGGAATGACCGCCACCACCACCGCCACTTGGGCGCGGGCCGCGATCACGGAAACCGCCACCACCGCCACCTTCACGACGTGGGCCGCGACCGCCGCCGCCACCGCCACTTGGACGGGGACCCCGGCCGCCACCACCACCCCCGCTCGGGCGTGGGCCGCGATCACGGAAACCGCCTCCGCCACCTGGTGGGCGCTCACGACGCTCGAGGCCGCCTTCGCCGCGGAACTCGCGACCTTCGCCGCCTTCGCCGCCTTCGGAGCGTTCCCCTTCAGGACCGTCGTCGAAGCCTTCGTCATCAAAGTCGTCACCTTGAGCGCCACCTTGACCTTCTTCGAGAGGAGGGAGGCCTTCTTTGGCCCGCAGCTCACGCTCGCGCTCTTCCATGGCAGCACGGCGTGAAAGCTTCACGCGGCCTTTGTCATCGACGCCGATGCACTTGACCCAAATTTCATCGCCCATCTTGACGATGTCTTCAGTCGCTTTGACGCGGAAGTTGGCCAGCTCGCTGATATGGCAGAGGCCTTCTTTGCCTGGCATCACTTCGACGAAGCAGCCGAATTCCTTGATGCTGACAACGCGCCCGCGATAAATTTTGCCGACTTCCAACTCGCCAGTAATGCCTTCGATCGCTTCCTTGGCGATGCGCATGCCTTCGCCAGAAGTGGAGTAGATGTTGACCGTGCCGTCGTCCTCGATGTTGATCTCGCAACCGGACTCTTCGACGATCTTCTTGATGTTCTTGCCACCAGGCCCGATAAGCGCGCCGATCTTCTCAGGGTTGATCTTGAGCGAGGTAATGCGAGGAGCGTACTTGCTCAGCTCGCTGCGGTGTGTCGGGATCGTCTGCGCCATGTGCGCGAGGATCTGCATGCGCGTGCGGCGAGCATCATCGATCGCTGCATCCATGATCTCGTGCGGGATGCCCTTGAGCTTGAGATCGAGCTGGAAGCCAGTGATGCCTTTTTCAGTCCCGGCGATCTTGCAATCCATGTCGCCGAATGCGTCTTCCCAACCGATGATGTCGGTGAGGAGTTCGTGGCGCTTGATCTTCCCCTTCTCGTCGAGTTCGGTGCAGAGACCGACAGAGATGCCAGCCACAGGGCGGGTCATCGGCACGCCAGCGTCGAGCAACGCAAGAGTCGCAGCGCAAACGGAAGCCATCGACGTGGAGCCGTTGGACTCCATGATTTCCGAGGTGATGCGAATGGCGTATGGGAAAATATCGAGCGGAACCATTGGCTCCACTGAACGTTCCGCCAAAGCGCCGTGGCCGATTTCACGACGGCCAGGACCGCTGATGCGGCCAGTTTCGCCAACAGAGAAATTCGGGAAGTTGTAGTGCAGGATGAACTTCTTGGAAGTGTTGCCGCCAGTGTAGGAGTCGAACTCCTGCGCGTCTTCGGTGGTGCCGAGCGTTGCAAGGGCAACAGCCTGCGTTTCGCCACGGGCGAAGAGAGCTGAGCCATGAGCGCGTGGCAGCAGGCCGACTTCGGATTGGAGTCCGCGCAACTCGTTCAGAGCACGGCCATCCAGGCGCTTCTTCTGGTTCATAATAAGGCCGCGAACAGCCTCTTTCTGAATGTAGTAGAACGCGTCTTTGAGAACGAACTCCGTGACCTTCTCCGCGCCGAACTTCTCGATGAGTTTTGCGCTCACTTCGTCGGTGACTGCCTTCACAGCAGCTTCGCGAGCCAGTTTGCCGGTGGTCAGGAGAGCCGAAATGATTTTTTCGCCAGCGAGGGTCTTGGCTTCCGTGAGGATTTCCTCAGGGACGACGTTCACCTTGATCTGGCGCTTAGGCTTGCCGAGGCGTGAGGCGAGTTCTTCCTGAGCCTTGATGATCGGCTGGCAAGCTTCCTGGCCGAAGCGGAGTGCCGCTTTGAAATCCTCGTCTGAGATTTCCTTGGCAGCGCCTTCGAACATCACCAATTCGGTTTTGTTGCCGACGTAGATCAGGTCGAGATCGGACTTAGCCATCTCAGAGTGAGTTGGGTTGGCCACGAACTTGCCATCAACACGGCCAACGCGAACCGCGCCGATCGGGCCTGCAAATGGCAGATCGCTGACCAGCAACGCGGCAGAAGCGCCGATGGTTGCGAGGATGTCAGCGTCATTTTCGCCATCCGCGCTCAGGAGAACGCTCTGGACCTGCACTTCGTTGTACCAGCCCTTGGGGAACAAAGGGCGAATGGGACGATCGATAATGCGGCTGGTGAGAATTTCCTTCTCAGTCGGACGACCTTCGCGCTTGAAGTAGCCGCCCGGGAACTTGCCGGCTGCGGCCGCTTTTTCGCGGTAATCAACAGTGAGGGGGAAGAAATCCAGCCCGGGTTTCGGGTTGGAGGCGCCAACAGCGGCGACCAGGACGATGGTTTCGCCGAGCTGGACCGTAACGGCGCCGTCGGCTTGTTTAGCTAATTTACCACTTTCAATGGTGACTTCGCCGCTGCCCAGCGGGAAGGATACTTTTTCTGGCATATATACAAGAATGCCTGGCGCGGCCCCGGAGGAACTTCAGTGAAGGCCCGGAGGAACGGGCGCACAATGAAATTACCCCAGCAGCCTGCCAGGCGGATTTAATCACAACGCGAATCCTTTGGTTAACATGGAGCCCAGTCGCGTGTTCCAAGCCCAGTTTTTTCGAGAAAACCCAAATTTTCCCTGCGAGGGAGCCAATTACTTGCGAAGCTTGAGCTTCTTTGTAATGGAGGTGTAGCGGTTGTTGTCCTTCGAATTGAGGTAATCGAGGAGACGGCGGCGTTGGCCGACTAACATCAGCAAACCACGGCGGGAGCTGAAATCTTTGCGATTGCGCTGCAGGTGCTCGGTCAAATGATTGATCCGCTGCGTGAGCAAGGCGATTTGCACGTCGGCAGAGCCCGTGTCGCGCTCATGAACGCGAAATTGTTCAATCGTCTTAGCTTTCTGTTCCATATTATCTTCTGTCCAGTCGTCTAGGTGCTTCAGGCCGACTCAATCCGCGCAACATATTTGGCGCCCGCCAACCTGTAAAGGAGCGGAAAGTAGGCTCTCTCAACCCGCAGTGCAAGTTTTTCCGCATGGCAATTTCTCGCCATTGCCCGGAATCGGCCTGATGGCCGCGAGAGCATAAGCAGAGTCTTTTCAAGGCGCGCAGGCCTAGTGCGGCGAATCTGCCACAAGGTTTTTGACCGCGCCACGGCAAAATCAGGTTTGCGGCAGGGGTCGCTTTTCGTACTCTGCGCGTGGGGTATGAAGGATCCAGTGCTCGTATTGATTCATGGCTATCCGTTTGACCGCTCTATGTGGTACCCGGTCGTGGCTGCGTTGGGAACGCGCGTCAAAGCTTTGGTGCCGGATCTGCCTGGCTTCGGCGCTGCGCCCGCCCTGCCGGGCTCGCCTTCCATGGAGGGCTATGCGGATCATATTGTGAACTATTTGCGCTCGTATGGCCCCACCGAAGCCATCTTTGCCGGGATGTCGTTGGGCGGGTATGTCGCGTTGGCCATTGCTGAAAAGTACCCAAACCTCACTCTCGGCCTTGGATTAGTGAGCAGCCAGGCCGCTGCGGATAGCGACGAAACACGCGAGGCGCGCTACCGGATGATTGAGCAGCTTCACTCAAAGGGGGTTCAGCCAGCCATCGATGCGGCCTTGCCGAAGTTGTTTGCCCCGGGCAAGGAAAGCATCCCTGAACTGGCGCAGCATCCCCGCGACGGCGCTCAACAAGCGGGCGTGGCGGGCTTAAGCTGGGCCTTGGAAGCGATGGCCTTGCGCCCGGATCGCACGGAGTTCCTAAGCCAATTTAAGAAACCGGTCCTCATTGCGCATGGAACCGAGGATAAATTCATTCCGCTGCAGAAGGCGCGAGAGTTGGCCGAGAAACTCGATCGCCCCGTCACCTTTTCGATTCCCGGCGCCGGTCACGCCACTCCATTGGAAGCACCAGACGTTGTGGCCAACGCCCTCGCTCGTTTGGCCGACGCGGTGCGGGAGCATCTGAAAACTCCCGCGACCTAAAGCTCACAAAGAATGAATTTTGCCGCCGACGCTTCATTTATGGCGCTCGTCGTGCTAATTTTTTCTTCGACCATTGAACAATTTCTGACGCTTTCGAGTCCTTTTGTTACGATCACGTGACGCCGAGGGGGCTCGAGGTTCAAAGAACGCGGTTCAGTGGATCACGCGGAAACGGACGATGGCAGATAAATTACAGGCTCAACGCTACGAACATAAATACCTGATCACCGAAGACGTGGCTCTCTCGGTCCGGGATTTTGTTCGTTCGTTCCTGGTGATTGATGAGTACGGCGCCACTCAGCCAAATCTCTCCTACCCGGTCCATAGCCTCTATTTGGATTCGGACGATCTCCGCCTGTATCAATCCACCATTAACGGCGATAAGAACCGGTTCAAGCTGCGCCTGCGTTTTTACGAAAATCGCCCAGCGGCCCCGATTTACTTCGAGATTAAGAAACGGACCAATAACACCATCTCCAAGCAGCGTGGCGGCGTGAAGCGCGAATTCGTGCGCGAGATCCTGCAAGGCGCCTTCCCGGCGCCGCATCATATCGTCTCCCATGACCCGCGGCAATTGGTCGCGGTGCAGAACTTCAGCAAGTACATCCTCGAATTGGGCGCAAAACCCAAGGCCCATGTCGCTTACTTGCGCGAGGCATGGATCAGCCCGCATGACAACTCCGTGCGTGTGACGATGGACCGGGATGTGCGCTGCTCACCAGAGCCTGAGGCCCGCTTCGTGACCGACATGATCCGCCCAGCATCGGTGTTTGAAGGGAAGATCGTGCTGGAACTCAAATTCACCAACCGTTTTCCCGATTGGTTCAAACAGCTTGTCCGCGTGTTTGGGTTGGCCCAATGCGGAGCTGCGAAATACGTGGACGGCGTGACTGAACTGGGAGCCGCCGCGGTGACTTACGCTTTTGCGCTTCCAGAAAAGCCTGTAGTCCCTGTAAATGGAAAGAGTTCCGCGGTTGCGCCCATTAACGGGAGCGGGAGCCCACCTGTCACAGCACAGGCTCCAAACGCCGCCGCGGCTCAGGATACATGACTGACTGGCTTTTTAGCGGCGACTACACCACGCAACAGCTACCGGTCCAGGCGTTGCTGCTTGGCCTTCTCCTCGCATTCTTATGCGGCCATGTGATTGCGTGGATTTACATGATCACACATTCGGGGCTCTCGTATTCGCGCTCTTTTGTTAATTCGCTAATCGTCATCCCGGTGGTCGTTGCCCTGGTGATGCTCGTGCTCTCAGGAAGTTTGATCACTGCCTTCGGACTCATGGCGGTGTTTGCCATCGTTCGTTTCCGCAACATTTTGCGCGACACCTTGGACACCACCTACGTGCTCAGCGTGATCGTCATCGGCATGGCCTGCGGCACGTTGAAGTTTTCCACCGCCATCATTGGATGCCTGATCACCTCAGTGATTATGCTTTATCTGTGGGCGACCACTTTCGGGGCCCGGCACCGTTTCGACGTGATCGTGAACCTGCATTGGGGCCGACCCGTCGCGGAACTCGTCGAGTTGCTCCGTTTATTCGAACGGCATAGCCGAAAAACGATTTGCGCGAGCCAACGCAGCAATGAGGGATATGAAGGCACCGATCTGAGTTACCGCATTCTGCTGCGCGACCCGAATCGGATGGACGACTTGTTGTTGGAGCTTCGCAATCTGCCAGGTGTTTCGCGCGTGACCGGGTTGAGAGCGGAAGAGCAGTCGGAGATTTAAAGCCAAGGCGCACGTCTGCCACGACCGGCGGAGTCCAGCGCCTTTCTCCCCAGCTTTGATCAAAGGGTCTCACCACCCCGTGGGTTAAGTGATGCCGGGGCTATCAGCCCTTTGAACGCGGAACTCCTGCACCCATGAAAAAACCACAGGCCCTTTGGCGCGCTGTTTACCCCGACGCCGAAAGAACCTGTGGCTTTAGCTAAAGCCGATCTGCCTGGTCTAAATCAGATCAGGACTCCTGCCACTGAATGGCATGTTGGACAAGCTCGGTCGCTGTCTTGAGGTTGAGCTTCTCTTTAATGTGGGCGCGATGAGACTCGACCGTCTTGATGCTCAAGTGCAGTTTCTCGGCAATCTGGCGTGTGCCATGGCCCTGCCCGATCAAGCCGAAGACTTCCAACTCGCGATCAGTAAGGTCTTCAATAGGATTGCCCGTGCGCTCGGTGCGGCCTGCGCCGACCAACTGTGACACCATCCGTTTTTCCATCTTCTCGCTCAGATAAATCTCCCCGTTGAGCACCTGGCGGATGGCGGTCAGCACCTTGTCGGTGGCCTCCTGCTTCATAATATAGCCAGAGGCGCCCGCGCGAAGGGATCGGACAGCGTAAAGTGATTCATCATGCATCGAAAGCATCAGGATGAGCATCTTGGGATGGCGCACCTTGATGTTTTTTACCAGTTCGATGCCGTTGTTGCCGCTCAAGGAAATATCGACGATAACCAGGTCGGGAATCAGCTTGTCGATGAGGTCGAGCGCGGTCTGCATGTTCGAGGCGGTGCCGATCACGCCAAGATCCTTTTGGGCGTCGATCAGTTCGGCAAGGCCTTGGCGGACGATCGGATGATCATCAACGAGAAGGATGCGTTTTTTGCCGGTCATGTCTTTGCCGGCAGGTTTGGCTGGCGCTTTTTTAGCTGGAGCTTCGGCTGGAACTCCTGTTTTCTGCTGTAACGGATTTGTCGGGGTAATCATAAAGTTCCTGTCATTAACTGGCCCCTAATCTGGATTAAGGGGCACCTGAGGCAAATCGGGCGCACCCCTAAAAAAACGTAGGGGTAGTAATGGATAGGTCGTCAACAGGAATCATCCAAAATCTCCAGATTCTTCTCAGGGCGTTCCCTGCTTGCGTCCGCACCCTGATATACCGTCGGCCCCGTCATTGCAAAGCGTCACTCCACGCCTACAGTTACCCACGATGGCCGAGATCGTCCTCACCACCTTAAACGCCAAGTACATTCATGCCGCGTTCGGCCTGCGGTACCTCCTGGCGAACATGGGCGAGCTGAAGGCGCGCACCGAATTGATCGAATTCCACATCAACCAGCGCGCGCTCGATATCACGGAAGCGATTTTGAACCGCAAACCGAAGATCGTGGGCATGGGCGTTTACATTTGGAACGCCCGGCTCACCTTGGAAGTGGCGCGGGTGCTGAAGCGGTTGCAGCCCGAACTACTCCTTGTTTTGGGCGGGCCGGAGGTTAGCTACGAATGGGAGAAGCAGGCAGTTGTAGCCACTGCGGATTACGTGATCACAGGGGAAGCAGACTTGGCTTTTCGCCAACTCGTGGACAGGCTGCTGAACAATGAGCGGCCCGCTCAAAAAGTGATCCACGCTCCGCTGCCCGATCCTGCGAAAGTGGCCCTGCCCTACGATTTGTATACTGAGCAGGATGTAAAGCACCGCATCATTTACGTGGAGGCATCGCGAGGCTGCGCCTTTACATGTGAGTTCTGCCTTTCTTCCTTGGATGTGCCAGTGCGCCAATTCCCCTTGGAGCCTTTCCTCGCGGAGATGGAAAAATTGCTGGCACGGGGTGTTCAGCACTTCAAGTTCGTGGACCGCACCTTCAACCTGAACCTGAACACATCCCGGGCGCTTCTGACCTTCTTCCTGGAGCGATACACGCCGGGATTGTTCCTGCACTTTGAAATGATCCCCGACCGGCTGCCAGAGGCTTTGCGAGGGTTGATCGCGAAATTCCCTCCGGGCGCCCTGCAATTTGAAGTCGGCATCCAAAGCTTCAACGACGAGGTTTGCGCTCGCATCAAACGCAGGCAGAGCTTTGATCGTTTGCGTGATAACTTCGCTTTCCTGCGGCAGCACACCGGCGTCCATATCCACGCGGATTTGATTGCCGGGCTGCCGGGGGAGGATGTTGCTTCATTCGCCCGCGGGTTCAACGAACTCGTGGCTTTGGCTCCGCAGGAAATCCAGGTCGGCATCCTCAAGCGCCTGCGAGGAACGCCCATCATCCGCCATGATGCCGAGTGGGACATGCGTTATAACGCGGAGCCGCCCTACGAGATTTTGTCCAACCGCAGCGTCAGCTTCGCGCAAATGCAAGAATTGAGGCGTTTCGCCAAGTTCTGGGATTTGCTGGGAAACAGCGGGAACTTCGCCCAAACGACACCGCTGCTCTGGCAAGAGATGACGCCTTTCGACGGGGTGATGGCGTTTACGCGGTGGGTTTATCCGAAAGCAAATCAGACGAGTGGAATTGCTCTCGCCCGGCTAGCGGAATACCTCTTCGAGTTCCTCGTTCACGTGCAAGGAATGAATCCCTCTACGGTGGGCGGCGCAATGTGGAGCGACTTTCAACGCACTGGCCGCCAGGATGCGCCCCCGTTTCTGCGCCCGCATCTCCCCGCGACGAACGCCAAACGGGTGGAGACGCACAAGGCCCCGAAACGGCAAGCTCGCCATCTCGCGGCCAATGCGTGAGAGAAAGTCTTATTCCTGGTTTTTGGGATAGCGCGCGCCTTCAACCATGGTGGTGTGCTGCGCTTCCTCCATGCCGTCCTTAACCATCTTTTCCGCTTCGGCCTGCTCATCGCGAGGACGGATGTTCACCACAGGCTCGCCAGTGGAGCCTGGGTTCTCATTGGTAAGCGAGTTCCCCATGATGTCGTCCGAGTCCTCGGAGGCTTCGTAACCAAGCAACTCAAGCCTCGCGGCGCGAAGATCGTCAGCGTTAACTTTGTCGCGGCCATTGATGAGCGCGTTCTCGGCGGCGCGCTGCTCAACCATTTCGCGCGTCACTGTGCCTGAAGCTGTCATCCCATGGGCCACTTTCCCGTGCTTTCGAAATGCTGGTTCCATGTAGCAACTTAAGCCCGAAGCGCAGGCCATCAAGGCGTTCGGCTCCGGAAAACCGTATGAAACGAAGGTCAGGGTTTCTGGCGGGCGCGCGGCAACACCCAAAATAGTTGAAAGTTTGCCGTTACCTTCAGGCGGGCTCTAGCGTCCTGCCCGTTACAAGGTTGGGTTTTACATGGATTGGTGTTTGGTTCGGTTTTGCTTGGTGTTGGTGGCAGTCACTGTATGCAGCGTCGGTCAGGCCCCGCTGCGCCCGCACAAGTCGATAACAGCAGAGCAACTGAAGGCGTTGCCTCCCGGCTCGCAAAAAATGGCGCAGACCCTGGAGGAGTTGGCGGTGAAAACCGATCCGCGTCAGACCTCATTCGTTAACGATCTCCGTGTCCAGATGTACCGTGAGTTAATCGCTGGCGCGCGCAGCCCTGCCCAGATTTACGATCTGAACAGCAAGCTAGCCTTTGAATTGATGCTTGCGGGGCACTCGGAGGCGGCAATCCGCCAATATGGGAGCCTCAAGCCCCTGACGCAGCGTCTCGGTTACCAACCCCCCTCGCGGTTGCTCCGGGAAACTGAATTCCTCCACGCGCTCGCCTACCTGCGGCTGGGGGAGCAGGAGAATTGCCTGTCAAACCACACCACCGCCTCGTGCATCCTGCCAATCGCGGCCGACGGGGTGCATAAGTTCCCGCGGGGTTCGAGAACCGCGATCACGATGTTTGAGGATCAACTCAGCCGCCAGCGTGTGCACGACATGAACACACGCTGGCTCCTGAACATTGCCTATATGACCTTGGGCGAGCACCCGGAGAAAGTCCCACCGCAATGGTTGATCCCGCCGAGCGCCTTCAAGTCGGATTATGATATTAAGCGCTTTGAGGATGTTGCCGGAGCAATGGGGCTCGATGTGAACGATTGCGCGGGCGGCACACTCATTGAGGATTTAGACAATGACGGCAGGCTCGACATTCTGACATCTGAATGGGTTATTCGAGGGCCGATGCATTTCTTCCACAACGACTCAAAAGGTGGGTTCGTCGATAAGACTGCGGAAGCGCAACTGTCCGGCATCGTCGGCGGCCTGAGCATGATCCAGGGCGATTACAACAATGACGGCCTTGTGGACGTGCTCGTTCTGCGAGGCGCCTGGGCGGAGTCCGGCGGCAATTTTCCCGATTCCCTGCTGCGCAATGACGGTCACGGGCGTTTCACGGACGTGACCTTTGAGGCGGGATTGGTCACCTATGCTCCCAATCAGACGGCCATCTGGTTCGATTATAATAGCGACGGTTGGCTCGACATTTACTTTGGATACGAATCCACATCCGACAACACACATCCCTGCAAGCTTTACCGGAACAACAAGGATGGGACGTTCACAGAATGCGCGGCGGAATCAGGGGTTCAAGTGACGGGGTTCGTCAAAGCAGTGGTGACTGCGGATTACAACAATGATGGACGGCCGGATATGTATTTGTCGCGCCTGGGCCAGCCCAACATCCTCTTCCGCAACGATGGCCCGAGGAAGGACAACACCAACATTTGGTCGTTCACCGACGTGACGGCTCAGGCCCGCGTCGCGGAGCCTGTGTACAGCTTCCCTGCCTGGTTCTTCGACTATGACAACGATGGATGGGAAGACATTTGGGTTTCGGGTTATCGAACGGCTGGTCCTGCGGACATCGCCCGTGACTACCTGGGAGAGCCAAATGAAGGGAGCCGCGCGAAGCTCTATCGCAATAAAGGCGACGGAACCTTTGAGGATGTGAGTGACAAGACGGGCATGTCCAAGGTTCTCCTAACCATGGGCTCAAATTTCGGGGATTTGGATAACGACGGCTGGCTGGACATGTATCTGGGAACCGGAGACCCAGGTTATGCCACGCTCCTGCCCAACCGCGCGTTTCGTAACGCCGAGGGCAAAAAGTTTCAGGACGTCACCACCTCAGGCGGCTTCGGCCATTTGCAAAAGGGGCACGGCGTCTCCTTTGCGGATATGGATCATGACGGCGACCAGGACGTTTATCATTCTGTGGGAGGCGCTTTCGAAGGTGATTTTTACAGAAACGTGCTGTTTGAAAACCCCGGCCACGGCAACAACTTCATCTGCTTGAAATTGGAAGGCGCCCAGTCGAACCGCTCTGCCTTGGGAGCGAGGATCAAAGTAATGGTGGAGGAGAATGGCACTACGCGCGAGATCCATCGAACGGTGCGCTCCGGAGGCTCCTTTGGCGCAAGTCCATTGCGCCAGGAAATCGGCATTGGCAAAGCCACAGCAGTGAAAGCAGTCGAAATATTCTGGCCCACCACAGGCAAGCGACAACAGGTCACCGGCGTCGCGGTAAACAGATTCCACGCCATCCGCGAAGGCGAAACTGCTGCGCGTCTCCTCGACCTAAAGCATCTGCCTTTTGCAAAAAGAGACGGCCACGAGCATCATCACCATTAAGCGCTCGCTCAGCCGAAATCTGAGCTGCGGCAGCGACCACGTCCTGATTCCGCTTGGGGCGGCATTGCCTTAGAACTCGCAAAGAACGGCCATTCGGGGGTAAACCCGGATTTGAATGAGACGGTTTGCGCAGGACTGACGGAAGATGCCGCAATGGCAGGCGTGGAGTAAGATCGGCGTTAATGAACGCCTGGTTACGCGCCGGGTCTGCCAGAAGCGGTTTTCCGGAGGTTAAATGAAAGTATTGGTATCGGGTGCAAGCGGGCTGATAGGCCGAGAGCTTGCCCCGGCGTTAAGCGCCCTAGGTCATCACATTATTCGGTTGGTTCGGAGCAATTCCGCCAGTCCGTCTGAGCTTCCCTTCAATGCCGCTTGCGTGGAGCCCTCGCGCGACTTCGTCCGCCGAATGGACGACGCCTCCCCGGACGTTGTAATCCACCTCGCTGGCGAGAACATCGCGCGCCGTCGCTGGAGCGAAGATCAGAAGAAGCGGATCCACAACTCGCGCATCAATTCCACGCTTATGCTGACCAAAGCATTTGAGCGCATGAAGCAGCCGCCCACGCGATTCATCGTGGCCTCAGCTATTGGGATTTACGGCGATCGTGGCGATGAATTGCTGACGGAGGCGAGCCCAACCGGTTTTGATTTTCTCGCAACGGTTTGCAAAGAGTGGGAAGCAACGTCGCACAAGGCCGAAGCCCTCAACGTGCAAGTCACCAACCTGCGTTTTGGCATCATCTTGAGCCGTCGCGGCGGCGCTCTTGCGATGATGCTGCCCGGCTTTCAAATGTTCATGGGCGCGCGGCTCGGGACCGGCCAGCAATGGATGAGTTGGATTAGCCTCACCGATGTGATTCACGCCATCCGCTGGTTGCTGGAAAGCAACAGCGTCCATGGCCCGATAAATCTTGTGGCTCCGAACCCCGTGCGAAACGAGGAATTCACGCGCACCCTTGCGCGGCAACTCAAACGGCCAGCTTTCGTGCGCGCGCCAGCGTTGGTGTTAAAAGCCGCGCTAGGCGAAATGTCAACGATGCTGCTGTCGAGCCAACGCGTGAGCTGCGCGCGCTTGCAAGCGGCAGGGTTCCAGTTCAAGCACCCCGACCTGAGTATGGCCCTGGAGGCTGAGCTGGGCCTGCTTGCGCGGGAACCTTCCGTTTCGGGTTTAGCCCAGGCAATTTAAAGATCTTCAGAAAAAACCTGTTGACCCTCACGTAACGTCAGACCGGATCGTGCTTTTGCCTTCAAAGCCCATGGTGGGCAGTGAAGGATAAAAGCCAATGGCTTACACGGTCCATGAATTAGCGAAGTTGTCCGGAGTCACAGTCCGGACGCTCCATTTCTACGATGAACTGGGGCTGCTCGCGCCTGCTTACCACGGCGCGAACGGCTACCGGTACTACGAAGAAAAGCAGCTTCTCCTGCTGCAACAAATCCTCTTCTTCAGGGAACTGGGGTTTGATTTGAAGCAGATCAAGAAGTTGATCGCACAGCGTGGCTTTGATGTGGATGCCGCCCTGAAGGCTCATCGTGAAGCGCTTCAACAAAGCATTCGCCGGACACGCCGGTTGATTCGAACGATCGATAACACCTTGGCGCATCGAGAAGGAAAAAAACGCATGAAAGCAGCAACAATGTTTCAGGGCTTCGATGAAGCCAGGCAAGCAGAGCACGAGCGTTACCTCGTCAACCGCTTCGGCAAGGAGGCGGAGAAAGGGATCGCGGAGAGTCGCATGAAAGTGAAGAACTGGTCCAAAGCGGATTGGGAAAAGTCAGGCGCGGAGTGGAACGGCATCTGCCAGGATCTTGTGCGGCTGATGAAAGCCAACGCACGCCCTGAAAGCAGCGAAGTCCAGAAGGTCATTGGCAAACACTTTGAGTGGTTGAAGAACTTCTGGACGCCCAACAAAGACTCCTATGCGGGGCATGCGGAGCTGATCGTGGATTCAGACCTCAGGAACGCCTACGACAAGCATGATCCGAACCTGGCCGGCTACATGGCCCGCGGAATCAAAGCGTTCGCCGCCCGTCTGGCATAAGAACAAGCGCGGCCTCGAAATTTGCCGGGGCCGCGCCCTCTTAAGGCGGCTACTTCAAAGTAATCTCAGCAATGATCGGAAAGTGGTCGCTGGGGTATTGCCCTTTGGCATTGCAGGTGAGGATCTGCGTCCACGCAGTGTCGATGCCCCGGCCGAGAATCCAATCGATGCGATCATCGCCCGCGACCGGACCCTTGAAGTTATGGAACGTCTTCACCACCTCTCCGCGTTTTTCTTTAGCGGTGTGCCAGGTGTCCTTTAGGTAATCATCAGCGGTCAACGTGGTGTAAGCCTTGTTTGAACCAGCAGTGGCGTTGAAGTCGCCCATGACGATGATGGGGACTGTCTGGTCGAGCTTCTTGACCCGGGAAAGGACCAGTTCCGCGGACTTCTCACGCGCACCCTGCACCTGATGGTCGAAGTGGGTGTTCACCAGGTAAAACTCCCGTTTCGTTCTCAGATCCTTGAAGCGAACCCAGGTAACCATCCGCTTCACGCTATGGCCCCATGTGACCGAACCGATGACTTCGGGCGTGTCCGAAAGCCAATAATGATCATACTGCAGGGGCTCAAGACGTTCTGGCTTGTAAAAGATCGCCATGAACTCTCCGCGGCTGCCACCTTCGCGCCCCAAACCAATCCAGCGATAATGTGGCAGGTCGCGTTCCATATCCAGAAGCTGATGGTAAACCCCCTCCTGGGTGCCGATCACATCAGCGTTCGCTTCTTGAATACACTGCTTCATCACCGGGCGGCGCTCAGGCCACGAGTTCGGCGCCTTGTCGCTGGCGAAGCGAAGGTTGAAAGTCATGACTTTCAACGAAGTCTCGGCAGCGGTGAGCGCCAAGGCGCTCAAGGAAAAGAGAAGGATTAAAACGAAACGTCGCAGGTGCATTCCCCAGTTTAAAAGGAGACCAGGCCCGAGGCAAAGCCATTCATCGCCGCTGACCGCCTTACTTCTTCTTCGTAGCCCCTGAGGAAGGCTTTTGAGGAGTGGCGCTCTTTGCGGGCACGCGGGATTGCAGGACGGTGGGAGGAGCGTTGGTTTCAGCTGGTGGTTTGGACACCGGCTCGACTTTCAATTCTGGTTGCACAGACGGCTCGTCCTTCTCCACTTTGGCTGGTTCCTCCTCACCATCCTTCTTATCCGTCGGCTCTGCTTTGGTCTGCGGTTTACTGTCAGGCTTGGTCTCTGGTTTCGTCTCAGGCTTGATTTCCGATTTCGTCGGCGGCTTAACGTCCGTTTTCGGCTTAGGTGACGGCGCCGCCTCTCCGGCAGGCGGCAGCGGGAGTTTCTCGGGGGCAGCGCCCCGCTCCACGAGCTTTTTGTAAGCCATGATGCCGTCGTGGATTGCGAGCGCGAGTTCCTTCCGGTGCTTCGGGTCGCGGATCCGCGCGGCTTCTTCGCGGTTGGACAGAAAGCCGGCTTCGAGCAGCACGGCGGGCATCTTCGCTTCGCGCAGCACAATGAAGCGCGCCCGCCGCACTCCTCGGTCCACCACGTCAAACCGGTCCACAACCGCTTTATGGATCTGGTACGCGAGAAGCGCATTTCGGTGATCGTATGCGTTCCCCGGATCCACCTTTGAGGAGTGTTCACCGGCGGTCGAAGGAATGCCCGCGGGCGGAAGGGCGTAAGTCTCCACACCTTTAATTAGCGGTGAGGCCTGGTTGAAGTGCAGGTTAATGAAAAGATCGACTTTAGCTCTCCCCGCCATCTCCGCCTTCTCCTCAGGCGGGAAGTAACGGTCATCCGACCGAGTCATGAAAACGTTCAGCCCCGCATTCTGCAGAACTGTCCGAAGCTCTTTCGCTAAAAGAAGGGTTTGCTCCTTTTCGGTGGTGTTGCCGCCCACATACCCGGGGTCTCGCCCACCATGGCCGGCGCTGATGCCAATCGTGCGAATTTGCTGGCCAGCTTTGGCTTTCACCGGATTTAAAATCGGCTCCAACGTCTTCTCGATATCCTTTTCTGAGACGAATAATGATGTTCCTTTCGCCACAACAGGATAGAAGAGCCAAACCTGGACGCCGTTGATCGAGGCAATGGGGCTGTCCGCCGTGAACTGAAGTTTAGTCCATCGGTTCGTGAGCAACGCTGGGCTTTGCCTGCCTTTCCAGACGAAGTCGAGTTTCTCCCCGCGCGCCCATTCGTTGAGGCTCACGTAGGCTTTGCCATAGAGCAGTTGGCTGCGGAGGCCATTCGCGCGGGCAATATCGCTGCCGAGAAAAAACAGCAAAGCGATTAGAAACCAGCGCATCGCCTCTTTTGTGCAAAAGTTGCGCCGGGGGTGGCAAGCAAATGAGAGAAGTTTTGCGCTGTTTTGCGGGAATTTCTGAAAACACGTTGACCTGTAATTGGGCGTTCCCTAACTTTACGCCCGAACAAGACTGGGAAGGACGATAGTTTATCGATGAGCGCTCCTGCTGCTGCCCCGAAAGGATTGGAAGGCGTTGTTGCCGCGGACACACGGCTGAGCGATGTCCGTGGTGATGTCGGCACGCTGATTTACGCCGGCTATAACATCGACGAACTCGCGGGAAAGGTTTCTTACGAAGAGACCGTCCATCTGCTCCACGAAAATCGCCTGCCAAATAAAGCGGAGCTGGCCCAACTCAAGAAAGCTCTCGCTGCCGAACGCGCCCTGCCAGGCGGTGTCGTTGATATCCTTCGCAAGCTGCCGGGGAACACACCTCCGATGCATGCCATTCGCACTGGCATCTCAGCTCTCGGTTGCTTCGATCCCGAGGCCGAGGACGAATCTCCTGAGGCGCAGAAACGCAAAGCGATGCGCCTCATCGCGCGCATTCCGATCATCACCGCTTACTTCCACCGCCTGCGCCAGGGCAAGAGCTTGCTTGATTCGGACTCGAACTTGAGTGAAGCGGCCAATTTCCTCTACCTCGTTGACGGCGAGCGGCCTTCTCCGGAGAAGGAAAGCACAATGGACATGTGCTACGTCCTCCATGCTGACCATGGAATGAACGCCAGCACGTTCAGCGCGCGGGTGACAATTGCCACGTTGAGCGACATTTACTCCGCCGTCACCACGGCCATTGGCACACTCAAAGGCCCGCTGCACGGCGGCGCGAATGAGGGGGTCATCAAGATGCTGCAGGAGATCGGATCTCCAGCGCAGGTCGATGGCTACATTGAAAATGCTCTCGCACAGAAGAAGAAGATCATGGGCATCGGCCACCGCGTGTATAAGGTGCTCGACCCGCGCGCGCCACATCTGAAGCGCATGTCGCAGATCCTTGCCGAGAAGCTGGGTGATGCCAAGTGGATCCAAATGAGCGAGCGTATTGCGCAGCTCATGCTCGAGAAGAAGAACCTGAACGCCAACGTCGATTTCTACTCGGCCACCGTTTACTATTCGCTCGGCATCCCCACGGATCTTTTCACTCCAATTTTCGCCATCGCCCGCACCGCAGGGTGGACCGCTCATATTCTTGAGCAACTTTCAGATAATCGTCTGATCCGTCCGCAGAGCGTTTACACCGGCCCGGTTGGCCTGAAAGTCACCCCGATTGACCAACGTTGATCGTCGCGGTTGGCTGGCGCTCGCAAGGTCGTTTACATGAACATTCACGAATACCAGGGCAAAGAACTCCTGGGCAAATTTGGCGTGCCGGTCCCGAAAGGCACAATCTGCACCAAACCTGAAGAAGTCCTGAACGCAGCCAAGCCCATCGTGGCGGCCGGCGGGAAAGTGGTGATCAAATCGCAGATCCACGCAGGCGGCCGTGGCAAAGGCGCCTTCAAAAGCGGTTACCAGGGCGGCGTGAAGGTCCTCGGCGATATCCAGAAAATTGAGGAAGCCGCTCGCGCAATGCTGGGTGGAGTCTTGGTCACCAAGCAAACCGGTCCGGAAGGCAAAGAAGTTCAGAAGGTGCTCGTCGAGCCAGCCACGGAGCTGTTGAAAGAATACTATCTGGCGGTTTTGCTCGATCGCGCCATTTCCAAGCCGATCATCATGGCCAGCGCGGAAGGCGGCATGGACATCGAGGAAGTCGCAGAGCATTCGCCCGAGAAGATTCTCAAAGAAGTCATTGATCCAGCCGTGGGCCTCTACGGTTATCAGGCTCGAAAAATGGCGTCCGCGCTCGGATTCAAAGGCGAACTCGTTGCAGCCGCCGCGAAAGTCATTACGGGAGTCTACCGCACTTGGTGGGAATGCGACGCGAGCATGGTGGAAATCAACCCCATGGCTCACGTCCGTCTAGCGGATGGCAAGGAAACCGTTTACGCCATCGACGCGAAGATCGGTTTCGACGACAACGCCCTGTATCGCCATCCGGAGATCCAGGCGATGCGCGATCTTTCCGAAGAGGCGCCCCTGGAGATCGAAGCGAGCAAGTTCAACCTCAATTACATCAAGCTCGACGGCAACATCGCCTGCCTGGTGAATGGCGCGGGGCTAGCCATGTCCACCATGGACATCATCCAGCACTACGGCGGCTCGCCCGCGAACTTCCTCGACGTCGGAGGTGGCGCAAGCAAGGAGCAAGTCACAGCCGCATTCCGGATCATCCTGAGCGATCCGAACGTGAAGGCCATCCTTGTGAACATTTTCGGTGGCATCATGCAATGCGACATCATTGCCTCTGGCATCGTTGCCGCCGTTCAGGAAACCGGGTTGAAGCTCCCGCTCGTTGTCCGCCTCGAAGGCAACAACGTGGAGATTGGAAAAAAGATTTTGCGCGAGAGCGGCTTGAATCTCATCAGCGCGGATTCGATGGCGGATGGCGCCCAGAAGGTCGTCAAATCAGTGACAGGACAAGGAAAGTAGTATGGCAATTTTAGTTGATTCAAATACCAAGCTCCTTGTCCAGGGGATCACCGGCAGCTTCGGGGCTCGTCACGCGCAGCTGAGCCTTGCGTATGGCACCAAGCTTGTCGCGGGCGTCACCCCAGGCAAAGGCGGCACAAAGTTCGAGAATCAAGTTCCGATCTTCGACACCGTGGCGCAGGCAAAGAAGGAAACCGGCGCAACAGCTTCGGCCATTTTCGTTCCCCCGCCGTTCGCCGCGGACGCAATCCTGGAAGCCGTCGACGCGGAACTGGACCTCGTGGTCTGCATCACAGAGGGCATTCCAGTGGTGGACATGATCAAAGTGAAACGGGCTATGCAAGGCCGCAAGACGCGCCTGATCGGGCCGAACTGCCCCGGCTTGGTCACTCCCGGCGAAGGCAAAGATTCTCACGGCGGCTGCCGCATCGGCATTGCTCCGGGATACATTCACAAGAAAGGCCACATTGGCGTCGTCTCCCGCAGCGGAACCCTGACTTACGAAGCTGTTTGGCAGCTGACCTCACGCGGCATTGGCCAATCCACCTGCGTGGGCATCGGTGGTGATCCCGTTAACGGCACATCCCACCTCGATGTGATCAAGATGTTCAATGATGATCCAGAGACCCACGGCATCATCATGATCGGCGAGATCGGCGGGAGCGCTGAGGAAGAAGCAGCAGCCTGGATCAAAGCCAATTGCAAGAAGCCAGTGGCTGGATTCATCGCGGGAGCGACAGCGCCTCCTGGCCGTCGTATGGGTCATGCTGGAGCGATCGTGAGCGGCGGCAAAGGCACAGCCGCAGCCAAGATTGAAGCCATGAAATCCGCCGGCATCGCCGTCGCCGACACCCCCTCAGTCATGGCCGAAACCCTCCTGAAACTGATGTAAGGCGCAGGAGAAAACGGAGGAACAGAGGGGGACGGAGAAAACAGAGAGGAATACGGGAAGCTTCTCATGCACCCGAGGTTCTCCACCGCCGCTGCCCTAACGGAGCAGATTATTTCGGGCGCTATTGAAGTTCACCGAGATAAAGGCCCGGGACTGCTCGAATCAGTTTACGAGTGGTGTCTTGCTCGTGAACTTGAGATCCGAGGCTTGTCTTCTGTTACTCAGAAGGTCGTTGAAGTCCGGTACAAGAACTTTGCCCGACCAGAAACGCTCCGCTTCGACATGCTAGTGGAGGATTGTGTTCTCGTCGAAATCAAGGCTGTAGAAAACGTCCTGGCTCTGCATAAGGCTCAACTCTTAAGCTACATGCCCCTGCTTAATGTGCCACTTGGGCTCCTCAATCAATTTCAATGAAGTAAAGGTCACCTCCGGAATCAGCCGCATCCTTCTACCTGGAGCCAACCTGTCATAAAAAGTTCCGACTCTGTTCCCTCCGTCTTCCTCTGTTCCTCTGTTTTCTCCTGAACCAGTGTCCCGTCACACCAAACCAGTGAATGCCCGGTTGCGTCTGCGCGTCTGATTGGGTAAGTCATCACGTATGAAACACATTGTCTTGGGTCTCTTTGCCACAGCAGCGGCAACCAGCCTGTTCGCCGCAGATGTCGATGTCAGCAAGCTGCCTCCTGTCGCAGCCAAGAAAGACGTCACCTTCGACAAGGACATCAAACCGATTTTCGAGAAATCCTGCTTCAGTTGCCACGGCGCTGAAAAACAGAAAGCCAAGCTCCGCGTCGATTCCCGCGAAGCTACCCTCAAAGGCAGCTCCAACGGTGAAATCGTGGTGGTGGGCAAGAGCGAGAAAAGCTCCCTCGTTCACTCCATCGCGGGATTAATTGAAGACGGCATGATGCCTCCCGAAGACAAAGGCGAGCCGCTGACCAGAGAGCAAATCGGCCTCGTCCGCGCCTGGATCGACCAAGGCGCTAAGTAGACTAAGATCTCACTTAGCTTCCAAAGACCCCTGTAAAACCTCGACTGCGAAGACCAGCAATTAATTGTTGGTCTTCGGTCCAGAGAAGCCCTTTCAAGTGCAGAGTCAGGGCAATGTATGGTGTATCGTCCGCATCAACGCCACGGCAGAGTCGATATGCCTCCATCCATGTCTCAAGAGGGATTCGATTTTCGCTTACGAAGTGGATCTGAGAGGTCAGAACGTACAACGCATCCTCAAGCTCCCCAGAGGATAATCCAGCCGCACTCCTGATACGTTCTTTGTGCCGGAACAGTTCCACGAAAAGGTAACGTGGAGCAAAGAAAGCAGCGCTCTCATTGTTGAAGTTCTTTCGGAGATCACCTCTCCGGGAGACAAGCGCTCTGAATGCTATTTCGCGTCCAGGACGACGCGCACAGAAGTCATAGCTCCCTAGCAGGGATGAACCTCTCTCGGTTAGCTCTCCACCAGGTGCTTTTAATTTCGTCAGCCAAGGTGTCCGCGTCACGTTCCGTTAGTTGGCTCTTCTGGCACGCTTCTTCCACTGCAAGCCAATCCAGAAACGAGCTAAGCTGATCAGGGGCCATAGCATCACGGGGTATCGTGATGCGGACCTCGGTGCTCGTCTGCTCGACGGAAATCATCGTTCTAAGATAGAGGTTGGGCGGCTGAGGAGCAAGCGAACCGTCACGTCTAAACCAGCGATCCTTGAGCTGGGAGCTTCGTTTCATTCGCCTTTCCAACTTCCGCCTAGGCTTTCGGCGTGGATTGTGCTTTGTTACGCGCGAAATGAAGCCGCGCAAGGCGCACGTCCGCCGGGCCACCAAAGAGACCCAGATCGAGATCAAGCTGAACATCGACGGCAAGGGGCAATCCAGAATCAACACTGGCATTCCTTTTTTCGATCACATGCTCACGCTCTTCTCGAAGCACGGCGTGCTCGACCTCGACCTCCGCTGCAAAGGCGATCTGGAGATAGACGCCCATCACACCGTCGAAGATTGCGGAATAGCGCTCGGACAAGCGTTCCGCGAAGCTTTGGGGGATAAGAAGGGCATTAAGCGCTATGGCACAGGCTTCGACCCGCGCAATCCCTTCACAGGAGAAGCCCACGTCCCCATGGACGAATGCCTCGCCCGGTGCGTCATTGACTTCAGCGGACGCTCCTACATGGTCTGGCGCGGCCTGCAAGACCATGCATACAAGCGCTTAACGAAAGAACAAAAGGCTCAGGATGACTCCACCGCCTTCCGGTTCGGGCTTGCGCGTGAGTTTTTCCAAGGCTTTGCCAACGAATCCCGCTGCAACCTCCATTTGGAGCTGCTTTACGGCGACGAACCACACCATATCGTCGAAGCCCTCTTTAAAGCTTTCGGCAAAGCTGTAGATTTCGCATGCCAGCATGATCCTCGGATCGAAGGTCAAATCCCAAGCACGAAAGGCAAACTCTAGAAACCGCCCTTGAGGTTGAATACCCCCTGTGCCCAGCCCGTCAATGAATCTGGAAGTTAAGATCGAATACGCCAATGCCGCCGACGAGCAGCTCGTTAAAGCCGCTCAAAAGGGTGATATGGCCGCATTCGAGGAGCTGGTTGCCAGGCACCGGGACAAAGTTTACGCGCGCGCGTTCAGCATGCTGCGTAACGAGGATGAGGCGGTCGACGTCTCTCAGGAAGCGTGGGTGAAGGCCTGGCAGCGGTTGGTGCAGTTCCAGGGCGATTCTAGTTTCGCTACCTGGATGACGAGAATCGTCATTAATCTGTGCCTGGATCAGCTCCGGAAGAACAAACGGGTCCGGGCGGAATCGATCGAGAAACTGGACGAAGAGTTGGGTGGGGTCGAGCGGCAGATGCCGGTGGTGAACCCGAATCCAACAGCGGGGTTGGAGCGTGAAGAACTCAGGGCGCGAATTGATAAGGCGCTGGGCCAGCTCTCACACGAACATCGGACAGTGCTCGTCTTGCACGAGTTTGAAGATTTGGAATACAAGGCCATTGCGAAACGTATGGGCTGCTCCATCGGGACGGTGATGTCGCGGTTGTTTTATGCGCGGCGGAAAATGGCCACATTGCTAGCGAGTTTTAAACGAGAGGAACTGAAATGAATTCCGATTTGGAAATTCAGGCTTATCTGGACAACGAGCTGACTTCCGCCCAGGCGCGGCAGGTCGCGTTGCGCATGGATAAGGACGCTGATGCTGAGCGTTTGTTCCGCGAGCTGCGCGCCGTCAAGAAAGCCCTGGCCGAAGCGGAGCCTGAACATAAGCTCACCGAGCCGCGTGAATTTTATTTCGCCCAGATCGTTCAACGGATCGATCGCGCGGAAGCTCTCGCTGCTGAGCAACGCGTTGAGGTTCCCTGGTGGCGCCGCGCCATTGCCCCTATTGCAGGCGTCGCCGCTGTGAGCGCAGTTGCCTTCCTCCTGGCAAGAACCGCCACGCCCACCACCAACTTTGCTCAGGAAACCGGTCCCCGCACTCACGAAAGCGGCGCCATCACCTTCCGCTCCCATGCCGATGGCATGACGATTGTTTGGATTGACGGTCAAAAGGAGTAACCCAAATACTCTCCCCGCTCCCAATGAAGCCTTTTCAACCCCTCGCATGGCTGGTGCTGTCTCTGATGCTCTGCGGCATTGGCGCTGCTGAGTCTTTTGGCGCGGAGCTTAACCTCAAAGCCCAGCTCATTTGGGGCAGCGAGGAACCGCTGAAGGACACCAAATGCCCGGTTGTTGAAGGAGCCCTTGCGGAGAAGCTGAAGAAAGTCTTCAAGTGGAAGCACTACTATGAAGTGAAGAAGGCCGACGTGGCTGCCCCTGCGGATAAGCCCAAACGCCACACCATGAGCGATAAGTGCCAGATTGAGCTGCAAAGTTTCGGTAAAGCCGATGTCGAAGTGAAGATCTTCGGCGAAGGCAAGCACCTACGCACCGTCCGACAGCCGATCCCCCCCGGCGAAATGCTCGTTTTGGCTGGCGATGACAAAAACGACACCGCTTGGTTCGTCGTCCTCACAAATACTTCCAAGTAGCTGGTTTCAAGCTACTTACATCATCCAGGGATTTTCCGGCGCTTTTTCTGCCGCTCGGCGTCCATAGATTCTAGCTTCTACATACAACCTGTGCCGTTCCCCCGTTGATAAGCCACAACCTATGGTGGCCCAGCTTTGCTCATCGGGGTAAATAACAGTTGTGTTTCCGCTGATATTAACTATCTTCTTCGACCGGGCAAACTGTGGCGTTAAAGCCGCTCTTCTTTGCCCGCCTTTTGCGTTATGAGTGACCGTTACGATGCGTCCAAAATTGATAAACTCGAAGGGCTGGAAGCCGTTCGCAAACGTCCCGGCATGTACATCGGCGATCCGGACGAGCGCGGGCTCCATCACTGCGTTTTCGAAGTCCTCGACAACTCGATCGACGAGCATCTCGCCGGGCATTGCAGCCGCATTGACGTAACCATTCACGCCGATGGTTCGGCGTCCATTCGGGACAATGGCCGCGGCATTCCCGTGGACATGCACCCGAAGTTCAAAATCCCTGCGGTGGAACTGGTGCTGACCAACCTTCACGCGGGCGGCAAGTTCGGCCAGGGCGCTTATAAATACTCCGGCGGGTTGCACGGTGTCGGCGCGAAGTGCGTCAACGCACTCTCAGATTGGTTCAAGGTCGAAGTTTCGCGCGACAGCAAAGTTTACTACATGGAGTTCGCGCGGGGCGTGACCGTGCGCAAGCTCGAGGTCATCGGCAAATCAAAGAGCACGGGCACGCTCATCACTTTCCAGCCGGACCCGACGATTTTCACAATCACGACTGAGTTCAAGTTTGACCGCCTCGCCAATCGTTTGCGCGAGTTGGCGTTTTTGAATCCTGGCATCGAGATCGTCCTTATCGATGAGCGCGTCGAGAACAAAACCGAGCGCTTCTTCTACAAGGATGGCATCGAGGAGTTCGTCCGTCAGCTCGGCAAAAACAAGCAAGTGCTTCATCCGAAGCCGATCGTCATCAGTCGACAGAAGGACGAGATCTTCGTCGATGTGGTGCTTCAGTATAACGACAGCTACAACGACCAGATTCTCTGCTTCGCCAACTCGATTCCGAATCCAGATGGCGGCACGCACATGACCGGGTTCCGCACCGCGCTGACCCGCGCCATTAACCAATATTCCCGCGCGAACGGCTTGCTGAAGGAGAAGGATCCAGCCATCTCCGGCGACGACGTGCGCGAAGGTTTGGTCTGTGTGCTGAGCGTTAAGCTCCCCCACCCTCGCTTTGAATCCCAGACGAAGGTGAAGCTCGTGAACACCGAAATCGATGGCGTCGTTTCTTCCGTCGTTTACGAAGGCTTGATGAACTTCTTCGACGCGAATCCGTCCGTCGCCAAGAAGGTCATCGACAAATCACTCATGGCGGCCCGCGCTCGTGAGGCAGCCCGCAAAGCGCGCGAAACCGTCCGCAAGAGCGCCCTGACTGGGGGCGGCCTACCGGGCAAGCTGGCCGATTGCTCCGATCGCGATCCGGTGAACACCGAGTTATACATCGTCGAAGGTGACTCCGCAGGTGGCTCCGCGAAGCAGGGCCGTGATCGTAAGTTCCAGGCTATTCTTCCGCTGCGCGGCAAGCTGATCAACGTCGAGAAAGCGCGCCTCGACAAGGTGCTTCAGAACAACGAAATCCGCACCATGATCACCGCCATCGGCACCGGCATCGGTGATGGTGAGGGCGAAGGCGCGTTCGACCTGAACAAGCTCCGCTACCACAAGATCATCATCATGACGGACGCGGACGTGGACGGCTCGCACATCCGCACCCTGCTGCTGACCTTCTTCTACCGCCAGATGCCGCAGTTGGTTCGACAAGGTTTCGTTTACATCGCGCAGCCGCCCCTCTACCAGGTCACTCGCAAGAAGCGCATCGAGTACGTCGATGACGACGCGCAGATGAACAAGATCCTCATTCAACTCGGGAGTGAGGATGTCAAAATCCGCAGCCTGAGTGACAAGAAGGAGTTCACGGAGAAACAGCTCGCGGAAATCCTCGAACTGCTCGTCTCGATGGATAAATACGCCACAGCCATTCGCCGTCATGGTGGCGACTTCAGCGACTTCGTTGAGCATCGCGACAAGAACACGCACCTCGTTCCGCGGCATCTCGTGAAAATCCGCGAAGGCAACAACGAAACAGTTCATTACTTCCACACCGAGGAAGAGCTGGCGAAGTTTGGCAACGCGAACCCTGATCTGAATCTCTTCGGGGACATCACCGAAACGCCTGCCCCTGAAAAAGGCAGCGAGAAGAAGAACGGCGCACATTCCCGCCGGGCTCGCCACGTCGAAATTCACGAATCCAAAGCCATCGATGAGCTTTTGGTGAAGCTTGAGAAGAAGGGCCTTGATATCGAGCATTGGTCCGCCCAGGACAAGCCGCTATTCGAAATGGTCGAAGGCGAAGGTGACAAAGCTTCCGTCCGGCCGCTCTTCTCCATCGCTGAAATTCTCACCAGCGTGAAGGAAGCCGGCAAACGCGGCATCTCCATCAAGCGATTCAAGGGTCTCGGTGAAATGAACGCCAAGGAGCTGTTCGAAACCACCATGAACCCGGAGAAACGCCGGTTGCTCAAGATCGATCTCACCGATGCTGTCGAAGCCGAAGAGATGTTCACCAAGCTGATGGGTGATGAAGTCGAGCCACGCCGCCGCTTTATCGAAGACAACGCGCTCAACGTGCGTCACCTCGACGTTTAACGAAGCCACTGCCGCACCCTATTTCGTATGCCAGAACCGAAAGATCCCACCCCGCCAACGCCGCAAACGCCCTTGTTTGCCGCGAGTGAGAAGGTTGAGAAGATCAACGTGGCCGACGAGATCAAGAGTTCGTTTCTTGATTACTCGATGTCGGTCATCATCTCCCGCGCGCTCCCGGACGTGCGCGATGGGTTGAAGCCGTCCCAGCGGCGCATCTTGTATGCGATGCACGACCTGAGCCTCTTCCCCGGCCGGGCTCATCGTAAATGCGCCAAGATTTGCGGTGACACCAGCGGTAACTATCACCCTCACGGTGAAGCTGTTATTTATCCAACCCTCGTGCACATGGCCCAACCCTGGGCGATGCGCGAGCGTCTCATTGATGGCCAGGGAAACTTCGGCTCGATCGAAGGCGATCCTCCAGCCGCCATGCGTTACACCGAGGCGCGGATGACGCACCTCGGCGCCGCGCTCATGGAGGACATGGACAAGGACACCGTCGATTTCGTCCCGAACTACGACGAAACCCGCGAAGAGCCTGTCGTGTTCCCGGCAGCCTTCCCAAACCTCCTGGTCAACGGCGGCACCGGTATCGCCGTCGGCATGGCCACGAATATTCCGCCGCACAATCTGTCCGAAATCATCGACGGCATCTGCGCGCAAATCGACAACCCTAACATCACTGTTAAGGAGTTGATGAAGCACGTGAAGGGGCCTGACTTCCCGACCGGCGCAATGATCTGCGGTCGCGACGGGATAAAGTCCTACTTCGAAACAGGCCGCGGCAGCGTTAAGGTGCGCGGTAAAGTTGGCGTGGAGCAGCTGAAAGGTGGTCGCGAGCAGATCATCATTAGCGAGATTCCGTACAACGTGAATCGCGCGACGCTCGTCGAGCGCATCGCTGAGCTGGTCAATGAGAAGGTCATTGGCGACATCACCGCCATTCGCGATGAATCCGACGAAAACACCCGTGTTGTCGTTGAGATCAAGCGCGACGCCATCCCCAAGGTGGTGATCAACAATCTCTACAAGCACACCTCGCTGGAGACGAGCTTCAGCGTGAACATGCTCGGGATTGATCATGGCCGCCCGAAGATCCTGAACCTCAAGGAGCTGATCAATTGCTACATCGAGCATCGCCGCGAAGTCATTTTGCGCCGCACTCGCTACGAGCTTCGCAAGGCTGAAGAGCGCGCTGAAATCCTGGAAGGTTATCTCATCGCATTGGCGAACATGGATGATTTCATCCGCATCATTCGCCAGTCCGCCAACCGCGAAGAAGCCCGCGTGAAGTTGATGGCCTACGACTTCACTCGGAACACAGTCGAGAAGCTCGGCATCCTCATCCGCAGCGAAGCCCGCCTGACGAATGGCCGTTATTCTTTCAGCGAGGTTCAGACGAACGCAATTTTGGAACTGCGCCTTTACCAACTCACCGGCCTCGAGCGCGACAAGATCCGCGGCGAGTACACCGAGTTGCTCAAGCGCATCGAGGACTTGATCGACATTCTCGCGAAGGAATCTCGCGTTCTCACCATCATCAAAAACGAACTCAAGGTCATCAAGGAGAAGCATGGCAATCCTCGCATGACGGAGATCGTCGCGGACGAAGGCGAGATGGCCATCGAGGATCTGATCGCCAACGAAGGTGTCATCATCACCATCACCCACAATGGTTTGATCAAGCGCACAAACGTCAGCTCCTACCGCTCGCAACGGCGCGGCGGCAAAGGCGTGATCGGCATGGCTACACGCGAAGGCGCTGATGGTGAGAGCAGTGACTTTATCGAGCATCTCTTCACCGCCAGCACCCACGACTTCCTCATGTTCTTCACGAACAAAGGACGCGTCTATGTGGAGCGCGTGCATGAGATTCCCGACATGGGCCGCGCCGCCAAAGGCCGGAGCATTGCGAACCTTCTCGAATTGCAGAGCGGCGAGACTATTGCCGCGCTCATTCGCGTGAATTCCAAGCTCGGCCCAAATAAGGAAGATCAAACCTGGGAGCAGCCGCACTTCCTCTTCTTTGCCACGCAGCAAGGAACAGTGAAGAAGACCGCCCTCTCAGACTTCGGCAACGTGCGCAAAGGCGGCATCATTGCCATCGGCATTGATCCTGATGACGCGCTCATCGAAGTTAAGCTGACCAGCGGCAGCGATGATGTTGTGCTCATTACCAAGGACGGCATGAGCATCCGCTTCAACGAAGATGATGTTCGCTGCATGGGCCGCCCTGCGGCTGGTGTCCGCGGCATCTCGTTGGAAAAAGGCGACGCCGTGGTCGCGCTCGCGGTCGTTGTGGCTGATGCAACTCTGCTCGTTGCCGGCGAAAACGGAATCGGCAAGCGCACCGACTTCGGTGAATACCGAATCCAGAGCCGGGGCGGCAAAGGCATCATCACCATGAAGACCAACGAGAAGACCGGCTCAGTTGTCGGCGCTCTCACTGTCCGCGACAACGACGAGATCATGCTCATCACCACCGGCGGACAAATGGTCCGGACTCGCGTGGAAGATATTCGCGAAGCCGGCCGCAACACCCAGGGCGTGAAACTCATCAACCTGGATGCCAAGGACAAACTCCAAGCGATCGCTCCAGTCATCAGCGAGCGCGACGAAGAGCAAGCCGAGGCCGAAGCGGATCCTCAGCTGAAGACTGGCATCTAACCCTCGCCGCAAAACACCTTTCACAAAGGCTGCCCTCGGGCAGCCTTTTTTGTTGGAACCTATCGCATTGCGAGGTGCGCGCGTGAGCTTTATGGATTGCCCTCCGGGTAAAATCCCAAAATTCCTTACCTAAAATCTGCCCAATCTGCTGATTAATTTTCTGCTCCTCCGCCACGGCTTCCAGGTTGAACAGCGCGTTCCCGCTCGGCAGAATCAGCGTATCCCATGCACACGCTCACCCGCTTCGCGCTCGTAGCCTTCTCACTCGCGCTACAGCTTGCCGCTGCCGAACTCCGTTGGTGGAAGGGCAATCTCCACACCCACTCCCTCTGGAGTGATGGCGATGACTTTCCAGAAATGATTGCCAGCTGGTACAAGGAGCAAGGCTACCACTTCCTCGCGCTTTCAGATCACAACGTTTTGCTCGAGGGACAGCGCTGGATTCATGCAGACACGAACCGCGGCGGCGCCAAAGCCCTCGACCGTTACCTGCAAAAGTTCGGCACGAACTGGGTAGAGCTACGCACCACAAACAACACCCGTCAGGTTCGTCTCAAGCCGCTTCCCGAGTTTCGGACATTGCTGGAGGAGCCGCAACGTTTCCTGATGATCCCCAGCGAAGAGATCACCGACCGCCACGGGTTGGCCCCCGTGCATATGAACGTCACCAACCCGCGCGAGTTCATCAAACCCAGCGGCGGCAACAGCGTCCTTGAAGTCATGCAGAACAACGTGAACGCTGTGCTGAAGCAGCGGCAGGAAACCGGCCAGCCGATGTTCCCGCATCTGAACCACCCAAACTTCGGCTGGGGCGTCAAAGCGGAAGACCTCATGCGCGTCGAGGGAGAGAAATTCTTCGAGGTCTATAACGGCCATCCGCAAGTGAACAACGACGGCGACGCCCGCCGCCCTTCCACAGACAAGATGTGGGACATCATTCTGGCGTATCGCTTAAACCAGCCCGCGCGTGAGATCATGTATGGCATCGGCGTGGACGACTCCCATCACTACTTCAACCAAGGCCCCGCCATGAGCAACAGCGGCCGCGGCTGGGTCATGGTTCGAGCGCGCTATCTCACCCCCGAGCACATCATCCACGCCATGGAAGCGGGAGATTTCTATGCATCCAGCGGGGTGGAGTTGGTCGATGTGCGCCGCACGGAGAACGATCTGCGTTTGGAAATCAAACCGTCGGCTGGCGTGAAGTATCGCACACAGTTTATTGGAACGCTCGCCTCTACCAGTCCCAGTCCTGAAATTGGCGCCGTGTTGAAGGAAGTCGAAGGCTCGCTCGCTACTTACTCGTTTTCCGGTCAGGAGCTGTATGTCCGCGCCAAAATAATCTCAGACCGCCGCAAGCCGAATGGCGTTGGCACCACCGAAGTCGAATGCGCCTGGATCCAGCCACACCTCCCAAAGCCAAGGTGATAGAAAATCAGCGATGCGCATGCTCCACCCGATATGCTCCAAAGGGGGTAGCAGATGAGGTAACGAGCCCTCAGGAATTAATGTTCCCGATCTCTTCGATCCTTTGCCCGTTCACTCCACGCTGTGATTACAGTGCTCCCATGAAAATTGACCCATCTGAAACGTTACTGACGGGTAATTGGCTATTTGATGCCGGGCAGATCAAAGGCGACATGCCATGCGAACGCATTCACGCTTTGATCATGTCACATTTGATTTTGCTCGCGCGTGATTCGAGTGGGTGGGACTCACTTTATGTGGATCCTGCAGACAAACGGCTTTGGGAGTTGACCTACCCTCAGAGCGAACTGCATGGAAGCGGCCCACCTCAGCTTCGCGCGCTTACAACTACCGAGGCTCGCAAGAAATACGACGTGGATACGAGTCAGCTGTGAGGCCCTCGTGCGGTCGCTGCACACTGAACTTGTGGACAATGACGTGGAAGGCTATTGCATAAGTAGTCACTGCCGTTACATGAAGAACTCGCAGCAACGGCTGGGATCCGTGCTCTATTTGTAAGATAGCTATAAGAGGGAGAGAAGCCGGACTGCTCAACCAGAACACCAGCAGCGAGTGCAGGTTAGCTACCCATTTAATGATTAAAAGTTGGATCAGAACGCTTGCGGGGATTGTTGTTATAACGCTGGTGATTGTCAGTATTTTCAACCGCAATACCTCGCATGGGTCGGCTCGCACTCGCAAGGAAATGGCGGAGGTGTGCAACGGAATAGTGCTCTTTCATATTGACAAGGCGCGTTTGCCGAGAGGATTTCCCACAAAAGCGGCGGAGATCTATGATGAACTAGTGCGCGACGGTCGCTACATACGGAATAAAGCGAGATGGCAACAACGGCACCAGTTCGTTGACTTCTTCGGGACACCATACCAGTTCTTTCTCTCCACAAACACATTAACACATCAGACTATGGTAGGGATTGGAAGTTGCGGGCCCAACAAACAATGCGAGGGGCAAATTGCTGATGATCTCTATTTCGAACGCATGCTCTCAGAGTGATAGAAACATGCACCGGACCATACTGAGCTTACCGCTTTGAGAGAAGAGGGTCCAATAGCGTCAGCCCTTAAAGGTTCGACCCTTTCGCACTTATTGAGCGTGACGTTAGCGGCTTTTCACGACTTTGGTCAGATCTTGGTAGGCCTGCTTCGCACGAGCCAAGAGTAGCAGTTCGTCGAGATCTCCCGCAGAGCGCAGTTCAGGGTTCTCGACGAAATCATCTACGTCGGAAAAAAGACGATTGAGCACATTGAACACCGTTTCAGGCAAGCGGCGGTTGTCTGCTTTAAATATGGCAAGGTACTCCTTCTCGAACTGGGTAGCAGTGATCTGGCGCGCAATGTACGCCTCAATCAGTGAGAAATATTGGTGGAGTTCGTCCTCTGTCATAAATGGTGGTCCAATGGGGTCTGGTGGTCCAATGGGGTCTCTTAAGGTGGTTCAATGGGGTCGTAAGGTGGTTCAATGGGGTCAGCTCTTAATGTTTAACAGTTGTGAAGGGTCCGATAGCAGGGCTGACGCATCAAAAGGTTTTTCAACTCGACCAAACATGTTAAGTGTTAAAAACTGACCCTTCACTCGCATTGCCCCCATCCTTCCGCACTTTGAGAAGCAGCGAAATTTAGAGCCGTCCTCTCAATGGAGCGACAGACAATTGATCGAACGTGCACCTTATGAGTTCGGTGCAAATGCTGGACTTTTCTGCGGCTCTCATGATTTGCCGAAGCTGCAGAGCCGTGTCGCGTATATCGAACCGACCGTTCTCAATGCAAAGCGCCGCGACTGCATTATTTAGATCCGCAGCCGAAGGTTTTGCCTTACGGCAAGTAAGTTCGCTAAAGGCGATCAAATGCCACAGCTTATCATCCGTGTCAAAAAACTGCCTGATGGAGGCCCGCTCGGTGGACTGCAGATGGGCGTAAATAGCCGCAACGCTCTCAACCCAAGCTAGGTTCTCACCGTCTAAAGCCAAATTGGTTTCAAGTTTGTTGTTCTGTAGCCGGACACGGAAGGGAAGTGAAAAGTTCTTCTCTGATCCTGCTTTGAGAAGCGTTGAAATATCCATTTTTCAGTCCTTTACCAGTCGCTTGCCCGCTCCACCGCCTTTTGGTAGGCCCGGTCCCCTGACCGGGCGGCCGAGGAACTGACCGAAAGGTTCTTCCTTAGTCTGCAACATTGGTGAGCGTTAAGAGGCGAAATTCAATAACCTTCAGAGAGGATGAGCAGATTTGTGCCACCGGCCAAAACATATAGTCTGCGCTGATCAGCTGAACTTTTAGTAAGGAATAGCCGATCAAACGAGGACAGAGTCGCCGGAGGCACAGTTAGCTGCCTCGTGGTGCGCTCAACATAGGCGCGAATGGTGCGGTAATCAGCGGAGTGTGGCTCGATCAGGCGTAAGCCGTGCTTCGACCTTAGTTGTTCGAAGCACGCCTCGTTTGCCGTGACGAAGTAAAAACCGCGCGACTCGCGCCCACTACGCTCATGGTATTTATGGATGATGAGGTCCTCGCACTTTATCCCAACGAGTCTGCTGAATAATCGAGGGCTTCCCGGCGACTGCTCCGAACAACCTGGTAGGAGCAGTAACGACACCGCCATCAAAGCGACGCAAAGCGGTTTTGCTTCTTTCATGGTCACGGGCAACATGCCCCACCTCCACCAATATTCGAACAAGGTCGTGCGACTTGGCAGCCAGAAGGGTCAAACGACTATGGGCTCATCTCCAAATATTTAACAGATGCCTCAGCTCAGGAATTTTCAGCTCCCTCTCTCCGCGGGAACTGTTTTCCAGCAATCTGCGGATACCATTTCCTCCCGGCCGTAAAATTATTTCCAAATCGCCAGGGGGGTCCGACATCCTGTGTCGGTCCCCCCCTTTAAACTGCTCCCATGAAAGTGGAAGATTGCAATCCGCGGCGCGACTACTCGCTCGTGGAAAAACTGGCGAAATCCCAAGGCTCGGGGTCCGCGTCGCACACACATGCGAACACCCTGCGCACCTCTCTCGATCACGCTCTGTGCACAGTCGGACACGCTCTTGTGCACAATACTGTGCACGCTGTTGTGCACACTAATTCCTTAGGAAAACACGCTAAAACACGCTTGTGCACGCTTTTCTTTGGAGGGGGGCCGCCAGCGTGAATTTGATCGTCCCTCCATCCTCATCAAACAGCCCTCCATACTTCTCAAAACTCCCCTCACAGTAATGAACGCTAACCGCCCTCCCCCCTCCGCCTCTTTGCGTCTCTGCGGGACACATTTTCTCCCCATTTGAAGCTGCGACTCTTCAATTTGACCTCAGCTTCGCGAGCCGGTAGAACGAAGAGGTCCACCAATGCCGTTTAAACTCTTAACAGCTTGCCTGCTTGCCCTGCTTGTCGCCGCAGATGCACACGGTGCGGACGCACAGGAAATCTGGGCCACTAAGGTCCAGCCTTTGTTCGACGTGCAATGTGTTAAATGCCACGGGCCAATCGAGCAAAAGAGCGGCCTGGAACTCGATCATCCCGAAGCCATCTTCAAGGGCGGCGACGAGGGAAAAGTGGTTGTTCCCGGCAAGCCCGCCGAGAGCAGGCTCTACACCTACCTCACCGCGGATGCCGACCCGCATATGCCGCCCAAAAAGCAGCTGGCGCCGCAAGAGATCGATTTGGTACGGCAATGGATCACCGCTCTTGGTTCGGACAGCAGCAGCAAAAAGGAGCGTTCGTCGAAACGCGACTTCACCAGCATCACGGACGCGGTGAACACCTACATCTTGGAAGGCTGGCAGGAGCGCAACGTGAAGCCTGCTCCATCTCTCGAGGACCGCGAGTGGTGCCGCCGTGTTTATTTAGATCTCGTGGGTCGAATTCCCAGTCAGCAAGAGGCCGACGCTTTCGCCTCCTCCCGCAGCAAGAGCAAGCGCGCCGAGTTGGTGGATCAGCTCCTCGCGTCAGCGGAATACCCCGTGCGCATGCGCGAGCTTTGGGATGTTTACCTCATGGGCCGAGTGAAGCGCGACAACCATGAAGACCGCCGGAAGAACAGCGGCTGGTGGACTTTCCTCGAGAATTCATTTCGTGCAAACCGCCCCTGGAACGAAACTGTTCGCGAGATTCTCGTCGCCCGCCCCGCCACACCGGAAGACAAAGGCTCCCATTGGTTTCTTTTTGAGCGTCGCGACAATCATCAAGCCATCGCGGAGGCCGTCTCCCCTATTGTTTACGGCACACGCATTGATTGCGCGCAATGTCACGACCACCCGCTGGCGCGCGAAATCAAGCAAGGGCATTACTGGGGTTTGGTCGCCGCTTTCAATCGTAGCAAAAACGTTAAGGACGAAGGAGTGGCGGAATCAGCCATTGGCGGCTACGTGAACTTCACGAATCTAAAAAAGGAATCTCAACCAGCAATGGTGGCGTTGCTCACGGGGAAAACGCTTCCAGAGACCTGGCCTGCGGGCGACAAGAAGGAAGAGGACTCCGATGAAAACTATTTGGACCCCAAAGCGAAAGTGCGCGTGCCAAAAAACTCGCGTAGAGAAGCTTTTGCTGAAGCAGCCACGCGGGACAATCCCCTGCTCGCGCGCGCTTTTGTAAATCGCACATGGGCGACGTTGTTGGGCCGCGGCCTGATCCATCCCGCCGACGAGATGAACGCGCGCAATGTGCCGAACCATCCCGAACTTCTCGATTGGCTGGCCGAAGATTTCGCTACAAACGGGCACGATGTGAAACGCTTCATTCGCGGCATTGTCCTCAGCCGCCCGTATGCGTTGAGCCATGGAGATCGTCCTCCTGATAGCTTCGCCGCCGCGCTCGAACGCCCTCTCACGGGCGAGCAACTCGCGCGCTCCTGGCGAGTCGCCGCTGGCGCCGAGAAGGACGATGACAACCTCCGTCGGAAAGCGGTAAGCGCCATCCCGGACGTTCTGCCCAAGGATTACAACGCAACCTTCCAGCAGGCACAGTTCCTGGAGAACTCGCGGCCTTTGACTCAGATCCTCTCACCTGCGCCCGGCAACACCGCCGAAAAACTGCTCGCCGCAAAAAGCGAAAAGGAGCAGGTGAAGCTGGCATTCGCAGCCGCTTTGGGCCGTGCGCCTGACCGTGAGGAGCTGGCCGCCGCAGTTGAGTTTCTCCGCGAACGGAAAGAACCTGCGGCCGCCACACGCGATCTTCTTTGGGCGCTGATGACGAGCGCCGAATTTCTGACGATGCCATGATACGCGACGAAGTCTCTTTAACCCCCGGCCAATGTCGCACCGATGAGCATGCGATTCATCGACGCTTGTTCCTCAAAGGCTTGGCCGCGACCACCGCAAGCGTGACCAGCTTCTCCGGGTTGTTTGAAAACCCGGTCTTCGCCGCGGAAACGAAGAAGGCTCAGAAACGCTGCATTCTTCTTTGGCTTTGTGGCGCCCCAAGCCAATTCGAAACCTGGGATCCGAAACCAGGCCGCCCAACTGGAGGCCCCTTCGGCAGCATTCCCACCAGCATCCCCGGCGTGCATTTCAGCTCGTTGATGCCGCAGTGCGCCAGGATCGCGCACAAGCTGAACATCGTGCGCAGCATGAAGACTGCGCAGCCGGAGCACTTGCAAGCGATCACACTTTTGCAGCAAGGCAACCCGGAGCGGCCCGGCTTTACGCGCCCGACGCTAGGCAGCGCTATTTCCCAAGCCGTTGGCCAACTCGACTCCGCGCTGCCGAACTTCATCTTCATCGACCCCATTCCTGGCGGAAACGAATTCGAAACTTTCAAGGCTGGCAATTGGGCGGGTTGGCTCGGCGCGGAGCACGCGCCCGTTCGCCTCGGCGGCGAATACACGCAATTCATTAACGACGCCGAGGAGTCCCTTCCCACGCACGACAAGGAAAGTCGTGAAACACTGCGGCGCTTCCTCACCCGTAAATTCGAGCGCGATCGGCGAAGCACGATCGCGCGCAGCCAAAATGCTGCTTTCGAGCGCTTGAAAGGCATGAGCGCCAGCGCGCACCTGTTCGACGTGAACAAACTGCCAGCCAAAGATCGGGAGCGTTACGGCCCCGGGAGCTTTGCGCAGCACACGCTGATGGCGCGGCATCTCGTCGAAAACGGCGCTCCTTTCGTGATGGTCGCGAACGGCATGAATTGGGACAACCACGTCTTCCAGCACGAGATTCACCAAATGCTCGTGCCTGAGTTGGACCGTGTGCTGTTCAACCTGATCACTGACCTGGATGAGCGCGGGCTTCTGGATTCAACGCTGGTCATAGCCATGGGCGAGTTCGGCCGCACGCCATGGTTGAATGCAGCGCGCGGGCGCGATCATTATCCCAACGCTTGGAGCATGATGATGACCGGCTGCGGTTTGAAACGCGGCGTCATTACCGGCGCGACGGACATTGACGGCGTGGATGTTATTGAAAAGCCATACAACGAGCAGAACCTCTTCGCGACGATCTTCAAGGCGCTCGGCATCGATCCGTATGCGGAATATGATTTGCCAGGCATGCCGACGTTCCACCGCGTGGAGAACAAAGCTGCAGTCATCAGCGAACTGCTCGCCTGAATATGAAGCTCACCCTCTCTCACGATCACAAGCTCGACACAGGCATTCTCGGTCTCGCCCTCAGCCCGGACGGCGCTCGCGCTTATGCAGCTTGCGTGGATGGCGTCATCTATGAAGTTGAGATCGCCTCCGGCACGACGCGCCCGTTCGAGACAAAGCACGATTCCTACGCGAGCGGTTGCGTGCTTCTTCCCGACGGCAAGACACTGATCTCCGGCGGCTACGATGGACAGCTCATCTGGCATGATGTCGAGTCGCGGCGCAGCACGCGGAAGGTAAAGGCACACTCCTTCTGGTCTTGGCAACTCGCCCTCTCCCCGGACGGCTCTCGCCTTGCAAGCGTGAGCGGACAGTACCTCCCAGGCGGTTGGAAGTACGAGCCCGCCGAAGCGCCGGAACCGTGCGTAAAAGTTTACGACACCGGAAGTGGCGCTCTGATCATAGCTCGAGCCCATCTGCCGCCCGTCTTGAGCTGCGCATTCAGTCCCGACAGCAGGCACGTTGCCGCAGGCAATATGATGGGCGAGGTGCGCGTGTGGGAAGTCACTGGAAGTGAGGAGCCTGTTTCCAAATGGGTTTCGCCCGATTTCACTTCCTGGGGATCCATCAAAACACATCATTACTGCGGCGGAATATACGCTCTGGCCTTTTCACCCGATGGCAAAGCTCTGATTGGCTGCGGCATGGGCGGGATGACAGATCCCATGGCGGGGAACGGCAAGATGACCTGGCAGCGCTGGGATTGGCGCAAAGGCGAAAAGCTGGACGAAATCAAAGATGGCCAGCATGGCTCCGGATTGATGGAAGCGCTCGCGTGGCATCCCGATGGCAAACATTTCGTGATGGCCGGCAAGCAGGCGCAAGGAACCTGGAACGCAGCGGTCTTCAAAACTGAGGATGGCAGTCTGGTCGAATCGATCGACACTAAGAACCGCATCACGCAGGCACGTTTCACAGCCGACGGAAAATTTTTGATCCTTGGATCAGCGAACGGTCAGCACCGCAAAGATGGCGCGTGGCCAGCGTGGGGGCGGCTGAAGGTTTACACCGTTGCCGCCTAATCCTCCCCGGCTGCCACCAAATTTTCATGCCCGACCTTGGTCGGGCTGACGCCGAAGCTCATTACGGGCGCACCCCTGATAGCCGCGCGCCGTTCGATTTCCTACCTTGGATGCGCAAAAGGAGGGGGTATGAACATGACTTTGGAATCATCAAAAGCAGAGTTGCACAAAATGGCCGAGAAAATTCGCGAAGGAATCGCGAGCGGCAAATACACCATGCAGGAGGTGCAAGCCAGCGTGGTTGATAAAAGCAAACGCGCTGCCGCCGTGACAGACGCTTACGTGCACGAGAACGCCTGGAAAGCTGTGGGAGTCGCTGCTCTCGCAGGCTTGGTTGTCGGCGCAATCATCGCCAGCAGCTCAGACGAGGACGAGATCTCAGAGGAGCAGTTGATCGTCCAGCCCGTCGTTCGTGAGCCGAAGGTTGAGAAGAACTTCAATATTTTAGAACTGCTCCAAACCGCCATGCCGCTGGCGCTGTTTGCGTTCAAGACGTACAACAAGGTTCAGCAACGCCGCCGCAGTGTGCCGGTGATGTAAGCCCCATTTGGTTGCCGCCTCATCTGGAAAGGCTTGCACGCATCAGCCTTTGCCCGGATGCTGCGCCAACCTCATGGCAGCCAAACTGGCGAGAGCTGCAGCTGTCCTTGGAGCCGCTATCTTCATAGCGGCTATTCCCGTCTCGGCAGCAGACCCTGACCCCATCGCGGACCTTCGCAAAGAGCTGGAGCAACTTCGCGAACACAATCGCGCTCTCCAGAGGCAGGTTGCTGATCAGCAGAAAACTTTAGACGAACTCGGCAAGCGAATCAGCGCAGCCCCCGCTTCGGCCGCTATCCCCGAGCCCTCTTTCACGGAGCGCTTCTTCGACCGTGTCTCCCGCTCACGCCTGAATTTCAGCGGCGAAGGCGCCGTTGGCTTCATGGACACCAGCGCCAACGGCGCTTACCCGAATTCCGAGTTTCGCGTGAACGAGGCTCGACTCTTTCTCGATGCCGAACTGCACGACAACGTTTACCTTTTCACAGAACTCAACCTCACCACTCGCGACACCGACAAAGACCGGCCCGAACTCGGCGAACTGTATGTCGATTTCGAGAACGTCTCCCGTTTGTTCAATCGCGACCGTTGGTTGAATGTCCGCATCGGCCGCTTCGACATTCCGTTCGGCGAGGAATATCTCACCCGCGACGTCATTGATAATCCGCTCATCTCGCGATCGCTCAGTGACATCTGGGGAGTGGACGAGGGAGTGGAACTCTACGGCTCCTTCGGCAAAGTGAGCTACGTGGCCGCAGTCCAAAACGGCGGCCATCCCTTGCTTCGCGACTATGACAGCGACAAGGCTGTCATTGCGCGCATATCGTATGATCCAACTCAGTGGCTTCATGCGAGCGCCAGCGCCATGCGGACAGGAGACCTGACGGTGGGCCGCGATATGTTGTCTGAGGTGTGGTTTGGAGGAGGGTTTCTGCGCGGGATTGATCCCGGTGCAACCATCTTCGGCGGTGAAATCTATCAAATCGACCTGCAAGCCCGTGTCCCTCGTGGCCACCTGAAGGTGTGGGGTGGCGCGCTGCGCGCCCATGAAAATGCACCCGTGATGGCAGACGAGCGAACAGCATTTTACTACACTGCCGAGGGTCTCCAAAACCTGACGAAGAAGTTCTACACCGCCGCGCGCTTCAGCCAAATTGTGGCCGACGATGGTTTGCCCTTGGTGGGCTTGGGGGCGTTTGGTCCGTTTATGTTTAACAACTCAACACTCACAGATGAGCTGTGGCGCTTGAGCATTGGATTGGGCTATCGCTTTCGGCAGAATCTTGTGTTAAAAACCGAATTCAGCCACGAAGAGGGTCAAATGCTGGGCGGCAGAGGCCGCAAGACTGACCTTTTCGGCGCTGAGGTTGCGTTCGGCTTTTAACTATGAACAGTTTGGCGCCAGTTCCGGCTCTGCCATTCGTTGTCGGCCTGTGCCTCGCGTTCTCAACCTATGCGGGCACAATTGTCGGCGTTGTCACAGCAAAAGGCCGCGCGGAGGCTGAGCAACTGGGCGGCAAGTACGACAGCCGCAAATTCAAGTTCGCCGAGAAGGTGAATTACAACGAGCTAAAGGACTTCGTCGTCTATGTGGACGAGGCGCCAGCGAGCGCTCCCAAGCCCCCCGAAAAGCCTGTTCAGATCGTCACCCAAAAAGACGCCACTTTCCGCCCCCACGTGCTGCCCGTCCTTGTGGGCACGACTGTTGAGTGGCCGAATCGCGACGAGATTTACCACAACGTCTTTTCCATCTCTGAGGCCAAAGAGTTCGACCTCGGTCTTTACAAAAGCGATGACAACGCAAAAAAGACGGTGCTGTTCGACAAGCCGGGCCGTGTGGACATCTTCTGCTCCATTCACAAGGAAATGCACTGCATCGTCCTGGCGTTGGAGACGCCCTACTTTGCCGCGACCGATGCCCGCAATCGTTACGTGATTACCAACGTCCCTGCGGGCGTTTATAAATTGAAGGCCTGGCACGAGCGCGTGCCCAGCCAGGTTAAGCAGGTCACCGTTCCTGCCGATGGGGAAGTTAGAGTCGATTTCACCCTTGGGTTTGCCAACAAGCAGTGAGCGCCTGCTCACGGTTATGCGAATCACGTTTCAAACCAAGATTCTGCTGCCGGTCGTAACGCTGCTCATCATTTTGATGGGCATCACGACCTGGGCCATTGGTCAGCGTGTCACCCGCCAGTTCGAGTCGGATGCCCAGGAGCGTTTGGCCACGGCGAACAAGGTATTCAAGCGCTTCCAAACAATTCATCAGGAGAACCTCCTTTCCCGCTATCGCAACCTGGCCACTGAACCGCGGGTCAAAGCCATCTCCACCCTGGACGATCGGCCAACGCTCCAAAAGTTCTTCGCTGATTTCCTAAAGGATCTCGATGCACAACGGCTTGGGGCCGACGCGATCATCTTCACCTCACTGCAGAGTGACATTCAGGCAAGCTCCGCCCTGCATCCGCAAACCGATCTAGCGGAATTAGCATCGCGCATTTCAACCTCTGTGAAGAAAGCGAGCGAAACCCGCGCCCCTGCGCAAGGGATCGTTTCGGTTCGGCAGCGGTTGTATCATCTTGTTTCCGTGCCTGTGGAAGTCAGCGGCCACATCAACGCCGTTCTGAGCTACGCAAATGAACTCGGCCAGACCGTCGCAAACGACATTCGCCAGATAACCGGCAGTGACATTGCGTTTCTTGCTGATGGCAAAATCGCTCTCTCCACCCTCTCTCAGGAAGCCAAGGTCAAAGCCTTGCGCGAGGAGGTGAAGCAGCTTGGGCACAACGGGCGCGTTGACACACAAGGCGAGCGCATAGTGCTGGCAGGCGAGCATTTCTTTTGGCGCGCGAGCGTTCTGGACGCGGGCCACGGTGAAGGAAATCTCGGCTACGTGCTGCTCTCCTCATATGAGCAACCGTATCAACTACTGCGCGCCACCCAGAACACATTGATGTGGGCCAGTGTCTGTGGCGCTGGCTTGGCTGCGCTTGTGCTTTGGGTGTTAATTCGAAAGGTCACGCAGCCTATCCGTGATTTGCGTGATGGCGCGGAGGCGGTCGGGCGAGGCGACTTTAGCAGGCGCGTGCCCGTTTCCACCAATGATGAGTTGGGCGATACCGCTCGCACCTTCAACCAGATGACCGAGAATTTGACTGCGTCCCGCAATCAACTTGAAGAGACAGTCAAAAAACTTCAAACCACGCGCGCCCAGTTGGTGCAGAGCGAGAAGCTCTCAATCATAGGCGAGTTCGTGGCGGGAGTTGCACATGAGCTTAATAATCCTCTCACCGGAGTGGTTGGCTACGCGCAGCTTTTGAACGACGCCGAGGTTGATGTTGCGACCCAGAAGACCTACTCCCGGCGCATTGTGCAAAGCGCCATGCGTTGCCAGCGGATCGTGCAGAACCTGTTGAGCTTTTCACGCCAGCATCCTCCAGAGCGTCGCCCCGTCAGCCTTAACGACGTGCTGGAATCGGTCGTTGATCTGCTTCAATACGAGCTGCGCACCAGCAACATCGATGTCACCAAAAACTTTGATCCTGCGCTTCCGCGGGTCTCTGCAGACAGCCATCAGCTGCAGCAGGTCTTTTTAAACATCATCAACAATGCTCGCCACGCCATGGAGGGCAGGCCAAATGCAGCCATTGTTATCACCACCTCGAAAGTTGGTGAAAAGTTGCGGGTTGCTTTCCAGGACAACGGTCCAGGAATCGCGCCCGAAAATCTTTCACGCATCTTCGACCCCTTTTTCACCACGAAGGAGGTCGGCAAAGGAACCGGCCTGGGTCTCAGCCTCAGCTACGGCATCATCCAGGAGCATGGCGGAAGCATCCGCGCGCTGAGCAAGCCGGGCGAAGGCGCCACCTTCATTATTGAGCTGCCTGTGACCCCCGTGGCTCTCGAAACTGAAAGGCCCGCGCAGTCCGCGCCAAAGCCTTCCCTCAAAAGCGCGGTCACAAGGCGCCTGCTGGCCATTGACGATGAGGAGCACATTCTCCAACTCACTCGGGAGATCCTGGAAGCAGAGGGCTACCGCGTGGACACTGCGTCCGATGGCGAAGCCGCTCTGAAGCGCCTCGCCCAACAGCGTTACGACTTGATTCTCTGCGATTTCAAAATGCCAGGCCTTGGCGGCAAAGAGTTCTACGAGCAAATGCTGGCCACTGACGCTAAAAACGCCGAGCGGGTGATATTCATGACGGGCGATGTGGTCAACGCCTCAACCGACATCTTTTTGAAGAAACATCAGAAACGCTGTTTGGCGAAGCCATTCTCCCCCGCCCAACTCAAGGAAGCTCTCGCTGATCCGCAGCCTCCGGCGCAACCATAGCCGCTCCTAGTCCTTGAAGCGCCAGTCGGGCTTTCCTTCGTAAGCCATCGTCTCTTTTACCAACTGGAGAAGGTTCGCGTCGTACCTTTCAAGCATCTCTGTCGTGGCGATCGGATGAGTGGCGTCCACGGGCGTGGCGAGTTGCCCTGCCGCATCGAAATAAGCCAGAACCCCCTCGGTCCAATACGCATTGGGACTCGCCGCTCCAGGGCATCCTTTCCACTTTCCACCCGACGTTGCCGCTGCATGCAACTGCTCCACCTTGGCGCCAAATCGCGAATCCAGGCGCTCCACCCGAAGTTCATACTGTTGCACCGCGTTGCCGCGCCGTTCCCAATTCGGATCGACAGAACGATGAGCTGTCATTTGAAAAGAAGCCCTGGCAAACAATCCAATCACATGGGAACGCCCATTCACCTGCAGGAGTTCTTCGCCCACGACCAGCAGCTTGCTCGCTGAATCGTAATCTTTGATGCGCGCCAAAAGGTCAACATTCGTTTCCCCTTTAAGCTCTGGCAGATCGGCCATTCGATCTTCCGGTCCAAGAACAACCAGCTTTGCGCCATCGTTGATAAGGGCTTTCAGAATATCGTGCCGGTACGCGAACATTTTGCGAATCGTATCGTTCGCGGAAAGCAAGGACTCCTCGCTCGCGGATTTGCTCACGACCGGGAATTCGCGAGCCCAGGTAAACTTCTGGTAATGCGCATCGATCTGAAGCCGCGCGGGGGGCGTTGTCACGTTTGGCAGTTTTTGCAGCCAAGAATAGCGCCAATCCTGATGTGGCTTGAGGTTGAAAGTCTCGTGCACCAACGCATAAGTCTCCGGGTCGTATTCCTTCAACTGCTCACGTGTGCCGATGGGGCCATGGTTCCAGTTGTTCACCCGATTACAGTCGAAGTACGATTGCGCCGCCTCCGCCCAGAACTCCGCCGCATTTCCCGCCGCGTAGGTGTTCTTCCACAAACCTTTGGCGAGCGCTTTCCGATACGCTTCATCGAGGCGCGTGCGCCAGGTCTTATCAATGGATGCCAGGGTGGAATCAATCGTGTGGCAAAACTCGTGCACACCGATGCTCTCGTCGTCGTAGCGATCCAACGGGAGTGACAGCACGTTCTCCTCGCCGAAGCTCGTCGGCCTCCCGCCCGTTCCACGCACGCGCTCATTCTGGAATGCCGGGTTTGGATGATCGCTATATTCCGGCATGTCCGTGTAAACCTGGTCTTTGCCGATGATGATCAAATACATGCGATTGCTGACCATCGCCTGAAGGATATCGCGCCTGCCAGCGAGCAAATTGGTCACGATTTCCTGTGTGCGGTGCAAAGCCTTATCATCGACTTCCGCAGCCGCAGCCACGGGCAAACCATCAACGGACAAGTGCTTGGTGTAAAACTTGCGCGCTGACTCTCTATGTTTCGCTGGGACTAAATCAAAGAACGTGTCCGGCGGACGAGTCACCGATGAGGCCTGGCTCTCAACGAATGTCGAAAGCAAGACGAGACACGCAAGGCAAACGGCACGGCTAAGGATTCGCATGGGAGTTCGCCAATCGTAAGCCCTCACGACCGCGCCGCCAATGAGCTTTCGCGTTTCGCGCTGAAACTATTGCTGCATTTCGATGCGGTAAAATCGTTGGCCGCTCGCCGCAGGCTCAACAAATTCTCCAACACCGTTAGCAAACGTGAGGTCGCTCGCAACAACCTCAAAGCCGATGCTGAGATCAGCCGTCGCAAGCACGCGATAACTCCGGCCCGGCAGCGAAGCCCAGTGCAACCGAATAGTGTCAGGCTGCACGCTGATTTGCACCGCGCCAACGGAATCGGCCACTACCATCCACGCCTCGCCAGACGCTCGCAAACCCGGCGTGAACCCCGCTGCTCCGGCTGCGTTCTGTGGAACAAAGGCTCCATCACGGTCGGGGACGCGCGAAAGCGAGCCCGTGCTCGGCAGGCCCGTGTATTGCACACGCAGGATCAGCTCGTTTTGCGCGTTGCGCACGGAAATGGTGTCTCCGCCGCTGTTGTTCAAACCAAACCCAAGCTCGCCCCCGTGGCTGGTGGGCATCACCAGAACGCCCGCAGGCAAAACCGGTTCGAGCCCTGTTAACGGCCCGCCGTAAACCACAGCCGCCTGCGCAGCCTGAAGAATCGTGCCTGGTGAAAAAAGATGCCGGATCTGAAGCGTGTCTCCTATCGTCCAGCCGCTCAGGTCCACAGCCGAACTCCCGAAGTTCACCAACTCAACATATTCATCCTGCGACGTTGCCGGAGGACGCTCCGCGCGATTCAGCGGATTCGGGTAAGCGACGCTAGGCGGCGCCGGGTTGGCGAGAAATTCAGTAAGCACAATCCCTTGCTCCACCGGCGAAGGAATGTAAACACGCCAGCTCGCGAGATTCGTCGCATGCGCTGTGGCCGCCTCCAATGTGATGACTTTGGCTGTGCCTGAATGCACAGGCGCTGCGGTGAATTCCACCGCTCCCGACAGCTCCGTCCCTTCGGCGCGAGGCAGTTGCCACACAACATCTACAGGCGCGCCTGGACCCGGCCTCAGCGTGAACGGCACGTTCTCCAGATGCTTCCCTGAAAACTCGATCCTTAAGGTTTCACCCGGCAGCAGCGCCGTCTCTGTGAATGTGTTTGTCGGCTGAATTCCCGGACGCACCAGGTTGCTCAGGATGTTGGTGAACGCAACCAACGGCGGCTTGTGCTCCGCCGCCACGAGATGCTCCAGGCGGGTGGGAAAGATTTGGTAGCCACTGTCATAAGGGCTCGACGAGTCGAATTGCCCCATCACACCGAAGATGGTCACCAGGTCTTTGGGTTTCGGTTGCCCTGCCAATGGCGAGCGGCGATCCACCCGCATCGCTCCAATCGAGCCAGAGGCGCTCTCCATGAAAAAGACCGTTTCCCCTGAGCGGTTGAACGTCGTTCCAGAAGGATCAAGGTAAACATTCGAAACCACCACGAACGACCCTTCCAGCAACTCGAACTGCGTCGGCGTCGAGCGCAGATCCAATAACTTCGGAGTCGGCAGCGGCGCACCCGCCGGATCCAAAATCGTAACCTCCGTCGAAGGGTCAGTGCCGTTCGGCACCAACTCCGTCAGCCCGTTGAATTGCGCGAGCCGCGCCGTCACTCGCACCATGTCTCCTGCCGCAGGCGCAAAGGCCGCGTTCCGCCAAAACACCGGCATCCCCCCGCTGCTATCCTGAATGTAAAACAGGAACGAAGGCGCATCCGCCAGGTTCACAAATGTTGTGACGACTCCCTCAACCGAGTAATACGTGACAGGATCCTCCAGCGCGTAAGTCTCGGCCGTGTGCAGCGTGCGAAGATGCGCAATGTTCGTCTGCACGACCTCCTGGGCGCGTATGGGCAGGGGAAAGCCGAAGAGCGCCAGCACAAGAAGAGCTAGCCAATACTTACCGAGCCTGCATGAGCGCTTCGATTTCATCAGCTTCAATGGGGATGCCTGCCATCAAATCAGTGTTCGATTTCTCGCCAATCAAAACGTCATTCTCCAGGCGCACACCAAACCCTTCTTCAGGGATGTAGATGCCGGGCTCCACCGTCATCACCCAACCAGCCTGCATCGGTTCCGTAACCAATCCGAGATCATGCACATCAAGCCCCAGAGGGTGCCCCACACCATGCATGAAATACTTCTTCACCGCAGGCTGATCGGGATGCTGGTTCCGGACATCCGCGATCTTCAGCAGCCCAAGCTTAAGGCATTCCTCCTCGATCATCCTCTGCGCTTCCTCCTGCCACTGCTTCCAGCGCTTGCCCGGCTGGAGCCCCGCGATGCACCCGCGCAACACACGCAGCACAGCGTTGTAAACTTCCTTCTGCCTCGGCGTGAATTTGCCATTCACCGGAATTGTCCGCGTCAGGTCGGAATTATAATTCGCGTAGCTTGCAGCCACATCAAGCAACAGTAAGTCCCCATCCTTGCACTCCGCTTCGTTGGTGATGTAGTGCAGCACGCACGAACTCCGGCCGCTCGCGATGATTGGGTTATACGCAAAGCGCGCGCGGTTGCGGATAAACTCATGCGCAAACTCCGCCTCCACTTCCATTTCCCCCACTCCGGGCTTCACCATCTTCAACACGCGCTCAAACCCGCGCCCTGTGATGTCACACGCTTTTTGGATCAACTCCACTTCAAGCGGCGACTTCACCACTCGGAGCTTGTGCAACTCCCGCGCCAGCCGCCGATAATCGTGCAACGGATATTTGCGAATTGTCTCCGCAACGAACCGCGCCTCACGCGTCTCGACCGTGACCACCGCGCGCTTATGTTCGTTTGTGTTCAGATACACATGCTCGCATTCGCACATCAACCGGTGGAACAGCCTCGGAAACTCGGAAAGCCAATGCACCTGCTGAATGCCACTGATCGCGCGCGCTTCATCCTTCGTCAACTTGTGGCCTTCCCAGGTCTCCATCTCCGGGTTTGCCTCGCGCAAAAACAGCAGCTCCCGATGCTTCTCGTCATCCGCTTGCGGGTAGAGCACCAGCAAGCTTTCCTCCTGCTCGATGCCGGTCAGGTAAAACAGATCGGTGTTGGGAACCATCGTCAACGACCCATCCGCGTTCGTCGGGAGAACGTCGTTCGCGTTCACTACCGCGAGCGAATTAGGCATCAGCAAAGAGGCGAGCCGTTGGCGGTTCTCGACAAAGAGCTTCGGGTCAATCGGCAGATGACGCATGGCGGCTGAATAATGTCAGAGCTTCCCGCCTCGGCAATCGGAATGCGCCTGCCTCACGGCTTCAAGGTCAGCCGCGATTCAGGAACGTAATTCAGCGTGTAATACGCGGCGGGATGCAGCAGCGGCTCCTTTTGCGCTGAGCGAATGCCGTTCAGATGCAGCTCGTGAACATGGCCTTCCTGCAAACCCTCGATGGTTAAGCGCACTCCTTTGCCATCCGCATGCGCCACCGCCTTGGTGATTTTGGGCGTGGTGCGATCCACCTCCGGGCTGCCGTAAGCTGCCTGGTAAATGTAGGTGTAAGTTTCGATCTTGTATGAAGCAACGTTCTCCGCCGTCGCGCGATCCAGCGGTTGCGTGAACATCAGCTCAAAGCCATCCGGCTTCGCGCGCATCTCGTGGATCTCGAATGGAACCTCCCCAGTCCAAACCAACCGCTCCAATGCGAATGGCTTCCCGCCGCGCGAACCCCAGCCACGATCCGTGCCTCCAACGAACAATGAACCGTCCGGCGCAAACTCCAGCGAAAGCGACCCCGATCCAAATCCTTCACGGAATGGAAAGAGCGCACCTTGGTAACGGCCATTCACCTTCTCTAAAAACACGCGCATCACCGTGCTGTGCGTTTGGTCTCCCACGAACAGTTGATTGGTGAAAGCGCCAAACTTCCCGCCCGTCACGTCACATGCGATGCCGCTCGCGGACTGCCCCATCTTGTTGTACGGAAACAAAATCGCGGTTGGAATCAGCTGAGGAATGCGCTTGGCTTCCAAATGCATTCGCCCGCTGCTCTTGGGCTCTTCAGGAATCGGTCGCGGGGTTCCCGGTAGTTTGTACCATTTATTCCCCATTGGGTTCCCCATAAACCCACCGGGGACCAGATGCTTCAACCCCGAAGTGCCATTCCAAGGCCCCTGGTTATCCGTGTAAAACATGTCGCCCGCTGCATTCATCCCGATGCCGCCTGGCGAGCGGATGCCGCTGGCAGTCGGAATCACCTTTCCATCGGGGGTGACGCGCAAACACCAGCCGCGATACTCGACCTCACTCGTGAAAGATCCCGTCAGGCACAGAACAACCCACAGGTTTCCCTCCGCATCAAACTTCGAGCTAAAGGCGTACTCATGATAATCCCCGCTCAATCCCCACCCATCAGCGACCGTCTCAAATACATCGGCGCGATCATCCCCGTTCGTGTCCTTCAAGCGCGTGATCTCACCGCGCTGCATGCAGTAAAGCCACCCATCCTTGTAAGCCAACCCGAGCGCCTCATGCAGGCCATGGGCGAACAGCGTGTAGCGCGCATTCTTCGGCGGATTTTCGAAAGCATTCGAAATCAGATAAATGTCACCGAGCCGGGTGCAGACAGCGATGCGTCCATCGGGCAGCGGCTGGATTCCGCCGGCCTCAAGCACAACCCCTTCCGGGATCGGCAAGGTCAACAGCTTGTAGTACTTTCTCTCCAGCTCGCCCTGAGTGGCGGCTGGTGAATTGAACGCCGCGCAACAGCCCAGCAAAACCGCGAGTATAAATTTCAAAGCGCTCATGTCACCATCCCATCTGCACGGAAATTTTGCTCTCCTGCCCAGGCGTCAGCGGAGCCAGTATTTCCGTCCTTCCCCCTGATTGGCGGGTGGTCGCCTGGGCGCCTGTTACGCGCAGTTGGAGCTTTTTATTGAGAATGAAGACATTCGGTTCAGGCGAAGTGACATTGTCACTCACCCCGAGCCTCACGAACATTTGCGCGCCCGTTGGCCGGCCGGTGAAGATGTGCCGGATGAACAACGGATCCAGCTCGCCGGGCACCGGCTCAAAGAATTCCTCCACCAACATTCCGTTAACCGAATATCGGAAGGCCGGGCGCTGCTTCTCGTCTAACTTGTAACCGAGGAAGCGCGCATTGGCGGCATCCGCTTTCTCCGGCCACGCAGCTTGCGAATCGGGCAACATTGCGACACTCGGCCCATTTGGAAGCTTCAGGATGTTGTGCCCAAGAGGCCCTTCAAAACCTTCGCCCCGGCCAGTGCTGTGGCGCGAGCTGTCAATAAATGGCCCGTGCCAAAGCAGCGCGAGACGCAGGTTCTGCGCGTCGAATGCCAGGTTTACCTTCTCCGGATAACCAACACCAATCGCCCGCGTCCCGGCGCCTTCGATGAAGTGCCGGTAAATGACTGGATGCTCCGCCGCCACAATCTCCCGTTTGCCTTGAATCAGGCCATCGGGTGGAGATGCTTCCGTGCCTTCGGACAAGTACGCCCAAATGGCTGCAATCTGCGCGTCCGTGTTCCCGCCAAGGATCTCCTTGTTTGCGGCCTCACCGTTAGGCCAGAAAGTCGGCATCCGAGTGTTCGGGCGCAGCGATTGTGGATCAATCAGGTAGCGGTGAAACCAGTCGTATTTCAGGCGCTTGCTCATCTGGGTCAGGTCAACTGCGGGAATGCCGAGCGATTTGAAGGGGGCGAAAGTATGGCACGAGACGCAGCTTAAAGCGCCGGTCCCGACCAACTTCCGCCCGAGCTTCGCGTTATTCGCGCTCACCTGCGGCTCGGGCCGGGCATCGCTCGGCACGTCCGCCTGCTCAAACGATTGCGGCAAATGCCCCGCATTCCGCTCCCCGAACTGCGGCATCCGCGTGGCCATATAAGGCCGCGCCGCCCCGCCGTTTACGATCACTTCACGCGCCCACTCGGGCTTCAACTTGGCCCCCACCTTCGTCAAATGCGGCGGCACGCGCCCCTCGTCACCCAATTCCGCTTCCCCAAGCGTCACGAAATAATCCAACCGCGCGGCTGTCGGTCCCCCTTCCCCGTCGCGCGTATGGCACGCGTAACAATTCAGCGCGGCCAGCGTTCGCGTGACACGCGCGGCCGCTGCAAGTGGTTTCGCCAACTCCTCACGTTTCTCAAGCGCCTCCCGCAGCGCTTGCCTTTGGTCAGAGGAAAGCCGGTAATCGGCCGCCTTCGCGGCTGGGTTCTCTGCCAGGCACCCTCCGCTCACGTTCTGCAACGACGCCAGGCTCCGCGCGTTCGCATCATCGCGAACACCCGCGCCGATGTCGTGGCACGCAGCGCAACCCAGCGCAGTAAACAACTCCCGGCCCCTGCCTACCCGCTCCGGCTCCAGCGCAAACACACCGCTCTCCAATGGGCGCATTGGCCGGCCTTCATGGGAGAACATTGATGAGGGGATCGACTGCTTCTGTATTCCTGGCCCGGCATATGAAACCCGCAGCTCAGATTCGCCCCCGCCCTGGTAGAACAGAATGGTTATCGGATGATCCCCAGCGGCCAGCTCAACCGTTCCACTCTTTTCCTGCGCAGCGTGAAAGCCCCAATTGTTCACCACCATCTGCTCACCAATGAACAGACGGGATCCATCATCCGAATGAGTGTAGAAAGTGTATCTGCCGGAACGCTCGATGCGAATGTAGCCGCTGAAGCGGATCGCAAAGTTCGATTCTCTCTTGGCAGGCTTTACAGACGGGATTTCCGTCGAGCCAGTCTCTTTGATCGGCAGCTTGTAAAAATCAGGATCCTCCGACACGCCTTCCTCAGAGTAGGCGTATGCCAATCCCGCGATCCGCTCGGGTTCGCCGCTCGGCGTGTTGCGTGATTGCTCGCGCAACAAATACATCGCAATGCCCACCGCTTCACTTTCGAACAGCTTCAACGATGGCATGCGGCCGGATGGCCGCGCCTTCAAGGGATCCAACAGGAAGGCGCTCAGGCTCTGAACGGTGTATTTGCGAGCAAGGTTTGGGAACGGGGCAGAGTTCGTAACCAAGAGTGTTGAAAGCCCCACGCCGCTCGGCAATGCGGGATTGAACTCACTCGCCGCAGATTGAGGGGCATGGCACGCGACACAGCCAACTTTATGATACAGAGCCTTTCCCTGCCGCGCTTTAAGCTCATCATACATGTGCCCGGGGCGCTCAGCCCCGCTTTTTAAGGAAGCAAGGAAGTGCGTTAGATCCTCCGCCGCCTCTGTGCGCTTTTCGGAGGGCAGCTGCCGGAGCATATCCGGCATGGTTGTTCCAGGTTTAGCCGTATGCGGATCCGCAATCCATTTGCGCAATTCCTGCACCGTAACGCGGTCACCGACTTCGGACAGGATCGGAGCTGTGCGTGGGTTCAGCCGCTCTGTGACACTGGCTTCGGCCTTGTGACAAGCCACGCAGTTTAACTCGCCCAGCAGCAACTCCCCGGCACGAATTCCCTTGGCCGTTTGCTCAACCGTCGGCCCGGTGATCGGAGCTGCGGCAGCCGTAAACGCCAGCAACGCCGCTATAAGAACTGGAATCGGTGTGAATCCAACGCGAGGCATCGGGATCATTGTTTGTGCTTTGCCCACGAGTGTCAACGCAGGGCCTGGAAGCAAAAAAGCCCGCGTCCGAAGACGCGGGCTCGTGAAACCTATTTCCTAAGCGAGCTTACTGGGCAAATGACCAGTTGCCGGAGAGGTTATGCTGCGTCCCTTCGTAGGTCGCATTCCCCGTGAAGGTGCCGCCGTTGTCGCTGGTGCGAGTCAGGATCAGCGTTGCCGTGTCATTAGCCGCAGCCGTTGGGGTGTTGTAATCCAGGTTCACAGTCACAGCTGATGTTCCAGAGGCTTGTTCGGTGTAAGTGCCGCCAGCGCCTGGTTGGAAGTCAGAGGTGAATGTGCCGCCCTGTTGAAAGCCGAACAACTCCTGGCCACCACCATTGTACTGAACCTGCACGTTCCGACCCACTACAGTCAGCTGCGTTGGGTTCTGGTTCGTGTTGGTGGGCTGGTTCGTGTTCGGGTTGTTAGTGGGCTGGTTTGTTGGATTCTGGTTATTGTTATCACCAGGATTGGTTGTGCCGAAGCTGCCAGATTCAGTGGTGCTCTGGCCCCCGCCAGCAGGCGTGCGGGTCAACTGATAGGTGCCCGAGTTCCCGCTCTGGAAGTTCAGCACCACCACCGATTGCTCACCAGCGTTCGGCGAGGTCTGGCTCAGGCTCAGCGTCGCTTGGTTCTGGTTGTTGCTGCTGACATTATAGCTGTAAGTTCCGGACTCAGCTGTGGCTCCCTCGGACTGAATCGTGTAGGTGTTGCCGCTTGGCGAGAACACGATCGAACGCGTTGCTGCGCCAGCAGGTGTGAAGAAGAAAGTCTGGTTTTGAACGCTGCCAGGCGCGTTGCCCTGTGGCGTCTGTGTTCCGCCGCCATTATCTGGCTCATCGTCATCGCTGCCGCAGCCCGTCATGGCTGCGCCAACTGCAAGGATGGCCATGATTGCGAGTAATTCACGTAGTTTTTTCATTGGTTTTTCCGACTTGTTTTTTTGTTATCGAGTTGACTGTTCCTTGGAGTTCAATCCACTTGGGCTGCATCAAAACAAACGAGCTCTAGCGCAACAATAGGGAGGTATTCTGAATTTCAGACGCGGAGCATTTCCCACCTCCACCCTCGGGGAGACCCTGAGACGTTTTTGAGAGTAGAACGTGAGGGTTTGCCAACCCCCGATTCATCCCCTTTGCCACCCTTGACCCCATTTGTTTTAACCCTTTTCCCGCCCAAATCGTGCCTGTTTCCAGATAGGCACAACGTTCTTCATCTCTTCTATCAGGTGTTGGCACGCTTGAAAAGCCTCCCCCCGATGTGGGCTTATGACTTCCACCCAGAGAGACGGCTCGTTCGCCGCCACAAAACCGAGGCGATGCACCAGGCGAATTGAAGAAATAGGCCAACGCTCCCCCACTTGGTCGAAGATCCGGTTGAAGTGGTGGTAAGCCATTTCTGGAAAGGCCTCGTACTCCAACCCCTCAATACCCTCGCCTTTTTCCAAATCACGCACATACCCGAGAAAGGTCACCACCGCGCCCTGGTTCCGCTCGATCTGGCGCCCAGCATTCAGTGCGCTCTCGTTGATCGGCTCCGCAGTGAGGAGGATTTCGCGCCGCATGTGCGGGATTGTTAACGCCGGGGCATTCCAGGCATGCCGGGCATGCCAGGCAAAGCTCCTGCCGCCCCACCCATCTTGCCCATCATCTTCTGGAACTTGCCCATCTTCTTCATCATCTGCTGCATCTGCGCAAAGCGATTAAGAAGGTTGTTCAACTCCGCCACCGTCACCCCGCTGCCCTTGGCGATCCGCTGCCGACGCCGCGCGTTCAGGATGTTCGGGTTGCGGCGCTCCTGAGGAGTCATCGCGCAAATCATCCCTTCCATCCGGCGGAATTCTTTTTCGCTCTTGCTCAAGTCCGCTTCCTTAAGAGCCTCCGCGCCGCCGGGAAGCATCCCGATGAGCTTGTCCAATGGCCCGAGCTTTTTCATGGCCCGGAGTTGATCGAGGAAATCTTCCAGCGTGAAGTGCCCTTTCCGCATCTTCTCTTCCATGCGCTTGGCATCTTCTTCGTCCACCGCCTCGGCGGCTTTCTCGACGAGGGTCACCACGTCACCCATGCCGAGAATGCGCGAAGCCATGCGTTCTGGATGGAAGGCCTCAAAATCCTCCGTCTTCTCACCCACACCCGCGAACTTGATCGGCTTGCCCGTCACCGATTTGAAGCTCAACGCCGCCCCGCCGCGGGCGTCACCGTCCAACTTCGTCAGGATGGCTCCTGTAATATTAAGAGCCTTGTCGAAATGCGTCGCGACATTCACCGCTTCCTGGCCGGTGGCGGCGTCCAGCACCAGCAGAGTCTCGTTCGGCTTAACAAAATCCCGAAGGCGGATGATCTCCTTGATCAGCTCCTCATCGATCTGCAGCCGTCCTGCCGTGTCGAAGATCAACGTGTTGCACTTATTCGCTGCGGCATAGCTGAAGGCCTCGCGCGCAATCGCAATCACATCCTTCTCGCCGCGTTTCACATAAACCGGAACCTTCAACTGCTTGCCCAAAGTCTCCAACTGGTCCATCGCCGCTGGACGATAAACGTCGCAAGCCACCAACAAGGGGGCGCGCTGCTGCTTCGCCAGGAGCCGCGCGAGCTTTGCGCTCGAAGTCGTTTTGCCTGAGCCATGCAAGCCGCACATCAGGATGCTCGCCTGCGCGGGAGGAAGCTGAAGGCTCGCGTTTTCCGAGCCCAGCAGCGTCACCAACTCGTCATAGATAATCTTAACGATCTGCTGCCCGGGCTGGACACTCAGCAAAACATCCGAGCCCAGCGACTTCTGCTTGATCTGTTCAATGAAATCACGAGCTACCTTGAAATTGACGTCAGCATCCAGCAGCGCGAGACGAACTTCACGCAGCGATTCGGAGATGTTTTCCTCTGAGATTTTCCCCATCCCCCGCAGGTTTTTGAACGCCTCCTGGAGCTTGGTGGACAACGCATCGAACATGCCTGCACCGTAGATGATGGGTTCCCCAAAGACAAGCGAAGCAGCGCCGCCGCCCCAAGTCCGAAGCCGCTAATATAATCCCGTTGACATACAACGCGCGTGTGGTTACACGTCATCTATAATTATTAGGCTTGGAATCGGCGGTCCTCTCCACTTGGCGCTGACGACTCGCATGGTGGGCTTGGTCCCCCTCCCTGCGCTCGCACCTGTCGGTTATTCCCGCGTACCCCCGGTTATTCCCACCTATTCTCGCCTAAAACCGGCTATTCCGGCCTTTCGACAAACTTTTTTCACGGCTCCCAAATGCTTTGACAGACCCGAACCCTTTTCTAATGTGGTAATTGGAAGTTATTGCTCCCGCTTATGCACCTGATGCGAACCCTGAAGCCCATCATCACTGTTGTTTTGGCCTGCCAACTTTCCCTTGGGCCGATCATCGCGCAGGCGCCCGGCTTCGGCGGCGGCAACCAGCCCGGCACCCAAAGCCAGGTCACCGGCAGCACCGTCCGTAACGTCCGCGTCACCAGCCAGAGTGAGGACGGCGCGGAGGTCGTGCTCACCATGGACTACACGTACGACGGTTTGGGCGGCCAGACGGCGCTTCTCGTGCCGCAGTTCGACAAGCGTGACCAAAAAGGGGTCTCAGCGTGGTTCGGCTCCGATCCTGTCACCATCAGCCGCGGCAAAGGAATCGTTTCCCTTAAAGCCCGCTTCTTCAATGATGAGCCAGGCGTCCCCGCCGAAATCACTACGGATCGCATCTACATGCTGATCCTCAACCCGACCCGAAGCCAGCTCCTCACGCGCATTCCTGTCCTCCGCACCATCAAGTGGGGCAATGCTGCCGGCCCTGTGAGGGTCACCGCGCTGCCTCCCGCCAGCGCGGGCGGAAGCGAGCAACAAAAAGCAAAAGCCGCCCAGGCTCTTGCGGACGCGGCCGAGCGCGACCGCGCTCGCTTGCAAGCCGAGGCCGAAGCGGCCACGCGCAAAGAAGCCGCTGAGAAAGCAAAAGCCGAATTGGCTCAGAAGGAAGCTGAGCGCCTGGAAGCCCAGCAACGCGCCGCCCGCATCGAGCAGGAGCGCCAGGTCGCCGAGGCCAAACGTCTTGAGGAAGAATCTCGCCGCCAGGAGGAACAGAAGCGTCTCGCTGCGGAACAGACACGCCTGGCTGAAGAAAAGCGCCAGGCCGAAGCCCGCGCCCTGGCCGAAGGTAAGACGCGTGAGGAAGCCCGCCTGAAAGCCGAAACCGAGGCAAAGGCCCGTGCGGAGGCCGAGGCTCGCGCGCAGCGCGAAGCGGAGGAGCGCGCAGTCGTCCAAAAGAAAGCGGAGGAGGAAGCCCGCCGCGTTGAGGAGCAGCGAAAGGTTGCCGAAGCCGAACGCATCGAGGAGGAGCGCAAACGCGCCGAGGAGCAGGCCCGCGTTCTGGCGGAACAAAAGCGAGTCGCGGAGGAAAAGCGCCTCGCGGAGCAGAAAGCGCTCCGTGAAGCGGAAGAACGCAAGGTTGCTCAAGCCAAAGCTGAAGCGGAAGCGAAGGCGCGCGCGGAAGCCGAAGCCAAAGCCTTGGCAGAAGCCCAGCAGCGCGCCATCGCGCAGCAGAAAGCCGAAGCGGAAGCCAAGCGCCTCGCGGAGCAAAAACGCCTGGCGGAGGAAGCCGCCCAGCGCGCCAGGGAGCAACAGGAAAAGGAGCGTCTGGCTGCTGAAGCCCGCGCCAAGGAAGCGGAGCGCCTCCGCGCTGAGGCAGAGCAAAAGCGTCTCGCCCGTGAAAAGGCTTTAGCCGAAGCCAAAGCAAAACAGGAAGCCGAAGAGCGGCGCATAGCCCAGGCGAAAGCAGAGGCCGAGGCAAAGGCCCGAGCCGAAGCCGAAGCAAAGGCTCGCAAGGAAGCTGAGGACCGCGCCATTGCTCAAAAACGCGCTGAGGAGGAGGCCAAACGCATTGATCACGAGCGCAAGCTCGCCCAAGCGAAACGCCAGGAGGAGGCCCGCGCGCGCGAGGAGGCGCAACGAAAGCTCGCCGCTGAGCAAGCGCGCTTGGCGGAAGAAAAACGCCTTGCCGAGGTCCGGGCCGCCAAAGAAGCCGAGGAGCGCAAGCTGGCGCAAGCGAAGGCTGAAGCCGAGGAGCGCGCGCGCGTTGAAGCAGAGGCGAAAGCCAAAGCGGAAGCAGAAGCCCGCGAGGTTGCGCGCCTAAAAGCTGAAGCCGAGGCAAAGCGCATCGAAGATCAGCGCCTCCTCGCGGAAGCGAAGCGGAAACAGGAGGAGGAAAAGCGTCTCGCCGAAATCAAGAAAGCTCAGGAGGAGCAGGAGCGCCTCGCGGCTCAAAAACGGGAGTTGGAAGCCCAGGCGAAAGCAGCGGAGGAAAAGCGCCTGCTCGCCGAGGCCAAAGCAAAAGCTGAGGCGGAGGCAAAGGCCAAAGCAGAAGCCGAGGCCCAAAAGCTCGCAGCCCAGGCCAAACCGCAGCAGCCAATTCTTCTCGCGTCCGCGGCCAAAGACATTTCGCTCGACCTCGCCGCAGGGCTCAATAGCCGCATTAGCAACGTGGACGTCGTGAACCGCAGTCTGGATCGCAGCTCCATGACGATCGGCGTCGAATACGAATACAAGGACAACCTGGCCAAGCCCTTCATCGGCGTGGACATCACGCGCGAGGCTAGTCCAGGAGTCGCTGGATATTTCCAGAGCGCTCCCGTCGAGATTCCCAAGTCGCGCCGCAGCTTCATGCTCTTCCCCGTCAAGTTTCAGCCCCCATCCTCCCTGGGCAACGAGGCCTCCGCGTTTTCAACGGACAAAATCCTCGTCTTCTTGATGGATCAAGCGGACGGGAAACGCTTCAACATATCTTTGAACACCATGCTCCTCATGTGGCGCGCCCAGGGAGCCGCCGCGGCCGCCGTCGGGCAAGCCCTCGCCAGCGGGAACACCATCGAGTTCGAGGATTTCAAACAAGTCGATCCGCATAACGCCACTGCAACCGTGCGTTACAACACCGCCGTCGGCGGCGCCGTTCGTGTGCGTGTCTTCGATAGCGCCAACCCAGGCAGCGCAGAATGGTTCACCCTTGAGGAAGTCGATGTGAAGCCCGGCCGCGGCGTTCAGCCATTGGCCATCAAAGTTGAGCCCGAATCCGCGGCCCCGGCCGCAGCCTTCAAAGTGAACACCGTTGTGGTGGAGTTAGTGGATGCCAAAGGCAAAGTCCTCTCGACGGCGACGAGAACCTCTTCCATGAACTGGCAGAAGCCAACGCAGTAAGGGATCCTTGGGAGGCCCGGTCACCAACCGGGCGTCTTACATCTCGGGAGTGTCCTCTTGTTTCTCCAGCTTGAGGATCCGTTTCTTGACGGTCTCCAGATCCACCGTGAGCTGATACAACGCCTTCATCAGGTCGTCCTGCGTCGGTTTGTCGTTCAAGGCGCGAACTGCGGGATGGATTCGGAGCATCTCAGCGGCAATAATGTCGCACGATTTGCGAATCTGCTGAATGCCAGCTTGTCTATCCATGGCCCGTGATTTTGCCGCAGGCGCCGGAATTGTCCACGCCCGATGAAGCCCCCTGCCGCCATGCCTCTCCCGTCCCGAATCGCTGCTTCCGCGGCCAAAGCTGAGTGCGAGCTTCTGGCCGAACGCACGCCTGAAGGCATTTGGGTTGGCGAGCTGTCCACCAGCGCGTTGTCCACGGCCACCGCCATTCTTGCGCTCGCGACGATGGAGCGCGTTGAGTCCACCCCCCCGCGCCCACAGCTCATTGCCCGAGGCCTTGAGTGGCTAGCGAATCATCAGAACCCCGACGGGGGCTGGGGCGACACAGTGCTGAGTTTCAGCAACATCAGCACCACAGCTCTCGGCTGGGCGGCGTTCGGCTCAGGGCCCGGCGCGGACGCACAGTTCGCGGAGACGGTGCAGCGCGCTGAAGCGTGGCTGAAGGAAGCCGCAGGCGGTGACTTGCGCGAACGGCTGCCGCAAGCAATCGCCGAGCGTTATGGAAAGGACCGCACCTTTTCCGTCCCTATCCTGATGGCCTGTGTGCTTGGCCAACGCTTCGAGACAGGAGCGGAAGGATGGAAACGCGTCCTGCCCCTGCCGTTCGAGTTGGCCGCATTGCCCAGCAGCTTTTGGGGCGCCATTCAGTTGCCTGTGGTTAGTTACGCCCTGCCCGCGCTCATCGCCATCGGGCAGGGCCGCGAATTCCACGCGCCCACATCGAATCCCGTGACCGGGTTGGCCCGTCGCGCCGCGCGGAAGCGCACCCTGAAGATTCTCGAAAGCCTGCAGCCCCCAAACGGCGGATTTTTGGAAGCAGTGCCGCTCACGAGCTTCGTCAGCATGAGCCTCGCTTCCATGCGACTGCAGGACAACCCAACGCTACAGCGTGGGTTGCAGTTCATTGAAGCTTCAGTGCGGCCCGATGGCAGTTGGCCCATAGACACAAACCTTTCCACCTGGGTCACGACGCTGGCGGTGAACGGGCTTTCTCCAGGAATAGAAAAGGCGGACGCGATCATCGATTGGCTGCTCGCTCAGCAAACTGCGGGCGTCCATCCCTACACAAACGCGGCGCCTGGGGCCTGGGCCTGGACGCCGCTGCCCGGCGGTGTGCCCGATGCGGATGACACCGCTGGAGCCCTGCTGGCCTTGAGCAAACTTGAAGCCCGAAGCCCTCGCGCCATCCACGCTGCTGAACGCGGGGTGAAGTGGTTGCTGGATCTGCAGAACCGCGATGGCGGGATCCCCACGTTCTGCCGAGGTTGGGGCGCTTTGCCGTTCGACCGCAGTTCCCCGGACATCACAGCGCACTCGCTTCGCGCCTGGGCCGCTTGGGAGCCTGCAATGCCCGCCCACTTGCAAAAGCGTGTTGAGCGCGCGCGCAAACGAGCGATTCAGTTCCTGCAAAAAACCCAGAACGAGGATGGCTCGTGGTCTCCCCTCTGGTTTGGCAACCAACATTCACCGGACGAATCGAATCGAACTTACGGGACAACTCGCGCGCTGCTTGGACTCCTGAGCGCGGGTGAGTCATCCGCCCTTGCCAAGGGCCTCGAATGGCTGGCCAATAAGCAGAACGAAGACGGCAGTTGGGGCGGAGGATGCGCCGCCATGAGTTCCATCGAAGAGACAGCCTTGGCGGTGGAAGCCTTAGCAGCCGCCGGCGGCCAATGGCTCAGCGCCGCCCGACGCGGCGGCGAATGGCTCGCGGAAAGAGTGGAAACCGGCGAGTGGCGACATCCGGCGCCCATTGGATTCTACTTCGCGAAGCTCTGGTATTTCGAGCGGCTTTACCCACTCATCTACACCGTCGGCGCTTTGAACCAACTGAACGCTGCGCGCTGATTATTTCGCGAGCGCTTTTCGCACCGCAGCCAACAGTTCGGCCTGACGAAACGGCTTGGGCACGCTGACGTCGGGCATGCAATCCGCCTCCTTGATGTCACTGACGTGGAGAGTGCCGCTGAGCGAAATGGTGCGCAGCTCAGGCAGAAATCGTTTGGCTGCTTGAATCAGCATCAACCCGTTCATCCGGGGCATCTGGTAATCGGTCACGAGCAGGTCGGGGGCAGGGTCCATGGCTCCGAGGTCGTGCAGGAACGTTTCGGGATCGGTAAACAGCTTCGCCTCGTAACCCGCCATCGTCAGCGACATGACGATGATCTCACCGACGCGGGGCTCGTCATCGACAACTGCAATGAACTTTGAAGGGGAAGTTCGCGCCACTGAAGTGATGCAGTTATTGAGTTGGTTCAGCGGGTTTGCCGACTAGATAAACTTTGAAGACTGTCCCTCTACCTTCTTCGCTTTCGAAGAAGATCGCGCCATGGGCCTGGCTGACCAGGCGTTGAACTATCGACAAGCCGAGGCCCGTGCCCTGGCCAGGCGCGCGGGTAGTGAAATAGGGCTGAAACAAGCGCCCCATGTTCAGGGCTGAGATCCCTGGACCATTGTCACGCACTGTGATCTCCACGAGCGCGCCTTCATTTTGAAACGTGTCCGAAGGAAGGAACCGATAGTTTTCGCTGGTGCGGACCTCGCCAATGTCCACGCCGTTTTCGAGAACCCGGCTGTAAATCTCCACCTTGTGCGATTGGGTCGTGGCTTTCAGCGCGTTTACGGCGAGGTTCAAGAGCACCTGGATCAAATCGATCCCATTGATGGAGGCGATGAAATCCTCGGGCATCTCGCCGATCGTGAGTTCGTTCCGCCCAAGGCTGGGATGATGCTGGAGCAACTCCCGCAAATCTCCGAGCACCTGGTTTACGCTCACGGTGGCATCCGCGCTGGACCGGGGTTTGAGGAAGCTCAGATAACGGCGCGAAAGCTGGATGCAATTGAAGAGCTGGCGATTGGTTTGCCCGAGGCGCGCTTTGATCTTGGTGAGATCATTGCCTTCCACGCGAGTCGCGTCCGCAAGCTGCGCATGCATCATTTCAATCAATCCGGAAACGACCGTCAGCGGGTTGTTGATGTCATGGAGAACACTCGCGTAAATTTGCCCCTGGTTCCGGGCGACCTCATTCTGCAGCCGTTGGTTGCCGATCTCCGTTTGCAACTCGCGTAGCAGGCGCTCATTCGCCGCCTTTTGCTCCGTGACGCTCCGCCGCTCCATTGCGTTAGAGACCGCCGCGCACATCGCGCCGATATCGAACGGCTTTGTGAGGTAATCACACGCGCCATGCTTCAAGGCCTGGCGCGCTGTCTCGACCGTTTGATATGCGGTCAGGATGACGACTTCGATGGCGGGATCGATCTTCTTTAAGTAGCCCAACAGCTCAGTGCCAAGCATGTCGGGCATCCGAATGTCGAGCACCGCCGCGTCAATGTGGCGCGAGCGCGCCAAGGCGAGCGCCTCCCGGCCGCTTCCGGCCTGGAGCACTTCGTAATCGTCCTGGAAAATAGCCCAGAGCGATTGCCGAGGCCCCTCCTCGTCGTCAACGACCAGAAGTGTGCGGCGCTGAAGGGCCTCGTCAAAATGCTCAGAACCGGTATCCGACGGTGACCGCAAGAGCGTGGCTGAAGAACTCATAGCTACCATTGGCTGTGCCTCCTACTGGGAATGCGGTTGTGCTGTTTGCGATGTCGCGGCTTGGCCCCCACGCAAACTGGTAAGCAGCATCCCACGCCCATTGGCCATGTGTGCCGCCGACGCCAGCGCTCCAAACATGCCGGTCTGAATCTGGCACGAGCGGGCTGAAGCTGCTCTCTGGAACCGAGTTTTCACTAAAGATGTAACCGGCGCTGACTCGCCAGGTTTCACCGATGTAACGGGTGACGCCAAATTCATACATGAAACTGGACTGCCAGTTAAAGGCCAAACCGAGGTTTCCGGAGGCTTGCTGCAGAGTGACCGTGTCGAGCATGTCCCAGTCGGTCCAGTCCACATTGACCTCAAAGTTCCACAGCTTCGTCGGGCGGAAGGAGTAACCAGCCACCACATGCTGAGGGAATTGGAAACGGGCTTCCGCGCGCTCGCTCATGGTTGGAATTCCTAAGGCATCCGCGCCGCTGCGGCTTGAGTCCCCTTCCAATTCAATGCGCGTGGCGCTGAAGTAGGTCAGGCCGAAGGAGTGCTGCTCATGCGGTTTCCACAGCAACCCGGCGTTAAACCCAATATCTGCGCCGTCACCAATAAAGCGCATTTCACCGCCCGGCGGGAAGATCGCCCGCGAGGCAATCGTTTGGCGAAGCTCGGCCTTCGCGTGGTTGTAACGGAAGCCGCCGGCAATTGAGAAGGTCGGGCAGACTTCCCAGGCGACGACTGGATTAATAGTTGCATAGCGAATGCTGCCTTCGCCTTCGCGGAACGTGGAGTTATCCGGCCATTGCAATCCCAGGCCGTAAGGAGAGTAAATGCCCAGGCCAAAAGCCACCGGCCAATCCTCGGGAGCCCAAGCGTAGAAGGCATGGGGCACCACGTGGGTCTTGTCCTTGGTGTCCATGCGCGAGCCATCTGGAGCCGCATACTCCGAGTCGATGACGACAACATACGCGCCGGCGAGGGCATTCAAGCTCTCGAGCTGAGTGATGCCGGCTGGGTTGTAATAAATGGCGGAAGGATCATCCGCGGTTGCGGCGAAGGCGTTGCCGCGCGCGATGGCTTTGGGAGCCTGGTCGGCTATGCGGATGCCGAGCGCGTGCGCTTGCGGAGCGGCGCCAATGCCAACGGCCAGGGAAGCGAGGAGAACTTTGTTTTTGTTGTTCATGGTTTTGGAAAGCTTTGGAACGGTTCAATCACGCGATAGTTGGGCGATCCGCCACAGGCAGGTAAACGCGCACCATGCCGGTCGAGCCTGCGTCAGAAGGGCGGATATCCAGCCGCCCGCCGTGCATTTCAATGACCCGCCGCGCAACGGTGAGGCCGAGCCCCATGCCCACGGTGCGCGTTGAATAGAAAGGCTGTGTCCCCTTCTCTGCTGCTTCGGAGCTAAAGCCCCTGCCGGCATCCTTGATGCAGACGCAGACCTGCGGCTCACCCGCCGAAGAAGTCGAAACGTCGCAGGAAACATGCACCTTGCTCTCAGGCGGGCTAGCTTGCAGGGCGTTGATGAGAATTTCCGCGAACGCATGCTTGAGCTTGTCGAACTCGCAAAGCACCAACTGCGGCGCGCTGTTATCGCACCGGGCGAGATCGATTCGGCTCTGGGCCGGCGTTTCGGATTCATGGATCGCCGCTGAGACAACGTCCGCAATCGGCTGCGCGCGCTGGCCCCGCAATCCTGTATCGGCCAAAAATTGCATTTGTTTAGTCAGCCGTGAAATTCGGCGAAGACCACTGCGAGCCGACTCCTGGATGGGCGCTGGCAGATCGGCGGACCGGCTGAGTTCCTGAAACGTCATCACCGGCACGAGCGAGTTCCCAATTTCGTGGGCGAGATGGGTGGCGATGTTTTGTGTGAGGCGCAAGTTTGCCGACTCGATCTCCAGCAAATGCACCCTCTCCTGGGCGGTGACGTCATCCACGACGAGCAAAGCGGCGTTGGGTGTGGGCGAGCTTTTCGTTCGGAAGGGACGCACGCGCACGAGCAAGGTTAACTCCTCTGGGGGGGAGGCGGTCCAGCGGAACGGCTCAGCCGGCTGGCTATTCTCCAGGCATTCGAAGAGCTTGCTGATGATCTCCTGCGGGAGATCCTTGAACACGAGCGGGGCGCCAGCTTCAACCCCTTGCTTGAAGAACTTGCGAGCGGCGGGGTTCGCATGAATGACCTTGAACTGGCGATCCACCACAATGCAGCCGCTCTCCAGCTCATTTAGCACGTCGGTGAGCATCTCGTGGCTGGAGGCGATCTGGTCGTGCAGCCAGCTGTTCTTGATGGCAAGGCCGACGCCTTCAAGCAAATGGAAGATTAACGAAAGCTCTTCGTTGGCGAAGAACTCGCCTGTTAACCGCCCATCGAAAACAGCCACGCCGACCAAAGACTCCCGATCGAGAATGGGGATCGCGACCTGGGCGCCGAGCACCGCGAACTCCTTCTGAGCAACGAGGTCTGTTCGGGCTTCATCACTGCCGTTTTTTAGGATGCGCCCGGAGCGGTAAAGGTGGCGACCGATGCCGCGATCCGGCGAGAGAGCGATGTGATCGAGCAACTCAGAAGCAATCCCTATTGCGCACGCTGGGCGAAGAAGGAGTTCATCGGCTTTAAAGGATCCCCCCGAGGCGGGGATCGGTTGCCGCAGGAATATGGCCGCGCGATTGACGCCAAGGATTTCGCGAAGCAGAAGGAGTATCTGCTTGAGGAGCGATTCAGAGCAGAGGCTATGGGTTAGGATGGCTGAGAAATCGCGGAGGACTTCGAGGGCGCGCTCAGGGGGAAGCCCTTGCTTCGAGGTCTCACGTTGGGGCAAAGGCGCGTAAATGGCGGGGCTTGGGGCAGGCTCAGCGCTCTGGCAGCGCTCAAGCAGGGCATTCAGAACGCGGGCGCGCACGGGCTTGCCCAAAATATGGTTTACACCCAGCAAATAGGCGTCCTCCTCCCACTCCCATTGTTTGTTCGCGGTGTAGATGAGAATGGGACAGGCGGGGGCGAGGCGGCGGATCTGCTTGATGATCCGGATGGGCTGAATGTCGGTCAGTTCCGCGTCCAGGAGGCAGGCATCCACCAGGCTCTGCGAAAGGAGAGCTTCAGCTTCGAAGATCTCCTCGTGCGCGGTCACCCGGTAAACCTCCGGATCGACCACCGCGTTCACCGCAGCGGCGAGGCCAGATTGCTTCGCTATGACGAGGATCGTTTTCAAGCGACTAGGTGAGCTGTGGCCGCGGGCCGGCCCTGGGCCTGGACGCAAGGCAAATCGACCTGGACGGTTGTGCCTTTATTTTCCTCGCTGGTAATAGAGAGGTCGCCGCCGTGGAGCTGGACAATTTTCTGGCTGATAGCGAGGCCAAGCCCGACACCGCGGGTTTCATCACCGTGGATTTTGGTGGTGAAATAGGGCCTGAGCACACGCTTCAGGTTCTCCGGACTGATGCCTGCCCCTTCATCAATCACTTGGATTCGCTGCCATTCGGCGGGATCCCCGGAAAGGGTAAGCGGCTCGACTACGATGCGAATGGTTGAGCCATGCGGGGAGGCATCGAGGGAATTCGAGACAAGATTGCTGAGCAGGCGTTGTATCAGCACTTCGTCCATCTCAATGCTGATCTCGCCCGGAACCTCAACAGTAGTGGTGATCGCTTTCCGGTCCAGGGACGCTTGAAAGGATTGGACAACCCGCTCAATTAGCAAGTCCAGTCTTGCGAACTTAAACTGCGCGGTTTGAGTTTGGGAGAAGAACAAAGCCTCCTGGATGTAATCCTTGATCGTGCCGACATTGCGCACCGCAATCTGCAACAACTCTGTGGGCATGCGCGACAAATCGCGACCGCTCGCGCAAAGCTGCAGGAAAGTGGAGACCGGCGTCAGCAAATTGTTCAAATCATGCGCCATGCCACGGGACATTCGGCCAAGCAATTCCATCTCCTCGGCTTGAAGCACTTTGTTCTTCAAGCGGATCTGGTTCATCACGATGGCCAAGCTTTTTACAAGCAGGTCGAACATGTAAAGGTCGTTCGCGGTGTATGGCTCTCCGCCTGCCTTCGGGCCTAGCAGGAGCAGTCCGAGCGGGCCTTCGTCCGACTGAAAGGGAAAGCAGATTTCAGGGTCGAACAGCGCAAGCTCAGCCTGGGCGATTCGAATCGCTTCCGGGGATACGGGCATCGTGTAAACCTGCTTGAAGGGCAAATAGCCAATGCGCTCGTTGCGGAAGACTTCAAAAATTGGAGCGTCGTACGCGAAATCCACCGCGCCAGCGGCATGCCGCTCGGGATGGGAGTGGAACAGCGAAAACTTCCGGGATGATTCGTCCAACAAAATGATGTGATAACTCTGGATACGGACAGTGTTCACCAATAGATCGTGAAAGTTCTGCAGCAGGTTGTTCGTGTCGCCATGGAGCGGAATGGACCGCACAAAGTCTTGGATCTTGTCGTGATACTCGAATCGGTCGCCGAGCAGGCGGCGTTCAAAGGAGTCGTTGCCAGTTCCAAAGAGGCGGGGAAAGAGCACTGAAGCAAGGGAGCCACTCAGCACGATAACAGCGAGGCTGATGCCCACGCCCGTCATCGTAAGTTGTTTCGGGAACAGGATGGCGGCGACCATCAACAGGGAGAAGCCGATGAGCAGGAAGAAAAACATCCGAACCAGGTAAGCCGCGACCTTGCCCAGCGTCACATGCACGTTGAGCAGCTGGTGCTGAAGCACACTGTAGGAAACGATGCCGCCGTAAAAAATCGCGGCGAGGCTGCCCAGCGGGTAAATGAGCGAGTTGGTTCCGGGATAAGTATAAATGCCCAGAATGGGGAGAATGTCGTTTAACCCGAACGCTATCAGGAGCGCGGCGGCGAGCATCAATGAATGCAAGCGAGCGCGATGAAGTGGGAAAACCTGGGTTCTGCGGATGTTGAGGGCAGCCAAAGTTCCCACTGCGGCCGCGCTGTAGACCGGCATGAATAACCAATAAATTGGGCCCGCGACTGAGTACCAAGCGTAGCCCACGTGCTTCGCGTCCGCAATGAACAGGGGGGTGAAGTTGAGAAGGGCGAAGGCAATCTGCAGGCCATAAAAGCCGCAGATCCAGCGGCTTTTTCGCACCTGGGCGACCAGGAGAGCGAGGTGAAAAAGGCTCACGGGAAGGAAGATCACTCCCATGTGCACGAAGCGCGCCCAGAACCGAGCTGCTTCCACGTCCTTCACGCGAAACATGAAGAAGACGCCGATGTTCCAGACGGCGATGGAAGTTCCCCAGAGGAAATAGGTGCGGTTCAGGGACGAGCGGAACTGGCGAGTGAGAAGAAAAAAGGCGAGGAGCAGGTTGAGAACAGCCGCCCCTATCGAGATCAGTTGAAAGAACTGGATCACGGGCTGGAATATGCTCCGAGGATCAAGCTCGAGTTCTTCCCTCCAAACCCAGTGTTAACGTTCATAACGGCTTTGAGCGGGAACGCTCGAGCCTGCCTTGGCACGTAATCAAGGTCGCAGCCGCGCTCAGGCTCCGTAAGGTTTATAGTCGGCGGAATCCGCTTTTCCTTAATAGCCAATGCGCAGACAACCGTCTCAATCGCGCCCGCCGCGCCAAGCAAATGGCCTGTGACCGGCTTGGTTGAACTCACAGCGAGCCTGGTGGCGTGGTGCCCAAAGAGTTTCTTAATCGCTGTGGTCTCGGCGAGGTCATTTTGCGGAGTCGCGGTCCCGTGGGTGTTGATGTAGTCGATCTCCCCTGGGTGCAGGGAGGCAGCGCGCAAAGCTTTCTCCATGGCCCGGGCCAAGCCCAGGCCCTCCGGGTGAGGCGCCACGGAGTCGTACGCTTCACATGCCCGGCCATGGCCAAGGACTTCGGCGTAGATGCGGGCGCCCCGTGCCAGCGCGTGAGACAATTCTTCTAACACGACAAAGGCGGCGCCTTCGCCAAGGAGAAAACCATCGCGCGTCCGGTCGTATGGCCGCATGCACCCCTGTGGATCGTCGTTATGCTGCGTCATCACTTTCGTGACACAAAACCCGTGCCAAAACGCCTGCATCAGCGGAGCTTCGGCGCCGCCCGCGAGCATCACGTCCACCTCGTCGTCCTGAATCATCTTCAGGCCGTAGCCCATGGCATCGTTGCCGGAGCAACTGCCCGAGCAATAGGTCACCGCGTGGCCGCGGATTCCCAGTTCGAGCGCGATCTCGCCACTTCCACCGCCGCAATAAGCGTTGATGAATGTGAAGGGGCTCATCCGATGCGTCTCCTGGTTGAGGAACTTAAGATGGGCTTTGAGGGTGCTCTCCATGCCGCCGATGCTGGTGGCTTCAACGATGCCGATGCGATCCTGGTTCATCTTTTGGATGAGCAGGCCGGAGTCATCAACAGCGTTGCGGGCGGCGCCGATGCCATACTGGATCGAAAGTTCACGCCGTTTGACTTGCCGCGGGCTCATATAGACTTCCGCGTCGAAGTCCTTGATCTCGGCCGCCACACGGGTGGGGGCATTGCTGGCATCAAA